>DATGGU010000184.1:0-14082 GCA_035308365.1 Streptosporangiaceae bacterium
GACAGCGGCAACGATCTCGCCCACGTTCATCGGCGCGCCCCGGCGGGCCAGCAACGAGACGATCTGGATCCGGGTAGGGTCGGCGAGCGCCTTGAACCAGGTGGCGTACTCGGTCGCGGTGGCCCGGTCAAGAGGCTGGACAGCAGGTTCCTTCATCGTTCATCGACGATAGCCGATTAAAGCAGAGGATGGGAAGGCAATTCCGGGGCCGGGTTTGTCAGCAGGGCAGGCCAGGCTGGGATGCAGCCGCATGATCGCCCGGCCCACGCCCGCCGTCCTTCGACCATGGCCCAGCCTGCGATTCCCAGCGCTACCACGCCGTCGAGCCACCAGGCGCCCCCCAGGGTGTTGCGGCCAGCCCGGCGAACACCGCCAGCGCCAGGTAACAGCAGGCTGCTGCTGCATGAGCCGGTCGTATATCCCGGCGAAGGTGCTGAGGTTTGGCAAGATCTACGACCTGATCCTGCTGGCGATGGGCGGCGGCTGTGCTCGCTCCGAGGAGCAGCTCCGCGTGTTGCCCGAGGGCGCCGGGCTGCGTATAACGCGGGTAATGCCGACGCCAATGTTCCCGTTGACCGAGGCTGTTCCCGCCCTCTGACCGGTCAGGCGACCCCGAAGTGATGACCAGCCCACTGACTTCCTGGATCGAGGCGCCGGCCGCACGGCAGGGGATAAGGTTCCTGCGGAACGGTGCCTGGGACTTGTGCGCCTACGCGGACCTGGCGGAATTCGCTCGCCGGGTTGCCGGGGGATCGCCGCGTCAGGTGTCCAGCCCGACGACCGGGTTCTTGTCGTCGAGCGCACCGGGCCGGAGTTCGTCGCGGCGTTGTACGGCGTCATGCTCGCCGGGGCTGTCCCTTGCCCGGTTGCACCGCCGCACCTCTTCCAGAGCCAGGTGCTCTACACGCGGCACCTGGACGCGATCAGCGAGGTCGCGCGGCCGTCGATGGTGATCACCACTGCCAGCCTCGTGGAGCGGCTGACCGGCAGCGGCCACGGCGGCCGGGAAACGCGGGTCCGCACCGCGGCCGAGCTTGCATCCAGGGGCGAATGCGCGTCGGGCCGCCCGGCGAGCACCGCGCTGCTGCAGTTCACTTCGGGATCGAGTGGCCGGGTCAAGGGGGTGCGGGTGCCGGTTTCCGCCCTCGCCGCGAACATAGCCGCGATCAGCAACTGGCTGGAGATGGCCGAAGGCGACGTGACCGCGTCGTGGCTGCCGGTGCATCACGACATGGGGCTGATCGGGTGCCTGATGACCCCGGTCGTCCAGCAGCGTGACGTGTGGCTGCAAGACCCGGCCGACTTCATCCGCGACCCGGCCCGCTACCTGGCCTGCTTCAACGCGCCGGGTGCCGCGATGACCGCGATGCCGCCGTTCGGCCTTGACTACATCGCCCGCCGGATATCACCCGAGATGCTGGCCGGCTCCGACTTTTCCGGCTGGCGCGCCCTCATCATCGGCGCGGAGCGCACCGATCCCGATGTACTGGACCGCTTCATGGCTCTGATGGGCCCGTTCGGATTCGACCGGCGGGCGCTGCTGCCAGCGTACGGACTGGCGGAGGCGACCCTTGCGGTCACCGGGCTGCCGCTCCGCGAGGAGCTGGCAACGGTTTCGGTCGCGCCTCAGTTTGTGTCGCTCGGCCAGCCAGTGACATCGACGGGCGCGATGGTGCGGCAGATGGTCGGCTGCGGGCGTGCCGTGGACGGCGTCACGGTCGCGGTCATGGACGAGGCGGGCCGGCCACTGCCGGACCGTCATGTCGGGCAGATCGTGGTACGCGGTACCTCGGTCGCCGGGGGATACATCCGCGGCGAAGCATCAGCGAGCCTCACCGAATGGCGCGACGACGTGCTGTGGACCGGCGATGCGGGCTTCATGGAGGACGGGCAGCTGTTCGTCATCGGCCGCCTTGGCGACGCCATGAAGGTCCGTGGCCGGACGGTGTTCGCAGAGGATATCGAGAGCGCGCTGGCCGGGGCCGGCCTGCCGCGCCTGCGGGTAGCCGTCCTGCTCGGCTCGTCGGGACGCGGCGCGACCGCCGTGATCCTCCTCGAACAGCCGCACGAGGAGTGGACTGCCGCGGCGGCGGCCACCATGCGGCGCATGACGCAGGATGTGACTACCGTCATTCTCGACGTCCCGCGACGATCGATCCGCCGCACGACCAGCGGCAAGCCCAAGCGCCGGGACATGTGGGCCGCCTACGTCGCCGGGGAGATCGAGGGAACCGAGGTCCTTGCCGAACCCGTCGCTAGCCGAGCATCCGGCACATGAGCTGGGACCCGCCGCTGGCCGTGAGAGTACCGTCCGCGGATCGCGTCTGTGCTGTGCCGCTGACCAGCCCGGCCCCCGCTGCGGTACTTTGAGCCGTCACGAGCAGGTAGTCCTCGGCCGGCGGAGGCGAATGGAATGCGACGTAGAGGTCGATGCTGAGGGCAACGCACCTGCCGCCCGCCAGCGCTATGGCTATAGCCGGGAAAATCGCTGTGTCAATAGTGATCAGCTCCCGGCAGGCGTCCAGCCACGGGTCGCTGAAGTACGCACGCGGCCGGAACCTGGCCCAGCTGTGGATCTGGAGCCCCTCAGACTGGCTGTGATCAAATGGGACCGTCCTCAGCTCCAGGTTTCGCCAGAAGGTTCCGGTGGCCGTGGCCCCGGCCGCGGTCATGTCCGCCAGGCTGCGGTCGCGCGCCAGCTCGGCGACCAGCTCCGGCGCGGGCACATCCGGCGGGCGGGAGAACCGCCGCTGCGGGCCTTTGAGGTCGTCAGCGATCGTCCAGACCAGCGCGCTCATCACGGGAGTGCCGTTCTGCCTCATCAGC
This sequence comes from Streptosporangiaceae bacterium, assembly GCA_035308365.1. Taxonomy (GTDB): domain Bacteria; phylum Actinomycetota; class Actinomycetes; order Streptosporangiales; family Streptosporangiaceae; genus PALSA-505. The sequence goes on from DATGGU010000184.1 coordinate 2,827, forward strand.
ACGGTCAGCGACTTCGCATGGCGTGCCGTCCGCAGGCAATCTACTTCGAGATCCACGACGTCGAAGCGCGCCGGCGAGAGGTACTGGCAACTTAGGCTGGCCGGCAGCGGCATAGCTGAATGCGCGCCGGCCGCGCGCAACGCGATGGCGGCGAGATATCCGCCTACCGGTCTCCACAAGGCCCAATCGGAGGAAATGGCCGCCCGGTAGCGGCCGTGGCCGATGCGCTCGATCGCGGTGTCTTCGTCCAGATCGCCCACCGGCGTTCGTCCTCATCTGTCGTCCGAACCCTGACGTCCGGGGCCTTGGTCACGGCCAACTGCGTGACTTCCTCACTCGAACACGGCGCTGATCCCTTATCAGGACGCTAATTTAAGCGCCCGATCCGGGCGAGGGGCGCGAGTCATGCCCTGTCCTGTGGCCCGGGCGGTGAACCCGCAGGGCGCTGGGTGAGCTAACGCGGCCGCTTGCGGCAGTGAGTCCGCTCGCGCCATCGTTCGTCCCGGAGGCATGGAGAACCGTGTGATAAACAACCGGGCAGCCGCACACCCAGCCGAACTGGTCGGCCGGCTGGAGGCGGTCGGCGTGCAGCTGTGGGCGGCAGCCGGTGAGCTGCGGTTTCGCGCGCCGCGAGGCGCGCTGAGCGACGAGGACAGGGCGGAGCTGCGACGGCACCGGTCCGCGCTGCTCGAGTATTTGCGAGATGACCTCAGCCCGGATCTGCTGGTGGCCGAGCCCGGCCACGCCAGCGATCCCTTCCCGCTGACCGACGTGCAAACCGCATATCTCCTGGGCCGAAGCGATGGTCTCGACTATGGCGGCGTGGGTTGTCAGGTCTATCTCGAAGCCGGCCTCACCGATATGGATCCGCAACGGCTGCCGGTGGCCTGGCAGAAGCTGATCGAACGGCACCCGATGCTGCGGGCAGTTGTCGACGAGCGGGGGTTTCAGCAAATCCTGCGCAGCACTCCGGACTGTGAGATTCCGGTCGCAGACCTTCGCTCCTGTTCCCCGGCCCGGGTGGCCGGCCAGGTGGCCGCGGTTCGCCGGGAAATGTGCGCTCGCTCATATCAGCCCGGCTGCTGGCCGATGTTCGACCTGAGATTGTCGCTGACGCCGGAGCGATCGGTGCTTCACCTCTCGTTCGATCTGTTGATCGCTGACTTCATGAGCATCCAGCTGCTGCTGGATGAGTTGCATCAGCTCTGCCACGACCCCGGCAGGCCGTTGCCAACCCTGGATATCACGTTCCGCGACTACATAGCGGCCCAGCAGCGGATGAAGGATCGACGCGGGTACCGCCGCGCGCGTGACTACTGGTGGCGGCGGATCGATGGTCTGCCCCCCGCGCCGAAGCTGCCGGTGCGGGCCGATCCGCGCAAGCGCGGGCAGGCCGGCTTCCGCCGGTGGCAGACCCGGCTAGCTCCTGAGCAATGGCGGCGGCTGCAGGAGCTGACCGCGAGCCGCGGGCTGACCCCATCGGGTGCTGTGCTCGGCGCCTATGCGGAGACGATCAGCCGTTGGACGTCGCAGGACGGCTTTACACTCAGTGTCACCCTGCTCAATCGGCTGGCGGTGCATCAGCAGGTCGATCAGCTCGTCGGAGACTTCTCCTCCGTGGACCTGCTCGAGGTGCGGCCGCGGGCGGAGGACAGCTTCGCCGATGGAGCCCGTGCGCTGCAGGCGCAACTGTGGGCGGACATGGACCACATGGCCTGCTCCGGTGTTGAGGTACTGCGCGAACTCGGGTTGCGCCGGGGCCGGGCCGAAGCGCTGATGCCGATCGTGTTCACCAGCGCTATCGCGCTCGGCAACCGGGGCCCGGGGTTCTGGCGGGACGCCACCTTGGTGTACGGGCTCACCCAGACCCCGCAAGTGTGGGTCGACTGCCAGGCGCTCGTAGCCAGCGAAGCATTGATCGTCAACTGGGACGTCCGCGAGGGAGTCTTCCCAGACGGGCTGATCGATGACATGTTCGCGGCCTTCGAACGGCTGCTGCGCAGCCTGGCGGACAGCGGCGACCGCTGGGACCGGCCGGTCTTCGTGCCGCTGCCGGCCGCTCAGGAAGAGCGCCGCCGGGTCGCGAACGCGACCGCCACCCCCAGCCTGCCCGCGCACCGGTTGCTTCATGAGCCGGTTGTCAGGCAGGCCCTTCGAACGCCTCATCTGCCGGCTATAGCGGGCTCCTGGGGAACGCTGACCTACGATGTGCTGCTGCGCCGGGCGGTGAGCCTGGCCATCGAGCTGGCGGGCAGGGACGCCCGGTCCGCCGCACCGATCGCGGTGATCGCCGATCGCGGTCCCGGCCAGATCATCGGCGTGCTCGGCGTTCTGCTGGCCGGCGCGCCGTACCTGCCGATCGATACCAATCAGCCGGCCATGCGGCGTGACCGTATGCTGTCCGACGCCGGCGTCACGACCGTGCTGACCCAGGAACACTTGCGCGAGGGGATGACCTGGCCAGACGGCCTGCACGTGATAGCCATCGACGAGCCGGCCGGACCCGGCGCGGAGGTGGATCTCGCGTCATTCTGCCGGGAGGCGCTCGCGCGGCGGCCCATCTCCGACGTGGCATACGTCATCTACACGTCCGGCTCCACCGGCTCGCCGAAGGGAGTCATGATCAGCCACCGTAGTGCACTGAACACTGTGGCGGACGTGAACCGGCGGTTCGGAGTCAGCGCGGGGGACAGGATCCTCGGGCTGGCCAATCTCGGTTTTGATCTTTCGGTCTACGACATGTTCGGGCCACTCGCCGTCGGTGGCTGCCTGGTCGTGCCCGACCACGAGCAGCGGGGCATGCCATCACACTGGGCTGAGCTGATCGCTCAGCACCGGGTGACGCTATGGAACTCAGTACCGGCTCATCTACAGATGATGGCCGACTTTCTCTCGACGGCGCCGGGTCCCGGCATTTCGTCATTGCGGCTCGCGCTGCTCTCCGGCGACTGGATCCCGGTAAGCCTGCCGGACCGGATCCGCCGTTTCGTTCCTGATCTCGCACTGATCAGCCTTGGCGGCGCGACTGAAGGGTCGATCTGGTCGATCTGCTACCCGATCGGCGCGGTCGGCGAACAGTGGCGCAGCATTCCGTACGGTAAGCCGTTGTCGAACCAGCAGATGTACGTACTCGGCCGGCGGTGGCAGGTATGCCCCGATGGTGTGATTGGCGAAATTTACATCGGTGGCGCGGGCGTCGCCGACGGCTACCTTGGCGACCCCGTACGCACGGCCGAGCGATTCGTTCGGCATCCTCGCACGGGCGAACGACTGTACCGGACCGGCGACCTCGGTCGCTACCTGCCGGATGGGAACATCGAGTTCCTCGGCCGAGCGGACAACCAGGTCAAGATCCGGGGTCACCGGATCGAGCTGGCCGAAGTCGAGGCGGCGTTGGCCGCCGATCCGCAAGTCGCCAACGCCGCCGTAATACTGGACGATTTCTCGCGGTCCGATCGACGGCTGGTGGCATTCATCGAGCCCGCCGCCCAAGCTGAGCACGACGTTACCGAACTCGTAACTGACGTGATCGAGGCTGCCACCGCAATAGCTGATCGGAGCACCGCGGGTGTCGATCGTGCACAGTATGTCGATTACCTGCGGCGGCTGGACGATATCGCGTTGCTGTGCATGCTCCAGGCGTTCCAGCGCGATGGCCTGTTCCAGCATCCGCAAGACACGCATTCGCTGGAACAGATTCTTGCGCAGACCCATTCACCGCCACGGCACCATCGGGTGGTACGGCGCTGGGTCCGGGCGCTGACCGACCACGGCCTGCTCGTAAAGGACGGCGCCAGCGGTTATCGGGCAGATCTCCGAGCCGAGCCGTCCGCCATCGCGGCGGGCTGGCGCGAGGTAGACAACCTGGTCACGCGCCTGGACCCGGCTGCGGCGAAGGTCCACGACTACTTCAAGGCGTGCACCGCGAGTCTTCCGGAGGTTCTCCGCAGCGAAGGGCCCGACGCGGCCCAGTTGCTGTTCCCGGAAGGGCGGGTGGACATCGGAGAGTCGCTGTACAACGTGACGCTCTTCAATCGCTGGGCCAACGCGATCCTTGCGGCAGCGATCACAACCATTGCCAGGACGGCCGCGAAGCCATGCCGCGTTCTCGAGGTCGGTGCCGGAGTCGGCGGCACCAGCATGGATGTCATTCCGGCGCTCGCGGAGTTCGACGTAGAATACGTGTTCACAGACCTTTCCCAGTTCTTCATCAATAAGGCCAGGAACGCTTTCGGCGGATTTCCCTGGGTGCGCTACGCAACCCTCGACATCGACGCCGACTTCCGGGCGCAGGGATTCTCGCCCAACTCGTTCGACGCCATTGTCATGGGAGACGTCTTCCACGCGACAAAGCATGTCGGCCGCACTCTCGGGGCGTTGCGTGAGCTGCTGGCTCCGGGTGGATGGCTGCTGTTCGCGGAGATGACGCGCGACCACTACCAGATCATGACCTCGATGGAACTGTTGCTCACCGATGGCCGCGCCGAGGACTTCGCTGATATGAGACGCGGCCGGGACCAGACGTTCGTGTCGCACCAGGACTGGCTCACGCTGCTCGGCGATGAGCTGGTATTCACACTCCCCGAGGACCATGATCTCTTTACCAGGATCGGGCTCTATGTGTATGGCTGCCAAGTGAAGACCGATCGTGCACCGCTGCGGCCGGAACAGATCGCCGAGGGCGCCGCGCAGCGATTGCCGGCCGTCATGGTGCCCAGCGTGGTGCAGATCGTGGACCACCTTCCGCTAACCGCCAACGGGAAGGTCGACCGGGATAGATTGCGCCATCTCATCCCCCGGTCGCGCAGAGCCGCGGAGCCGTCGGCTGACGAGCCGTGCGACGATCTCGAGCGCCGGATAGCGGCCCTGTGGAGTCAGGTCCTGGACCTGCCGGCGGTAGGACGTTCCCAGGGCTTCTACGAACTCGGCGGGGATTCCCTGCTCGCCTCGGAACTGGCCGGGCAGTTGATCGAGCAGGTCATCGAGGCGAGGCCGTTGTCGTTCAGCAAACTGCTCCGGGTACTGCTGGAGGGTCCGTCCATCATGGCTCTCGCCGCGCAGCTACGAGATGGCCCATGACCGCGATCGGTGTCATCGGCGGATACGGATCCGTTGGCCGCGCGACAGTGGCGCAGCTACGGGGCTGGGGACTGGGACCGATCGTGGTCGCCGGCCGGGATCCGGCGAAGGCGGATGTCGTGGTCGACATCAGCGAACCGGCCGCGGTGGAACGGTTCTGCGCGTCGCTGCGGCTGGTCATCAACTGCGCCGCGGCGTCATCGAGGATCAGGGCAATGGTGGCGGACGCGGCGGCAGCGGGCGGCGTGCCCTACGTCGACCCGGGTGGGGACGAACCGGTCTACGAGCTGCTGTCGGGCGGAGCCCATCCCGAGCCGGTCGTGCTGTCGGCCGGCATGCTGCCCGGCCTGACCGGCTTGCTGCCCCGGCATCTCGTGACGGAGCGAGGCAGTCACCTGGTCTGCTACGTGGGCGGGCAGGATCGGTTCTCGCCTGGCGGGGCCGCTGACTACCTGGCCGTGGCAAATGGGGCGGCAGGCCGGACCTTCGCCGTGTGGCGCAACGGAGCCCGGGTGGAGCGGGCTGGTGTCCCGCCCATCGAGGGGGAAATCCCGTACTTCCCAGAGCCAGCGAGTGGCGTGCCCTTCCTGAGCTCCGAGATGGAGCGGCTGGCCCAGCGCCTCGATCTCGCCGAACTAGTGTTCTACATAGTTTTCCCAGGCAGCCGGCTGCGAGCGACGTTGGCCGCGGCTCGCACGGGCTCGGTGGACGCCGAGGCACTGGTCACCGCCAGCGAGCTCGACCTGTTCGGGCGTTCGCAATATCAGCGGCTTGTCTTCCAGTTGTGCGGGCAGCCGACGGTGCCGACGACGGTCTTGTCGGGCAAGGGTTCCAGTGAGCTGACCGCGGCGACCGCGGCGATGACGGGACTGGCCGTGCTCGAGGGCGCGGTCCCACCAGGCGTGCACTTCGCCGCCGACGTACTCGATCCTGCGTGGGCGAAGGAGAAGCTGCTGACCGCCGACGCCGTGACGGGGTTCCGGACATTCGGCGCCGGACCCGCGCTCCGCGGGCCGGCGGGTTCGCAAGCGTTCCTGGCGGCAAGCATGGAGGAGGGCGCGGTATGAATCCGCGCAATGGCCAGCGGTACGCAAGCGGTGCGTGGCTGCGATGTGCCCATCCTCGTCCACGCGCACGCACCGCCTTGCTGGCGTTCCCGCATGCCGGCGGCGCGGCCTCGTTCTTCCACTCGTGGGGGGCGCGGCTGCCGGCCACGGTCGAACTCACTGCCGTTCAGTACCCCGGGCGGCTCGACCGGCTGCGCGAGCCCTGCATCGACGACGTGCACCAGCTTGCCGACGGCATCATAACGGCTCTGCGAACCCAGGCCTGGCCGGCGCCTGATCGCCGGGTCGCGCTGCTGGGTCACAGCATGGGTGCTGTCGTGGCGTTCGAGACCGCACTACGCCTCGAGGCGCTGGGCATCGAGCCGGTCGCCACGTTCTTGTCGAGCCATCCCGCACCTGGCCTTCCGCTCCGGAGCTGTCTGACTGAGTTCACCGATCAGGCGCTCATCGGCGACCTGCGGCGGCTGGGGGCCACACCGGCGGCCCTGATCGACCAGCCGGCGGTACGCGACGTCGTACTCGCCGGACTTCGCAGCGACTACCGCGCAGTCGCCCGCTACCGGCCGTCGCCGGGACGGCTCGGCACCCCCGTCGTGGGACTGGCCGGCGACGACGACCCCGACGCGACCCCGGACGACATGCGGCCGTGGACCGAGATGACCGCTGGGCCCATGACGTTGCACGTCTTTCCTGGCGACCATTTCTACCTCGTAGCGCAGCGCGACGCGGTCCTCAGGGTCGTGGCAGCGCACCTTGGCGATGCCGGTGAGCTGTCCGCATGAATGCCGGGCGGGGTCGGGGCGTGCGAAGGAGGCGAACTCGTGAACTTGCCGCCGAAGTACGATCCGCTGGCCCTCGCTCAGCTCGACGACCCTTATCCCGTCTACCGGCGGCTCCGCGAGGCCGGACCGCTTTGCCGGGGCGGCCCGGCACAATGGGTAGTGACCAGGTACGCCGACGTGGCCGCCCTGGTCGGCGACGCCCGTCTCGGCGCTGAGTTCGGCGGGGAGTACCACCGGATCGCACTGGGCGATGGCCCCCTGGCGGACTTCCTCGGGCACGTCATGCTGAATCGCGACCCACCTGTGCACACAGTGTTGCGCCGCCTGTTCGCAAGTGAGTTCACCACCCGTGCGGTGCGAGAGCGGCGTCGCCGCATTGACTCGATAGTCAGCCGGCTGCTTGCACCGGCCGCCGGCACAGGACGGTTCGACGCGGTGGCCGATCTGGCCGACAAGCTGCCGATCCGGGTGCTCGCCGACTTCGTGGGGCTGGACCTCGAGAACCTCGACGAAGTGCGCCCTTGGGCCAGACTCCTGTCGCAAGCCTTCGCGACCTACCTCCCGGTAGCCGGACGGGCGGAGACCACCACGGCGCTGGAGTGGATGCGGGACAAGGTCACCGCCCTCTTCGAAGAGAAGCGGCGCGGGCCCGGCGACGACCTCGTTTCCCGGCTGTGCCAGGTCGAGGAGGCCACGGCCAGCCGGCAGACTCTCATCGACAATGTTGTATTTTTGCTGTTCGCTGGCTTCTCGACGACGACCGATCTGCTGGCGAACGGCTGTGCGGCGCTCGCGGCTCGCCCGGACCAGCTGGCGACCATTCGGGTCAACCCTGGCCTGGTCCCCAGAGCGGTCGAAGAGCTGTTGAGACTCGACGCTCCCGTGCAGATAAAGAGCAGACAGGTGCATCATCCGGTCGAGATCGGCGGGCGTGTGATCCGGCCGGGACGGATTCTCATCCTGCACCTGGGGTCGGCGAACCACGACGAGGATCGCTTCGAACGCGCGAACGAGCTGGATGTGACCCGGCACCCGAACCCGCATGTCAGTTTCGGGGGCGGGGGAATTCACCTGTGTCTGGGTGCGGCGCTGGCCCGGGCCGAGGCAGCATCCGTGCTGAGGTTCATCGCCGAGCGCTTCGCACACATGGAGCCCGATGGGCCGGCCGTGCGCCGCCACAGCCCAAGTTTCCGTATGTACGCCAGCGTACCTATCCGGATAACCCCGGGCCCGGCCGCAGGGAGGTTTGATGCCAACCTCGATCCAGAAGGTGCCATAATTGGCGACCGAACCTGATGCAACCGATGATCCCGGGCTTCCCGGCAATTTATAAAGCGCAGCATACCAAGCCGTCGGCCGACACGGCTATTGAGCAGTCCGCATGGTTATCCGTGACGCGCAGGAATAGATGTTCTGGCATGTTCGGATAGCGGCACCGACCCGCGCCGACCGCGGCTGGACTATGAGACGGATGGGTTACTTGATCGACTTGTGGAACGCCTCGGCTTCGTCCGCGATGCGGCGTCCCTCCTCAAAATCGACGACCGGGTAGACGGTGTACCGGAAGTGGGGGGAGAACTTGTAGAGGGTGCTGGCGACGGTGGATTCGTTGTTGCTTTCTACGATCGCGAAGCCCCCGTCGCCGTCCACCCGGAGGACGAACTGGTGAAACGTGCTATCGGGGGACGGCGTCCAATTGCGCATTAGCTCAAGGAACCGGAAAGAGCTGGCCTCGTTGTCGAGAGCTGAGCCACCAGCGCGTGGCGTCCAGGTAATGACATATTTCATGTCCGGTCTCCTTCCTAGGACCGTCTCGGGGCGAATGCACCTCATGTTCCTGCCGTCAGTTAAACATGTCAATAGCGTAGAACTTCCCAGGGGCGCGCGCTGCATGCCCAGGCCGAACCCATGCGACAGTCTCTATCATCGTGGCAGGAGGCGCGATTTGGGTCGAACCGGATCTGGGTGGATTTGAGTTCTGGTCTCGATTCATGTTCACCGGGGCAAGCCCCGGTGAACATGCGCTGCAGCTACCCCAGAACTATGGTCATTCTCATTATGCGAGAGACAAGACGGCGACGGGCCCGGCCGGGTTGCGTGCTGCCCATCGTCGGGCTAGCACCCGCCGGAACATGGATCGCGACGGCGGGACACGCCGGCCCCGCCGGCCTGCCCACGCGTGGTGCGTGGCTCGTCACAGATGCTCCTGCGGCGTAGTATTCCAGAGGTGGGCGCGACCGACCTGACACCGCGAGTCCTCGTAATCGGGCTCGATCCATATCGGGTTCCCGGGCCCTGGGATCCCAAGCCGGTAGCCGACGCAATCGAGGTGGGAATAGCTCGATTCGCTGAGCACGGCCTCGGCGTTGAGACTTGTCTTTTCGGCCTTGACGGGAGCGACGATGTGGAGGCGGTCGTCGCCGCTGCCTTGCGTGCCCGACCATGGGAGTGCGTCGTCATCGGCGGCGGCGTCCGGAACGAAGACCATCTCGAACTGTTCGAGCAGGTGCTCAATCTTGTACGGCGATACGCTCCCGATGCTGCGATCGCGTTCAACCACACCACGGAGGGCACGTTCGAGGCAGCTGCCCGCTGGGTTGACATTCCCGGACCGGCCAGCGCCAGTTAAGGCCTTCGGCGGATTGAACCACCTGCGCCCACCCAGATCAGAGGCTTGCTTACGGCTCCGGTGCCAGCGGCGAGACCGGCTGGCGATCGGAGCCTGTGATCGGATGAAAACTATGAGTCCAGCGTGGGGATAGCCTCACCTTGAACCGGGATTTCGTCCTAGGAGTACAGCCATCCGTAGTAGTAGCCAGTGCAGTTGCACGGGCCGGAGTTCTCGATGAGGCCGTCGCCGGTGACATCTCTGCTCAGGTAGCCGGTATCCGCAGTGCAGCCGTCTGACCGGCAGCTTCCCCATTTTGACAAGCCGTCGCCAGAAATGCTGACAAACGTGTAGTCAGACCCGTGGCCAATCGCCCTGCGGATGTTCGACTCGGTGTTGCTCCGGCACGTGTTGCCGTCGTTGAGAAGGACACCGTAGCAGAATTCTCCTGTGTAGGCGGGTGCCGGTGACGGGCTCATGGTGGCGAGGCTTATGAAGTCGTCCGCGACGCTGCCCAGGCGTAGTGTCCGGAGCGTCAGGCCGCCGGTGTCTACGGCGAAACCATTATCGTTGACCGGGACGACAGCCGTGCTGCCGTTCGTATAGGAGATGGTCACGGACGAAATGCCGCCTGGGACGAGGCCAGCGATGATTCGGGGGGTCGTGCCGTTTCCCGTGCTGGCCGTAAGAACCAGGAATTGGCCGGGCTGGGTGAGCCGGCTGACGCTGTTGCACGCTGCTGGGCCACCGGCTGCGGGTCCGGAACGCGCATTGACCGTGATGCAAAGCTGGTTGCCACGGAGAACTGCCCAGGTCGAAAACGGTTGAGTGCTGCCCGCGATGCGCCTGGAGATGCCGCCGGAGTACGCCGAGCTCGAAGGCAGCGCGTCACCTTTCGCAGCAGGCTGGGCAAAGACCGGGAAACGCGTGGCCGCCTGTGCGTATGCGGGGCTGGCTCCCGGCGGGAAATATTTGTGCGCCTGGATGCTCGAGGCTTGGGCAGGCGCGGCAACCGACCCGGCAAACGGGGCGGCAAGAGATACGGTCAAGACCGCCAGGGCGAAAGCGTAAGCTCGCTGGGAAAGTAAGTTACCCATCTAGAATCCTCCGGTTTGAAATGTTCGGGGCGCTCAAATCACCTGGGTAGTCAAGGGAGTCATCTTACGGACGGTGACCTCAGTCAGTAGTTGATAGCGTGCTCAGGGTATTCACTGAGGCCTGCAAGATCAAGATCTTTACAGTTTAAGCAATGGTCTTTGGCCGCCCGCGTCGTCGGCAAGCCGGGGTGTCCTCATAGGCGAGACCGCCGCCACTGCGCACCGGCCGCACCTGTTCGGCCAGCGCTGACCTGCCCGCTGGTGTGGTGCCCGCGCTGCCGCCCTGCCGGTCACCTTCTTGGCCGAACTCGGCTTCGCGGTCGCCTTCGGCGTCCTGCTCGACACCATCGTGGTCCGCTCCGTGCTGGTCACCGCGCTCAACCTGGACCTGGGCCGCTGGGTCTGGTGGCCAAGCAGGCTCTTCCGCCAATCCATCCCAGAGCCTGAGACGGCCAGCACGGCTGAGCAGGCTGTCATCGCCCGATGAGTGTGTCATCACCAGATGACGGATCGTGGCACTCGTCGCAGCGCTCGCGTGTTTCCGGCCGGCGCCGGACACGGGCAGTGGTCCGTGGTGGATCCGTGGTGGATCAGCGCTCGCCACGGATGGCCGGGCGGCGCCT
>DATGGU010000185.1:0-14354 GCA_035308365.1 Streptosporangiaceae bacterium
CGATGCCCTCGGGTGGCGGTCGAACCCCGGATCGGCGCCCTCGGGTGGCGGTCGAAGCCCGGATCGGCCGCCGCTCGGCGCCCTCGGGTGGCGGTCGAAGCCCGGATCGATGCCCTCGGGTGGCGGTCGAAGCCCGGATCGATGCCCTCGGGTGGCGGTCGAAGCCGGATCTGCTCGCCGCTCGGCACCCTCGGGTGGCGGTCGAACCCTGGATCTGCTCGCCGCTCGGCGCCCTCGGGTGGCGGTCGAAGCCCGGATCGACCGCCATGCCCCCAGAGGGCAGGCGGATGGCGATGGGGGGGTCAGTTACTTTGGTGACCGGTACGGCCTCGCCTGCGTAGCTCGGGGAGCACGCCCTCGCCGAACCAGTACGCTTCCTCCAGGTGCGGGTAGCCGGACAGGATGAATTCCTCGACGCCGCTCGCGGCGTACTCCTCGATCAGGTCGGCGACTTCCTGGTGGCTGCCGACCATGGCCGTCCCGGCGCCGCCGCGCAGCAGCCCCACCCCGGCCCACAGACCCGGATGGATCTCCAGATCTCTGGGGTTGCCGCTGCGCCGGTAGTCCGCGAGCAGCGCCTGCTGGCGCTGCTGGCCCACCGATTCGCTCGCCGCCAGGGTCTGCTGGGTGCTGGCCAGTTCCTCGTCGCTGGCGAAGCTCAGCAGCCGGGCGGCCTCCGTCCAGGCATCCTCGCTGCAGTCCCTGGTGATCACGTGGATCCGCATGCCGAAGCGGGGTTTGCGGCCGAATCCGTCGGCGGCCTCCCTGACCCAGGCGATCTTCTCTGCCACCTGGGCGGGCGGCTCGCCGAACGTCAGGTACACGTCGGCGTGCCTGGCGGCCACCGCGATGGCGGGCGGGGACGACCCGCCGAAGTAGATGTCGGGCAGCGGCTCGGGGCGCGCGTACACCGTCGCCCCCTCGACCGTGTAGTGCTTGCCGCTGAAGCCGAACGGCTCCGGGCCCCAGGCGCCCCGTACGACGGTCAGGAATTCCTCGCATCTTGCGTACCGCTCGTCGTGCGGCATGAAGTCGCCGAACCGGCGCAGCTCGTCGGAGTGACCACCGCTCACCACGTTGAGCAGCAGCCTGCCCCGGGACAGCCGCTGGAACGTGCCGGCCATGTTGGCCGACAGCACCGGCGAGGTGAGACCGGGCCGGAACGCCACGATGTATTTGAGCCGCTCGGTCTCGCGGGTCAGCGCGGCGGTCACCAGCCACGCATCCTCGCACCAGATCCCGGTCGGCGTCAGGACGGCGTAGAAACCGAGCTGGTCAGCCGCCCGCGCGATCTGCGCCATGTACTCGATGTCAGGCGGCCGGCGCGTCGCGCCCGCTTTGCCGTCCAGCCCGGGGAACGCCCGGTCGGAGATCGAGCGCCCGTCACCGGAGGTGGGCAGGTACCAGTTCAGCCGGAGCAGGCTACTCATATCCGTACAGCCTTAGCACGTCGCCGAACCTTTCCAGGGCCAGCCGCTGGTGCTCTGGCGTGAAGGCGGTGCGCCAGCCACCGATCTGGCCCTTGTAGAACGAGAACACCTCAGGGTTGAACAACTGCCCGGCCACATCTCGCGTATTCGCGTCGCTGACGCCGAGGAAGCCGAAGATCCGCGTGAGGGCCCGGGCCTGGACCTCGGCCGAGCCGCCGCCTCTCGGCCCGACCAGGTCTTCGAATGAGGTCTTGCAGACGTTCGGGTGGTTGAGCAGCCAGGCCATGCTGCGCATGTCCGGGTGTGCCGGGGGGAAGGACGGGTCGGTGAGCGCATAGGCGAGCTGCTCGCCGAACGTTGCCTTGGATTTAAGGATCTCGCTGAACACCATAAAGTCGTTGTAGTTGCTGAATCCCCGGCCAGTCTTCCCGCACAGGAAATTGACCATCGACAGGATCATGTCCCTTGGGTCCCGGTAGTTGAATATGATCCGGGGCTCGCCGGTCTCCACCCATTCCCGCAGGAAATGGCCGTCCAGCTTGGTGATGTCAAATTGGTTGAATACCCAGCACACGTTGGCCGGGGTGTCCGCGAAATCGCTGCCGACCGCCCGCCTGTGCACCTCCTCGATGAACCCGGTCTCGACCATCGCCCGGCTGTACCAGGTGATGAGTGGCTGGTCAAAGCGGATGTGCCAGGACCAGGACAGCGCGTCCCAGGCCCGGTCGGTCGCCTCGGTGAAGGTGGCCTCGTCGGCGTCTTCCAGGGCGTCGGCGGTCTGCTTGCCGTAAGCAATGCGGGCGATTCGCCAGCGGGTTTCCAGATCCAGGACAGGAACAATTTCCGGTCGCAACCGCACGCCCGCGCCGTTCATTTTGTAGCCGAGCGCGATCATCAGTTCCTGAAGGAGGTGCGTGCCGGATTTCATCAGCGACACGATGATCACACGCGGCGCTTGTCCAGATTCCACCTGAACCTCCGTATTTGCCCTCATCCTAGCGAACCAGCATGATCAGGTACACCACCCACATCACGAACGAGGCGGACGGTACCCAGTTACGGCCCTCCGTATTAGGGCACTGGCGGTGACCCAATCATCTTTTGATCATTGCCGCGCCAGGGCCACCACCTGCGGCTATGCAAACGTTCGTGCACCGTTCCCCGCGTATGGTTCCCGCTGAGTGCGTCCCCCTGACCATTGCGGATCACTTTACGCGTCCAATTATTGACGGATTGCACACGCACGCCCATCCTGTGGGCTAATAGTTCCTCTTGGCCGAGAAGTGCTATTAGGACCGGCTAGTCCCATACGCCTATGAGGAGAAGCGATGAGATTGCACCTGGGCTTGGCGGCTGCCGCCGCCGGATTAACCCTGGCGGTGGGCCTTACCGTCAGCACCGCGCCGGCCGGCGCGACCACCCCGAGCCCGAACCGGGACACCGCAGCAAAAGCCAACGTCATTGGGACCGGGCACGCCGTGGCGCGCTCGGTCACCGTCAGCCAGGCCCGCCAGCGTGACCGGCGCCTGGGCCTGACCGGCACTCACGCGCGCCCACAGGGACCGCTCGGCCGGGACGGCCGGCTGGCCGGCGCCGCGCTTGCGGTGCGGGCCACCCTGGGAGCCAGGATGCGGCCCGCCGGGCCGTCCGGCATCACCGGCCTCAACCAGGGACGGTCCGCCTGGACCAAGGCGGCGAACTCGCGAATCAGTGCCGCACGGCCGGTCCGGGTACGGCGCCCGGACGCGGTCCAGCCGGCGTCGGTCGACCCGAGCGACTTCACCGGCCTCTCGGAAAGCGGCTCGAACGGCGGCGGCCCGACGCCCGACGTCACCGCCGCGGTGAGCGGTAACGAGCTCGCCGAGACCGTGAACCTGACCCTGCAGGTGTTCAGCAAGAGCACGGCGGCGACGGACTGCACGGTGAGCCTGGCCAGCCTGCTCGGTGCGACGACCAGCCTGTCCCACCCAAGGATCCAGTGGGACAACGCGAACAACCGGTTCAGCCTGGTGGTTGACTCGGTGCCGTCGTCCGCCTTCGACGTGCCGATTCAGTACCTGGCCGCGAGCCAGACCAGCGACGCCTGCGGCGCGTGGTGGATCTACAGCCTGAGCTTCCCGATCTCGTCCACCTATCCGCTGGGTGCCACTCTCAACTATCCCTACCTGGGCCAGGACAGGACCTCGATCCTGTCCTCGACCAACAACTACAACTCCAGCGGCAGCTACGTGGGGTCATCGGCCTACGCCATCCCCAAGTCCGCCGCCTACTCCGGCGCCGGGTTCAGCTTCACCACCTACTCGGTGGCGTTCTCCACCGCGCCGGTCACCGTGGCCGGGATCCCGGTCTTCGCCACCACGACCACCTACTGGCTCGCCTCGGTGCCGGGCACCGGCTACGACCTGTATTCGATGCCCACCAACCCGGCGGGCGCGATCACGTTGCGGGCGACCATCAGGGCACCGTTCAGCGCGCCGTCCCGCCGGGTGAACCAGCCGGGCACGTCGGTAACCCTCGACCCGCTCGACGGGCGGATCCAGTCCGCGCCGGTCCAGGACGGCAACGTCGTCTGGTTCACGCACGACATCAACTACCAGGGCTTCCCGACCGTCCTGTACGGCGGGATCGACGTGAACACCGATCAGATCGAGACGGCGGTTGCCTTCGACAGCAACACCAGCGACGACTTCAACCCCTCCATCGCCGTCACCGATGCGGGCAACAACACCAACTTCATCTGGGTGGACTGGTCCTACACCGACAGCGGCTACGGCGTGCCGGTGTCCGACACGGTCGCGGGTGTGGCCCCCGGCCAGGGCGTGCCCGACCTCGCCGGGGCCGACCTGACCCTGGTCACCGGTTCATCCACATCCAGCATCTCCACCTTCGGTAGCTACTCCTCCGCCGAGGTCGACTCGTTCGCCCAGGGCTCCTGCCCGGCCGGCGAGACCGCGCTCACCGCCCAGGAGTACTTCACCGGCAGCGGGTCGTGGGCGACCCAGCTTGCCAGAACGACGTTCTGCTGAAAAGGAACCGGGTAACTGATCATGGACGCAGAAACGCTGAAGGGCGCCGTCATGAGCCGGCGTTCGGCCATTAAAAGAGGCGCCGCCACCGCCTTCCTCCTGTCGCAGGCATCTCTCTTCGAGCAGCTTGTGATAGCTCCCGCCCGCCCGGCCGTTGCCGCTACGGGATTCTCCGACATCCAGTTCAACATGGGCGCCTTCGTCCACCCGCCGGCCGTCTTCAACGACGGTGCGGGCAACGTCACGGCGCAGTTCCCCGTGGTGTTCACCCTTTTCCTGCCGGCCGTGCTGACCCGGACCCCGACCAAGAGCGATCAGTCCACGCTGGCCAACGCGCTGGCTTTGATCGAGGCGGTCTACCCGGCCAGCCCGTCCGGCGTGCTGATCTTCTCGGTTTCCTACGGCAAGCCGTACTTCAACCGGCTGAACCAGTCGGTGGTCAGCGCGCACATGCCGCACCTGGCCTCCGACCACACCCGGTTCGTGCTGGAAGAGGCCTTCCCGATGCCGACCGACGTGGTCGGCGGCTTCGTCGGTGGGCCCAACGCGCTGATCCCCGGCGTCACCAAGGACCGGTTCAACGTCAACGTCGTGATCGAGTCCAACGACATGCTGTTCCAGTTCCGCAGCGACAACATGTCCAACCTCAGCGACGTGTCGCTGTGGCTGCAGGGCAGCAACACCCTGAACGGCCAGAGCATCCCCTCGCCCAGCTTCAACGGCCTGCTCAGCTTCCAGACCCCCCGCATCCAGTTCATGCAGCAGGGCATGCCGCGCTCGGTGGCCGATCAGTACGGCTTCGAGTTCGCCCCCCGGATCAACCCCGACTCATCCATGGCCATGGGCTTCGTCGACCAGCAGGTCAACGCGTCCGGCCCACCGCAGATCGTCACGTTCGTCGGCAACTCGTCGGCCAAGCTCACCGACGCCAACCCGGGCGACTACTTCGACAACGGTTCGATCGCCCACTTCTCGCACGTCATCGAGGACCTGTACCAGTTCTACGCACTGCCCAACCAGGACTCGCGGCGCCCGGACGGCGAGCCGTTCACCGAGCGCTGCCAGTACATGTTCACGTCCAACCAGCTCGGCACGCCCAACGGAATCCCGTCTGCGGGCAACGCCGACCAGTTCACCAACGGCGGCGGCCCCGCCTTCATCAACAATGTGTTCCAGGGCACCAGTTCGGCGGCCGACGAGGCCCAGGACAGCGCCGGCCAGTTCAGCCCCTCCAACCAGAGCCTCAGCGCCACCTTCACCGGGACCGGCCGGATCGGCCACAACGCCGCACTGCAGCGGGTGTCCCGGGCCGCCGACGGCACCCCGATCCACATCAGAATGGACGGCCCGGGCGTGGACACCATGGACGTCCCGGCCTTCCAGCCCTTCCCCGGCCAGCCGACGGTCCCGGCCGGCAGCAACCAGTTCAAGCTCCAGTTCATGATCTTCGTCCCTACCGCCGACTTCTTCGCGCGGCTGCGCACGTCGGTGGCGGCACAGGACCTGCAACACCAGTTCCTCGCCGACCAGGACGATGACAACGGCCTGGAGCGCTTCCTGACGGCCACCCGCCGCCAGAACTTCCTCGTTCCCCCCCGCCGCCACAGGTCATTCCCGTTGACCGAACTGACCTGAGCACGGCCCGCCGGGCGGGGAGCCACGCATCCCCGTCCGGCCGGCCCGGTTGCACCGCTGCCGGGTATGCGCAAAGGCACTGCCTTTTCGCGCACGACGTCTGCCTGAAAATACTCAGTTTTATTTAGGCATACGTGGCGTAATGAGACATAAGCTGTGACCGGCCAGCGCGCATATCGTCCAGCACTGTCTCGGAGGCGGTATCGATGCCGACTGCCGATATGACCGCGTGGAGTTCGCAGATTATTGAGCGATTCAAGATCCTGCTGAACGTCAGGGAAATCTCCGGCGAGACCGATGACAAGGGCTTGGACGGCGATGACCACGAGGTGAAACTGAAGCGCGCCGCGATCGCCCGCAACCGCAATCCGCACGACACCGAGGCCGCGCACGAAGCACTCGCAGTGCTGGCGTTCAGCGGATACCGGGACTGGTGTGAGTATGACGACGATGACTGGACGAAGAACTGCCTGTGCCAGGTCCTCGACGACGATCAGAGCGGCTTCCTGGCCTCGGCCCTTGACGGCGCCGGCCTGATCGACCTGACCACTGCCATCGAGTTGATGGCCGGGCCCTACCGCACCGCCTGGCAGCGGGCCGCCGAGGCCGAGGCCGCCGAGGCAGAGGCCGCCCAGCCCGGCAGCGAGGTGACCGCGGCCGGGCTGGTCCCGGCCGAGAACCTGGAGTCCTGGAAATACAGCCGCACCCCGGGCACCCGGTATTACATCTTCCACGAGGGCCGGTATCTGTACTCCGATGACAAGGACGCCAACCTGGCCGGCTGGGCCACCGCCGAAGCCCGGGATGACCAGGCCGCCGCGCGGGCCACCGAATGGGAATCCGGCTCGGGCGTTTTCTATACCGACTACGAGAATCCGGCTCACGTCGGGGGCGTGACTCACGTGTTCGGCCGAAGCAAGGACGGCCCGTGGGTGCTGACGCGGCAGCAAGCCGAGCAGTTACTGGTCACATCCCGGCAGTCGCAGTCCCCGGGTGGCGCCACTGGGGCCGGCAGTTCGATCGAGCCGTATTTCGGCACCGGGCACTTCACCAAGTACGACAACGGCAGATACTTCTTCGGCGCGACCGCCGATACCGCCACCTGGTATGCCACCTACCAGGAACTCCTTGACTCGCTCGCAGGCCGGGCCACACCGGCCGGGGGCGCAGCCGAAGCGCTGCAGCGGCTGCTGGAAGCGGTCCCCGAAGCACGCGGCCTGTCGGAGCAGGAGCTGGCTGACGCCATCATCGCGGCGACCCAGCCGTTGAGCCAAGGAGCGTGATGCAAACCGCATCGCGAGTGCAGACCCGGAGGGCTGCGCGAGTGACCGGGCCGGTCAGCAGCACAGCAACCGGGCAAGAAATTTTCCATAGCGCGGCTTTCGCATAAAGCCCCAGCCTTCCTTCTTGAGGTGATTCCGGTGAGTGATCAGCCAGCGGGGCCACCGTCCCCGGCGGAACAGGCCAAGCAAAGGGTGACTAAATATGTCAAGGAAATGCCGAAGGAAGGCCAGCAGCAGCTTCTGGAGCTGGCTGGCGACTCCCGCGCTCTTGGTGCCGCGGTAGGCAAGCAAGCCGACGGCCAAGGCATCAGCGGGAAGGTGCGGGACAAGCTCCAGGCACTCAACGCCAGGAAGCCTGGTGTGTACTTCTTCGACACGAAGAAGAGCCAGTATTTCGAGTATCGAGGTGGAGCGTATTATCAAATAGCCGGCGTGGAGGCCCGCCTTACCCCGATGGCGCCGGGTTTCCAGCCGCTGGCCGGGCCGCTTCCAGCCATCGAGGGTGGCATCGTCAAGCTCATGGAATTTGCCGCACCTGCGGTACCCAGTATCCCGCCACCGAAGGAGATCCCGGGTGCGCGTTTTATCACTCCCCCGAAGCAGCTGAAGCCGCTAGTGGAGGAAAGCCCGGGCGAGGCGCTGAGGCGTCTCAGGAAGCTCGAGTCACTCAACGACTATGACCTCTTTTATAATGACGGCGAGTTCTGGGCGACCCAAGACTGGAAAACGTTCCTGCGGGTCAGTCCTGAAACGGGAAAGATCTCGGCTGCGCTCCGCATGCTCCCGCCGGGCAAGTACAATTATCTGGCCCCGGGCACGACCGAACTCCAGATCGCCGACTGGGATCCCTACAAGGAGAGAAAGCAGCAGCGTGCCCTGGCCGAGCAGCAAAGAGAACTCGAAACGAGAGGCTCTTTCGGCATAGGCAAGGATCCCTATCCGCTGGTGTGCGGTGGCCGCCAGGTGGAAGTGAACGGTGAGCCGGTCCATGTGGACGAGTACGCGGGCTACTGGCGGCTAACTGCTGGTTCGGCGAACTATGTGGTGGTGCAGGGCAACACGGACCATTGGGTGAAGCTTGATCCCCGCAGCCCGGAGCTTACATTGGGCCGGCTGTCCAACGTGAATTACGAACTCTATTACGACGACACACCCCTCGATCTCAGTGGCTGGCAATTCCGGTTCGGTGTGATCATTCCAAACTGGAAGTCCTGGACCGGGGTGGCCGGGGATACATTCTTGCGTACCTACAAGTGGGGGACATCGAAAGGTATGATCCACGTACCGTTCCGGACGGACAAATACACAATGCACGCCAGCGTTGAAAACACCTACTTCGGGCAATGCATTGCGAAGATTCTCGAATCGGGCCAGAAGCCGTGGCGCGGCTGCATGTCAGACCTGGCCGGCAGCGTACACCACCTGACCATTGAGTTCCGAGGTCATGGCAGCGCGGAAAATCCGCGCCTCTTCCCCACCGGCAAAACTTGGATTTACACCGGAGACGAGGCCGAAAAAGCATTGCCGAAGCCCCTTCTCGGCCCGGATGCATATTTCAAGCAGGCCATGGAGTACCTCAAGGACTGGGGCCCGTGAAGTTAGCAGGCTGGCTCTTCGGCCCGGTACTGCCGGCTGATTCGCTTGCCGCGTTGTCCGGCTGGCACCGTTAAAAATAAAATAAGAATATATATTTCCTGACGATGCCAGCCGGCCTGCGCGCAACCGCGGACGGTCGCGGCCCGGCGCTGCCGCGCTCAGCCCAGGCTGTCGGAGTGACCGGCGGCCAGCCGGGACCACTGGGCGGTGGGGCGGCCGTTGGAGCGGAACTGGCCACCGTCGTTCCGCCACCGCTGGGGCCAGCCGTCCGGGGAGTCCTCCCAGGTCTCCTGCCGTCCGTACACGGTGATGTCGAGCAGCCCGTAGCTGGGCGCCCACGCCTCGGCGGCCCGGCCGCTGGACCAGTAGGTCTCGAACACCCGGTCCCCGTCGCGCAGGTAGCACACCTGCATACCGAACCAGCGCCCCGCCAGCAGCGCATCGGCCGAGTCCCTGGCCGAGTACCAGGGCATGTCCCAGCCCATGAAGTCACGGTAGGCGGCGCTCTCGGCGTACGGGCCCTGGCAGAAGGTCGCGTAGGTGACGTCACGTGAGTGCAGGTAGGACAGCTCGCGGATCTGGCTGGTGAAGAACGTGCAGCCCTCGCACTGGTCGGCTGCCGCCTTTCCGTCGTGCCACATGAAGTAGTAGACGATGAGCTGGCGGCGCCCATCGAACACCTCGAGCAGCGGGACCTGGCCGCGTGCGCCGGTCACCGGGATGCCGGCGTCCACCTCGACCATGGACAGCCGCCGTCTGGCGGCCGCGATCTTGTCTCCTTCCCGGGTGTGTGCCTTCTCCCTGACCAGCAGTTCGTCCAGCTGTGCCTGCCAGGTTGCCCGGTCTGTCACCG
This sequence comes from Streptosporangiaceae bacterium, assembly GCA_035308365.1. GTDB lineage: Bacteria > Actinomycetota > Actinomycetes > Streptosporangiales > Streptosporangiaceae > PALSA-505. The sequence continues at coordinate 9,824 of DATGGU010000185.1, forward strand.
CGGGCAGCGGGGGAGTATCCGTCATGTTCGCCTCCACGTGATGCCTGTCTAACCAGACAGACTGCCAACGGCAGGGAAACTCATCGCAACCGGCGTCGTCAACATGACCCCGCAGGTCGCCAGCGAACGTACGCACCGGCCTGCGGGCCGCGACGGGGGGCTTCCAGTGCAACGGCCGGCCGTTCACCGCCACCGGCGCCGCCTGGTGGTACGGCCAGGGCATCTACGCGCTCAGCACCGGCTGACCAAGGGCGGCGAAAAAGGTAGATCTCTAGCGTGGCCGGGCGCCCGATCCGGTAACGTATGGACCTGGTAATCGTGATCTTGCGGGTCGTGACGATCGAGGCGCCGGATGGGGGAGGGTGGGGTGCGAAGCAATGGCAATCGATGATCTGCCGCTCCCGGTCGTGAACCTCCTGAATGTGATCGGGGTGCCGTGGCCCTATATCAACGAGGACACGGTGTGGCAGTTCGCGTCGCTGGTGCGCCAGTTCGGGCAGGCGGTGCAGACCACCCATCAGGACGCGACCGAGTCGGTCGCGGCGATTGCCGAGTCGCACAAGTCGGTATCGACACAGGTGATGAAGTCAGGCTGGGCAAAATTGTCGGCCCAGCATGTGGACGAGATCGTGGCCGCGGCCGGAGTCCTGGCGGATGCACTCGACGCGGCCGGCGGCTACATCGTGGCCCAGAAGGGGGAGGCGATCCTTGAGCTGGCCGGGATGGCGGCAGCGTTCGTCGCGGATCAGGCAGCGGCGTTTGTCACGTTCGGTGCCTCGGAGGCGGCGCTGCCGCTGATCGAGGAGGCGGCGGCCAAACTGGTGGAGTCGCTGGAGATGGATCTGCAGCAATACATCGCCGGGCAAGTGATCGATGCGGCGGCCAAGCCACTCTTCGCCAAGATAGACGCGGCGCTGTCCGGCCTGGACTGGTCGCAGTCGGGTGTGACGCCGGGCAAACCGGACGGGTTCTCGGTTGACCCGGGTGCGGTGGCTGCCCAGACGGCGGCGCTGCGTGGCCACGCGGCATCGCTGCGGTCCCAGGCAGCGGCGCTGGCCAGCTCGGTACGGGGGCTGAAGTTCTGATGAGCCAGATGCTGCCCGAGATATTCGACGCGCTGGGCGGGGACGCGGCCCGGGCCATCGAGGACGCCGCCGGGGCCGACGCGAGGTTCTTTGAGCGGACCGCCGCCAACGAGGACACCGCACTCGCGCGCATTGCCGAGAATGAGCGGCAACTCACCAGGCAGGCCGAGTCGATCGGGCAGAAGGCCAGCCAGGACGCCGGTGAGGCGGCGGGACTGGACAGCTCCGCCGGGGCCGCGACGCCGGGTGGGGACAATCCGGGCCTCATCGGTGCCGCCAGCGACGCTGGCGCGGCGTCGCGGCCGGCGGATGAGATACCGAGCGCCGGCGATCCGGTCGACGTGGCAACCGGTGACGTCTTCCTCGCGCAGGTGGATGTCACGCTGCCGGGTGTCCTGCCGCTCGTACTGGGGCGGGTACACCGGTCGTCGTGGCGGGCGGGACGGTGGTTCGGCCGGTCCTGGATGTCCAGCTTCGACCAGCGGCTTCTGATCACCGCCGGCCGGGTCATCGGGGCGTTTGCCGATGGCAGGGTTCTGACCTGGGCCGATCTCGACGGATCTGACGGCACACCGTGGCTGCCGGTGACCGGGCCGGCCTGGCCGCTGCGCCGGAACACCGATGATTCCTATACCGTGACCGATCCGCAGCAAGGCCTGACCTGGCGGTTCGAGCGCAGGCCGGGTTACGACGGCGTCGCCTCGCCCGGAGGCGAGGGTGAGCTGCCACTGGTGGCGCTCAGCGACCGGGCGGGACACCAGATCACGTTCGGCTACGATCTGGCCGGGCGGCCGGTCAGCGTCAGCCATTCCGGCGGCTATCAGATCCGGGTGACCGTGGCCGGCGGGCATGTGACCGGGCTGGCCCTCGGCGAGCGTGGCGATCTGCCGCTGTTGCGTTACGAGTACGACGAGGACGGCGACCTGGTGGCTGTCGTCAACTCGTCCGGTCAGCCGCTTCGGTTCAGTTACGATGCCGAGGGCCGGCTGGCCGGGTGGGCCGACCGCAACGAGCGCTCCTACGGGTACAGCTACGACGACCAGGGGCGCTGCGTCCGGGCCGGCGGCTCCGGCGGGGCGCTGTCGGGGACGTTCAGCTACCAGCCCGGGCTCACCCGGTGGACCGACGCGACCGGGGCGGTCACCAGCTATGAGCTGACCAGTTCTTCCCGCGTCGCCGCGATCACCGACCCCCTGGGCAACGTGACCAGGTGGCAGTATGACGCGCGCGGGCGGGTCACGGCGCGCGTCGATGCGCTGGACCGGGTCACCCGCTGCGGCTACGACGACCGCGGAAACCTCGTCACGATCGTCCGCCCGGACGGCAGCGAGGCACACGCCGAATACGACGAGCGGTGCCAGGCCGTCCGCCTGACCGGGCCGGACGGCACCGGATGGCAGCAGGAGTTCGATTCGCGCGGCAACCGTACTCAGCTCGTCGCGCCAGACGGCAGCATCACCCGGTACAGCTACGACGATCGTGGGCACCTGACCGCCATGACCGGGCCCGATGGTGCGGTGACCGCGGTAGCCTGCGACGCGGCCGGCCTGCCGATCGAGGTGACCGGCCCGGACGGGGCCCGGACCTCCTGCCAGCGGGACCAGTTCGGCCGGGTCGCCCGGTTCACCGGTCCGGGCGGTGCGGTCACCAGCCTGACCTGGACGATCGAAGGGCAGCTCAGCTCGAGGACGCTCCCGGACGGGGCAACGGAGACCTGGAGCTGGGACGGGGAGGGGAACCTGACCCGCCACGTCAGCGAAGCGGGCGCGGTAACCCGGTATGAGTACGGCCCCTTCGACCGGCCGGTGGCCGTCTGGTGGCCGGACGGCACCCGCAGCCAGTTCAGCTACGACCACCAGTTGCGCCCGACCCAAGTGGTGCACGGCGGGCTCACCTGGCGCTACGACTACGATCCGGCGGGCAGACTGATCGCGGAAACCGACTACAACGGCGCGACCACCACCTACGTACCCGACCCGGCCGGGCAGCTCACCCAACGGGTGAACGCGGCCGGCCAGCGGCTCGCGTTCCGCTACGACGTGCTCGGCAGCCTGATCGAGCGCTCCGCAGACGGGGCCGTGACGACATTCGGCTACGATCCGGCGGGCCGCCTGGTGCACGCGCGCAACGCCGACGCCGAGATCCGGTTCGACCGCGACAAGCTCGGCCGGGTGACCGCCGAGACCTGCAATGGCCGCACGCTGCGGTCACAGTACGACGAAGCCGGCCGGATCACCCATCGCGTGACTCCGTCCGGGGTGGCGGCCACCTGGGAGTACGACCAGGCGGGACAGCCCGTGCTGATGACGGCCGGCCGCCACGAGCTGCGGTTCGGCTACGACCCGGCCGGGCGGGAGATCCACCGCGAACTGCCCGGCGGGCTGACCCTCACCCAGGACTGGGACCTGAGCGGGCGTCTCGTCGCCCAGGCTCTCACCGGCCCCAGGCAGCTCCCGGAAGGCCCCGGCCAGTTGCTGCAGCGCCGCGCCTACACCTACCGCGCCGATGGATTCCCCACCGGTGTCGAGGATCTGATGGGTGGACACCGCACCCTCAGCCTGGACCCGGCAGGCCGGGTCACCGCAGTGACCGGAGCCACCTGGGCCGAGCGGTACGCCTACGATCCGGCCGGAAACCTCACCTCGGCCACCTGGCCCGTGCCGCCGCCAGGCCCCGCCACCGCCTGGCTCGACACCGGCCCCCAAGGCCAGCGAGAATTCGCCGGCACGCTGATCACCCGGGCAGGCGACATTCGCTACCGGCACGACCGGGCCGGCCGGGTCGTCAGCCGGCAGCGGGTCCGGATCTCCCGCAAGCCGGAGACCTGGAACTATCAGTGGGACGCCGACGACCGCCTGGTCGCGGTCACCACACCGGACGGCACCACCTGGTCCTACCGCTACGACCCGCTCGGCCGCCGGATCGCCAAGCAGCGAATCGCCCCCGGCGGCCAGCCGTCCGAGCTGACCGAATTTGCCTGGGACGGCGCCGTCCTCGCCGAACAGGCGGTATCCACCCCCCAGTATCAGCGGATCACCACCTGGACCCACCAGCCCGGCACCTTCACCCCGGTCGCCCAGGCCGAACGCACCACCCTGCGGGACGCCCCGCAAGACCAGATCGACCAGCGGTTCTACGCCATCATCACCGACCTGGCCGCAGTCCCGTCCGAGCTCACCGCCCCGGACGGCACCCTGGCCGGCCATCAGCAGCACACCCTCTGGGGCGGCACCGTCTGGAACGGCGCCGACACCCCCCTCCGCTTCCCAGGCCAGTACGCCGACCCCGAAACCGGCCTCCACTACAACAACCAGCGCTACTACGACCCCACCACCGGCCGCTATCTCACCTGCGATCCCCTCGGCCTGGCTCCCACTCCCAACCCCTACACCTACGTCCGCAACCCCTACATATCCGCCGACCCCCTCGGCCTCGCTCCCTGTGGC
>DATGGU010000186.1:0-2685 GCA_035308365.1 Streptosporangiaceae bacterium
AAGGTCGTCGTGCTGACCACGTTCGACGACGAGGCGACGGTGTTCGGCGCGCTGCGCGCCGGGGCCAGCGGGTTCCTGGTCAAGGACGTGGAGCCCGAGGAACTGCTGCAGGCGGTCCGGGTTGTGGCGCGCGGCGACGCGCTGCTCTCCCCCAGCGTGACCCGGGCCGTCATCGCCGCGTTCACCGCACCGGCCGGCCCGCGGGCGGGGGGCGCGTCAGGCGGGGTGCGTTCTTCTTCGGCGGCGGCTGGCGGGCGTGGGGCGCCGCCGGGACGTGTGGCGCCGCCCGGGCTCGCGTCGCTGACCGAGCGCGAGCGGGAGGTTGTCGGGCTGGTCGCGTCCGGACTGTCCAACGACGAGATCGCCCGCACGCTCGTGGTCAGCCCGCTCACCGCGAAGACGCACGTCAGCCGAGCGATGACCAAGCTGAACGCCCGTGACCGGGCGCAGCTGGTGGTCATGGCCTACGAGCATGGCCTGACCGCGTCCTAGATGAGTAATTCCTTATGTGTTCAGTAGTCATAGGCGATCAGGGATCGCTTGTCGTCGGTGCTGATTGCCCAGTTGTGCCAGATGACGGCGGCCATGGCCAGCAGCCGCTGAGCGATCCGGGCGTACAGGCCCTCGGGGGTCCGCCCGCCGTGCCGCTCCAGGTCCAGCTGGCCTTTGAGGGTGTCGTTCACCGACTCGATCCACTGCCGGATCCAGCCGATGGATCCGTGCCGGGGTGCCTCGTCGCGGCGGTCCGGGCGGACCAGGCTCATCGCGAACCCCGCCGTGACCAGGTCCTCGAAGTCGCGCCCGGCAAATCCCTTGTCGCCGATCAGGATCAGCCCGGGCCGCAGCGCGCCGGTGCGGGCGGCATGGGCCAGCAGGTCCGCGGCGACCTCGCGTTCTCCGATTTTCGGGTCGGCCAGGCACCACGCGACGGGCATCCCGTCCGGGGTGGCGATCAGGTACAGTTTCAGCCCCCAGTACCAGCGCGAATGGCTGGCGCAGTAGCCGTAGTGCGCCCACCCGGCCAGCTCGGACCGCTTGACGGTCTCCCGGGAGGTCCCGCACGGCACCGGGGTCGCATCGATCAGCCGCACCGGGTCGTGCCAGCACGGCGACTGGCGGGCCAGGTGATCGGTCACCGCGGCCAGCAGCGGTGCCGCAGCCTTGAGCCGCTTGTGGTAGCCGGGCTGTTTGGGCAGGTAGGGGAACAGGTGCCCCAGCCGGGCGTAGCACATCCGCAGCCAGTGATGCTCCGACCGGGCCCCGAGCAGGACCTGTGCCACGGCCAGGCACACCAGCTCGGCATCGGTCAGCCGTTTCGGCTGGCCAGCCCGGGGCGGGCCCGAAACGATCACATGGTCGTCGATCTCCACGTACAGTGCGGTCAAGAGGGTATCCAGGTCTGGAGTCACAACCGATCATGGATGCCCTCTCCCCATGTCCACGTCAACCCGGTTCGCCACATCGGCCCGGATCAGGAATCACTCATCTAGGCGCCCTGGCGCTGGCTGCCCTGGCGCTGGCTACTCTGGCGCTGGCCCGGGCTCTGGGCGATCGCGCGGCCCACCGGGCAGCCCGGCGAGCAGGGCTTCGGGGTCCCGCGCCAGCCACGGCGGCGCAGGATCCGCGCCTGCAGCAGCGCCGTCTCGCACGGGTGCGCGTAGACGTCGCGCCAGCTGTACCGGGACGTCTGCACCCCTCGCGCATGGGCTTGGTTGTCCCGGTGGCTGTCCTGCCAGCGCTCCTCGTCCGGATGGGCCAGCCGGCCGTCCAGCTCGACGGCTTCCTGATACTCCTCGTAATACACGTCGCGGTAGGCGACCTTGCCGTCGATGACGACGCGGACCTGGTGCCGGGAGCGCGGCAGGCCGTGGGCGCGCTCGACGTCGCGAAGGTACCGGTATTCCAGCACGGAATGAATTCCGCTGCCCGCGGCGGCCAGCACGTCATCGAGCTCGCCGCGCCAGCGCATTTTCTTGCGCGCGGCCAGGGCATCCCGGAGCTTTTCCTCCGTGGTCAGCCGTTTAGCACAGGCCTTGGTAATCCAGCCGCAGGCATCATCGAAACCCGAGGAAACCTGAACCAGGTCCAGCACCGTCTCCTCGACGCTGGTCCGAGGCGGCACCCGGTTCGGCTGCCTCGCCTGCTCGACGCGGCCCGATGTCCGCACGATGAGGCCCCGGATGCTGATGCGCCTGGTCGACGGAACGGTAACGTAAATCGCATCCGTCGGAAATTCCAGGAGTCCGTGCAGCTCAGCCGCTGTCTGATGGCTGAGCACGGCACCGTCACCAGCCCGCAGCACCGCAGCCCACAGCCACGTCTCGCGGGACGGCAGCCCGCTGAAGACGGCATAGACACCCCGGAAAAGCTGCTGCCACCGGCCGCGTTCAAGGCGCCTGATGATCGTCTTACGGTTTATGCCCGCGTCAAGTAGTTGCTGCCGCGAAATAGCACCGGCTTGCCAGGATGCAATCCGGGCAGCCACGGCTGGAATGTCGTAATTCATACGAACACTGTGACCCGCAGGACTGACATTCCCATGATCGCGAAGACTTTTACCCCGGAAAATGGGGCCAAACTCTTCGCGATCATGGTCAAGCCTGGCTGTGAGCCGGGCGGGACGCGAGCTGGAGTGATGAGCGTGGCCGATGGGGCGCGGGCTGCGGGTGGGGTTGCGAGCTGGGC
>DATGGU010000187.1:0-18072 GCA_035308365.1 Streptosporangiaceae bacterium
AGGGAGTGTTCAACATGGCGGACGCTCCGGAGAAGGAGTTCAGCTTCGGGCTGGAGCGCGTCCTCGACGGGATCGAGGTGCTGGTACGGTCGCGGACGGCGGGCTGACTGGACGGTGCACCTCAGGCCGGGAGCCGGCGCAGGACGCAGAACTCGTTGCCCTCGCTCTCTATACAAAAGGTGAACCCCGGCAAAGGTCGTTGTCGGAAGCGCAGACGCAGTGAGCTACGGACCTTTACCTAAAGTTTCGGTGACATGTATCGCTGTTTGGTAGCACTGTTCATGAGGACCCTTGCTATAAGTGGCCCTATATAGAGCCTCGCTGGGTTGTATCGCGGTTGTCGCGCTCGAATACCGCTGCTGCCCTGACCGTACCTCGCTCCAGGGTAACGACAGCGTTACCGGAATGAGATTAATCGTCATGGAATCGGTGCCCGGGTGTTACAAAATGCATCTATGTCTCCCGGTTGAAGATCGTTCCCGCTCTATAGCCAGTCACTAAAGGTTTGAGGGTGGCAGGCGCCTCAACCATGGATACACCTTTTGCATATCATGCCATTTTCTGTAGAGCCTTTGATTCGATAGGAGCAGCCGCGGTTCTGCTTGCGCAAGGTTTGATTCGATCACCTTACTGGTATCGGTGTGCATCAATTGTGCAGACTCAAGGGTGAAGCCTGATGTACTCACGGTCGTGTTTGGACAATTCCCAGATACGATCAGTGACGCATTTACGCCAGTCCCCGGCTGCAAATGTGGTAGGTTGAAGGACACGGTACTGCGCTCGAACTGGATATCGGGTGCCAATCTTATGTCGGCGTCTCCGTCAGCGGCGATCTTATTTAGCTTTATAATAGTTGTATTCAGCAATTGAAAAGCAGCTCGCCCTGAAAGTGATGACGACTGATTTTTTCCTACATTGTCAATGAGGAAATTTACGATGTGCGCGTCCGCGACTTCTTCGCCATCAACAAAAACATTTACCGGCTGTCCAAGAGAGTCCCCGGAGCATGCGAGTACCGGCATGACCATCACCGTGAGATGTAGACCCGATGGCCTAGCTGAATCGAAATTCGGATACGGGAATGTGGATATCGGTCGGCTAAAAACTGTGACCCTAGTACCTTCGATTAGTCGAGGAAGCTTGATAATCTCCTCAATGCCTGCGATCCGGCCGCTTACCTTAAGCTCCCAATCGTCGGGGGCAGCGTCGGCAATGTAAACGACAGTGATATTGTCATGAGGATTGAGCAGAACAGGGCCGATTCTAAGTTCGGCCTCGCTGAGTTCTACACCTAGTACGTCGGGACGCTTATTTATATCGATAATTCCAGGCGGATTACATTCTATTTGCCCGGTGCGAAAGATAGCCGGTCCCTCGCAACTGATCGCCAAGGGACCATCAAAATCGGCGGGAACTACTGGTGCCCGCCCCGTATTCTCTATGCGAGCAGCACACAAGAGAGGATTGATGAACGTCTCCCCGTTCAGACCCACCGTGATAGTGGGTGCCCCTTCCTCCATCGTGGGAAAAATCAAAGGGGTAATGAAGCTCGTGTAATGAAGGCGTTTGAAAGATTGGCTTAGCTGTGTCCGGTATGCCAGATACGCTATGATGCCAGTCGCTACAGCCAACAAAAAGCCGAGTACAAATTCCAATGTGATGACCTTAGAAATCGAAGCAACGGCGGTTGCTGGTCCGGCGATCACCGACCAGCCATCGTCCGAGCAAGGTAATGACCGCGCCTCTTACTCCTGAGAGCAGTGCTGGGAACCAGCTAGCCATGTGATCGATCACCACCCGCGTAAATTTATGCCGAAAACCCGCCGCTGAGAATGCGGCGGGTTCCGGGGGTTTGATGCTTTCCTAGCCGAGTTGGCCGACCTTGATCTGCTCTGTGAACGTCTGCCACTCGCCACGGCTGAGCACCAAATGCCCGCCGGGGTTTTTCGAGTCGCGGATAGCGATAGCGCCGGTTGAGTTGTGCGTTACCTCGACGCAGTTACCCTGCCCCGCGCTGTAGCTTGACTTCCGCCAGTTAAACGTATCGTTCATCTCGGTATCCTCTAATCAGGTCAGCCGATTGCTGGTCATCAATCGCGCTCGATCTGAGATAGTCGAACGCTGTCGAGTACACGCCTACCTCGTCTTGTTCGCGCACGTAGCGCGCAGTTCGCATGTCTTCTATGTAGGCCATAGGCGGGCGTGGTTTCTTGTTAGTGCTGTTGAACGTCAGAATCATAAAGTCTCTACCATAGGAGCAAGTCACACCTCGGGTATCGGGTATTATCTGAATAGCGATATGAGGACGTTGCCCCATCGTTAGCAGATGGTCACACTGGTCCCGCATTACCTCTTTGCCGCCAACTTCGCGGCGCAAGACCGACTCGTCAATGATCGCCCACAGTCTAGGCGGACTTTCCTGGTTGAGTATTTCCTGCCTCGTCATGCGCAGAGCTACCGCACGCTGGATTTCCTCATCCGATAGTCTCGGCCGCGTGGCGCTCACTGCATGACGCGCGTAATCCTCTGTCTGTAGCAATCCCGGTATCACATATGACTCATATGTTTGGATGCTTACGGCCTTCCGCTCCGTTTCAACCAGGTCACGGAACCATGGCAGAACACAGGTTGCGTCAACAAGCAATTGCAACCGCTCGAAGTGCCCATCAGTGTCGAACGCCTTATCAATGTTCTTGGCGAAATCCTCAGAGGGTAGCAAATGCTGTGACTCAATGGCTGCGACGGTCGAAGGTGCGTATCCGGCCATGCCAGCCAAGTGCTCCTGAGTCATGTTGAGCTTGGCGCGTAGCCGCTTTATCTCCCCAGCGAAAAAGGCCAAGGGGTTGGCGAAATACTCGTTACTCACCCTCCGTGCCGCCTTCCTCACCGGTCGTCGGCCATCTCTACCAGACTGGCCTCAATCTTAGCGTTGCCTACTCAGCCCTGTTTGCCCTGCTCGGCGGCCACGCTACCGGCAAGGATGAGGGTCGTCACACCAGTTTCACGAACGGCGGTACCGGCGCTGCGTCCGGAGCATGCTACCCACGCTGGGCCTTGTAGCGCGTCCTGGCGTGCCCCCGGCGCCGGTATCGCGCCCAACCCAGGAGACCGACCGTGCCGCAGGCAAGACACGCCTACCAACTGCCCAACCACCCTGAGTCGGTCGGCCGTGCCCGCAGGTGGGTCCGTGCCATGCTGACGGCCGATGGCTGCTGCGAAGATGCGATTGATACCGCGCTGCTCATCATGTCCGAGTTGGCAACCAATGGCCTGATCCATGGCAGCCAGCACCGGTCGGACACGATCACGATTGTCTGCGAAGTCGATTCGCACATCCTGACGATTGGTGTGATTGATTACGGCTCAGGGCAGCCAGCCATTCTGGACGCTGGTGAAGATGCTGAGTTTGGCCGTGGGCTGGCCTTGGTCGAGGATATGGCCGACGACTGGGGTCAGGAGTCATGCGACGGCGGGAAGCTGGTTTACGCGCGGCTGAAGCTCCCGCAGGATTGCGCGTTCGCCTGACCATGCTCCGGCCGTATGACGAAAACCAGCGGCGCACCGCTGCGCTGATTCAGCGGGATAACCCGCTGTGGCTGGTGATGTGGGGAGTAGGCAGCCGTCGCTATTGGGCGTTTCCTGCGTTCGATGTCCCGCCGCGAACAGTGGTCAGCGCGGCCGACCCTGACGACCTGGTAACCCGGATGCGTGAGACGGAGATGCAGTACCTTCCTCCGCCGTACCGCCGGCCGGCGCTACCAAGCGCGTAGCGGGTCACGGCGTGGCCTTCACTGCGTCCACGCGACGCTGTGAGTCACGCTGAGGCGTTTAGCGCGCTAGCCTGCTGCCAGAGAGGCGTATGCCCTGGTCAGCATCGGTTATTGAACTTCCAGTTTACCTTTGGGCACCCGGATGAACACCAGGTTCAGCTCATCCGAGAGCGGGACGTCGACTTCCTCGTCCCCCGGCTCGCATTCCGCGTGGATCGGCCGGCCGGTAACCTGACTCCAGAATCGCGCCAGTGAATACGGGTCGGCGCAGTCAAAAGTAACGTTGCTGACGAAAGAACTCACCGGGCGTCCTCCAGAACCGGCTCGGCTGGTCATCATCGCCTGTGCCCGTGCCTGTGCCTGTCGAGATAAGTTCCGCCTGCTCAGACCGTTGATTCTCGGTTACGGCGTCAGAGAATGGGCAGGTAGCGGTTCAGTTCGTATTCGGTGACCTGGCGGCGGTACTCGTGCCACTCCGCGCGCTTGTTCCGCAGGAAGAAGTCGAAGACGTGCTCCCCCAGCGTTTCCGCAGCCAGTTCGCTGTCCTGCATGGCGTGGATCGCCTCGTCCAGGCTCTGTGGCAGCGGCTCTATGCCGAGAGCGCGCCGTTCCGAAGCGGTGAGCGCCCATACGTCGTCCTCGGCCCCTGGCGGCAGTTCGTAGTCGTTCTCGATGCCTTTCAAACCGGCCGCGAGGATCAGCGCGAATGCAAGATATGGGTTGCACGCCGAATCCAGCGACCGGAACTCGATCCTGGTGGCGTTTCCCTTTTGCGGTTTGTACATCGGCACCCGGACCAGCGCGGACCGGTTGTTGTGACCCCAGCAGATGTAGGCGGGAGCCTCGCCGCCCGCCCCGGCCGTCCGTTCGGCCTCGCCCCATAGCCGCTTGTAGGAGTTCACCCACTGGTTGCATACGGCGGTGATCTCGGCGGCGTGCCGCAACAGCCCGGCGATGAAGCAACGGCCCAGCTTGGAGAGCTGGAACTCCGCACCCGGTTCGTAGAATACGTTCCGGTCGCCCTCGAACAGTGACATGTGCGTGTGCATGCCCGACCCGGGATGTTCGGTGAACGGCTTGGGCATGAACGACGCGTGCACGCCCTGTTCGATGGCTACTTCCTTGATGACCAGCCGGAACGCCATGATGTTGTCCGCCGTGGTGAGCGCGTCGGCGTAGCGGAGGTCGATCTCCTGCTGACCGGGCGCACCCTCATGGTGGCTGAACTCGACCGAGATTCCCATCGATTCGAGCATCCCGATCGCGGTGCGCCGGAAGTCGTGTGCGATCAGGTGCGGGGTGTGGTCGAAGTAGCCGCCCGAGTCGATCGGCTGCGGCTTGACCCCGGGCTCGGGCTTCTCCTTGAGCAGGAAGAACTCGATCTCCGGGTGGGTGTAGAAGGTGAAGCCCAGGTCGGAGGCGCGGCTGAGGGCGCGCTTGAGCACCCATCTGGGGTCGGCATAGGACGGCGAGCCGTCCGGCATGAGGATGTCGCAGAACATCCGGCCGGTTCCCAGTGACTCGCCCCGCCAGGGCAGCAACTGGAACGTGGCCGGATCCGGCTTGGCGATCATGTCGGCCTCGTAGACCCGGGCGAACCCCTCGATGGCCGAGCCGTCGAAGCCGATCCCCTCGGCGAACGCGCCCTCCAGCTCCGCCGGGGCGACCGCGACCGACTTCAGGTAACCGAGCACGTCGGTGAACCAGAGCCGGACGAACCGGATGTCACGCTCATCCAGCGTGCGGAGCACGAATTCCTGCTGCCTGTCCACGGCCATCACCCTCGACGGTCAGACTTCCGAAAGGCCTTAGTCTGCCCGTCCGGTGTTTCCGGGACGTTACAAGCACCGCGCCCGGCATACCCTTGATCCGTGCCAATGCTGCGGATCGCGCTCGCCCAGGTCAACGCTACCGTCGGCGACCTTGAGGGTAACGCCAGGACCGTCGTCGAATGGACCAGGCGTGCCGCCGAGGCGGGCGCGGGCCTGGTCGTCTTCCCGGAAATGATGATCACGGGGTATCCGGTCGAGGATCTGGCCCTGCGCGCGTCGTTCGTCGACGCCTCGATCGCGACCGTCACGGCCACGGCCGACCTGCTCGCCGTCGAACGCCTCGGTGGCATCGCCGTGGTCACCGGCTACCTGGACCGGCGCACCGACCTTGCCCCCCGGCTCGGCCGGCCGGCCGGTGCCCCGCTGGACGCCGCCGCCCTGCTCTACGACGGCGCGATCAAGGCGACCACGGCCAAGCATCACCTGCCGAACTACGGTGTCTTCGACGAGTACCGCTATTTCGTCCCGGGCGACCAGCTCCCGGTCTTCCGTATGCAGGCCACCGGTGGCCAGGTCGACGTTGCCATCGCCATCTGCGAGGATCTCTGGCAGGACGGCGGCCCGGTCCAGGTGACCTGCACCGCGGGCGCTGGCCTGCTCGCCGTCCCGAACGCCTCCCCTTACGAACGCGGCAAGGAGTACGTCCGCGAGGAACTGTGTGCCCGCCGGGCCCGCGAGGCCGGGGCGGCACTCGCCTTCGTCAATATGCTTGGCGGCCAGGACGAGCTGGTCTTCGACGGCGGCTCGCTGGTCGTGGACGCCACCGGCCGCACGATAGCCCACGCGCCCCAGTTCGAGCAGGCGCTGCTCGTCGCCGACCTGGAGCTCCCGGCCGCCGACCCGGCGCAGCCGATGGAAGACAGCCCCGCCGACGCTGGTGACGGCAGTGTGATCACGATCCGCCGCGTCGTGCTTGCCGCGAATGAAGATACTCCCGAACGGTGGCACTCGAACTCGGCGGCACAGCCGGCCGACAGCACCACACAGACACCGGGCGCCGGCCCCGGTGGCCTGGCCGAGGTCTACTCGGCACTGGTGCTCGGCACCGCGGACTACGTGCGCAAGAACGGCTTTTCCTCGGTGATCCTGGGCCTGTCCGGCGGGATCGACTCCGCGCTCACCGCGACGATCGCGGCCGACGCGATCGGCCCCGACCAGGTGCACGTCGTGCTGATGCCCAGCAGGTATTCCACCGGCCATTCGGTGAGCGACGCGGAAGACCTGGTGAAACGCCAGGGCATCAACGCCCGCACGGTGCCCATCCGCCCGGTGGTTACCGCCTTCGAGACCGAACTGCCCGGCATCGACGGCCTGGCGGCGGAAAACCTGCAGGCCAGGATTCGCGGCATGATCCTGATGACCCTCTCCAACCACGAGGGTCACCTGGTGCTCACCACGGGAAACAAGAGCGAGACAGCCACCGGCTACTCCACTCTCTACGGCGACTCGGCCGGTGGCTTCGCCCCGATCAAGGACGTCCCCAAGACCCTGGTCTGGCAGCTTGCCAGGTGGCGCAACGAACAGGCCGCCCAGCGCGGCGAGACTCCGCCCATCCCGGAAAACTCGATCAGCAAGCCGCCCAGCGCGGAACTAGCTCCGGACCAGCTGGACACGGACTCACTCCCCGACTACGAAACCCTGGACGCCCTGCTTGACGATTACGTCGAGAAGGACATGGGCTGCGCCGAGCTGATCGCCGCCGGTCACGACCCCGGCCTGGTCCAGCGGGTCATCCGCCTGGTAGACGCCGCCGAGTACAAGCGCCGCCAGTACCCGCCCGGCCCCAAGATCACCCCGAAGAACTTCGGCCGCGACCGCCGCCTGCCCATCACCAACCGCTGGCGCGAACACCTGAGCTGAGAACTCCGGGCCGCCAGCTGACCCAGCTTCGATGGAACGCCGTAGATCTCCTGCTGGTATTTGCGGATCTCATCGGGTGCGCCGGTGCCCGGCGCTCCCTTGACAACCGGTTGCGGCTCGAAAACCTCGGCCAGCGGAATCTTCAGGCAGGCCTTGTGCGTTATGCGAAAGTCGCGTTATGCAAAATTTCCTGCCTGGTTGCTGTGCCGCTGACCGGCCCGATCGCTCGCGCAGACCCTCCGGGCCTGCACTCGCGATACGGTTTTGCATAACGCTCCCCTGCCTGTGGCGGCGGCGCACCGGTATTCCAGCTCGGTGACCGAAAGGCCATCGGGATTGCCGCTATCTGGAATGTAGCCATAACGCCAGGCGTTCGTCCTCCGCGACGTAGTATTTCCATCGCGATCTCTTCGTGGTGGATGGGCGGGCGCATTCGCCCGCCCATCCACCACTTCCAGGCCTCGCAAGGATCAGGAGCCGCTGATGCGGAGCAAACTGGCCGGGGTTGCCCCGGTGCCGCCGAGCAGCTTGATCACGCCCGTGCCCTTGAGCGCGGTCACGACGGCGGCCAGGCCTGCCAGGGCACCGGCCCGCCAGTCGGAGAAGTGCGTTGCTCCGGCGGTGTTGGTGACGAACGCGGCGGTGAAGGTCTGTACGAGGGTCAGGCCTACCCGGGTCACCACGTCCAGGATCTTCTCGTCGGTGCTGGTGCCGCCGGCCGGCGGCGTGAGGCTGCGGATCGCGGCGGTGACCACGGCCAAGGCAGCCGATGCGGCCGCGAACAGAGCCACATCAGCGGCCTTGGTATTAAACGCCCCGCTCAGTAATATTGCACCGATGAAGCTGGAGACAAAGGTAGAAAATGCACGCTCCAGAGTGCTCAAAGCCCAGATCCGGGCGGATCGCAGTGTTTCCAATAGTGCCGGTGAAGCGGGTGCAGGTGCTGACACTGATGCTGGCGTGGACATTTGACCCCCGTTACGTGCTGGCCCCCAGATAATCAGCGTGATTTCTGAATCATTAGCACGACCGCGAGGAAATGGTCAAGAGATTTCCAAATTATTAACACGGCGATCGCTTGACACCCGATGTTCGCCGGAGGGAGGCTGCGGCGGGAACGGTCCACCAGACATCACTCTGGCGCGGCGCCGGGGTGTGCGCTCGCTTGCGGGAGGTTCGGATGACGGCATCGTCGCGGGGCAGCGGGCGGCTCGGGCGGAGGCTGACACCGGCGGTCGCGGTGGGGCTGCTCGGCTACGGGCTGGTGGTGGCCGCTCCGGCGGGCCCGGCGCGGGCCGCAGCGGTCAGGCCCGCCGGCACAGCCCCGGGAGGCCCGGGCACGATGTCCTACTACGACCTGGCCCGCAAGGACTGCGTAGGCACGGCGCGCAACACGCGGTCCAAGGTCTGGTACACGGTGGCCGGCGGGGTGCTGTCGGATGTGTACGAGCCGGCCATCGACAATACGAACGTCGAGACGCTGCAGTACATCGTGACCGACGGGTCCACGTTCACCGACCTGCAGAGCCGCGATATGAGCTACACGGTGCAGGCCGGCCCGACCGGGATGGCCTGCACGGTGACCTCGACCGACGCCGCCCACGGCTACCAGCTCATCACCACGTACATTACCGACCCGCTGCGCGACAGCGTGCTGATGAACACCCGGCTGCAGGCCCTGCCCGGATCCGGCACCAACGTCAGCGGCCTGCATCTGTACGCAAGGCTGGACGCGCACGTCAACGGTGACGGCGGCGGCGGGACCAGCAACGCGGGCGGCAATACAGGGACGGTCGACACCTCGGCCGGGTCGCCGGTCCCGGTGGTCTCCAATACGTCGACGGTCACCGAGGCGGTCAACCGGACCTACGCGGTCCCCACGTTCATGGCCCTGCGGGCCAGCCTGCCATCCCCGGCGGCCAGCGTGGGTTACGCCGGGACGGCCAGCGACGGCCTCACCGAGCTGGATGCCACGCACACTCTCACGCCGGTCTACGACTCCGCGCCGGACGGGCACATCACCGCCACCGCGGAGCTGACGCCGGGCCCGGGCGGTGACGTGACGCTGGCGCTGGGCTTCGGCCGTACCCAGGCGCAGGCCGTGGCCACCGCCGGGGCGTCGCTGGGGCGACCGTTCCCGGCGGCCGAGCTGCAGTACCTGGCCGGGTGGCTGAGCTACGACCGCGGCCTGCACCGGCCGCCGCCGCGGTATCCGGGGCTGTCCGCTGCTCAGGGGCTCGACCTGGTCCGCCGTTACTACCTGTCGGCCAACGTGATCAAGGCGAGCGAGGACAAGACCTTCCCCGGTGCGATCGTCGCCTCGCTGGCCAGCCCGTGGGGGCAGGCGGTGGCCGCCGGGACCGCGGTCAACGGTAAGCCCGTTTACTTCGGCTCCTACCGTGAGGTGTTCGCCCGCGACCTGTACGAGGCGTTCACCGGGCTGCTGACCGACGGTGATCTGGCCACCGCGCGGGCCGCCACCTTGTTCCTGTTCGACCGCCAGCAGCTCGCCAACGGGCAACTGCCGCGTAACTCGCTGGTCAACGGCCAGTCTGCCCCGGACACCGGCGGGAACCAGCTCGACGAGACCGCCTACCCGATCCTGATGGCACTGCAGTCGGGCCTGGGCGGCGACGCCACGCTGTGGCGGCTGCATATCCGGCCGGCCGCCGACTTCCTGGTCGCGATGGGGCCCTCGTTCGGAGTGGAGCGCTGGGAGGAACAGTCGGGCTACTCGCCGTCCACCATCGCCGCGGAGATCGCCGGGCTCACCGCGGCGGCGGTGATCGCCGCCGGGCACGGTGACACCGCGCGGGCTCAGCTCTACCAGGCGACCGCCGACGACTTCCAGCGCAGCATCAAGAACTGGGACGTGACGACGACCGGGCCGGATGGCCCGGCGTACTTCATCCGGGTCGCCAAGACCGGCGACCCGAACGCCGCCATCAGCTACAACCTGGGCAACGGCGGGCCGACGGTGGACCAGCGGTCGGTGATCGACGGCGGGTTCCAGGAGCTGGTCCGGCTCGGTGAGCTGCCGGCCGGCGACCCGGACATCCAGGCGTCCCTGGGCGTGCTGGACAAGCAGATCTCGGTGTCCACACCCAGTGGCACCGGCTACTACCGGTACGGCACGTCGGCGGCCGATGGCAGCGCCGACGGCTACGGCGACTGCTACCAGCCGAGTCAGACCTCCTGCACGGTTCAGGGCGAACCATGGCCGGCAACCGACACCGGAACCGGGCATCTGTGGCCGGTGCTGTCCGGTGAGCGGGCCGAGTCCGACATCGCGGCGGGCGACCTGACCGGGGCCTCGGCCCTGCTCGAAGCCATGGCCCAGTTCTCCTCCGGGGTGGGCCTCGTGCCCGAGCAGGCATGGGAAGACCCGGATCTGCCGCCCTCGCCCTACGGCAGCGATCCAACCACGGCGTCGATCGGGTTCACCGACGGCAAGGCGGCCGGGTCGGCGTCGCCACTGACCTGGGCTCAGGCCCAGGAGCTGCGGCTGATCCTGGCCATCGGCGCCGGGCACACCCTGGAGACCCCGGCGGTCACCACCCAGCGTTACGTAACGAATGGGCCGCCCGGCGAGATCGGCGTCACGATCACCTCGCCGGCGCCTGGTACCCAGATCGGCACACCTGCCACCGGGGTGACCGGCACGACATCTCCCGGCGCCCACGTCGTGGTGGAATCGCTGGACACCACCACGGGTGCGCCGTCAACGGTGGCGACCACGACAGCGGCCGCGGACGGCTCCTTCTCCGTCACGGTGCCCGCCGGGTTCGGCAGTGACGTGTTCACCGCCGCCGCGACCCTGCCCGGCAACCAGACTGGCTACGCGCAGACCTCGGTCACCGGGAACTTCATCAACGGCACCACCGAGATGGACGTGACCGACCCGGCCGGGGACGACAACGGGCCGGGCACATACCAGTATCCGACCGATTCCGCCTTCTATCCCGGTGCCTTCGACCTGACCAGGTTCCGGGTGATCAGCGACGGCAGCACCGTGTACCTGCAGGCGACGCTGGCGAACCTGCAGCCCACGTTCGGCGAGACGATCGGCGCCCAGTTGCTGGATGTCTACGTGCACGTGCCCGGCGCCAGCCCGGCCTCGACCCAGGCCGCCTATGCGACCCGCAACTACACGATCGCGCCGGCCGATGCCTGGAGTCAGCTCGTCGAGGTGCAGGGGTTCGCGCCCCCGGTGTGGCAGGACGCGAACGGCAACCCGCTCGGCACCGCGTTCGTGGCCGGTTCGACGACCACCAAGACGATCACCATCGGGCTGCCCCAGGCTCAGTTCGGCACGCCCGGCCCTGGCTGGTCGTTCGCCGTCGTGCTCACCGGCCAGGACGGTTTCAGCTCCGACCAGGCCCGCGCGTTCACCCCGACGCCGGGGCAGTTCACGTTCGGCGTCTGCGCGCCAGGCGGGACCAGCCCGGTCTGCTCGTTCGACCCGAACATGGTGCCCAAGGCGATGGATGTCCTCACGCCGCCGGACGTTTCGCAGGCCACCGAACTCGACCCCACCCTGGGCCCGGTCGTCATCCAGGGCGTCACCATCTCAGCCGCCGCGCGGCCGCCCGCGGGCTAACCGCGCAGCGGCGGGTTGGAGTGATCGAAGAGGTCACGCTCCCGCAGCCAGCCATACAGCGGGGTGGTCTGCGGGTAGTGGCCCCAGGCGCCGTCACCGGCGCCGCCGGGCAACTGGCGCTCCACCGGGGGATCTGGAGGAAGGATCAAACGTGCGCGGGGCGTGGCGAAAGGCCGATCATGGCTTCATCTACGACGCGCCGCGCGAAGTCGCGGGTGAGCTCGCCCGCGTCGTGCTTGCCCATGGCGATCACCGCGCCGGTGAGCGAGAGCATGGCGACCTCGACGTCCGCGTCGGGGCGCAGCTCGCCGGTGACGATGCCACGGCGCAGCACCGACCTGATCATCTCCCGGCGCGGCTCGACGATGGTCTCCTTGTACCGCTGCACGAGCCTGGGGCACGTCTCGCCCTCACCGAGCAGCAGCGTGAACAGCCTGGTCCGCTTCGGGTCGGCGCTGTCGGTACACATGGTCTGGAGCATCGCCACCAGGTCGTCGCGCACCGACACGCCCGCGGGCTCGGGCAGCGGGGACTTCACCGTCGCCAGCGCGTCGAGCAGCAGATCCTGCTTGCCCGGCCAGCGCCGGTAGATGGTTGCCTTGCCCACGCCGGCCCGGGCGGCGACGGCTTCGATGGAGAAGCCGCCCAGCCCGGACTCGGCGAAGAGCTCCAGCGCGGCGTCCAGGATGGCCCGCTCGGCGCGCTCGCTGCGCGGGCGGCCCGGCTTGCGGGCGACGGCCGCCTCGCCATCCTGGGCGGGCACAACTGCTGCCTCGCGCATGGTCCTATCCTTCCACTGCGGCCGGCTCACCGGCCAGTTCCCTCAGCTCGGCATCGGCGTCCACCGGCTCGGGCCGCCGCGGCGACCCTGGCATCCAGCGGACCACCACCAGCGCACCGGCCAGCGCGATGATCGCGCCGATGGTCGTGGTGACATGCATGGCGTGAGTGAACGCGCTGTCCGCCGGGGCGATCAGGTTCTGTCCCTTCACACCGAGATGCTGCGCGACCGCCTGGGTGGCCGCAATCGACTGGCTCGCCGCATCGCGCGCCGCCGACGGCAGGCCGGCCAGGGTGGGCCGGAGCTGGTCCCGGTAGGACTGGGCCAGGATCGAGCCGAGCACGGCCACGCCGAGCGCGACCCCGACCTGGCGTGCGGTGTTGGTCAGCGCCGAGCCCGCGCCGGCCCGCTCCCGCGGCAGCACGTCCATCACGGCCGCGGTGGCCGACGGGATCGCGACGCCGACACCGGCGCCCTGGACGGCGAACAGCACCGCGAGCACCCAGATCGGCGTGCTGGTGCCCATCACCACATAAAACGCCAGCGCGACGGCCATGACCCCCATGCCGGCCGCACCGACCGCCTTGGCACCGAACCGGCTGACCAGCCCGGCGCTGCGCGGTGCGAACAGCAACTGCGCGGCCGCGAACGGGATGGTCAGCAGGCCGGCGTGCAGCGCGCTGTAACCGCGGACGTTCTGCAGGTAGAAGCTGGTGAAGAAGAACACGCCGCCCATGCCGAAGAACAGCAGGGAGATCGCGCCGACCGAGGAGGACATCCGGTGGTCGGCGAACAGCCTGACGTCCAGCGAGGGGTGCGAGATGCGGGTCTCGTGCCAGGTGAAGAAGCCGAGCACGGCCAGCCCGCCGACGATCGGGCCGAGCACGTCGCCGCGCAGCCACGAGCCGGTGTCACCGCCCTGGACGATGCCGTAGACCACCAGCACGAGGCCGACGATGGACAGCAGCACGCCCAGGTAGTCGATCTTGCCCGGGTCCGGGTTCTTCGACTCCGGGACCAGGATGGCCACCGCGATGGCGCCGGCCACGGTCACCGGAACGTTGATCAGGAAGACCGAGCCCCACCAGAGGTGGGCGAGCAGCAGGCCGCCGAGCACCGGGCCGATCGCGACGCCGATACCGACCGCGCTGGCCCAGATGCCGATCGCCTTGGCCCGCTCGGCGGGCTCGAACACGTTGGAAATGATCGACAGGGTCTGCGGCATGACCGCTGCGCCGCCGAAACCCATCGCGGCCCTGGCGAAGATGAGCTGGTCAGGCGATTGTGAGTAGGCGGACAGCAACGACCCGATGCCAAACAGCGCCAGGCCGATCATCAGCATCCGCTTGCGGCCGATCCGGTCGCCGACCACGCCGAAGGTGAACAGCAGGCCGGCGAAGACGAGTGTGTAGGAGTTGATCGCCCATTCGAGCTGGCTCTGGCTCGCACCGAGCCCCGCATGCGGGTCCGCGATCGTCTTGAGCGCGACGTTCAGCACCGTGTTGTCGATGACGATGGCGAGCAGGCCGACGATCAGGACAGCGAGGATTCCCCAGCGCCGCCGGTAAATCATCTGTGCGTCCATGGTTCCCTTCTCGACCATGTGGGCCGGCGTCCCGACCGGGAAGATCGTGTCCGCCGGCGTTGTTCAGTAAGTCAGCGCGGCCATCGCCTGGCGTGGCCACTATCGATACGGAACGGGATCGTATCGTTAATTATTCCGGGATGTCACCTGATTTTTCGCGGGCAGGCCCCGGGGGCTTGGCTGGCCCGCACTGGGCCTCCCCGTTTCCTTGTGGCCCTGCTCATGCGATGATCGACGTTGTCCGGGGACGCCATAGGGGCGCCACGAGGCTAGGAGGTCCGATCATGTCCGCACGTCCAGAGCCCTCCCCCGCCACCACCAGACAGCCGTCCGCCCAGGCGCTGTACGGCGGGCAGAGCTCGCGCCGGGTCACCGTCAGGGACATCGCGGCGGCCAAGGGCCGTGGCGAGAAGTGGCCGATGCTCACTGCTTACGACGCACTGACCGCCCGGGTCTTCGATGACGCCGGGATACCGGTGCTGCTGGTCGGCGACTCGGCCGCGATGGTGGTCTACGGGCATGAGACGACGATCCCGGTCACCGTGGACGACCTGATCCCGCTGACCGCGGCCGTCGTCCGCTCGACCAGGCGGGCCATGGTGGTCGCCGACCTGCCGTTCGGCTCCTACCAGGCGTCGGCCGAGACCGCACTGAACACGGCCGCGAGGTTCCTGAAGGAGACCGGGGCACACGCGGTCAAGCTGGAAGGCGGCTACCGGGTGCTACGGCAGGTCGAGGAACTGGTGGCCGCCGGAATCCCGGTGATGGGCCACCTCGGCCTGACCCCACAGTCGGTGAACGTGTTCGGCGGGTACCGGGTGCAGGGACGCGGCGAGGACGGCGACCGGCTGCTGCACGACGCCAAGGCGCTGGAGGCGGCCGGGGCATTCTCGGTGGTGCTCGAGTGCGTGCCTGCCGCGCTGGCCGCCCGGGTGACCGAGTCGCTCACGATCCCGACCATCGGCATCGGGGCCGGGCCAGGCTGTGACGCCCAGGTGCTGGTCTGGCAGGACATGGCCGGGCTGACGCCGCACGTCGCCAAGTTCGTCAAGAAGTACGCCGACCTTGCCGCCGAGCTGCGGACGGCCGTCCAGGACTACGCCCAGGACGTTGCCTCTGGCGCGTTCCCCAGCGAGGAGTACTCCTACAGTTAGGCTCCGCTCCGTACGGTGCCGGTAACCACCGTGGTTACCGGCACCGTAATGAGAGCTAAATGTCCGTTATGCGCAATCCGGCGTGCGCCTTGTACCGTCGGTTGATGGAGACGAGATTGGCGGTCAGGCCCTCGATCTGGCCGCAGTTCCGCAGGCGGCCGGCGTAGACGCCGCGCATGCCCGGGATGCGCGCGGCCAGGGCCTGCACCAGGTCGGTGGCCTGCCGGTCGTCGCCCAGCACAAGCACGTCGAGGTCGAGCTCGCCGATCTCGGGGTCGAGCAGCAGCACGGCGGACACGTGGTGGAACGCGCCGACCACGCGGCTGCCGGGCAGCACGGCGGCAGCCTGCTCGGCGGCGCTGCCTTCGGGCACGGGCAGCCGGAAGGCGCCACGCGAGTCGAAGCCGATTGGGTTCACGCAGTCGATGACGATCTTCCCGGCCAGCTCGCCGGCGAGCGCGGCCAGCAACTCACCGTGACCATCCCAGGGCACCGCGACGATGACGACGGTTCCCCGCCGCGCCGCGCCGGCGTTGGCCGCCCCCTCGATGCCCGTGCATCCAGTCTCGGCGAGTTCGGCGGCGGCGCGTTCGGCGCGTTCGGCGCTGCGGGAGCCGATGATCACCTTGTGACCGGCCAGGGAGAACCTGCGGGCCAGGCCGCGGCCCTGATCGCCGGTGCCACCGAGGATGGCGATGACCGCCTCGGCGGCCAGTTGGTCAGAAGTCTGCGGTTGAGTCACGGACTCCATCGTGCCAGCCGAACGGAGCCGGGTTTGACCGGGTACAGTCCGCCACTCAAAAATGGTTACCGAAAGTACAGGTGCGAGGTCAGGCCCGGTAGGGCACCATGGGCGGGTGGACGCTGAACAGGTGGCCGCGCTGCGCGCGCTGCTCGCTCCCACCGGCTGGCTGGAGCGGACCCGGGCGTTCGCCCGGACGCTGCGCCGGAGCACCACCTCGCCGGGCGGGTTGCTGCTGGTCGGCACGCCGGACGATGAGCCCTGGCATCTCGCCGCGCACCTGGACGAGGAGAGCCGGTTTTCCGGCATTCCCGAGCTCGCCCCGACCCTGATCCGGTGGGCACCCGCCGCCGGCGCCCCGCCGCACCTGCGGGTCGGCCTGCAGCGGCTGGAGGCGGCCCAGCGTGGCGAGGCACTGTTCGTGGTCACCCCGCAGACCGCGCCGGTACCGTTGCTGGAACGGGTCAGCGACGCGCGCAAGGCGGGCGCGGTGATCCTGGCGCTCGACCAGGGCGACCGGGACCTGGAGGATCTCGCCCACGAGTCGCTGACCATACGGGTGGCGGCCGACCCGGTCACGTTCGATGCGGCGCAGCACCTGGTCAGCGCCGCGGCCGGCGAGCCGCGCGGCAGCGACCAGCCCGCCGGCCTGCGCGGCCTGCGCAGCAAGCTCGCCAAACTGCTCGACACGGTCAGCGGCCCGCCGCCGGAGTAATGTGCGGCCGCCGTGAGCCCGGGCGGGCTCACGGCGGCACCGGCGTGCTGGTGGTGGGCTCAGGCGCCGGCGGTGACTTGCTTGCTGTCGTGGTCGTGGCTGGTGATCTGGATGCTGCGAGGCTTGGCGGCCTCGTGGATGGGGATGCTCAGGGTGAGCACACCGGCGGTGTAGTCGGCACCGATGTGCTCGGCGTCCAGGCTCTCGCCGAGGAACACCTGCCGGGTGAAGGTCCCGGCGGGCCGTTCAGCGACGATCATCTGCGCGCCGTCGGGCTGGGCGGGACGGCGTTCGGCGCGGATGGTGAGCACGTTCTGCTCGGCCTGCAGGTCGATGGTGTCGGCCTGGACACCGGGCAGGTCGAAGTGGACGTAGAAGGTGTCGCCCTGGCGGTAGGCGTCCATCGGCATCGCGGCCGGGCGGGCGGCGGTGCCGAACACCTGCTGGGTCAGCCGGTCCAGGTCACGGAACGGGTCGGTGCGCATAAGCATGATGATCAAGCCTCCCTTGCCGGTCTGGTGTCGTCATGGCTGGTGCTGAGCCCATCGATTTATATAGCACCCGCATCGGTAACTTGACAAGACTCGACTCAGATTTTCTTATGGCACATACTAGGAACAAGCGGCCGCATGGGAAGCGGATCAGCCGCGGCAGAGCTTGCGTGACCCGACCGGAGGTGAGCCCTCGTGACTGGGACCGGCCGGCCAGATGCCCTGTATGAGCTACTGGGCGTGCGCCGCGGCGCCTCAGCCGCGCAGATCACCCGCGACCGCCATCGCCGCGCTGGCGCCCCGCACCCCGGCGCCCAGCCCGGCCAGGGCGGCGCACCGGGGCGCGGATGGCCATGGTGAGCCCGGGCCTGCCCGGCTCGGGCTGGGGTGATCCCGGCCGGGGCCTGTTTTCCATCTCGGTGGCCGCCGAACTGGCCGGGCTGCACCCGCAGACCCTGCGCATCTACGAGCGGGAAGGCCTGCTCGACCCGGCCCGAACCGCGGGCGGCACCCGCCGCTACAGCCAGCGTGACATCGCCCGG
>DATGGU010000188.1:0-3682 GCA_035308365.1 Streptosporangiaceae bacterium
TACCGCCGACCTTGGGGTAAGAACGCGCCAGATCTGGGGTATTCCATGATCATTGAACCAGCATAACCGCAGGTCAAGCGGGTTTCGCCACAGCCTACTAAAGAGGCTTCGCCTCGGACCGCCGAGTTTGGTGGTTCTGGCCGTGTGGAGCTGACCGCAGGCTCATCCTCAGACTGTGGATCTGCGTTCTGAAGTGATGACTGGGGAAGGCCGTGAACCGGCTGCTGCTGGCCCGGTGGTGGTGACCGACGACTGACACCACACGACACGACACGACACACCACGACTGCTGCGGACATGCTGGCCGGCCATGTCCGGCTGGATATCTCCTGCCTTGACCGGGTGTATCTGAATGGCTATGTGGCCAAGCTGCAGGCGCCCGGCGGGGTGGTCTATTTCTTCCGCGATCACCGGGGCAAGCCGGTCGTGTCCCCGGCGCTGTTTGAGCCGATGGGGGAGAAGTTCCGCCGGGAGATCAGGGACTGGGCGCAGGCCAACGGCATCCCGCTGATCCGGTTTAAGGCCGGGGAACGCAAGGCCGATGTGATGGCGCCCTACCTGCAGGCCGCCACGGCCACGGGCCGCTCGCAGGTGGTGGCGGTGGGCTGTGCGCAGGAGTTCCAGCTGGTGTGGACGGCGCGCAAGCGGGACACCGGCCCGGGTGGGTGCGTGCAGTTCTCCTTCACCCGGGAGCAGCGGCGGGTGTCAGTGTTCTACGTGTACATCTTTGACGAGGCGATGGGGCCGGGGTTCATCAAGATCTGCAGCTACTTCCCGTACCCGGTCAAGGTGTGGGTCAACGGGCACGAATGGGCCAAGCGGCAGGCACGAGCGGCCGGGATCGGCTTCACCGAGCTGTCCAACGGGTTCGCCGCCTGTGACGACCCGGCTGGGCTGCAGCAGATCTGCGACCGGTTCGGGCCCGGCACCGTGCGGGTGTGGTTTGAACGGTGGATGTCGCGGTTCCCGCTGCCGCTGACCGATGCCGACCGGGACGCCGGGTACTGGTGGGAGTTGTCGATGCGGCAGGTCGAGGTCTCCCGCACCCTGGTCTTCGGCCACGACGTGCACGCCCGCGCGTTCTTCGAGGCGCTGCTGTGCGAGAACATGGACTTGGGCCGGCCAGAGAACGTCGAGCTGCTGTTCCGCCGCGGCCAGCGCGGTGGCCGCCCCACCCTGCCGCCGCCGCATGGCGGCTTCAAGACCAAGATTGACCGGTACTGCGACCTGGTCACCCTGAACGTGTTCTACAAGAACTCCCGGCTCAAGCAGTACCTCAAAGACGGTATCGCGCTGCGCATCGAGACCGTCATCAACAGCCCGAAAGACCTGGGCTGTGGCCGGCTGCTGCCCAACCTGCCCGAACTGCAGGCCCGGGCGCGTGCGATCAACGCCCGGCTGCTGCACACTGAAACCGCCGGCCAGGACACCGCGCTTGTGAGTCCAGTCATTGAGCGGATCACCAGGCCCACCCTCACCAGGGATGGGAGGAAGGCGCCCGCACTGCGGTTCGGCGACCTTCGAGTCCAGGCCCTGGCCGGCGCCACCGCCGCCTTGCTGTTCACGGTCACCGGCATCACCAACAGGAGCCTGCGCGCCCTGATGACCGGCCTGCTGCACCGCCCCTACAGCATGAACCAGGCCAGCTACGACCTGTCCCGGCTGGCCCGCAACGGCCTCATCCAGAAGAACCCCGGCCGCAACCGTTACACCCTCACCCGCGATGGGCTCCTGTTCGCCCACATCTACACCAAGGTCTACGACCACATACTCCGCCCGCTGATGGCCCCCGACCGGCCCAACGCGCCGCCAGAACTCGCCGCCGCCCTCGACACCCTCGACCGGCTCACCGCCAGCCACATCGCCAGCGCCCGCCTCCCCACCGCAGCCTGACCACACCACGCGCCCGCGCTCACCGGCCAGGGCCGCCCTCTGGCATGCCCGCAACCAGCAACGCCCCACTGCTTGAAAGCAAACTCAGGACTAACGTCAAAGACGCGGCACCGAAGGTGCTCTACGCTGCGTCCGGGACTTCGCCCGGAAGCAGTGGCCCCTTCGGGGCAGTTCGGCTGATGTCCTGAGATGAGGTGCGGCGTGGTCCTACGGTCGCCGGGTGGCTGATGACTTCGCTGAGCGCTACGGTGACCTGCTGGCCGGCTCTTATGACTGCGTGGACCGGGTAGTGCTGAATGCCTTCTTCTCGATCGGGCACAGTCCGGGTGGGTTCCGTTCCTGGTGGCGGCGGCTGCACGGCGGCAGCGACGACCAGCTGGATGACACGCACCTGATGCGGATGGCAGGCCGGTTCGCCCGCCGGGTCAAGGGCTGGGCGGCCGCGAACGGCGTGCCGTTGGTTTACTGCACGGCCGGGGAGCGCAAGCACCTGATCGCCGAGGAGTACCTGGAGACTCACGTGGTCAGCGTGGGAGTGTTCATGATCTTGGTCGCGAAGGCGCCGGCGAGCGTGTGGAAGGTGCACCGGTCCGCGCGCGGGGCCATCACCGGCCTGGAGAAGAAACGCGAGTACGTCTACCACTACTCGTTTCACATCATGGACCGGGCCTTTGGGCACCTGGTGATCAAGATGTCTGGGCATCCGCCGTTCGGCGCGCAGGTGATCCTCAACGGGCACGAGTATGTCGCTGTCGCGGCGCAGGGCGAGGGCATCGGGTTCACGAAGGAGGGGAACTGCTTTACTGAGATCGCGGATCCGCAGCGCCTGGCCCGGGTCGCAGATGCCTGGCCGCGTGATGCGGCTATAGGGCGCCTGGGCCAGGTCTGCGACCGGTGGATCTATTCGGCCTGCCTGTGCTTCGGCTTGGACCTGGCCGAGCAGGAGTGCAGCGGTTTCCGCTACGGTTACGCGGTCTACCAGGCCGAATACTCCCGGAATCTGCTCTTTGAGTCCGGTGCGCAGATGGAGGCCCTGTTCGACCGGATCCTGGACCGGACCCGGTCCCGGCTGGACATCCCGGCGATCCGGACCCTGTTCGGGCTCAAGACGCGGCCCCATCACAACCGCAAGGCCGGGCCGCCGGCGCAGGAGATCGTGATCGAGAAACCACGGTACGGGCTGAGCTGGTTCCGGATCAGCTTCGGGCGCTTGCAGCTGAAGGCCTATACCAAGGGCGAGCATGTCCTGCGCTTCGAGGCCACCGTGCACAACGCCAAAGAGCTGCGCTGCCGCCGCAGCCTGGACAACTTTGCCGAGATCATCGACCGGCTAGCCGGGATGGCAGACCGGTTCGCCGCCGCCCTGGACTGCGCCGATACCGGCTTCTTGCCCGACGGGCTGCTGGATGAGCTGCCGCTGCCCGCCCAGCTCGGCGCCACCCGGACCGGCGGGATCGACCTGAACAAGCCGCGGATCCGGGCGGCCCTGGCCGCCGCGCTCGCCCTGGCCACCGCCCCGGGCGGGTTCACCGTCGCAGAGCATGCCGCCCGGGTACGGCAGATCACCGGCCACGACAGCTACACCATCCGGCAGGCGGCTTATGACCTGCGCAAACTCCGCGGCAAACAGCTCGTGGACAAACCCGGCAGGACCCGCCGCTACCACGTCCCGCTACCCGCCGCCCGCACCATCAGCGCCTTGCTCACCCTCCGCGACCATGTCATCGCCCCGATCCTGGCCGGAGTCCGCAGCCCCCGCATAGGACGCAAGCCCCAAATCTGGACCGCC
>DATGGU010000189.1:0-30682 GCA_035308365.1 Streptosporangiaceae bacterium
CGACCTCTGGGTTATGAGCCCAGCGAGCTACCGAACTGCTCCACCCCGCGTCGCGTGTCCCCTTACTTTAGGTCCCTCAGCCGTAATGGGCAAATCGCCAGCTCCTCCCCAGGTCATCGAGGGTCACGCAGCGGCCAGCTCGTCCAGGAAGTCGCCAAGCACCGCAAGCCCGGCCGGGAGACTCATCCTGCCCAGGCCGATCCTGAAATGGTTGGTGGAAGTCTCGAACATCCCACCTGGGACCAGAAGGACACCATGTTCGGTTACCAGCCGCTCGCAGAAGGTGGCGACAGGCAGGTCCAGGAGCAGTTCGGGGAAGCCGATGCTGCCACCTCGGGGGCGTACCCAGCGGAGGGTGTCAGGCCGGCGCGCCAGGAACTCGTCTACCAGAGCGAGGTTGCGTTTGATGCCGGTCAGCGAACGGCTGATGAGGCGGTCCGCAGCGTGGACAGCGATCAGGGTGAGGATTTCGCTTGGGGCGGCGGCGCAGATGGTGGTGAAGTCTTTGGCCGCGAGCAGGCGCTGGACCAAAGGCGCGTCGCGGCAGGCGATCCAGCCTAGCCTGACGCCCGGCAGGCCGTAGGCCTTGGACATGCCGCCCAGGCTGATTGCGCGAGGATACAAGTCTGCCGCGGATGGCAGGCGGTCTGCGGGGTCGAATTCGAGGCCGCGGTATACCTCGTCGCTGAACAGGAACGCGCCGCAGGAGTCGGCTAGTTCGATGATCCGCCGCTGGTCAGACGGCGAGATGGTCGCACCCGTGGGGTTGTGCGGGAAGTTTACGTAGATGAGTTTGGTGCGAGGGGTCACAGCAGCGGCGAGTTCGTCCAAATCCAGAGTCCAGGCTCGGTCTTCGCGCAGCGGGACCAGGGTGACCTCCGCGCCTATTGTGCGCGGGACTTCGTAGGACGACTGGTATGCGGGGGTGATGCCTACCATCTGGTCGCCCGGGTTGAGGGTGGCGGCGGCGACGTGGAAGATCGCTTCTTCAGGGGCGCTGAACACCAGGATGTCGTCAGGAGCGCAGGATGCGAACTGGCCGGCTATCGCTTCGCGGAGGGCGGGGAGGCCAGCCGACTCGGTGTAGCCAAGCCATAGCTCGTCCCAGCGCCTGCGGTCGTCGTCGCTGGCCAGCGATAGCAAGTCTGCCAGCGGCATCGATTCTGGGTCGCTGCTGCCGAGCAGGATTTTGGCGCTGAATTCCCACTCACCGAAGTAGCGTTCCAGCTTGAAGTCGTTGAACCTCATCTCAGCAGGGTAAGCGGGCGGCGGCATCGCGATAGCGGACCACGGCGGAGACGCCTGCGATGATCAGGCAGCCGCCGATCAGCATTCCCGTCGTGATTTTCTCGCCCAGCAGGGTCGCGGCCAGGGCGACGGCTATCACCGGGTTGACGTAGGCGTAGGTGCCTACGATCGCGGTGGGCAGCTCCCGCACGGAGATGACGTAGGCCGACAGGGCCAGGATCGAGCCTGGGCCGATCAGGTAGGCGAGGGCCAGTGCGGAGCGGGCGGATACGTGGCCAAGGTGAAAGCCGGTCAGCTCGCCGGAAGACGCCGCCACGATGAGCAGCAGTGCGCCACCGGTGAGCATTTGCATGGCGGAGGCTACTAGCGGCCTGCTCGGTGCTGGGAGTTTGCGGGAAAGGATCGTTCCCAGGGCCCAGGCGAGGCTTGCTCCCAGGATGATCGCGGTGCCACGCCAGGAGCCGCCGGCCGGCCTGGCCAGGAAACCGACTCCGGTGAGGCCGCAGAGCAGACCGGCCAAGGCGGGCAGCCGGATCCGCACCCGGTTCACGGCGAAATCCAGCACGATGAGCCACAGTGGCACCGTCGCGACCAGTAGCGATGCTAGACCGGCCGGGACGGTGCGTTCAGCGGCGGACACCCCGCCGTTCCCGGCGCCGAGCATGAGGCCGCCGACGACCGCAGCGGCTAGCCAGTGCACCGCGCGCGGGCGGCCTGCCGAGCGCCCATCGCCGCGAAGGTCCGCGGGGCCACTGCGCAACGCAAACGGCAACAGCAGGATGCCGGCGATCAGGTATCTCACACCGGCCATGAGCAGGGGAGGCATACTCTCGACGGCAACGCGGATCGCGATGTAAGTGCCGCCCCAGAACACCCAGACGATCAGGAGCGCAGCCCACGGGCCCAGCCTCTTCACAGCACCGTCACCGCACCATGCTGGCTGGCGTCGAGGCCGCAAGGCTAGTTAAATTCGGACGCCGTGCCGACGGCACCGAGGCTAACCAACCTGTGACATCCAGATCGTGTAGTGGATCGGCCAGGTGGTGGTTGGTGGCCTGGTCAGCTCGTGCGCGTCCTGAGTGGTGGTCAGGTTGAGAATCCGGCGCGGTGATGAGCCGAAGAGGTTCAGCTCCGCAGCGTCAGCGCCGAGAAGCACGGGACGGCGATGCGCGCTCACGATGCTGGATATCACCGGTTGCAGCGATACGGGCGGTGGGCGGTCCATGGCCGCGACGGGGACGTTGCACATGCCCCTGATGACCTGTGTGAACTGGCTGGCGACGCGAGGATCGACGATGACGACGGAGGCATCCGGGCCGAGGGTCGTGCAGAGGCTGCGCACGGCATCGATCTGTCCCGGGCCTACGGGCTGGAGGGCCAGGCGCTTCGAGTTACCGTTGGCGACCGACGACGAAGTGACGCCGATGCCGAACGTGGTCAGGGTGGTGGGCAGCAGCAGGGCGCCGAGGCAGAAGACCGCTACCGCTGACGAGGCCGCCTTCCCTGCTCCACGCGCTCGTGCCCGGCCGGTCAGCCATGCGGCACCCCATACCGCGACCAGGATCAGGCCCGGAATCACGACGGGTACCAGGCGGCGGCTGGCCCAGGGCTGATCGGGGACCGTGCCTGGGCGCCACAGGACGGTGACCGTAATCCAGCCGATGATCAGCAATGGAAGGGCCCAGAGCCGCGCCGCGCCGGTTGGATCTTTCCAGGTGAAGAACGATCGAAGCACCCGCTGGGTCAGCAGGGCGAATCCGAAGACACCGAGCAGCACGGCCGGCAGGCCGATGTACCAGATCACCCAGTAGAGCGTGTCTTCGGCGTAGAGCCTGCGTGGGTCGAGCGGCAGGCCGGCGACACGCTGGAGGTAGCCGACGTAGGAGATCTCTCCGGGATTGGTGTCGCCACGAACGGTCTGTACGTACGGCCTGACGGCGAAGGCGATCACCACGAGCACGGTCAGCGTCGCGATCACCCCGGGGAGCCACCGCAGGGGAGCGATGCCCAGGACACGCTTGGCCAGGCGGCCAAGCTTGGCGTATCGCCAGATGAGCGCACAGTCCACTGTGATCACCGCCACGGCGGCGATTGCTATACCGAACGGACGCGTCCAAGACGAGAGCGAATCGAAATACGGCCGGGCAAGCACAAGATCGTCGGCGAGACCATATCCCGCACCGGCGACCAGGCCGAGGCCGAACGGGAGCCATTGCGGCTTCCGGCCGGCGAACATGATCCCGACGATGGGGACGGCGGGCAGCAGAATGCTCAGACCGTCCACCCGGACCGCGGCGGTGAGGCCCAGGGCGAGCCCGGCGAGCAGGGCCAGTATGGTCGCCTGGCTGGGACTGACGAACCAGGATGGCCGCCGCCAGCGCATAATCACGGCACCCACGGCAGGCAGCACCGCCGTGGCCGGTGAGGCCGATGGGGCCGCCGTGGCCGGTAGAACTGGGGGGGTCGGTGGAACTGGTGGAGCCGATGAGGCTGATGGGGCTGGTAGGGCCGGTGGGGCTGGTAGGGCCGACGATGGCGGGCCGGAACCGGCAGGGCCAGAGCCCACCGAAGGAAGATCCTCGGTGTCCGGATCGGCGGGGTCACGCTCGAATTCGGCCGGACCAGAATCCGTCGATCCAAGGACAATCAAGTCAGGATCGCCCGGGTCGCCGCTCGCCGGGTCGAAGGCCGGATCAGAAGCTGAGTACGCACCGGCCAAGTCATCACCAGTCACGCCGGAATCCGCCGTAATGAATCCCTCCGAGCCCGCGCTAACCACGCCGGACCCTCCCGAAGAGAGCCCCTCCGAGCCCGCACCGACCACCCCGGAACCCCCCGAAGAGAGCCCCTCCGAGCCCGCGCTAACCACCCCGGAACCAGCCGGATCAGGGCCCACTGACGTGGAAGCGGCCGCCGCCACGATCCGGGTACCCGGGCTGGAGAGCGAGTCGATGAGCAGGCAGAGGCCGCCGAACAGGAGCACCTGGGTGAGCGTCTCACTGAAGGCGGCCCGGCTGGTGTACTGCTCGGGAAGGGCCAGCGCCAGCACGATCGCCCCGGCCGGTGCCCACCTGGGGCCGGCCAGCCTGCCGGTGAGACCGCCGAACGCCAGCACCGCGAAGCCGCCGATGACCGGCGGGACGAGCACGGCGGCGCCGGTGCCACCGGCCCAGAAACCGGCCGCGAGCAGTACCGGCAGCCCGGCCAGGAACTGAGGTACCAGGTTGACGCCATTTTGGAGGAAACCGGCGGTGGCGAAGGCGAGACCGGGGTGGTGGGCGCCGAAGGCGGTCGCGGACACCGCAATGGTGACCGAGCCATGGTGGGCGATCCAGTACCCGAAGTTCAGGTAGACGCCTGGGTCGCGGGTCACGATGACCTGGTGTGAGTCCATCACGATCTGCCAGGCCGTGAATCCGGCGGCGACCACAATCGTGCAGAGCGTCGCCCAGAACGGGGCGCGGTCGCCGGGGCCCGGTTTGGCCTGCGCGGTCTTTGGCCAGCGGCCCGGCACCTGGCGCAGGCCGAAATAGATGAGGGCCAGCGCCACCGGGATGGAGATCGCGAGCATCGGGGCGAGCGCGAAGCTCCCGCCGAGCAGCAGCGGTATCGCGGGCAGCAGCCAGGCGATCACCAGCAGCGCTGGAAGCAGAGTGAGGCGGGAGAAGGTACGGCCGGACGCCTTGTCCTGGATACCCGACACCGCGGCCCTGAGCCTGGCCACACGCGCATGGCGGGCCAGCCGCGACGAACCCAGCCAGCGCCGGCGTGGCCGCGCCCCAGCCGGGGTAACTCCGCCCTCGCCACCCGCCTCAGCGCCGACCGCACTCGCCACACCAACCCCGGCCGCCGCGTCTTCCGCGCCACCCTCCGCGCCCGCCCCAGCAGCCCCATCCGCGCCAGCCTCCGTGGCGGCCCCATCCGCGTCAGCCTCCGTGGCGGCACCCTCCGCGCCAGCCCCAGTTGCGGCGTCATCCGCGCCGCCCGTGACGCCTGTCTCAGCCGGCCGGCCAGCACTGCCCGAACCCTCTTCATCCCACGACCGGCCGCCCCCACCACTCATCGGCTCGGCCAGGTTCCAGTCCCCTGGCTGGTCACCCTCGTCCTGTCCAGGGGATCCGGTGGAGCCGCTGTCCAGCGCACCACTCTGCGAGCCCAGCGTCCAATCGGTGGAACTCTGCCATGGATCAGAGCCGGAGCCGCCGGACGACTCAGCTTCGGCCGGCCCGGCCAGTTCCCAGGGTGGTTTCGCCTGCCCGGACTCCGGCTCCTGGCCGGCCCCGTTGTCTGGGGTCGTTTCGTCCGTCCTGGCGGCCTCCCCCCCAGGCTGACCAGGACCGGGTGGCCGGAATAGGCGTCGCAGTCCAGAACGCACGTACCCCACTCTAAAGGGAACCGCGTGCGCGTTGTGATCGTCGTACGTTCGTGAGCAGTAGCCCGGCAGCTTATACCAGGCTGTGGCTTCTGCCCACGGCAAAGACTCATCGGACAATTCGTACATGCGGTAACCTGCACGGAGCCTCTGGCCTGCACGCGGGATGACAGGCCATGAGGCGGTGGAGAGCTGAGCCTATGAGCCGGTACGACGATCTCGACGACGCGGGGAAACCAGAGAAGCGAGGACGGCGTGGCCAGGGTAGCAAGCGGCAGCGCCACTCGCGCAAGGCACGGATCATCGGCTGGATCGCGGTAATCGTCACGATCCTGGTAACTGGCACGTCGCTCGCAGCTTACGCAGCGTATCTGAACACGGTGCACAGCATCGAAACGTTCAGCACGTCCACCACGTTGGGCAACAACCGCCCGCCGTCGTACAACTCTTCAGAAAACATCCTGGTCGTCGGTTCGGACAGCCGGGCCGGGAGCAACAGGAAGTTCGGCGCCAACGTGCAGGGCCAGCGTTCGGACACGATGCTCATCCTGCACATCCGGCCGAACCACCGCGGCGCCGTGGTGATCAGCCTGCCCCGGGACAGCGAGGTGCCGGTCCTGCGGTGCGCTGCCGACGGGCTCGGCGATCCCGGCCAGCCGGCCCAGCCGGGCGCGACCGAGATGCTGAACGCCACCTTCGCCTATGGCGGCCCGCCCTGCCTGTGGCGGACCGTGGAGCAGGAGACCGGGATCCACATAGACCATTACGTGGGGCTTACCTTCAGCGGTTTCGAGCAGGTCATCAATGACATCGGTGGCGTGAACGTCTGCCTGCCCGAGGCGATCAAGGATCCGAAGTCCGGGATCAACCTGACCGCAGGTAAGCATCACGTCGGCGGTCAGCAGGCGCTGGCGTTCTGGCGGGAACGCTACGTCGGCGAGGGCTCTGACCTGCAGCGTATTCAGCGTCAGCAGTTTCTGATGGCCGGCCTCATCCAGGAGGTCAAGTCCGGCGGACTGCTCAGCAGCTACAGCAAGATGTACTCGGTGCTGAGGGACACCGCCAAGGCGCTGACCACGGACCAGGGACTCTCGGTGACCGACATGGTGTCGCTGGCCGAAGACCTGCGCACGCTGACCACGAAGTCGGTTCAGTTCGTCACCGTGCCCAACGGCGCCGACCCCACCGACCCGAATCGCGTGGTCTGGCAGCAGCCCCAGGCCGACCAGCTGTTCTACTCGATCGCGCACGACACCAAGCTGCCCAAGACGCCGAAGTCCGGCACGCCTGCGCAGACGACCAGCCCGGGCCACGTCCAGGTCGACGTGGAGAACGGAAGCGGCCAGCAGGGCGTGGCCGGGCAGGCCGCCAGCGAGCTGACCAGCCGTGGCTTCAAGGTCACCGGCACCGGCAACGCACCGAACTTCAACTACACCAGCAACGTCATCGAGTACGCCACGCCGTCCGACATGGCGGCGGTGAACACGCTCAAGGCCCAGCTCACCGGGGCACAGGTACAGCTTGACCGAAACCTCACGCCGGGCACCGTCTACCTGATCCTCGGGTCGAGCTTCAACGGCCTCAACGGCTCGTCATCGGGCGGGTCCCACCGCAACTCGCCGTCCACGCAGAACCTCAGCCAGACCTACGGCGGAATCAACGCAAGCACCAACATCTGCAAGGACTCCAGCGCCTTCGCCGGCCCGGACAACCCAGCCAACGGCACCTGAGCCGGCCGGACCAGAAAGCTAGGTACTGGCCGCCGCCGTCGGCCGCGCCGGTTCCGCGGCGACGCGATGCCGGCCGGCCAGGGCAATGAGCATCCAGGCCACCAGTCCGGCCGGGTAGATGTAATAGCCGAACCTGGTCGCCGGGGCCAGCGTGAACATGAGCACCAGGCCCAGGAAGAGCCGCCAGGTCGCGGCCGGAACATCCTTGGGCGCCGCCACCAGCAGCGACACCGCGATACCGAGCCCGGCCAGGGCAAGCAGCGCGACCGCGGCCAGGTGACCGAGGTGCCCGGTCTCGGCCAGCAGGTGCCCGGGCAGTGGGCTGGCCGCCGGGGATGTGCTCTTGGTCAGCCCGAGCGGGAACGAGATCGTGTTCTCGGTCAGTGCGCTGGGCCACAGCACAGCCACCGGGCCGATCAGCACCGCGCACGCGGCCAGCGCGGTGGCGGTGAACTGAAGGGTGGCCCGCTTTCCGTCCCGCACCGCGAGCAGCGCGATGCCGATGACCAGCGCCGGCCACGCGGTCGCCTTCATGGACGCGTCGATGCCGAACACGAGCCCGGCGAGCACCGGGTGCGACCCGGACCCCGCCACCGGCCCGGACCCCGCCACCGGCCCGGACCCCGCCACCTGCCCCGGTCTCCCCCACAACAGCGCCAAGCCCAGGCACATCAGCGCCAGGACCGGGATGTCCGTGCCGCCGACGGCGAGCTCGAACGCGATCACCGGGCTGGCCGTGACGAATGCCGTCCACCTGAGCCAGTCCCTGGCCCCGGCGACCTTGAGCGCCAGGGCGAAGGCGAGCACGAACACGACGCCGAACCAGATCCGCGGATCGGTCAGCACGTCCGCCCGCAGCAGCACGCGCGGCAGCCCGAACAGGGTCATCACCGGCAGGTATGGATCGTAGGCATAGGGGTGGTGGGCGGCGGCCAGCGCGGCGGTGCTCTGGTACGGGCTGCCGTGATGGATCATCAACTGGGCAGACCGGGTGATCACGCTCACCTCGGGCTGCTGCTTGCCCTGGGCGGCCAGCCAGCCGAGCGGGACGAGCAGGGTGCCGGCCAGGCCGAGCCCGAGCGCCAGGTCGGTCCCCCGCGCCTTCCACACAACCACGGCGATGGCCGCGAGCAGGTACCCGCACGCGGCGGCCGTCCCCCACAGCCGGTGCAGGTCGTTCTTCGTGAACAGGGCGACTCCACCGGCGTAGAGCGCGCACGCGGCAAAGGCCGCAACCACCCAGCGACGCCGTATCGTCGTGAGCGACTTCCATTCGGGTCCCAGAGCGGGCTTATGGTTCCCCCATGCCCCGGGCCTAAGCGTGCGGATCGACATGCCGGCCCTTCCACGGAAACCGATCCTAGCCAGTGGGACAAGCGATGAGCCTTGGGGATTTTCCCCATATCTCCCTGGTACCCCAGGTATCAAGCGAAGCACCCGCACCGCCGGCGCCGGCCGGCGGGATCAGCGGGAATCACCGCCGGCGACCGTCAGCCAGCTCGTCACGCTGTCCCAGCCGAATACCACCCACAGGTAGATCGCCAGCACGATGAAGACGAACGGCTCGATCCCCACCATCGCGCCGAGCCCGGCCACCAGCATCCGGCCCTCCCAGCCGAGCCCGGCCGCGGTCACGCCCGGGCTGGGCAGGATGCCGTTTCGCTGCCGGCAGAGCAGATCCATGTGGTGCAGGGCGATCGCAGCGATCAGCGCGAACGTGGCCGGTGCCGGAACGCCTACCGCGAAGCCCACCGCCGCCAGGTAGACGTACTGGCCGGCCTGCAGCAGCGGCGGCACCAGCCAGTCGAGCCGGCCGTCGTGCGGGCTGTCGGCACCGAGTGCGGCGAGCAGCATGGCGACGGCCGGGGTGAGCAGCAGCAGGCCGGGCAGGTTGTGCAGGCCCAGGGCCGCCAGCATGGCCGTGACGGTCAGCCCGGCGAAGACGGGCAGCAGCGGCGGCAGCTGGCCCTGCACCGTGGCGCCGATCTTGCTGGCCAGCGGGCCGTCGTCACGGCAGGCAACGATGCCGCTGGTAGCGACCGGGCGGCCGGCCGCGTCACCCGATGCCGTCATCGTGCACAGCTCCACGGGGCCGGGCCGCGGTGGCGGCGCCGGGCCGGGCCGAGGCCAGCGACCGGCTGCCGATGACCCGCTCGGCGAGGGAATAGCCCAGGGCGACGACGCCCCAGCCGATCAGCAGGATCAGGGCCGTGCGTGGCCCCCACACGGGCATGGTCACGGCGATCAGCACGGTCCGCTCCGCGAGTGGAAAGGCGATGCTCTGCCCGGTCAGGCGCAGCAGCCGG
Source organism: Streptosporangiaceae bacterium (assembly GCA_035308365.1). GTDB lineage: Bacteria > Actinomycetota > Actinomycetes > Streptosporangiales > Streptosporangiaceae > PALSA-505. Next base: position 9,657 of record DATGGU010000189.1, read on the forward strand.
TGCCCCGAACCACTCACTGGGGGGCTGATTCCAGCAACAGACAGGTAGCAGGCGCCGGTCATCTGCCGCACCGCGAGCAGCACCATCGCCGTCGTCGCGAACACCCAGGCCTGGTGCGGCCTGGCCGTCGTCCAGCTCGCCGCCAGCGCCGCATAGACCGCGTACTCCGCCGCCGTGCCCGGCACCGCGGCCAGCCAGTCGGCCAGCGGCGACGGGGAAACCGCCGCCGCCTGGCGCAGCGGCAGCGCGACAGCCAGCAACACCGAGCCGGTGATCAGCGAGGACCTGGTTCCATGGGCATACCAGGCCGCCGCGCACACCGACAGGGCGAACGCCGCGGTGGCCAGCGCGGTCTGGGCCAGCGTGCGGGCCGCGGCCCACCGGGCGATCCTGCTGGCCAGCGGCCCGCACGCGTACGTGGCCAGCAGACCAGGCTCGCCACCGCGCCGGGACGGGCGAACGCCGTTGACGGTCCCGGGCACCGGCGCGGCCCGGCCGTTGACCCCGGGCTCCTGGTAGCTCACGGTCTTCACGTGAACACCGCTGCCGCCGATGCTCTCGATCAGCGAGTCGAGGGCACCGTTCAGATCGCCGCCCACCCGGGTCCGGCGAAGGAGACCGCGAACGCGGACCCGCCCGCCGGCGCTCCCGGCCGAGCCGATGCGGGCGGCCAGCGCTTCCGCCGCGTCGGCCACGGCCGGCAGATCCTTGCTGGCCACCAGCAGCGCCCCGGCCGCCGTCAGGGCAGTGGTGGCGGTGCCGTCGCCGCCGGCCAGCGCGGCCAGCGCACCCCCGGGGGTGGCCAGCGCCCGGCTGGTGGTGCAGACGAGGACGGGTTCGCCGATGTCGCGCACGGTGGCCGCCACTGCCCGCAGCCCGTCGGCGGCATCGGCGCACATGGCCACGTCGACCTGGCGTACTCCGGCGGACATCAGGCGCCCACCCACGAATTCCAGCCATGGCGGGGCGCCGGGCATCCTGTCCCCTGGCTGGCGGTACGGCTGGGCCATCGCGGACAGCCTGTCGGGCGCCGCCGCAAGGAGCAGCGCCACGGTCATGGTGGCCTCCAAATTCACAACCGCATCGCGAGTGATCGGGCAGGACGCTGTCAAGGTCACTGGGTAACTGAATTTTGCGAGATGCGTTGTCAATTAGGCACAGCGTACCGGCGGGACGCGCAGCGTCTGCGGAGGTTCGCCGTGGTGTCAGGCGGATGTACGCCCGGGCGGCGGGCTACCATGCGGCCGTGCGTGAAGGTGAATCCCGGCCGGCCGCGGCCGTGGTCCTGGCCAGTGGCGCGGGCGTCCGGGTCGGCGGCGAGCGGAACAAGGTGTACCTGCCGCTGGGTGGCCGCAGCGTCGCCGCCTGGTCGCTGCGGACGCTGGCGACGGTTCCCGGGATCGGCCCGCTCGTGCTGGTCGCGCGGCCACAGGACAAGGATCTGGTGGCGGCCATGCTGGCCGGCGAGCTGCCCGGCTACCAGGTGGAGGTCGTGCCCGGGGGCGTCGCCCGGCAGGATTCCGAGCTGATGGCCCTGCGCCACCTCGCTCCCCGGATCGCCACCGGGGCGATCGACGTCGTGCTGATGCACGACGCGGCCAGGCCGCTGGTCACGCCGGAACTGGCGGCGGCGGTGCTGGCGGCGGCCCGGGAGTACGGCGGTGCGGTGCCCGGCGTGCCAAGGGATGGCCTGACGATGGTCAGCGAGGACGGCAGCACCGCCGAGGCCGACCTCGGCACGATGATGGCCATGCAGACGCCGCAGGGGTTCCTGGCCGGCCCGCTGCTCGACTCCTACGAGCGGGCGGCCACGGACGGGTTCACCGGCACCGACACCGCCTCCTGCGTGACCCGCTACACCGGCACCCCGGTGCGCTGCATCCCCGGCGACGAACAAAACATCAAGATCACCTACCCGCACGACCTGGTCATCGCCGCGAAGTTCCTGTCCGCCGCCAGCCAGCCGAGCGGCTGAAGGAGAACCTCTTGCACACCGTCGCCGTGATCCTCGCCTGGGACGCCGCCCCGCTGCCCGGCTGCGCGGAGCCGAAGCTGGTCATGCCGCTGGGCGGCCGTCCCATCCTGGAGCACTCCATCGCCGCGTTCGGCGATGCTCCCGGCGTGGACGAGATCCTGGTGGCCGCCGCACCCGAGCTGGCCGGGCACGTGGCCGGCCGGGCCGGGATACGGGTCGTCGAGACCGGCGCGACCCGGACCGAGGCCGCCCGGCGGGCGCTCCTGGCCCTGGGCGAGCCGGACGGCAACGTGCTGATCCACGACGCGAACCGCCCGCTTGTGTCTGCGCGGGTGATCGGGGAATGCCTGACGGCGCTCGAGGTACATGAGGCAGCCTGCGCTGCTGTCCCTGCCTCCGACACCATGGTGACGATCAAAGACCTTTATATAGATGAACGGCCCTCGCGGGACCGGCTGCGCAAGCGGCAGTCACCGCAGGGGTTCCGGCGCCGGGTGATCCGCCGTGGTTACGAACTTGCCGTCGCGGATCCGGACTTCAAACCTTCCGACGACTGCGCCATCGTGCTCAGGTACCTGCCGGAGATACCTGTCCACCTGTTCCGGGGCAGCGAACAGCTCTTCCCCATCACCAGCCGGCTCGACATCGAGATCGCCGAAATGATGCTGGCCGAGGGGCCGAGGCTCAGCGCTTGACCGCCTGCTTGATCAGGGTGCGGCCGAAGTCCCACATCAGGCCGCTGCCACGGCTCGCGTCGTCCATGACGTCGGCGAAGGCGTCGCAGAACAGCTTCACCTCGGTCTCGCCGATGGTGAGCGTGGGCAGCAGCTTGATCACCTCGTCGTGGTCGGCCGCGACCTGGGTGAGAATCCGGTGCCGCTGGAACAGGAAGACGACGATCATCTGGGCGAACAGGCCGTGCCTGGCCGCCTGGAGCATGTTCCAGCCGGTGCGCAGCTTGAGCGACCTGGGCTTGCAGAACTCCAGCCCGATCATCAGCCCGCGGCCCCTGACCTCGCCGAGCAGTTCGTAGCGGCCGGCCATCTCGGCCAGGGCGGCCATCAGCGTCTCGCCCATCCGCTCGGCGTTCTCGACCAGGTGCTCGTCCTCGATGACCGCCAGCGAGGCGAGGCCCGCGGTCATGGCCGGCGCGTTGTGGCCGAACGTCGAGTCGTGCACGAACGGCCGGTCCATGGACGAGTAGACCTTCTGGAAGATCCAGTCCTTGGCCAGCGTGGCGGCGACCGGGATGAACCCGCCGGACAGTGCCTTGGCGACCGTGACGATGTCCGGCTGCACGTCCTCGTGCTGGTAGGCGAAGAACCGGCCGGTGCGGCCCAGCCCGGTCTGGATCTCGTCGCAGATCAGCACGGCGCCATGCTCGTGCAGCAGATCAGCGGCAGCGGCCAGGAAGCCGGGCGGGCAGATGTGCACGCCCTTGCCCTGGATCGGCTCGACCAGCAGGGCGGCCACGTCGCCGGCCCGCAGCTCGCGGGCCAGCGCGTCCAGGTCGCCGAGTGGGATCCGGCCGTCCGGCAGCAGCGGATCGAAGCCGCGGCGGAACTCGGGCGACCCGTTGACCGACAGCGAGCCGAGGGTCAGGCCGTGGAAGGCATGATCGCAGTAGAGCACCCTGGTCTTACCGGTTGAGTACCTGGCGAACTTCAGCGCGGTCTCGACCGCCTCGGTGCCGCTGTTGCAGAAGTAGGCGCGGTCCAGCCCGGGGGCCTTGGCCAGCAGCCGCTCGGCCAGCAGGCCGGGCAGCAGCGCGCAGTCGAACTGGACCAGGTCGGCCACCTCGGCGTCGAGCAGGTCGTGCAGCGCCTTGCGGATCACCGGATGGTTGCGGCCCATCCCGAACACCCCGAAGCCGGTCAGGAAGTCGGCGTACCTGTTGCCGTCGGAGTCCCAGAGGTAACCGCCCTCGGCCTTCTCGTAGACCTTGTCGAACCCGATGACGTGCAGCATCCGGGACAGGTGCGGCTTGAGATACTTGTCCTGCAGCTCGTAGCCCTGGCCCGCGCGCTCGGCCAGCAGGGAGTTCAGATCGAAGGTCATGCTTTAGTCTCTCAGCCCTCAGCTACCTGTTGGAGCCCGGTCCAGACCATGTCGAAGTGGTACTGGACGATGTCACCGAGCGGGATGTGCGGGTTGCGGCGCCACCACTTGGCCAGCTGCTCCCCGGCGCCGGACATGGCGTGCGCGTAGGCGACCGCCGCCTGCGCCGGGTGGTCCGGGGCGGCGGCGCGGATGAGCGCGGCGATCTTCTCGACGGTCTCGAAGCGCATCTGCTCGGCCCGCTCGGCCACGGTCCCGGCGACCGCGATGCCGCCGCCGAACAGCATGTCCCAGCGCTTCCCGCGCTCGGCCACGAACGTGAAGTAGGCGACCATCCCGGCCCGCAACATGTCCCTGGGATGCTCATGAGCGCCGGCCGCTGCGACGATGGCGGCTTCGAGCTCGCCCCGGGCGGCGTGCAGGCATTCCAGGTACAGCTCGTCCTTGTCGGCGAAGTAGTTGTAGATCAGCGGGCGGGTCACACCCACGCTGGCCGCGATGTCCTCCAGCGCGGTGCCCTGGTAGCCGCGCTGGCTGAACACCTGCTCGGCGACCCGGAGAATCTGCGCCCGCCGGTCAGCCCGGGAGAGCCGCCGACGGGCTCTGCTTTCTTCGCCGGAACCACGCCCTGCGGCCACAGCCGCGGCCTCAACGTCGGCCCGCATAATCTCCGATCCTACCGGGGGTTGACCAGCAATTGACACGGTCGTAAATTCGGTTGACAGCAGCGTAAATATGACTCCGGTCACACCCCGCCCAAGGAGATCCCATGCCGCTGCCCCGCCGCCTTTCCAGCGTGCTCACCGCCCTCGCCCTGCTCGTCACGCCAATCGCCATCGCGGCACCCGCCCAGGCCGCCGCTTTCATCCAGCCCAACATCGCCGCCGGGATCGCCGCCGCGCTGACCAACCCGGCCGCACCGCCACCCGGCGTCAACAACTTCGGCTGCCGGCTCAGCGCCGCGCACCCACGGCCGGTGATCCTCATCCCCGGCACGTTCGCCAACATGGAGGACGACTACGGCGCGCTGGGCCCCATCCTGGCCAACGACGGGTACTGCGTGTTCTCGCTGAACTACGGCGGTACCCCCGGTGCGTTCATCCAGTCGACCGGGCCGGTGCCCGCCTCCGCACAACAGGTCGCCAGCCTCATCGGCCAGGTCCGCGCCAGCTACGGCGGCGTCCAGGTCGACCTGGTCGGGCACTCCCAGGGCGGCCTGCTCGCCGAGTACGTGGCCAAGCTGCTCGGCCTCGCCCCGGACATCCACACCATCGTCGCGCTGTCGCCCACGACCCACGGCACCACGCTGGATGGCCTGGCCAGCCTCGCCCAGGTCTTCCCCGGCGCGAACCAGATCCTCACGGCAGGCTGCCCGGCGTGTGCCGACCAGGAAAGCGGATCCGCCGTGGTGGACGCGCTGGACAACGGCCCGGTCGCGCAAGCTGGTGTCAGCTACACGGTGATCGAGACGCTGAACGAGTTCGTTGTCACCCCGGTCGGCTCGTCGTTCATCAACGAACCCGGCGTACACAACGAGTACGTGCAGTCCTCCTGCCCGTTCGACTCGGTCGACCATGCCGACCTCAGCTACGACAACACCACGATCCGGCTGACCCTCAACGCCCTCGACCCGGCCACCGCGAGGTCACCGAACTGCTTCGCGAGCTATCCCGCTCCCGCCATCCAGCAGTAGCGCGCACAACTAGATAGGTAGTTTCCACGGATCCGCCAGCCGCCGCCGCGCCCGTAATGTCCTGGTGAAGCACCACCGACAGGCAGCGAAAAAGGTGCCAGCCTGCTGCCAGGTGTATCAAGCCCGGCCTGTTCCGCTCTGATCTAGTAGGGGGAAGGTGGGCCGGGCCCACCTGGCTGGCCACGGCAACCGGTGGGGGACTCATCGGGTGCGGCCAACACCTACCAGCCGTGGCCAGCCAGCCTCCTATGCCTGGCGACCAGGCTGCCGGCCCGCACCGGCCTGATCGCGGAGCACTGTGGAGTGCGGTGGCGACCCGGCCCGCCCCCTCCGGGTGATGCTGGGCTGGGTATGGTCCATGCCTCTTCCGGTTGCGAGTCCTGGCCTGCGCAGACAACCACCCAGAAAATCGGGCACTGGCACTGGCTGTACAACCCCAAGGGTCTTTAGCACGGCAGCCCGGGTTCGTGATCTTGGGTGTGGCGGTACTGGATGCTGAACGGTCAGACCGCGCTCTCTGACGGCCAGGCCAGGACGCTCAACGGGCCGGTGAGCGCCTGGCCAGCCGGGTCCGTAAGGAAGTGAACGGGCTGAAAGATTCAGTGGGGGGCGAATCTATCTCGCGGGCAGCGGGGGGACGGCGTTGGCCTTCACCACCTGTGCGTAGAAGCGGGCGCTGGCCTTGGGGATGCGGCGCTGGGTGGCGAAGTCGACGTAGATGATGCCGAAGCGCTTCTGGTAGCCGCAGCCCCACTCGAAGTTGTCCAGCAGCGACCAGACGTAGTAGCCGGCCAGGTTGGCGCCGTCCCTGATCGCGCGGGCGGCGGCGTCCAGGTGCTCGTGCAGGTACTTGACCCGCTCGACGTCGTTGACGACACCCTCGGGGGTGACGTAGTCCTCGGCGGCGCGGCCGTTCTCGGTGACATAGAGGGCCAGGCCTGGGGCCTGCTTGGTGAGCCTGAGCAGGTGCTCGTAGAGCCCCTCGGCGTCCACCAGCCAGCCCATCGTGGTCACGTCGAACTCTGGCGGGCGGTATTCAACGACGCCGGGCGGCAGCTCCGAGCGGGACTTGCGCTCGTGCTGCCTGAGATTCTCGGCGTCGCCGGCCCGCAGGTAGACCGAGGCGTAGTAGTTGACGCCGAGGAAGTCGATGGGCTGGCTGATCGTGGCCATGTCGCCGTCGGCGATCACCGAGTCCGGGGGCACCAGCGCCGCCGGGGCGTGCTCCGGGTAGCGGCCGTCAAGGAGGGGTTCGAGGAACAGGCCGTTCAGCTCGGCGTCGACGGCCAGCCGGGCCAGTTCCAGGTTCTCCGAGTGGTCCCCGACCACCTGGACCGGGTGGGAGTCCAGGGTGATGCCGATCTCGCCGCCCTGCGGGAGCACGGCGCGCATGGCCTGGACGGCGAGGCCGTGGCCGAGTAGCAGGTGGTGGGTGGCGGCGGCCGCGGCGGCCCAGTCGCGCACGCCGGGAGCGTGCACGCCGGTGCGGTAGCCGTGGCTCTCCAGGACCTGCGGTTCATTCAGGGTGATCCAGCGGGCGACCTGGCCGCCGAACTCCCCGGCCATGCGGGCGGCGTAGTCGGCGAACCGGCAGGCGGTGTCGCGGACCGCCCAGCCACCCTCGTCCTGCAGGGCCTGCGGGAGATCCCAGTGGTGCAGCGTGATCGCGGCGGTGATGCCGTGCTCGGCGAGCTTGCCGAGCAGGGCCCGGTAGTAGTCGATGCCGGCCTGGTTGAAGCTTCCCTTTCCGGTGGGCTGGACCCGGGGCCAGGAGATCGAGAACCGGTAGGAGTTCAGGCCCAGCGAGGCGATCAGCTCGACATCCTCGCCGTAGCGGTGGTAGGAGTCACAGGCGATGTCGCCGGTGTCGCCGCCGCGCACGTTGCCTGGCACGTGACTGAAGATGTCCCAGGTCGAGGGGCCCTTTCCGTCGGCGTCCGGGGCTCCCTCGATCTGATAAGCCGCCGTTGCCGCCCCCCAGGCGAACCCCGGCGGGAACCGCAGGCCGCCACTGGTACCGGACGCCGTAGTCGTCATCGAACCCTCCTTGCGCGCTTTAACAACTTATTAATCACCCAGTGCGATGCCGTGGCCACCGAGGGGCTTGACGGCGGTAGTGCCGAGCCTTAGTGTAAGCGCTTAGATTTAAGGATGTAACCGCTTAGATCGGACCGAATCCCACTACGCCGGGATGTGATCACGGATGGCGTCTGCCGATCGTGGCGGGAGCGTGGTAACTCTTTACGACGTCGCCCGGCTGGCCGGCGTCTCCACCGCCACGGTCTCCCGGGTCGTTCACGGCCAGGACCGTGTGCGGGAAACCACCCGCGCGAAGGTACAACGGGTGATCGAGCAGCTTGGCTACGTACCCGACAGCGCGGCCCAGAGCCTGTCCCGCCGGCGCAAGGACGTCATCGGGCTGGTCACCGTCGAGCGCGAGGCCAAGCAGTACGACGTCGAGAACATGGGCCTGCTCTACTACGACGAGATCCTGCGTGGCGTGCAGGCCAGGATCCGGGATGACCACCGCTGGTCACTTCTGATCGCCACCCTCTACGAAGAGGAAGAGCGGGACTATCCGCGGCTGCTGTCGCTCACCGGCAAGGTCGACGGGTTGCTGATCGGCGAGGGGATCATCCCGGACGCGCTGCTGGCCCGGCTCACCGAGCGCGTCCCCGTCGTGATCATCGCCGGTAGCCCCGGCAAGACCGACGTGGTGAAGGCGGACAACTACTCCGGAGCGACCGCGCTGTTCACCCACCTGGTCGAGGAGCACGGCTGCCGCCGGTTCTTCCACGCGGACGGCCCGGCCTACGTGCCGGATGCGCTGGAGCGGCGGATCGCCCTGGAGCAGGTGATCCAGTCTCATCCACACTGCGAGCTGATCGGCTCCTACCGCGGGATCCTGAGCGTGCGCAGCGGCGAGGACGCCGCGAACGATCTGCTCATCCGCCATGGCCAGGCGCTGCCCGACGCCGTGGTCTGCGTGAACGACCAGATGGCCATGGGGGTGCTGGCGGCCTTCGCCAAGGCAGGCGTGCGGGTGCCCGAGGACGTCGCGGTGACCGGCTTCGACGACATCTACCCGGGCAGCCTGAACGACTCACCGCTCAGCACCGTGCACCAGCCGATGCGGCTGCTCGGCGAGCGGGCCTGCGACCGGCTGCTCGACCGGATCGCCCGGCCGAACCTGCGGCGGCGGGTCGAACTGCTGCCGACCGAGCTGGTGCTGCGGTCAAGCTGCGGCTGCCCGCCCGGCGTCATGACCCGGCGCCCGGTGCAGGCGATCAAGCCGCCCGCATCGCGTGGCCGCGCCCCCGGCAACCCGGACGGCCGCCGGGGCCGGCTCGCCAAAAGCTAGGAGCCGACGATGCCTTTCATCCTCCGCCGCCTGGCCTTCTACGTGGTCGCGGCCTGGGTGGCGCTCACCGTCAACTTCTTCATCCCCAGGCTGATGCCGGGCAACGCCGTCCAGGACATCATGTCGAAGTTCCACAACCTGCAGCCCTCGGCCTACCGGGCGCTGCAGGCGATGCTCGGGGTCGGCCATCCCGGCTCGATCTGGCATCAGTACGGGTCGTACCTGGCCGACGTCGTGCACTTCAACTTCGGCACCGACGTGACCGAGTACCCGGCCAAGGTGTCCACCCTGCTCGGCCAGACGATCCCGTGGACGCTCGCCCTGGTGGGCACGGCCACGGTGATCGCGTTCTTCCTCGGCACCCTGTTCGGCATCGTGTCGGGCTGGCGGCATGGCGGCTGGCTGGACCGGACGCTGCCCGGGCTGATGTTCCTGCAGGCTGTGCCCTACTTCTTCCTCGCGCTGATCCTGATCGAGGTGCTGGCCATCCACACCCACGCGTTCCCGATCGGGCAGGGCTACGGCCAGGGCCTGATCCCGGGCTGGCACTGGGACTTCATCAGCAGCGCGATCTACCACTCGCTGCTGCCGGCCTTCACCATCGTCATCACCTCGGTGGCCGGCTGGATGCTGCAGATGCGCAACGTGATGATCACCACGATCGGCGAGGACTACGTGCTCGCGGCGCAGGCCAAGGGCCTGGGCACCCGCCGGGTCATGTTCACCTACGCCGCCCGGAACGCGCTGCTGCCGCAGCTTCAGGGCTTCGGTCTCGCGCTCGGGTTCGTGGTGTCCGGGGCGATCGTCATGGAGATCGTCTTTTCCTACCCGGGCATCGGGCTGCTGCTGCTCAACGCGGTCAGCTCCAACGACTACCCGCTGATGCAGGCGATCTTCCTGGTGATCACGTTCGCCGTCCTGCTGGCCAACCTGATCGTCGACTTCGTCATCGTGGCAGCCGATCCGCGCGCCCGGCTGAGGGAGGCGGCCCGATGACCGTCGCACTGCCCTCGACTCCCGTCACCGCCGACCCGGCGGTTCTGGCCGGGGAACGCCCCGGCCGGGGATTCTGGCGCCGGCTGCCACCCAAGGCCAAGGTGGGCACGATCCTGCTCGGCGTCTTCGTCCTGGCGGCGATCATCGGGCCACAGGTCATGCCCTACGATCCCTCGTTCCAGAATCCGGCGCCGAACCTGTCCATGCACGCGCCGTACGGGGCGCACCTGCTCGGCACGACGCAGAGCGGCCAGGATGTGCTGTCCCAGCTCCTGGTCGGGATCCGGCTCACCATGGAGCTGGCGTTCCTCGTCGGCGTCGTGGCCACGGCCCTTTCGGTCATCGTCGGAGTGTCCTCGGCCTACCTCGGCGGGGTGTGGGACGAGCTGCTGTCGCTGCTGTCCAACGTGTTCCTGGTGATCCCGGCGCTGCCGCTGCTGATCATCCTGCTTGGCTACCTGCCGCAGAAGGGCCAGCTCGCGACCATCCTGGTGCTCAGCGTGCTCGGCTGGCCCTGGGGGGCGCGGGTGATCAGGGCCCAGACGCTGGCCATCCGCAACCGCGACTTCGTCGCCGCCGCCCGGGAGACCGGCGAGCGGACCTGGCGGATCCTGGCCTTCGAGATCGTGCCGAACGAGATCAGCCTGATCGCGGCGAACTTCGTGAACACGGTGCTTTACGCGATCAGCGCGTCGGTCGCGCTGGCCTTCATCGGCCTCGCCAACCTGAACGCCTGGAGCCTGGGCACCATGCTCTACTGGGCGCAGAGCCAGCAGGCCCTGGAGCTCGGCGCGTGGTGGTGGTTCGTGCCGCCCGGGCTCGCCGTGGCGCTGATGGGCACCGCCCTGGTCTTGCTGAACACCGGGATCGACGAGCTCGGCAACCCCCGGCTGCGGGACGCGAGCCACGCCAACCGGATCGCCGGGCGCAGGCTCCAGCCCACCGATCCGACCCCGGTGCTGCAGGCGATCCCGCCACGGCGCAGCGCGCTGACCCGCTTCCTGCACTCGTTCTCCCGCAGCTCACTGCTTGACGAGCGGGGGGGAAGCCGGTGAACAGCATGGACAGAGCCTCCACCGAGCCCGTGCTCAGCATCCGCGACTTCTCGGTCGTCTACCGCACCCCGGGCGGCGACGTGCGCGCGGTGAACCGGATGAACCTGGCCCTGAACCCAGGCGAGGTCGTCGGCCTGGCCGGAGAGAGCGGCTCGGGCAAGTCCACCCTCGCCTACGGCGCCTGCCGGCTGCTCCGGGCGCCGGCGCTGGTCACCGGCGGCAGCGTCCGGTACTGCGGGCGGCGGATGACCGACCCGGTGGACATCATGCGGCTGCAGCCCAGCGAGCTGCAGCGGCTGCGCTGGCGGGAGATCGCCATCGTGTTCCAGTCCGCGATGAACGCGCTGAACCCGGTGCTCAACGTCCAGGACCAGCTACTCGACGTCATCCACGCCCACCTGAAGATCTCCCGGCCGGACGCGCGGGAGAAGGCCGCTTCGCTGCTGGACCTGGTGGGCATCCCGCGCGCCCGGCTGCGCAGCTACCCGCATCAGCTCTCCGGCGGCATGCGCCAGCGGGTGGCCATCGCGATGGCGCTGGCCACCGACCCGGAGATCGTGATCATGGACGAGCCGACCACAGCGCTGGACGTGGTGGTGCAGCGGGACATCCTCGCCCAGATCGTTGAGCTGAAGTCACGCCTTGGTTTCTCGATCCTGTTCATCACCCACGACTTCTCGCTGCTGCTGGAGCTGGCCGACCGGATCGCGGTGATGTACGCGGGCCAGCTCCTGGAGACCGGCACGGCCGGTGAGATCCACCGCGAGGCCGCCCACCCCTACACCAAGGGCCTGATCAACTCGTTCCCGTCGCTGCGCGGCGCGCGCCGCGAGCTGGCAGGCATCCCCGGGTCGCCGCCCGACCTGAGCAACCCGCCGCCGGGCTGCCCGTTCCTGCCCCGCTGCCGTTACGGCACCGAGGCGTGCACAGAAGTGGACATGAGCCTGACTCCGGTGGATCCGGCTGCCGGTTCCGGCCATGTCACGGCGTGCCCATTCGTCCGGCCCGGCACCCCGGTCCAGCCGGCGGCCGCGGTGGGCGAGGACGTGCCCGAGCGCGAGGAGCTGAGGTCATGAACGCTGCGGCCGCCCCGGAGGTCTCGCCGGTGGGCGCTGGGCCGGGTGCCCCCGCCATGCAGGCCATCTCGCTGAACAAGGACTTCCGGCTCGGCCGCGGCGAGGTGCTGCACGCGGTGCGGGACGTCTCCTTCGACCTGTACCGGGGCACGGTCCTCGCCTTGGTCGGCGAGAGCGGTTCCGGCAAGTCCACGGTGGCCCGGCTGCTGGCCGGCCAGGAGCGGCTCACCTCCGGCTCGATCATGCTGCACGGCAAGCCCGTCGATCCGTCCAGCGGCCGGGCCTTCCGGCGGCACAAGAGCGAGGTGCAGCTCGTCTTCCAGGACCCGTTCGCGTCACTGAACCCGGTGCACACCGTGCGCCACCACCTGGAGCGGCCGGTGCGGCTGCACCAGCACCCGGGTTCGAAGAACGCGGTGGCGCAGGAGATCACCGGCCTGCTGGAGCAGGTGCGGCTGGCGCCCGCCAAGCACTTCCTCGGCAAGTACCCACATGAACTGTCCGGCGGCCAGCGCCAGCGGGTCAGCTTCGCCAGGGCGCTGGCGGCCCGGCCGAGCGTGCTGCTGGCCGACGAGCCGGTGTCCATGCTCGACGTGTCGATCCGGCTGGAGATGCTGAGCCTGCTCGACGACCTGCGCAAGCGCTTCAAGCTGGCCCTGCTGTACATCACCCACGACATCGCCTCGGCGCGCTACTTCGCCGGCAACGTGCTGGTCATGTACGCGGGCCAGATCGTCGAGCGCGGCCCGGCCGAGGACCTGACCCAGCACCCCGCGCACCCCTACACCCAGCTGCTCATCGCCTCGGCACCCGATCCGGACAACCTGGGCAGCGCGTTGCGCGGGCATCTTTCCGGCCAAAAAAGTGCCGTCGGGCGTCTCTCCGGCCAAAAAAGTACTGCCGGGACCCACCCGGCGCGCCCAGCGGTCCCGGCCACGCCGGCGGGTGGCTGCCCGTTCAGCCCCCGGTGCCCGTTCGCCGACGACCGCTGCCGGGCCGAGGCACCCGCCCTGCGGCCCGTCGCCACCGCCAGGGAAGCCGCCTGCTGGCACCTGGACGTGGCTGCCCCCGGCGTTCTCGCTGCGCCCAGCCAACAGGGGGGTGAGTGACCAGCCAGCCCCCACCATCCGCCCGCCTATTTGATCTTTTGACGAAGGAAAGACGAAATGATGAGGAGACTGCTAAGTAACAGAAGGCTCATGGCTGTTGCTTCGGCCGGCGTTGTCGCCATCGGGATCGGCGCGTGCTCGTCGTCGCCCTCGAACAACAGCTCGCCGGGAAAGACCTCCAAGGGCTCCAGCTCGACCACCCTGGTGATGGAGAGCTCGCCGGAAAGCACGATCACGCAGGCGTTCAACCCATTCGTGCCCACCCAGGCGGCCTACGGCATGGGTGCGACCGGGCTCATCTACGAACCGCTGATCCAGTTCGACATCGCCGCGCCGCCGAAGTGGTATCCGTGGCTGGCCACGGGCTACACCTGGTCGAACGGCGGAAAGACGATCACGTTCGCCATCCGCACCGGTGTGAAGTGGAACAACGGCACGCCGATGACCCCGGCCGACGTCGCCTACACCTTCAACCTGATGAAGGCGAACGCGTCGATCAACTCCGGCGGCCTGGCCATCTCCAGCGTGAGCACGAGCGGCAACAACGTGACGCTCACCTTCGCCACACCGCAGTACACCAACCTGGAGGAGATCGCCGGCGTCGCGATCGTGCCCAAGGCGATCTGGAGCAAGGCCGGCAACCCGGCGACGTTCGCCGACCCGACCCCGGTCGGCACCGGACCGTACATGCTGGGCAGCTTCACCCCGCAGGGCTACACGCTGGTGCCGAACCCGCACTACTGGCAGGCATCGATGGTGAAGGTGAAGAAGATCTACTTCCCCGTCTACACCTCCAACACCGGTGCGCTTGACGCACTGTTCTCCGGGCAGATCGACTGGACTGGCAACTTCATCCCCGGTCTGCAAAAGCAGTTCGTCAACACCTCCCCGGCCTACCACCACTACTGGGAGGCAGCGGGCGGCACCAACAGCCTGATGCCGAACCTGACCAAGTGGCCGACCAACCAGCTTCCGGTCCGGCAGGCGATCAGCCTGGCGATCAACCGCACGGTGATCGCCTCCGAGGGTGAGGCCGGCCTGGAGAACCCGGTGCTGAACGCGACCGGGCTGACTCTGCCGACGTTCGCCCCGTGGAGCGGGCCGGTCGCCTCCATGACCAACTCGGCCACGGCCAACCCGGCGGCCGCCGAGAAGGTGCTGGAGAAGGCCGGATACACCAAGGGCAGCAACGGGTTCTTCGAGAAGGGCGGCAAGCCGGTCGCCATCACGATCATCGACCCGTCGGCCTACACCGACTACGCCGAGGACGACTCCATCATCGCCCAGGAACTGAAGGCGGCCGGAATCGACGCGACGTTCCAGGGTCAGGCCGTCACCGCGTGGAGCGGCAACGTCGCCAGCGGCAACTTCCAGATGACCATGCACTGGTCGAACAGCGGCATCACCCCCTACAACATGTACAACGGGTGGCTCAACAGCTCGCTGGCCAGCGGCTCGGCGGCAACCGGCGACTACGAGCGGCTGAACGACCCGGCCATGAACGCGGACCTGGCCAAGCTGAGTGCGGCCAGCAGCGTGACCGCCCAGACCGCGGCCCTGGCGCCGATCGCCAAGTTCGTGGCCGCCGACCTGCCGATCATCCCGACCACAACGGCCTCGGAGTGGTTCGAGTACAACTCGCAGAACTTCACCGGCTGGCCAACCCAGCAGAACCCCTATGAGACCGGTCAGCCCTCGGGCAACAACAACGGTCCGGGCTCCGGCACCGATGAGGTGGTGGTCCTGCACCTGCAACCGCGCGTCTGATACTCACGCGCGCCACCACGCGCCGCCCCTGGCTTTCCTCCCAGGCCAGGGGCGGCCGCATGCCTGCGGTATTCCCTGGCGGCCGGTGCTGCGCCGGCCGGAATCAGTCCAGGTCGATCCGGACGGTGAGCATGTCGCCATCACCGGCCAGCCTGCGCAGCAGGATGCCGTCGAGCCGGTACAGAGGCCGGCCGCGGCCGAGCTGACGATGACGGCCACCGGCACCAGCCGCCATCTCCTCCCGGCGCCATCGCGGTCAGGACGGGCTTGCTGCCTTGTCGATGAGGCTGGTGAGGCCCTTGACGGACACCGCACCGATGACCCGGGCGACGATCCGGCCGGTGGGCGAGATAACCAGGGTGCTGGGGAACGCGGTGGGCGGGATGAAGCCCTTGAAGGAGGGGGCGATCCGGTTGCTGGGGTCATAGAAGCTCGGGTAACCGATCCGGAAGTGCTTCATGAAACCATGGGCGCTGGCCGTGCTGTCGGCGACGTCCACGCCGAGGAACTGAACCTTCGAGCCGGCGAAGTGCCGGGCGATGGTGGAAAATTCCGGGGCCTCCTGCTGGCAGACCGTGCACCACGATCCCCAGAAGTTCAGCACCACCGCGTGGCCACGGTAGGACGCGAGGTTCAGCGTCCCGCCGCCGAGCCGGTTACCGCTGACAGCCGGGACGCGCGGCGCACTCGCGCCGGTGAAGACGGTCGTCCCCGGGGTGCTGGCGGCCATGTTCGCCGTCTTGCCGCCCTTGCTGGCGCCGGGCCCCGCCGCGCAGCCCGCCACCAGGACGGCCCCGGCCACGATCGCGGCCGGCCCACGCACCAGGCGAACCCGCCACGCCCGTACCGGCATGTCCACATCCTACGGGCCGGGCCGGCGCCATCGCCTGCTGGCCAGGCACTCCCGGAATGCCGCCGTCCCGGCCGGGTGACGGCCCGGCCGGGACGGCGAGTCTTCGGTACGGCCCCGGCCGGGTGACGGCCCGGCCAGGGCGGCGAGTCTTTGGTACGGCCCCGGCCGGGTGACGACCCGGCCGGGACGGCGAGTCTTCGGTCAGGATGCCTTGAGCGAGTTCAAGGCTTTGGTGATGCTGGCTTCGGTGCCGGGTTTGGTGATGCCGAGGCTGGCCAGGACCCCGTCGCCGTCTTCCTGTTCGAGCAGGGCGAGCAGGATGTGCTCGGTGCCGACGTAGTTGTGGCCCATCCGCACGGCCTCACGGAACGTGAGTTCCAGCACCTTCTTTGACGCGGGGGCGAACGGGATCAGCGGGGGCGGCTCCGTGGCCGCCGACGGCAGCGCCGGGGTCACCGCCTCCCTGACCCGGTCCAGCGTCACGCCCTGTTCGGTGATCGCCCTCGCGGCGAGCCCCTGGGGCTCGGACAGCAGGCCCAAGACCAGGTGCCCCGGGCCGATCTGATCGTTGCCGGCCACGCGGGCTTCCTCCTGGGAAGCCATCACGACGTTCCTGGCCCGGTCGGTGAACCGGCTGAAGCCCTGGGTGTATCCGTCAAAGCCTTCGAAGTCCGACGGGCCGGCCGGGCTCTTGGGCACGAAGCGCTTCTGGGCCGCCTGCTTGGTGACCCCCATGCTCCGGCCGATGTCGGTCCAGGACGCTCCGGAACGCCGCGCCTGGTCCACGAAGTGGCCGATCAGATGGTCGGCCACTTCGCCAAGGTGATCGGCGGCGAGACATGCGCCGGTGAGCTGTTCGAGCGGGCCGGAATGCACCTTCTTGATGACCTCGATCAGGTCGCCAAGCCGCACCGGGTTGGACATCTGCCGCGGTTCAACTGGTTCCGTCATACGTCAACCATAGGTTGACTACGGGCCTGTCGTCAACCTTAAGTTGACGCCCGTCCGTGGGGGCGTGGGTGGGTTTAGAGGCCGGAGTCCTCCAGCATCTCGGTGACTAGGGCGGCGATGGGCGAGCGTTCGGAGCGGACCAGGGTCACGTGGGCGAACAGCGGGTGGCCCTTGAGCTTCTCGATCACGGCGACCACTCCGTCGTGCCGGCCCACCCGCAGGTTGTCGCGCTGGGCGACGTCGTGGGTGAGCACCACCCTCGACCCGGCGCCGATCCGGGACAGCACCGTGAGCAGGACGCCACGCTCCAGCGACTGGGCCTCGTCCACGATCACGAAGGCGTCGTGCAGCGAGCGGCCCCGGATGTAGGTGAGCGGGAGGACCTCGAGCATGTCGCGGTGCAGCACCTCGTCGATGACATCCTGGGTGGTAACCGCGGACAGCGTGTCGTAGACGGCCTGCGCCCAGGGGTTCATCTTGTCGGCCTCGGTGCCCGGC
The DNA here is from genome assembly GCA_035308365.1 of Streptosporangiaceae bacterium. Lineage (GTDB taxonomy): Bacteria > Actinomycetota > Actinomycetes > Streptosporangiales > Streptosporangiaceae > PALSA-505. The sequence continues at coordinate 27,049 of DATGGU010000189.1, forward strand.
AGGTAGCCGAGGTCCTGGCCACCCACCGCGTATAGCGGCCGGAAGACCAGCATCTTGCGGTGCTGCTTGCGCTCCATCACGGCCTCGAGCCCGGCGCACAGCGCGAGCGCCGACTTGCCGGTACCCGCCCGGCCGCCCAGCGAGACGATCCCCACGTCCTGGTCCAGCAGCAGATCGAGCGCTACCCGCTGCTCGGCGCTCCGGCCGTGCAGCCCGAACGCCTCCCGGTCGCCCCTGACCAGGCGCACCGACTTGTCCGGGAGAACCCTGCCGAGCGCGCTGCCGCCCGGCGCGGACAGCACGAGCCCGGTGTGGCAGGGCAGCTCACGGGCTTCCTCGCAGTCCAGCTTCCCCGTGTCGTACAGCTCCTTGATCTGGTCGGCGTCCACGCTGAGCTCGCGCATCCCGGTCCAGCCCGACTCGGCCGGAAGCTCGGCGCGGTACTCCTGGGCTGGCAGCCCGATGGACGCGGCCTTCACCCGGAGCGGCAGATCCTTGCTGACCAGCACCACGTCCTCGCCCTCGGCGGCCAGGCTGCGGGCCACCGAGAGGATGCGGGTGTCGTTGTCGCCCAGCCGGAATCCGGCCGGCAGGACCTGGGGGTCGGCGTGGTTCAGCTCGACCCGGAGGGTGCCGCCCTGCTCGCTGATCGGCAGGTCGGTGTCCAGCCTGCCGTGTGTGATCCGCAGTTCGTCCAGGTAGCGGAGCGCCTGGCGGGCGAAGTAGCCGAGCTCGGGGTGATTTCTTTTGGCTTCGAGCTCCGTGATGACCACGATCGGCAGTACGATGCGGTGTTCGTCGAAGCGGGTGATGGCCGCTGGATCGGCGAGCAGAACACTGGTGTCGAGGACGTAGGTTCGCTGGCTGGCGCGGGCACGCCGGCGAGGACTCGAGGGATTAGGCACACGCTCTCCTCTGGGCGCCAGATGTGGCGACCGCTCGGACACAAACGTGTCGGTCGGACCGGGCGGCCCCGGAAGGACCGCGCACCGGCCCTCCGGTCATCTCGCCTGCGTGCCATGACGCGAAGCTCGAGGATTGGCAGGGCCTTTCCCGGGGGGCGGCTACTTGCCGCCCATTACCACTGAAGGTACCCGCGTTCGGGCGTTTTAAGGAAGTACCGGACCGGCAAGTCCAGGTCAGTTGCCGGACCAGCCGGTCAAGCCTGCATATGAACGCAGCATGTGATGGAAATCGCTCTTGCGCAAAGCGGGCCAGCAGGCGTCGGGGAAGTTAATACATGGGCGTGGTGGCGGCTCGGCGTGTGGCGGCGAGAATGAACCGCAGCCACAACCCCACACTCAACGCCGACGCCATCTCCAAGCATGCGGTGCGAACGTGCGGCGGCGAGAATGAACCGCCAGCCACAACCCCACACTCAACGCCGACACCGTCCCCAAGCACGCGGGGCGAACCGCAGCCATAACCCCACACCCAACGCCGACGCCATCTCCAAGCACGCGGTGCGAACGTGCGGCGGCGAGAATGAACGGGTGCTTGACGATGTCATCGGGTGGCTGGCCTGCCCGCACTGCGACGGCGGGCTGCGCCGGGACGGCGGCTCGCTGCGGTGCGCGAATGGGCACGCCTTCGACGTCGCCCGGCAGGGATATGTGAGCCTGCTGCGGCCCGGGGCAAGTGCACCGCGGGCGGACACGGCGGCGATGGTGGCGGCCAGGGCGGAGTTCCTGGCGGCAGGTCACTTCGGCTCGCTGGCCGAAGAAGTTGCTGCCATGCTGGCCGAGGGGGTCGCGGCCGAGGCTGAGTCCGAGTCGGTGCCTGAGGCAGCCAGCGTGGGCGGATTTGCGAGTGTGGCCGTGCCTGGGTGTGTGGCCGATATCGGCGCGGGGACCGGTTACTACCTTGCCGCCGTCCTCGGCCGTCTGCCTGGAAGGTCCGGCCTGGCCCTGGACGCGTCGAAGTTCGCCCTGCGGCGGGCGGCCCAGGCCCATCCGCGGGTGGGGGCGGTGGCGTGCGACGTGTGGCGTCGGCTTCCGGTGGCCGATCACGCCGCCGTGGCCGCGCTCAGCGTGTTCGCCCCGCGTAACGGGGCCGAACTGCACCGTATCCTGCATCCGCGCGGCAGGCTGCTGGTGGTCACGCCGATGCCGGAGCACCTGGGAGAACTGATCGAGCCGCTCGGAATGCTGACCGTAGGCCCGGACAAGGATGAGCGGCTGGCCGGAAAGCTCAATGCACACTTCGTGGCTGCAGCCCGGCGCGAGCACGTCGCGACGCTGTCGCTCGGTCACAAGGCGCTCGGCTGGATGGTCGCCATGGGACCGAGCGCCTGGCACGTGGATCCGGCGGCGACGGCGGCCTGCATCAGCGCACTCCCGGACCCGATGCGGGTCACGCTCGCGGTGACGATCTCCCTCTACCGTATCCGGGGCCCGGCGGACGAGCCGCCGGGCCCCGGATACGCCGGTTGTGTTAACCGATCGACTTGATGACGGCGTCGTCGAGGCCGGTAAATGAGGCCAGGTAGTCCTTGCGCTCGCGCTTGAGCCTGCCGACCATCTCGTTGTACTCGTCCATCCGGCCCTGGCGCTCATAAAGCCGCCGTGGCTGCAGGATCTCGGGGTCATCGATGCCCGGCACCGCCTGCGCGATCTCGTAGCCGAAGTCGGGGTCGGTGGTCCACTCGATGGTGCCCTCGGCGATCGCCTGGACGAGCGCGGACGAGTGCGGGATCTTCACCTTCTTCGAGCCGGGGTGACCGTCGCCACCGCCGACCCGCCCGGTGTTGAGCACGTAGACCTCGAGTTCGTGGCTGTCGAGCAGTTCGAGCATCCGGTTACCCATGTCGGCCATGTCCCGGGGGAAGAACGGGTTGGTGCCCGGCACCCGGAGGAACTTGCCTTCCTCGTCCTTGCCACCCGCCGAGGTCCCGGTGGTCTCGCCAAGCATGAAGTAGGCCGCCGCCTGGTCCCGGTCGAGCCTGGCGACCCCGGGGACGATGTTCTCGTTCCGGTTCAGGATGAGCAGGATCTCGGCGGTGCCCACCTCGTTCGGCGGCCACGGGTTGACGTAGGAGAATGGCCAGGTGGTGCGGCCGTTCTTGGTGTAGGAGGTGTCGAAGAAATCCACCTTGCCGTCGGCGCTGGTCGAGACGTTCTCCAGGTAGGCGTCCGGCATGGTGGTGGCGTTGTAAATGGCGGGCTCGAAGTCCGGGTCGAGCCCGAACGTCTTGGCGAAGCAGCCATTCTCCGTGGTGTAGACCTTGCCACCGGGCATGAGCGCGATGAAGTCGTCCTGGGCAGGCTTGCTGTTCAGCTGGGTGGTGAACGTCGTGGTGGTCTTCCCGGTCCCGGACAGCCCGACGATGAGCACGGTCCTGTTCCGCCCGCCCACCGGGATGACCTTGCAGCCGGCGTGCAGCGACAGGCCGCCGCGGTTGTAGACGATGTTGTTCCACATGCGCAGGCCGCCCTTCTTCGACTCACCGAAGTAGTCGGAGTTGAGCACCCTGGTGGTGTTGCTGTTCAGGTCGACCGCGATGACCCGGTCGTCCGGGTAGCCGGGGGCTTCCAGGTTCGGGGTGTAGATGACGGTGGTGTCCGGCTCCCAGGTGCCCGGGTCGTAGCCCTCGTCTGCCGGGTAGTAAAGCTGCTTCTGCATCCCGGCCACGTTG
>DATGGU010000190.1:0-19847 GCA_035308365.1 Streptosporangiaceae bacterium
TCTAGGGGCGACACCGGCCGAGCAAAGAGCGCTCGCTACGGCCCGCGACGCGATCGAGGAACGTCGCCGGATGTCATTGGCCCGGGCTCCACTCCACGGCCCGGCCGCTGCTGGCAAGGCAAGGCCGCCTCGCCAGTTGCCGTGGGCGAATCCCCGGTTCACCGGCCGGGCAACGGAAATCAAGGCACTGAGCGACCGGCTGAGCCCCACAGCCTCGGCTACCGAGACCGGCGTGGTCCTGCTGATCGGCACCGCCGGCGTCGGAAAGACGGCCCTGGCGGTTCATCTGGGCCATGCCGTTCAGGACCACTTTCCCGGCGGATGCCTGTACGTCGACATGCGGGGGTTCACCCCCGATTCCAGGCACCGGATGACGGCCGGCGAGGCGGTGACCGGGTTTCTGTACGCGCTCGGCGTTCCGCCTGCCAGTATGCCGCCCGATGCCGAGGCCAGAGTTGCGAGATACCGCAGTGAGCTGGATGGCAGATGTGTCCTCGTAGTGGTGGACAACGCCTACGACACCGCTGAACTGCTTCCCCTGCTGCCAGGCAGTCCCGCATGTGCCGTCATAGCGACGAGCCGCAACCAGCTCGATGGGCTTGTAGCCGCGGGAGCAGACGTCGCCCGCCTCGAACTCTTGACTGCTGGCGAGGCACGGGAGCTGCTGTACCGCTACCTCGGGTCCGAGCGAGTCAACCGTGAGCCGGCCGCAGTGGACCGGCTCATCGGCCTGTCCGCACGGCTGCCATTGGCCCTGACTGTGATCGCGGCGAGGGCGGCCGCCCTGCCACGCCTCAACCTCGGTGACCTCGCCGAGGAACTGGCGTACTCCCCGGGTGCACCGGAGTGCACAGAGCCGTATGGCACCGTCCGTGAGGCGCTGGCCTGGTCGTATGCATACGTCAGCGAGCCGGCACGCAGAATGTTCCGCCTGCTCGGCTTGCACCCCGGTCCGGATCTGACCGAACCAGCCGTGGCCAGCCTGGCCGGCATCCCCGGCGGGGAGGCCATGGATGTGCTTGACGAACTTGTCCAGGCCAATCTCTTAGAGAAGCGCTCCGGTCGCCGGTATGCGTTCCACGACCTCCTTCGCCTGTATGCGGCCGAACGGGCCAGATGCGAGGAGGACGGACAAGACCGTTGCGGCAGCATTGAGCGTCTGCATTCCTGGTACCTCCACACCGCCGACGCCGCCGATCGCCTGATCATGCCGCGCGGACTGCATGTACCGCTCGGCCAGGAAATCGCCCCGCTGTCAGCGTTGTCGTTCGACAGCGGCAGTCAAGCCGAGTCACGCAGCAAAGCGATCGAGTGGTTTGAATCGGAACGGGCCAATCTGCTGGCGGTCATTCAGCAGGCAGCGGGCCTGGGGCGGCACTCGACGGCGTGGAAGCTGCCTGCCGCGATGTGGGGCTTCCTGTACCTGCGCAAGCCATCGGCTGACTGGATCCGCAGCCACGAGCTGGGCCTTGCGGCTGCCAGACGAGACAGCGATCTCTACGGCGAAGCCTGGATGCTGAACGGCCTGGGAGTCGCGCACTGGAGCATCCGCCAGCACCGGCATGCCATGGATTGCTACCGGCAGGCACTGACCTGCTGGCAGAAGATCGGCCATCAATGGGGGGCCGCCATGACGCTGAACAACCTGGCCACCGCGCACAGTGAAGCCGGGCAGCCGGCCGGGGCGCTCACCGAATTCCGCCGGGCGCTCGACATCCGCTGCCGGATCGGCGACGAGCAGGGCCAGGTCCAAACGATCATCAACATCGCCGAAACCCATTCCCGGCTCGGCCAGTTCGCCGTGGCCGACCAGCAACTGCGCGAAGCGCTCACCATGTGCCGTGGCATCGCCTACCGGTACGGCGAGGCGACGGCCCTGCACAACCTGGGCGTGACCGCGAACGGGCTGAGCCAGCCCGTAGAGGCGCTTACACACCTGCGCACGGCTGTCAGGCTGCGGGGCGGCATCGGGGACAGACAGGGTGAAGCCGAGAGCCTGCGCTTGATCGGCGGGATACAGCTCGCCCTGGGAAACGGGACCGAGGCGCGCCGGTCATGGGAGCAGGCTCTGGAGATCTTCGCCGAGCTCAATGATCCACGCGCGGAAACCGTGCGGCGCTGCCTTGGCACCTGCCCAGGAAGCCAGCTCTCCAGTCAGCCTCCGGCAGGAAAGCCCGAGGCCATTCCGCCGCGCGAGTGACAATCCGGGTCACGTCGTCTCCCCATCAGGCGAAGGCAGGCAGGCACGCTGCCGGCGAACCGCGGCGTGCCTGCCCGTTCATCTTCGACCCGCTTACCTGGCTGATGCCCGCGTACCATGCTGCCGGCTGCCAGGGATGCGCTGCCTCAGTTCATCAGCACTTGTACCAGCCTGGCCAGGTTCCGGAGTTGGTCCTGGTGTCGCACCAGAGCTGCGTTCCCTGCGGGCCGTAACCCGCAACGGTGATATTCGGATAGCCGCCGCTCCCGTAGACGCCGCACGACGAGGCTCCACAGAAGCCTCCGCCCAGGCTGTACCAGGTGCTCTGGGTCGTCCAGGTGTGCCATATGGAGTAGTTCGTGCCGATGACGAACGACTCCCAGTGGCCAGTGCCCGAGTTGTAGAAGCTCACCTCGGTGGTGCCGCAGATGGCGGCACCCCATGGCGGCCCGTAACTCGATCCGTTCCAGAGGCCGACGGTGCAGCTTGAATCAGGCCGCGTACCCTTGGCGCCCCTCACCTGCAGCACGACCATGTGGGAGGCGTGTGTGACATGCGATCCCTGGCTGGTTGCCGCCTGCGCGGCGGCCGGCATCAACGCGCCGGTCACCACCGCGAGGCTCAGCAATCCCAGGCGAAGCCGACCTAATCGAAGTCCTGTTCGCATTCGTATCTCCCGTCCTGCGATTGGGTTGTCTCCCGGGAGGCAGCCACTGCCCGGGCCGGACTGGGCCAGGATCCACCGGCCTCGCCGGTGCCATAGCGCAGGATGGACACGGATGGACACGGATGGACATCGGGATCTGCGCGAACCAGCTCGCCATCATGGTCATTGCCGTGCCCGTCCCGGGTGGCATGAGGGGCGGCCGGCTGGAAATGATCTGAGCATGGCCTGGGAGGCTTGTTCAGAACTTCGAGTGGTTAGATAGTTACTGCAGTTCACAGACCAGAACGTCAGACCCGGGGGCTAGTTTGAATAAGTCCCCTCCGGCGGGCGGGCGGTCACGATAGCCGCGATGAGACCATGAGCACACTGATCACGAACATCGGTGAACTCGTCACCAATGCGCCGGAGCAGGGCGGCAGCGGGTTCGCGGCGCTTACCGGCGCGGCGCTCGTCATGGACAACGGCCTGGTTGCCTGGACCGGGCCCGCGTCAAAGGCGCCGGCCGCCGACGAGATCATCGACGCGAGGGGCCGGGCCGTCCTGCCAGGCTTCGTGGACTCCCACGCCCACCTGGTCTTCGCAGGAGAGCGTGGCGCCGAGTTCGCGGCCAGGATGGCCGGTGCCCCCTACCAGGCAGGCGGCATCGCCTCGACCGTGGCCGCGACCCGCCACGCCACCGATCCGGAACTGCGGGCCGGCCTCAGCCGCCTGGCCGGCGAGATGCTCCGCCAGGGCACGACGACGTTCGAGTGCAAGTCAGGCTATGGCCTGACCGTCGCCGACGAGGCCCGCAGCCTGAGCCTCGCCGCCGAGGTCACCCCCGAAGTCACCTACCTCGGCGCGCACATCATCCCGCCGGAGTTCGCCGGGGACAGGGCCGCATATGTCGACCTGGTCCGCGGGGAGATGCTGGAGGCCTGCGCTCCGTATGCCCGCTGGGTGGACGTCTTCTGCGAGCGTGGCGCCTTCACCGCCGACGAGACCGTCGCCATCCTCGCAGCCGGCCGCGCCAAGGGCCTGATCCCCCGCGTCCACGCCAACCAGCTAGGCCCCGGCCCTGGCGTACAGGTAGCGGTGGAATCGGGCGCCGCCTCTGCCGACCATTGCACCCACCTGACCGGCGCCGACGTGGCCGCGCTGGCCGGATCCGCAACGGTCGCCACTTTGCTGCCCGGCGTCGAGTTCTCCACCAGGCAGCCCTACCCCGACGCGCGCGGGCTGCTGGCCGCAGGCGCCACCGTCGCCCTGGCCACCGACTGCAATCCGGGCTCCTGCTTCACCTCCAGCATGCCCTTCTGTATCGCCCTGGCCGTCCGCGAAATGCACATGACCACCGAGGAAGCGGTCTGGTCGGCCACCGCAGGCGGCGCCCGTGCCCTGCACCGCCCCGACGTCGGTCACCTGTCCGCCGGCGCCCGCGCCGACCTGCTCATGCTCGACGCCCCCTCGCACGCCTACCTCGCCTACCGCCCCGGCGTCCCGCTGGTCACCGCCGTCTGGCGCGACGCCAAGCTCTCCGCCAGAGCGAAAGAATGATTCAGCCCAGGAAACGTTGGGCGACGGTGCCACCGGGGCCGTCCGTGGACGGGCTGGGTTAATCCGGCGGGGTGTCCTCTTCGATGGGTGGCTCGGCGATGACGGGGTCCATCACGTCGGCCGGCCGGTCCAGTTCCTCGTGGAGGCGGACGAGTTGCTCGGTCACCTCGGTCATGTCGGCGAAGACCCGGCGCTCGGAGCTGCCATCGTGGGCGGTCCAGAAGACGGTGCCGCCGCGGCACCAGACGGTGAGGTCGGCGCGGATGGACAGGACCGCGATGTCAGACACTGCCGCCTCGGAACGGACCAGCCGATGGCCGATGCCGCGCTCGACCAGGAGCTCCTCGAGTTCCTTGGCGGCCTGGCAGGCGGTTACCTGGTACCTGCCCAGGCGGGCGGCGCCGCGTGCCTCGGACAGCGGGAGGGCGAACCAGACGACCTTGCCCTGGACCTTCCACCGGCCCAGCCTGCCCCGGGTCAGGTGGTGTCCCCAGCGCCCGCCGGACAGTTCCGAGACGACCCGCAGCCCGCGGCCGTTGATCGACTCCAGGGTGACCCTGGCGGGGTCCGGCGGAGCGCCCGCCTTCCAGCCGCGCTGGGAGTCGAAGACCTTGCAGACCAGCTCGTAGCCGGTGGGGCACACCCGGACGTAGGACCACATCTCCGGGGACCCGGTGACCGGGCGCTGCCTGCTGCCGTCGAACTCGACGTTGCCCTGAGCATGCAGGGTGTTGGCGGCCAGTTCGCTGATCATCGTGACACCATCGTGGATCGCGTCCGCGGACAGGTCCAGGTCGGCGGCGGACTCGCGGAAGAGCTTGCGGGCCACGCCCGCGCATGTCGCGTCGAGCGGGAGCGGCCAGGCCATGCAGCCGGCGGGTCTCACATTCCCTTGGGCGCCAGGCACAGTTGCCCCCGCAAGCATCGCCATCAGCCGGTCGCCCCAGCCGTCACCCAGCCGCCCGCCCCTGCCTGACGAAGAACGTCCGCCACGCCACTGACCCCACCCGCCGAAGCCCCCCCCGTGGAGCCGATCCCACCCGCCGAAGCACCCGCCGTGGAGTCGATCCCACCCGCCGAAGCACCCGCCGTGGAGCCGATCCCACCCACCCAAGCACCCCCGGTGGAGCCGACCCCACCTACCGTAAGCCCCGCCGTGGCGCCAACCCCACCTACCGTAAGCCCCGCCGAGGAGCCGCCCTCCCCCACCGCAACCACCGCCGTGGGGGTCCGGGGGCTCGGCCCCCGGAAAGATACAGCGGTCCGCAGCGAAATCGGCCTCCGGCCGATGAGCAGCGACTGCCGACTCGGCAACATGATGCTCAGCCTTCACGAGTCAATGATCTGTGAAACACAGATTATGAGTCCTGAACCCCTCCGCGCAATGCCATCCACTGAATCCCATGACCGTCGTGACAGTCCGTCAACTGGACCCGGGTAACAGGGATGTAGCGGAGAGGTTGCGCGGCGCCACCTGGCAGGCCATACAACCACGTGTAAGGTGACATATACGGCGGAATCCCATGGTGAACGCCAGCCTTGAGACAGGCGCAGATATAGAGGGATCCCCCGGGCTGCATCCCCGGGGGATCCCTCTGCGAAGCGCTACTTCGTTGTTTAGTGCTAATTCACTACTTATTGACTTAGTACTAAATGTCGTAGCGCCCCTTCTTCACATCGGCCAGGAACGCCGCGAACACGTCACGCTCGACGACGTGTGCCCCCCCTTCGGGGCGCTTGCTGTCACGGATGGCGACGATGTTGGGAAGATTGGCTGCGATCTCCACGCAGCCACCGTTCTGCGCGCTGCGGCGGGCCTTCCGCCAGATTGCTTGAGACAGGTCGGTCATTGGTTACTCCAGTCGTTCGGCAAGATCTCTGAGGTAGACGGTCGTATCGGCGGGCTCCAGCGATGCGTCAACCGCTTGGGCGAAGGACCGGACGTAGGCGTCGACGCGCGCCGGGCTGGTCACCTCCTCCATCGTGTAGTCGGTCTCGAAGAAGACGGCGCTTGGCTCACCGTCCGGCAGGTCGAATATGTTGACCGGCGAAATCAGCCCAGGTGACGGCCCGTCAGTGAACCGCTGGATGTGCAACTCGATGTTGGGCCGGCGGCTCAGCTCGACGAGGTGCTCGACCTGCTCCCTCCGGTCCTCCCTGGTCCCCCAGCGGTAGAACAGGGACGCCTCGGTGATCAGGGCGATCAGCGTGGGCGCGGTGCCGTCGGTGCGGCCGAGGATCTCCTGCCGCCGCTGCCTGGTTTCCAGTGCTTTCCGGCGCCACGCCGGCGGCCTGGAGCCGGTCCGCAGGAACGCCTCGGTGTAGTCCTGGGTCTGCAGCAGACCCGGGATGACCAGCGGCAAGAAGACGCGGATCCGGGTGGCATCGTTCTCGAACCCGGGAAACTCGTTCTCGAAGATGTCACCGTACTCGCGCCACCAGGCTCGCACGCGGGCTCGCTGGGCGAGGTCCATGATCTCGTCGTGTACCGCCTCGGTCACACCATAGATCCGCAGCAGATCCCGGATGTCGCTCATCTCGGGGCGTTTCCACTGGTTGGCCTCCATCCGGCCGACCTTGCCCCGGCCCCAGTCAAGGAGGTCACAGATCTGGTTCGCCGTGTGTCCGCTTCCCTTGCGGAGCTCCGCGAGGCGGCGGGACAGCCTGCGCTTCGCGACTGTGGCACCATAAGCCTCGTCGCTCATCGCATTCCTCCTTGACAGGGTTAGGGTTTCAGTATAGCGGTGCCTAAGTTGTGAATCACAAAAATTGTGCCGTTAGTGGCGTGCCGGCCAGAGCGGTCATTGTGTGGCGTTTCGCCAGGGTATGGGTCTGCTGGTGAGCGGTGGGCAGGCGTAGTGCTACCCACCGTATGCTTACGCATCCGCAAGCTCCTGCTACGCATTTGCGTCCACAGGCCAGAGGTGTTACGCCGAGTATGCGGGGTGAACGTCGGGCTCAGGGCAACATGAACCGTTATGTCCTTTTCGGCGGACTGGATGCTTTGGTAACCAAAATTTTTCTACCAGGAAATTTAGCGAGACTGCCGCTGTTATCCTGCTGGATCTCCCCGGCCGTCACTCGGCGTCGTCGAACTCGCCGTGCTTCACGCCGTCGACGAAGCACTCCCACTCGAACCGGTTGTAGACGAGTACGCGCCGGGCCGGGTCATCGGCGACCCGCATGAGCACCCACTCGCCGCCATCCGCCGCACCTGGGGACTGGATACCGGCGAACGCGATCTCGATGGAGCCGGTACCCCCGGCCGGCCGCTGCCACCGCAGCGCCTCGACATCGATGCCGAGATCTTCCACCGTGGGCTTGGCGGGTATGGGCTTTCCGGACTGCTGCCCCGTGTTCATGCCGGCTCCCTACGGGCGCCTGGCGACGCCGCAGTAGAGGATCCGCGATCCCTCGGTGTCCGCCTCTTCCGGGTCTTCGGCCGCCCACACGCCCACATAGCTGATGTCAGGGTTCGCGTTGCCGTAGGGCGGCACCAGTTCCAGGCCGTCGAAGAACCGCAGGACCTCCTCGCGGGTGCGCAGATAGAGCTGATCCTGGGCGTTCTGGTACGTCTCGTACATCGCCTGCACCGAGCGGGCCGGCAGCCCGTCGCCGGTCGCGTGCGAGAGGGCTAGGTAGCTGTCTGGCGCCAGGGCGTCGGTGTACCGCTTGACCAGGCCCCACGGGTCGGAACCGTCGGCGACGAAGTGCAGCACGGCGGTCATCAGCAGCCCCACCGGCTGACTGAAGTCGATCAGGGACCGCAGTTCCGGGTTGCCGAGCACCTCGCCGGGATCGCGCATGTCGGCGACGACGAGCCTGGTCCGCCGTTCGTCGGCCAGCAGCCCGTCGGCCATGGCCCGCACCATCGGGTCCTTGTCCACGTACACGACCAGCGGGTCGGCGATCGCCTTCTTGACGGCCTGATGCGTGTTGCCCTGGGTCGGCAGACCCGATCCGATGTCGATGAACTGGCGGATGCCGCGTTCCTTGGCCATCCAGATGGCCGAGCGCTGATGGAAGCCGCGGTTGGCCCAGGCGGCGTCGTAGAGATCCGGCAGCGCGGCCTTGAGCTGGTCGCCCGCGGCCTGATCCACCGGAAAGTTGTTGGTACCGCCGAGGTAGTAGTCGTACAGCCGGGCGGCGCTCGGTGTGGACGTGTCCACTCCTGGTGGCGCCTCCTCTGCCTCGGTCATCAACTCACCCTCCAACGATGGCACAGGTCACAGTTTGGCACGCCGCGCGAGACACGCAAAACGCACTGGGAAATGATGATCGCCGCCCGCGATGTCCGTGAGGGTAGCCGAAGAGTCCAGGCGAAACGGCTCTTTGCCGGGTGTGTCGAGGGGTTTCGGCCTCTCTTGCGAACGCCGTTCGGTAGACCCGCAGGTCATGGGCCCAGAGCGGGATATCTGCCGCGGAACCGGACCAGAGGGGCCACTGAGTCTGACACATAAGGAATGTCCAAAACCCGGCCGATGACCAGCAGGTGATCTCCCGCCTGGACCAGGTTCTCGGTCTGGCAGTCCAGCGCGGCCAGGCCGCCCTCCGGGATCAGCGCCGCCGACCTGGCGCCGCGCAGGACCGGCACGCCGTCGAGCAGCAGCCGTGCCCCGGGCCGGCCGGCCGCCGCGAACCTGCCCGCCAGCGCCCGCTGCCCAGCCGCCAGCAGCGTGACCGCGAAGGCGCCCGGGCCGTCGTCGCGGCGCAGCACCTCGGCCGGATAGGACTGCGCCCGCAGCGACACCAGCACCAGGGGCGGATCCAGCGACACCGGGCAGAACGCGGTCACGGTCAGCCCGATGTCATCCCGGCCGTCGGCGATGGTGACCAGGGTGACGTTACTGGCATAGCCCGCGAGCGCATCGCCGATCACGAGGGGGCCGGCCACATCCGTAAACTTTAACCAATCTTCCAAATAATGCCGGGCATCATCAGTGGGCCCTGCGGCGGGAAACCAGCCCGGGCGGCGATGGCAGCCACCGGGCCCCAGGTCTCAGCCAGCAGCGATGCGGTCAGCGGGCGCGGCGACGCGGCGGACACGTGGTCGCTCGAGCCGGGTGGGCGCAGCCGGTCCAGCGGGCTGATCCGGGGGTAGACGCGCAGCGGTGCGCCGTCGGGCAGGCCGGCCCGGCTGCGGGCATGCCCGGCCGCGACCTCGAGGCCGCCGAGCTCGTCCACCAGCCCGCGGTCCCTGGCGTCGGCGCCGGTCCAGACCCGGCCCCTGGCCACCTCCTCCACCTGGGCGGCGGTCAGCCCGCGGCCTGCCGCGACCTTGCCGGTGAAGTCGGCGTAGATCCGGTCCAGCCAGCTGTTGACCCGGTCCCACTCGTCCTCGCTGAACGGCCGGGTGGGCGCGAACATCGTCGCGTGCGCGCCCTCGGCCACCGAGTCCGTGCTGATGCCCGCGCGGTCGAGCAGCTCGCGCACCACGGGCTTGGCCATGAACACGCCGATCGAGCCGGTCAGCGTGCCCGGCTGGGCCACGATGACGTCGGCGGCCATCGAGATGAAGTAGCCGCCGGACGCGGCGACGTCGCCCATGGACACCACGACCGGCTTGCCCGCGCCGCGGGCCCGCACCACCTCGCGCCAGATGGCGTCCGAGGCGACATAGGAGCCGCCTGGGCTGTTCACCCGGAGCAGGATCGCCTTGACCCGCTCGTCCTTGGCCGCGGTGCGCAGCGCGGCCGTCACGGTGTCCGCGCCCATCGTGGCCGACATCGGTCCCCGGCCGCTGCGGCCACCGACGATGGACCCGGAGGCATGGATGAGCGCGACGAACCGCTCCCTGGGGCTTGGCAGCGTGCGCACCCGCTTGGCCATGGCCTGCGAGCGCCGGTAGCGGCCGATGTACTGCAGTGTGGCGTCCCGCCCGGCCCGCTTGCGGACCCATGCGTACACCTCGTCCCGGTAGCCGAGCGCGTCGACCAGCCGCAGGTCGAGCGCCTCGCCGGCGAGGAACGGGCCACGGTCGATGAGCGCCCTGGCCTCGGCTTCCCCGATGCCGAGCCGGGCCGCGATGGCCGCGACGATCTGGCCGGTGATCGAGGCGGCGAGCCGCTCGTTGGCCTCCCTGGCCGGGCCGGTGAAACCGTGCTCGGTGAGCTGGTCGGGCGCGTTCTTGTACTCGTGCCGCTTGCCGACCTCGTAGCCGACGCCGAGCTTGTCCATGGCCGAGCGCAGGAACACATGCTCCACCGCGATGCCGGTCAGGCCCAGGTCGCCGGATGGCTGCATGACGATCCGGCCGAACGCGGTGGCCAGGTAGTACGGCAGGTTGCCCGCGGAGAAGTCACCGAACGTTTCGGTCCAGGCGACGGTCAGCTTGCCGCTGCGGCCGAACTCGGTGACCGCGTCCCGCAGCTCCTGCACCAGGCCGAGACCGATACCGCGGCCGCCGATCTTGACCAGCAGCGCCTTGACGCGGTCGTCGGTGTGCGCCCGGCGCAGGCCGTCGAGCACATCGCCCAGCCGGGTGCGGCGCATGCTCAGCAGGGCGGAGACCGGGTCGGCCGCGGGTTCCTCGGCCAGGCCGTCGGTCAGGTCGAGCTCGAGGATCAGCGGGCCGGCCCGGTGGCCGGCAGCCTTGCCGAGCCGTCCGGTGATGGCGGCCAGACCTGGGAGTTCGGCCAGCACCGGAGCGGCGGCCTGTTTTACGTCGGGCATAGGGCCAGCTTAGAGGCTTATTCAGAACCCCCCGATTGAGCTACATACCAGCAGGTCAACCGGTATGCGTTGAATATGTGTCGCTGAGGTCGCCTTACCCGCGCGGCCTGTGCCGGCAACTAGGATGCCAGATGTGGCCAGGCGGGATGGAGATGGCTGGGCGCGCTGCGGCCGTGGCCACATGCACTGGGGGCGGTTCGGCGCGGTCGGCCTGCTGGCGTATGTCCCGGCGGGCGGTACGGACGGCCCCGGCCGGGTGCTGCTGGTCCGCCGCGGCAGGTGGGGGCAGCACGGCGGCACCTGGGCGCCACCCGGAGGTGCACGCGGCCGGGACGAGCCCGCCGTGACCGCCGCGCTGCGGGAGGCCGAGGAGGAGTGCGGCCTGGCACCGGGTGGCGTGGACGTGCAGGCCATGCTGCGCGACGAGCACGGCAACGGCTGGGCGTTCGAGACGTTCCTGGCCGCCGCGGCGGCGCCGCTGCCGGTTCATGCCGACAGCCGGGAGATCACCGAGGCCCGCTGGGTGGACGTGGCCGAGGTGGACTCGCTGCGGCTGCACCCCGGCTTCGGCGCGGACTGGCCGGTGCTGGCCGGGGCACTGGTCCTGGTCACGATCGTGGTCGACGTCGCCAACGTGATGGGCGCCCGGGCGGACGGCTGGTGGCGGGACCGGGCCGGCGCTGCGCAGCGGCTGCACGGCGAGCTGGTGTCGCTGGCCGGGCGGGGCTTCGCCGTGCTGCCGGACGCTCTGGATCTGCCGCCGCTGACCCGGTGGTACCCGCGGGTCGTGCTGGTCGTCGAGGGAGCCGCGCGGCGGGCCGCGATCGGACCGGCCGGCCATGTGGCGGTGGTGGCGGCGCCGGGCTCGGGCGACGACGCGATCGTGGCGGAGGCGGCGGCGCCACAGGGCCGCCGGCTGGTGGTCACCGCGGATCGTGAACTGCGCCGCCGCTGCCAGGCGGCCGGGGCCGCGGTGGCCGGGCCGGGCTGGCTGCTCGGCCTGCTGTGACGGCGCTTTTTGACGGTGCCGGTCAAGCCAGGCGGCCTGAACGCCCTGGCGTTCCCTGACGGAGGGTGGCGAACTGGGCGCGGACCTGTTCGGCCTCGGGGGTGCCGAGCCCCGTGTAGAGGGCGAACGCCGCCCGCCAGTGCAGGCGGGCCCGGCCGGGATTGCCGACCAGACGGCAGACGTGACCCAGGCCGTTGTGTGCCCGCGCCTGCTCGTACTGCTCACCGATCTCGGTGGCCAGGGTGAGCGCGGCGGAGTACTGGGTGCGGGCGCCGGCCGGCCTGCTGGTGGCCAGCAGTGCTTCACCGAGGCCGTTGAGCGCCTCGGTCTGGCCGGCCAGCGCACCCGACTGGCGGAACAGTTGCAGGGCTTCCTGATAGTGACTGATGGCCTGCCGGTGGTGGCCCTGCCGCAGGTGGACGTCGCCGAGATAGGTGAGCGGGTAGCCCCCGGCGTCCGGTTTGCCCATGTCACGGTAGATGGCCAGCGCCTGCCGGTGGTGGTCGATGGCCTTCTGGTAGCGGTCCCGGCACAGGTCGAGGATGCCCAGCCGGAACAGGCTCTCGGCTTGGCCGGCCCGGTCGCCGGTCTTGCGGTAGAGGGCCAGGGCCTGGGTGTGCTGTTCGACGGCCAGCCGGTAGCGGCCCTGGCGCTGGTTGGCGGCGCCGATGATGTTCAGCGTCTCGGCCACCCCGGACAGGTCGCCGTTGCGCCGGAACAGCGCCTGGGCCTTCCGGTTGTGGTTGATGGCATCCATGTAGCGGCCCAGGCGCAGCTCCGCGCGGCCCAGGTTGGCCAGTCCCTGCGCCATGGCCCGCCACTCAGTGGTGTCCCTGGACAGGTCGACGGCCTGCAGGCTGTGCTCGATGGCCAGCTTGCAGCGGCCCTGCTGCAGGTCGATGAACCCGAGGTTGAGCAGCGAGCGGGCCTGGCCAGCCCGGTCACCGGTCTCCCGGTACAGCGCCAGGGCCTGCCCGAGGTAGTCAGTGGCCTGCGGGTTGCGGCCTTGCTGCAGGTCGATGAGGGCCAGGCCACTGAGCGCGGCGGCCTCGGCGTCGCGGTCGCCCGCTTCCCGGGCGGCCTGGCAGGCGCAGGCGCACACGGTGACGGCCTCGGGGAAGTGGCTCCCGGTGTCCAGGTAGCCGATCAGGGTGGCGGCCAGCCGGGTGGCGTGGCCTGGCCAGCCCCGCGCCGCGGCATGCCCGGCGACCGTGACCAGCGTGGCCCGCTCGGCATCCAGCCAGGCCTGTGCCGTGGCCGGATCGGTCACCGCCGGGGCCGGGCTGGCCGGCGCGGGGATCCGGGGCCGCCGGCTGTGCAAGGCGGGGAACAGCGCGTCCATGGCGGTGGCGACGGTGTGCAGGTAATGATCGAACAGCCGGGTCAGCGCCGCCCGGCCCGCATCCTCGCCGTCGTGGACGGCGGTCAGCTCGCAGGCGTAGTCACGCACCAGATCGTGCAGGCCGTACCGGCCCGGCGCGGTGACATGCATGAGGTGGGCGCTGGTCAGCCGGGCCAGGGCCTGGTCCGCCTGTCCGGCCTGACGGCCGGTGAGGGCGGCGACGGCGTATCGGTCGAGGTCGGGGCCGGGGTGCAGGCCGGCCAGCCGGAACGTGCGGGCCGTTTCGGGGTCCAGGTACCGGTAAGCCCAGGAAAGCACCGCGAGCACCGCCGTGAGCGGGTTGTGGCTGGCGGCGTGCGGGCCGCCGTCGGCGGTCCGCTCCAGACACCGCTGCTGGCTGGCGGGTTTGGTGGCCAGGCTGGTGTCGGTGGTGTGTTCCAGATGCTGCTGGTGGCTGGCGGGTTTGGTGGCCAGGCTGGTGTCGGTGGTGTGTTCCAGATGCTGTTGCTGGCTGGCGGGTTTGGTGGCCAGGCTGGTGTCGGTGGTCTGTTCCAGATGCCGCTGGTGGCTGGCGAGTTCGGTGGCCAGGCTGGCCAGCGGGTCGGCCGACCGGGTGGCTGCCAGCTCGGCGGTGACCCGCAACGCCAGCGGCAGCCGAGCGCAGTGGCCGGCCAGGGCCGCGACGGCGACCGGATCGGCGGTGGCCCGGTCGCCGATCAGCCTGGTCAGCAGGGCTTCCGCGTCAGCCGCCGGCAGCAGGTCCAGGCCCAGCCGCTCGGCGCCGTCGCTTGCGGTCAGGCCGTGCAGCGCATCCCTGCTGGTCACCAGCACCGTGCAGGTTGCGGACCCGGGCAGCAGCGGCCTGACCTGTTCGGCCGATCCGGCGTTGTCCAGCAACACCAGCATCCGCCGGCCGGCGAGCAGGCCGCGGTAGCGGGCCGCCCGGTCATCCTGTTCGGCCGGGATGTCCTGGCCGGCCACGCCCAGGGCGCGCAGAAAGCCGGCCAGCGCGTCGGTGGGCAGCATCTCCTGGCCGGGATCGTAGCCGCGCAGGTCGACATAGAGCTGGCCGTCGGGGAACTGGCCGGCGGCCTGATGCGCCCAGTACACGGCCAGCGCGGTCTTGCCGACTCCGGCGATCCCGCCGGCCGCCGAGACCACCAGCGTGACCCCACCCGGCCGCGACAGCTCGGTCAGCGTCGCCAGTTCGGCCGACCGGCCGGTGAAGTCCGTGGCGGCGGCGGGCAACTGCCGCGGCACCGGCCCGGTGGGCGGCGGTTCCCTGGTGCCCGCACCGATCTCGTTGACCGGCCTGGCCGCCTCGACGAACTCGGCCCGGCCGCCGGAGGTGAGGCCGAGCGCGTCGGCCAGCCGCTCGATGGAGTTCCGGTAGGGACGGCTGGTGATGCCCCGTTCCAGATCCCTGATCGCGCGGATGCTCAGTCCGGTCCGCGCCGCAAGTTCTTCTTGCGTCAGCCCGGCCGCCATCCGCCGGCGGCGCAGCAGCCCGCCGAATCCCCCACTACGGTCCGCGTCCATCCCCACCAGACCATTGCAAACTCAGGTCATGACCTGAGTATCTCCCGATTCAGATGTGACTCTGTGACACTCGCGCCCCGGCGTCACCACCCCCCGGCATGGGCTAACTCAGGCAGACCGGTGGCGGGGAACACCGCGCCGGGCTTGCCCAGCGAGTGACGCTCTCTCGCATAGTCGCTCAGAAGGTCGTGTACGGCAATCCCGTAATGCCTAGTTGCCGGAAATAGCCCCATGCGTCCCCGGAGTGTCACAGCTGAGCGTTTCGGCGGGTCTGTAGGGGGCAGGCGGCTGGTCCGGCGACGCCCGGGCTGGCTTACCGGCAGGCTGTGGATACTGACGTAAGGCGGTGACCCTGAGTGGCAACGATTCTGGTAACCGGTGGGACCGGCGCGCTCGGCCGTGACGTGGTGCGGCGGCTGCTCGCCGCCGGACCGGATGTGCGCGTGCTCAGCAGGCGCCCGCGGCGTGACAGCGACCCGGCGGAGGTGAGCTGGGCGACCGGTGACCTGCGCACCGGCACCGGGCTGAGCGAGGCGGTCCGGGATGCGGCGGTGATTGTGCACTGCGCTTCGGACCCGAGGCGGCCGCGCGGCGACCTGGCCGCGGCCCGCAACCTGATCGGCGCGGCCAAGGCAGCCGGAAGCCCGCACCTGGTCTATGTGTCGATCGTCGGCGTCGACCGGGTTCCGTTCGGCTATTACCGGATCAAACTCGAGGTCGAGCGGCTTACCGAGGAGTCCGGGCTGCCCTGGACGGTGCTGCGGGCCACTCAGTTCCATGACCTGCTCTGCTATCTGTTCCAGATGGCCGCGAAGCTACCGGTGCTGATGGTCCCGGCCGGGGTCAGCGATCAGCCGGTCGATACCCGCGACGTTGCGGCCAGGCTCACCGAACTGGCGCTCGGCGATCCGGCCGGCCGGGCGGCCGATTTCGGCGGGCCGCAGGTGCGCCCGATGGCCGAACTGGCCAATGCGTGGCTGACCGCGACCGGGCTTCGCCGCCGGTTGCTGCCCGTCCGGCTGCCGGGCAAGGTGTTCCGCGGCTACGCGGCGGGTGGTCACCTGACGCCCGCCCATGCCGACGGCCGCATCACGTTCGAGGACTTCCTGGCTGAGTACGTCAGCCGCTCCGCCCGCTCCGCGCCCTACGGCGCGCTGCACTGAACCCCGCCGGCCTGGTGGCCGGCGGGGTCCTGCGGCGTGACCGGGCCGTGCTCAGCCGAGCGGCACCTCCTCGATCGCGGACTCCTGCATGGCTCCCACCAGTTCCTCCCGTGACACCGGGACGGCCGGGCGGGTGGCCCGGCGCAGGGCGATCAGGCTGACCACGATGCCCGCGGCGGTCAGGGCGAGCGTGACGGTCAGGCCGGCGTGGTATCCGTCCAGGAATGCCTGGGCCGGGGCGGTACCGTGCCGCAGAGCCGCACCCTGGCGGGAGCTCAGTACGGCGCCGATCACGGTGATGCCGAGCAGCCCGGCGACCTCACGGGAGGCATTCAGCAGGGCGGAGGCCACGCCCG
The DNA here is from genome assembly GCA_035308365.1 of Streptosporangiaceae bacterium. Lineage (GTDB taxonomy): Bacteria > Actinomycetota > Actinomycetes > Streptosporangiales > Streptosporangiaceae > PALSA-505. The sequence continues at coordinate 16,485 of DATGGU010000190.1, forward strand.
AGCGGCCGGCCGGCATCGAGCCGAGTACCGAGTCGGTCAGCGGCGCGTTCATCAGGCCGGAGCCGGCGCCGAACAGCAGGAACCCGGGCATCAGGCCGGCGTAGCTGGCATGCATGCCCTGCCGGGCGAACAGGTACAGGCCGCCCAGCATGAGCACCAAGCCGAGCGCGACCGTACGGTGCGCGCTGATCCGGGCGGTGACCGGCCCGGACACGCCGGCGAAGATCGCCACGAACAGCGCCATCGGCACGAACGCCAGGCCCGCCTTGACCGGCGAGAAGCCGAGGATGCCCTGCAGGTACAGCGAGGTGAAGAAGTAGATGCCGAAGATTCCGAACGCCCACATCATCATGACCAGCGTGCCGCCACTGAAGACGCGGGAGCGGAACAGCGAGACCTGGACCATCGGGTGCCCGGACCGCGCCTCGATCAGGCCGAACGCGATGGCGGCCACCGCGGAGACGGCGAACGAGCCGAGGATCTGAGCGGAGGTCCAGCCCTTGGTGTGGCCCTCGATGAGCGCGTAGGTCAGCGCGAACAGGGTGATCGCGGAGGTGGTCAGGCCCGGGATGTCCAGGCGGCGGGAGGCCGACTGGCCGTACGACTCGGCCATCCAGACGATCGCCATGACGAGCGTGATCACGCCGACCGGCACATTGATGAAGAAGATCCAGCCCCAGTGGAAGTGCTGGCTGATGAACCCGCCGAGCAGTGGGCCGAACGCGAGCGCGAGCGCGCCGATCGCGGTCCAGATCCCGATCGCCCTGGTCCGCTCCCTGACGTCATCGAAGGTGGCGATGATAATCGCCAGAGTGGTCGGGACGAGCAGCGCCGCGCCGAGTCCCTGGGCCGCCCGGAAGGCGATCAGCATCGCGCCGTTGGTGGCCAGGCCCGCCGCGAGCGAGGAGAGGCTGAACACCGACAGGCCGGTCAGGAAGACCCGTCGCCTGCCGTAGACGTCGGCGACCCGGCCGCCGACCAGCATCAGCCCGGCGAACACGAGCACGTAGCCGCTGACCACCCACTCCAGCCCGGCCACCGACAGGTGCAGGGAGCGCTGGATGGTCGGGATCGCCACGTTGACGATGTTGTTGTCGAGATAGGTCATGAAGGTGGCCAGGCTCACCGCCACCAGTGTCAACCACCGTCTTGGCATTGCTCTCTCCGTCTTCTTCTATGCTGTACATGTACGCTGAACATGTACATAGTTCCTATACGCAGTACGTGTATGTTGTACAGCCTGGCATGTACGGCGTATAGTTGTCAACTGTTATGGCGAACACACAGGCACACGAAGCGGAGCGGTCCCGGCTGACCAAGCAGACGGTGGTCGACCGGGGGCTCGCGCTCGCCGACGCCAGCGGCCTCGACGGGCTGACCATCCGGCGTCTCGCCCAGGACCTGGGCGTCACGCCAATGGCGCTGTACTGGCACTTCCGCAGCAAGGAAGAGCTGCTGCTCGGCCTGGCCGAGCAGGTCTGGAGCGAGATCGACGTCAACGTCGACCCGGCGCTGCCCTGGCCGCGCCAGTTGCGGGGCCTGCTGGAGTCGCTGGTGCGGGCGCTGCGCGCTCATCCGTGCGCGTCGCAACTGCTGCTGGAGACCGAGAAGCAGAGCGAGTCGTTCCTGCGCGCCACCGAGATCACCCTCGAAGTGCTGCGCGGCGCCGGGCTCGACCCGCTGCACGCCACTGCGATCGCCCGCAACATGCTGTGGACCGGCATCACGCTGGTGATGAGCGAACCCGGTGCCGAGCCCGGGACGAGCGATGAGGAGCGCGCCGAGCACCAGCGCCTCGCCCGGCTGCGGATGGCCATGCTCCCGGCTGACCGGTACCCGCGCATCGTCGAATGCGCCGCCCCACTCACCGCCTGCGACGACCCGCAGTTCCACTACAGCTTCGGCATCGACCTGTTCATCGCCGGCGCAGAAGCAATGTCAGCCCGCCTGGAGTAGGCGCAGAAGCAAGGTCAGCCCGCCTGGAGTAGCTGACCGGTTCAGCCGCCGCTGTGACCACCCTCCCCAGTCCTTCCCGAAGGCGGACGAAACCCGGTTCGACACCCTCGGGTGGCGGGCGAAACCCGGTTTGACCGCCATGGTGATGCTGGTCGCTGGGACATCGACGGGGTTGGCGGGGGCGCTGTGGCGGACGAAACCCGGTTTGACACCCTCGGGTGGCGGATGAAACCCGGTTTGACCGCCATGGTGGATGCCACCGAGGGCAGCCGGAATCCTCTGGGGTTGGCTGGGGGACTAGGTGGACTTTCGGGGGCGGAGGAATTTGACCGTGAAGATGAGCAGGCCTAGTGCGGTGGCGGCGGCGCCCAGGGTGAGCGCTGCGGGGTAGCCGGCCGCGCTGGCGACGGCGCCGCCGATCACCGCGCCGGCGAAGCCCGCCACGCCGCTGGCGGCGTTGAGCACGCCCTGCGCCTCGCCCTCGGCCTGGGGGACGAACTGGCCGGTCAGGCCGGGGGAGGCGACGCTCAGGAACGACCAGGCGAACAGGATGCCGCCGAACACCGCCAGCGGCGCCGCGGCCGGGATGGAACCGGCGGCCGCCAGGATGGCAAGGATCGCGAGCAGCACCACCCGGGCGCCGAGGCCGCCGGCCATGACGGCGCGCGGGCCGCGCCGCTGGCTGACCCGGCCGGCGACGATGAACAGCGGCAGGCTGACGAACACGATGATGGCGAAGGCCAGCGAGGACGTCTGCGGCTTGACGTGGAAGGCATGCTGGAACAGCACCGGGTACAGGGCGAAGACGATCGCCGATCCGGCGTAGGCCGGGATCCAGGCGGCGAGCATCCAGCCGAAGCCACCGTGCAGCAGGCCCAGGCTCTTCCCGATTGCCAGCAGCGGCTTACGCGTGCCGGGCACGTGGGGCAGGCCGGACGGGCTGACCGGCCCCCATTCGCCGGTGTGGCCGGCGTTCCTGAGCCGGTGCACGCTGGCCGTGCGGCGCAGCGCGCTCTGCGCCGCCGGATCTGGTTTGCCTGGGATGCCGCCCGTCGCGGCCTCCGGGGCGGGAGTGGCACGCTGGGCGGCCGGGACTGCCTGGGCGAGACCCGCGTCCGGTCCGGTGTGGCCTGCCACGGCTGCGTCCAGGCCGGTCTGGTCTGCCGCCGGGGCTGGCCCCCGCTGGTCTGCCGTTGCCGCGTGCGGTCCAGGCTGGTCTGCTGTCGCGGCCTGCGGTTCGGTCTGGTCTGCCGCCGGGGCTGGGCCCCGCTGGTCTGCCGTTGCCGCGTGCGGTCCGGTCTGGTCTGCCGCGGCGGCGTGTGGTTCGGTCTGGTCTGCCGTCGCGGCCTGCGGTTCGGTCTGGTCTGCCGCCGGGGCTGGGCCCCGCTGGTCTGCCGTTGCCGCGTG
>DATGGU010000191.1:0-15714 GCA_035308365.1 Streptosporangiaceae bacterium
CCACTCGCCGTTGCTGCTCGGGGTTATGAAGCTGATGGCTTCCCCGGGGCGCAGAATCCCTAAATGTCCGCCGGGATATCATCGGCGCCCTTACGCCGGTTGCACGGGCCGCACAGGAGCTGGATGTTTGCCACCGTGTTAGCGCCGCCCTTGCTCCAGGGGATCACATGGTCAAAGTGCAGCTCCGTGGTCGAGCCGCACTGGCGGCATCTGCCTCGATCTCTCGCCGCCACCCTGATCTTGACGTCTTGCGGGATGGCGCGAGAGTTGCGTTCTCCAAGCGGTGCGACCTCATCAGTGACCCCGGGTTGCCAGTCTGGTGGCAGGTATGGCCAGGACGGAGCGGGTTTCCCGTTGGCAGGCGGCATCTGGCCGCCGGGCGAGAGATTGAACCCGGAACGTCCGGATTGCGATCGCACCGCACTTTCGGCAGGGGCGGTAAGTGACTGCCGGTGATTGACCCTGAAACGGTGAACCGCATACCCGATAAGGCCAACGGTCGCCGCCAATGGAAGTAAGCCGTTGTGTGCACTGGATGCGGCCATGACGATCACAAGCCACGCAATGATCAGAAGCGTCCATTTCAGCCGAGCGCGGTTGCCCTCGGGTGTCCATCGGTACCCGCGTTTGTACCTGCGATCCGGCACAACCCACTTGCCCACGGTGCTCCCCTCGCTCCGACTTGTGGGACGCGCTGGCCAGGATGGAGCACGCCAGCGCGATTACTTCATGTTGCCACTGAAAATGCGCACCTGGTGGCCCGATCGCCGTGCTGTGCCGCGGCGACGGCGTTGAGCCAGCGTCTCGCAATCTCGCCTAGCGATAGCCGGAACCCGGCCGTGACGTCGATGCCATCTGGCTCGCCAAGGTCCATCACCAGGACAGCCGGGCGGCACGTTCGCGGCGCTCGGCGGCCGGATCGCTGCCTGCCGGACAGCGGCGGGCTCAGCATATTCTCACGGTCAGTCCGGCGACATTGACAAAATGCTCCCATTGTTCCTAGTGTCTCGCGTGGGCCGTATGTGGCGCCGGGTTCTTCTGCGGTGAGGCACGGAGCGGATCCCGTCTGCGCGACAGCGCGGCCGTGGTGCTGTCCTCGGCGAGGAGACCCGAGGCGATGAAGCGAGTCAGCCGGGCAAAGTCCCTGACCATTGTGGTGGCCCTGACCGCCATGATCGCTGGTGGGACCGCCGCGGTCGTAACTTCCTCCGCCGCGCCGCCCAGAGCGGCGGACAGGGGGGAAGTGGCCGACGCGCCGCCGGTGAACCTCGATGACGGGCAGCCGGTCAGCGCGGCCCAGGTCACCCAGGCCCAGCAGCAGGCGATGAGCATTCCGGTCGGGTACCGCGCACCCTGGCAGTTCGTCGGGCCGGCCAACATCGGCGGGCGGGTGGTGGACCTGGCCATCGATCCGGCGACGTCGCCGTCGACGGTGTACGCAGCGGTCTCCAGCGGCGGGATCATGAAGAGCACCGACGGCGGCAAGACCTGGACCCCGGCCTGGCCGAGTTCGTACACGCAGGCGATGGGGGCGCTGGCGCGCAGCCCGGACGGGACGCTGTGGGCCGGCACCGGCGAAGCGAACCCATCCGGCGGCGGCGACACATTCCTGGGCAACGGCATCTACAAGTCCACCGACGGCGGGCGGAGCTGGCATTTGGCCGGGCTGCCGGACAGCGGGGCGTTCGGCCGGATCGCCGTCAACCCGCACAACCCGGACGAGGTGTGGGCCGCCGCCTCCGGCTGGCTCTCGCCGATCTCAAGTCAGCGCGGGCTGTACCACCTCACCGATGGTGGCAAGAACTGGAAGCTTGCGATCGCGCCGCCGAATGCCACCACGGGTGCGATCGACGTCGCGGTCGACCCCGCGAACCCGGACATCATTCTTGCTTCGCTGTGGGATCGGCACCGCAACAACGGCGCCTTCTACTACGGCGGTGCCGGGTCCGGGCTGTACCGCTCCGTCAATGATGGCAAGACCTGGACGCGGCTGGACAACTCGAACATCACCGGACCGGTATGTTCCTGGGACGAGACCCACAGCGGGCTGGACGTGAGCAAGGACCTGGGCCGAATCGGGATCGCGTTCGCCCCCAGCAACCCGAACCGGGTCTACATCCAGTCCAGCGGCGCCGAAGGGCCGGACAAGGGCTTCTACGTTTCCAACGACGCCGGAAAGACCTGGACGTGCGGTGCTGGCGAGCCGGGTACGCCCGGCGCCGGTTACGAATGGGTGTTCGGCCGGCTCTGGGTCGATCCGGTCGACGCCAACCATGTCTTCGCCGCCGATGTCACCCTCCGTGAATCGACCGACGGCGGCGCCACCTGGCACGACTCCCTGGGCACGCACGCCGACCAGCACGCCATGGCCTGGGACCCCAACGTGGCCGGCCTGGTATACAACGGCGATGACGGCGGCGTGTACATCTCGAAGCACAACGGCGCGAACGGCACCTGGACCCATGCCAAGGTTGAGCCCTGGAACCAGTCCTACCACCTGGCGGTGTCGCAGCAGGACCCGCTGCGGCTGGTCACCGGCCTGCAGGACCAGGGCAGCATCCGCACCTGGAAGCCCGGCGTCGAGCCCACCAACCTGACCCAGTGGAATCCCTACTTCGGCGGAGACGGCCACTGGGTGCAGATCAACCGGAACAACGAGCTCGTGTACTACGCGTGCTTCCAGCCCGTGCCGCCGGCCGAGGATTGCGCGAGGTTCGCCGACTCGGCCGTGACCGGCCCGGCCCACACGAAAATGACGTTCTTCTCCCAGCCGGACTGGCCCGCCAAGACCAGGATCACCACCGACACGCCGATGGTCCTCGACCCGGCCGACCCGAACTACGTGTACATCGGTGGCACGTCCATCGCCCGCTCCGGTAACGGCGTGGTGTCCGGAGCCAAGGCCTGGACGCTGATCAGCCCGGTCACCCCGAACAGCCCACAGAGCCTGCCCGGGCGCGTGCCGAAGAACGAGATCAACCCGGATCCCTTCTACGTCAGGGAGTACGGCGCGGTCACCGAGATCGCCCCGGCCAAGTCGGCCGGCACGCCCACGTCGCCGGCGACCACCATCTACGCCGGAACCGACACCGGAAAGCTGTGGAAGACCACCAACGCCACCGCCAGCCCGGCCAGCAACGTCAAATGGACCCGGCTCGGGGCCGGCGTGCTGCCGAAGCGGTGGGTCACCTCGATCGTCGTGGACCCCACCAACGCCAATCACGTATTCGCCAGCTTCTCCAACTACAAGCAGGGTGACCTCGCCGCCAACGTCTGGGAGACGACTGACGGCGGCGCCACCTGGCACAACATCAGCGGCAACATGCCCAACGCACCGGTCTGGATGCTCACCTGGGACCAGTCCCACGGCCAGCTCTACGCCTGCACCGACTTCGGGGTCTTCTTCCTGAAGAACGGCAAGAAGAACTGGGCCCGGCTGGGCAGCGGGCTGCCCAACGCCCCGGTCTTCGACCTGAAGCTCACCGGAGACGGGAAAACCATCTACGCCGCCACCTTCGGCCGCGGCATCTACCAGATCCCCGTGCCCCAGCGCTGAGCGGGCCCCGCAAGCGCGATATTACGTCCGGCTCACCAGGCCAGGCGCCGGTATCCCCAGCCGTTACGAGGCGGCGGTGTCATCCATGTGGGGTGTTGCGGCGTCCATTGATTGACTGTGCATTCAATTCGTGCACTCGCTGGGGCATGGACCGGAACGGGAGTGGTACAGGTGCGCTGGACTTCGCTGCGTCTTTGGGTGGTACCGGGACTGACGGCCTCTGCGCTGGGCCTGCTCGGTGCGGCGTCCGCGCCCGCGAGTGCCAGCGCCCTGCCGGGGGCGGTGGCGACCGCAAAGCCGTTGCTGGCCGAGGACCAGTTCTCGGCGGTTGCCTGCCCGGCGGTGACGGGATGCCTGGCCGTGGGGCAGACGGCGGGCGGGTCCGAGGGGGCCGCGGCTGCGTCGTGGGACGGGTCAGCGTGGCATGCGCAGCCGCCGGCGGTGCCGCCGAACGCGATTCCGTCGACCACCGATCTCCTGGGTGAGTCGTGCCCCACCGCCGGGCGGTGTGTGGCGGTCGGAAAGTATGTGCTGAACTCGACCGGGACCAATGTTCTGACGCTCGCCGAGCTGTGGACGGGCAGCGGGTGGCAGCAGCTCGACACGCGGTACCCCAGCAGCGACGATCATCTGGGCGGAGTCTCCTGCTGGGCGGCCTCGGACTGCATCGCGGTGGGGGGTGACCGGGGGTTTGGCGGCAGCCATCTGCCGCTTGCGGAGAGCTGGAGCGGAGGACCGTGGGTCACGATGACCACGCCCTCGCTCGGCGCCACGGACTACGGCACGATGTTCAATTCGGTGTCGTGCACGTCGGCGAACTGGTGCATGGCCGTCGGGGTGTATGACAACACGTCGCACGACACGTTCACTCTTGCCGAAACCTGGAACGGTAAGCAATGGACGAAGGTGACCGCGCCCGGCACCGGCCTGTCGTCCGTCTCATGCACCAGCCCGTCGTCGTGCCTGGCGGTCAGCAGCAGCACCGTGCAGCGGTGGAACGGGACGGCCTGGAGCGTGATCCTCACCGTGACACCGCCGCCGGGCGCTCCGGGCTTCTCTGACGTTACCTGCCTGCCGGCCACCGGCTGCTTGCTGACCGGCGGCAACGGTACGGTTCCGCTCGCCGAGACCTGGAACGGCGGCACGTTCCGCCAGCAGCCGGTGCCGAGCCCAGAGCCTGGAGCGCAGTTGAACGGCGCGGCCTGCACCAGCGCGGCCCACTGCGTGGCCGTGGGCCAGAACTCGGCCGGCACCACGTCGGTCCCGTACTCGATGGCCGCTTACTGGGACGGTACGTCGTGGCGCGCGTCCCGGATGGGCCACCTCGACGGGCTGGGCTCAGTCTCGTGCTACCAAAGTGGCGGATGCCTGGCGACCGGGAGCTTCCTCGATCCGGGTGACGTACAGGTACCGCTGGCTGAGCGGGTGCACCGGGGCACGTGGCAGCAGGTAAAGCCTGCGCCGCCGAGCGCCGGCCTGACCGGCCTGAGTTCGGTGTCATGCGCGTCGGTGAGCGACTGCATGGCCGTCAACGGTGCCGTCGGTGACCTGTGGAACGGGAAGACGTGGCAGATCACCAGTCTTCCGATCGGGGCGGTGAGTGTGGCCTGTGCGGCCACGGCCTGCCTGGCGGCCGGCGGGCACTCGGCGGCGCTGTGGAACGGCACTTCCTGGAAGGCGCTGTCCCCGCTCAAGCCGAAGCACTCCAACGCCACGCTTTTCTCCAGCGTCTCGTGCCCTGGCCGGCACTGGTGCATGGCCGTCGGCCAGTATTTCATCGACCCGCACGACAGCTATGGGATCAACCTGGTCGAGGTGTGGAACGGCACCTCCTGGCAGCGGCTGAAGCTGCCGGGGCCGGGCCAGAACAACGGGCTGAACTCGGTGGCCTGCACGAGCGTGGGGCACTGCATGGTGGCCGGCAGTTACAACAGCAGCACCAGCACCTATTACTCATACGCTGACCTGTGGAACGGCACGTCGTGGCGGACGTTCAAGCTGGCCGGCCCGGACCGGTTCCTGGTCAGCGTGTCCTGCCCCGCGGCCACGCACTGCCAGGCCGCGGGTTACTACAGCACGCTGACCGGTTACCCGCCCGTGTACCGGCCGGTCGCCGAGTCGTGGAACGGCGGATCCTGGCACAAGGTCCCGGTGGGCATCGGGGCCGGCCTGTTCGGCAGCATCTCCTGTACCCAGCCGGATGCGTGCGTGGCCGTCGGGCAGCGGGACGACGGCCAGGTGCTCGCCGCCCGGTGGAACGGCTCGAAATGGTCGGCCATGCCCGCCGCGAACCCCTGACCGGAGTTCAGGGCAGGGCGCTGGCCAGGTCCTCGATGATCTCGTCTGCCTCGTTGATGTAGCCGAGGGCCAGCCTGATCGTGCTGCGGTCCACGCCGATGCTCTCCAGGCCGGCGTCGTCGTACTCGAAGTAGGTGAAGAACGTGCTCTGCTCGACCAGGGTGTGCGGGGCGCCGAAGTTGGAGGCCATGTAGGGGATCGTGAGCCGGTCGACGACCTCGGCGGTCTGCGCTTCGGTCAGGCCGAGTTCGAAGGTGATGACGCCGCCGTGGCCGGCCAGGTAGGTCTGGCCGAGCTTGTAGTGCGGGTGGCTTTCCAGGCCGGTGTAGTAGATCCGCCGGACCGCGGGATGGCCGTCCAGGTACCTGGCGACCGTCATGCCGAGCGCGTTGATGCGCTGCATCCGCAGCGGCAGCGTGTACAGGCTCCGCTTGAGCAGGAAGGCGGTGTTCCCGTCGGCGACCGGGCCGGTCGTGTCCCGGTACCAGCGGATCTGCTCGATCAGGTCCCGCCGGCCGGACAGTACCCCGGCGACGATGTCCCCGTGGCCGCCCAGGTACTTCGTCGCGCTGAACAGGGCCAGGTCGACCCCCCAGCGCAGGGCGTAGAAGTTCGGCGGCGGCGAGAACGAACTGTCCAGGGTGATGATCACGTCCGGCCCCAGGATCTCGCGCACCTGGGCCACGTCGATGAGGTACATGTGCGGCGAGGACGGCATCTCCAGGTGGACCAGCCGCAGGCGGCCGGCCAGGGTCCGGATGCCGTCAAGAAATGCATCGGGGTCGCGGATGGAGATCTCGTGCACCCGCACGCCGAACTTCGGCAGGATCGTGTGGAAGACGTTACGGACCTGACGGTAGGACTCGGCCGGCAGCACCACCTCGTCCCCGGCCTTCAGCAGCGTGACGAACGTCGTGAAGTGCGCGGCCATGCCCGAGCCGAACAGCAGCGAGCTCTCGGCTCCGGTGAGTTCGCTGAGCCGGCTCTCGACCTCCAGCCAGGTGGGGTTGCTGTAGCGCCCGTACCGGCCGGCCGGGGTGGTCAGGTCATGCAGCCCGGTCTTGACGTGGTCCGCGTCGTCGAAGTAGTACGACGCACTCTGGTAGGTGGGGGCCTCGATGCTGTTGACATAGGGCTCAGGAGGGCGCTTGTTCGTCATCTGAACTCCGGTGGTTGCTGGCGCCCCCGGCCATTATCACCATGGCCAGGTTCTGGCTTTCCCCCTGGTCATTGCGGGCTTATTCACTCCCTTACGGTCGGCCCCGCGCCGTCGGCAAAGCCGGCCGCGAGCATTTTAACCTGCGCCGCCACGCCGGAATAGCCGTATCGCTGCCGGCTGGCCGCCATGCCGGGTTCTCACAGTCTGGCGGTTCGGTGATAGCCGATTGGCCGGTTATGAGCTAATTTCACCCGGTGTGAGATCCGACTTCCTGGTCATCGGCGGCGGGATCGCCGGGGCCAGCGCCGGTTACTTCCTCGCCGAATCCGGCAGCGTCACCCTGATCGAACGGGAGACCGTGCCGGGCTACCACTCGACCAGCAGGTCAGCGGCCCTGTTCTCGGAGTACTACGGCAACGCCGTGGTGCGGGCGCTCACCGCCGCCAGCCGCCGGTTCTACAGCTCGCCGCCGCCGGGCTTCACGCGGCCGCTGGTCACTCCGCGTGGCGTGCTCGCGCTGTGCCCGCACGGGGCCGAGGAACGGTTCGATGAGGTGCTCGCCGCCGGCCTGACCGCGCCGGTGCCGGCCCGCGAGCTCGGGCCCGGCGAGGCGCAGCGGTACTGCCCGGCGGTGCGGCCGGAGTGGCACAGCCGGGCGATGCTCAAGCCCGCCGCGATGGACATCGACGTCGACGGGCTGCACCAGGGGTTTCTGCGCGGCATCCGGGCGCGCGGCGGCAGCGTGCGGCATCCGGTCAGGCTGGTGTCCCTGAGCCGGCGCGACGGCGGGTGGCGCGCGGTCACCGATGCCGGTGAGTTCTGGGCCGGTGCGGTCGTCAACGCCGGCGGAGCCTGGGCAGACGAGGTCGCGGCCCTGGCCGGGGTGCGCCCGGCCGGGCTGACCCCGCTGCGCCGCACCGCCTTCATCGTCGCCGCGCCGCCCGGGACCGAGGTCACCGGCTGGCCGATGGTCGCGGACGTGACCGAGACCTTCTACCTCAAGCCCGAGTCCGGCCGCCTGCTCATCTCCCCGGCCGACGCCACGCCGGTACCACCCGGCGACACCAGGCCAGCCGACATCGACGTGGCCGCCGCCATCGACCGGGTGCGCGAGGCGACCACGCTGGCGATCCGGCACGTGCAGCGGGCCTGGGCAGGCCTTCGCACCGCCGCCGCTGACGACACCCCGGTCATCGGCGAGGCACCGGACGCCGCCGGGTTCTTCTGGCTGGCCGGGCTGAGCGGCTATGGGATCCAGACCGCCCCGGCGGCCGGGGAGCTGACCGCCGCGCTGGTCACCGGGCGGCGGCCGGAACCGGCCGGCTTCGGCCTTGACGCAATAACGCCCGCCCGGTTCCATTCACCGATCAGTCACGGTGTTTTATGAGGCTTATTCAGAACTCCTGCTGGTCAGCTAGCTGCCGCAGCTAACAGACCTGACAGCAGGCTAGCCCGGCTAGTTTTGAATAAGTCTCACCTGAAAGCGGGCTGGAAACGAGTCTTGCCGGTGCCGGATGACCGCCTTAGACTCCGGGAAAAAGCAGGTACGGACCACACTGGCGATTACAGAAACGGATCTCGCCAGCCACAGGCAGCCGTCTGGGGAGGTGCATGAGCGGACAGGAGCCCCCCTCCAACGGCAGCGGGGCCAGCACCGCGATATTGGCGGGCACCGGACCATTGCCATTACCGGAACAGGCCGCGAGTTTCGCCGGCCGGGCGGTGGACTATGGCGAGTTCCGGCCGGTCCCGGGCCTGATCGAAGAGGTGGCCGACCGGTATCCGGACCGGACAGCGGTCTGCCATGGCGGGCGGACCCTCAGCTACCGCCAGCTCGACGAACTGGCCAACGGCATCGCGGCCGCATGCGCCGGCCGTGGCGTGGCCAAGGGTGACCTGGTGGCGACGACGCTCGTCAACAGCCTGGAGATGCCGGCCGCCTACCTGGCGGCGATGAAGCTCGGCGCCGTGTTCGTCCCGGTGGATCCCGGCTGGCCGGAAGACCGGCTGCAGACCACCCTGAACGTCCTGCGCCCCGCGCTGACCCTGTGCGCGGATGCCGGCCAGGTGCCGCCCGCGTTCCGGGAGGCCAGCCTGCCGGTCGCCGTCGGCGCGACAGCCCCGTCAGCCGGGCGGCCCGCTGTCACGCTAGGGCCCACCGACCCGTGCTACGGGTTCTTCACCTCCGGCACGACCGGGGTGCCCAAGTGCGCGCTGAACCGGCATGGCGGGCTGGCCAACCGGCTGCGGTTCATGACCCGCTGGTTCGCCGCCACCGACGACGACGTCGTGCTGCAGAACAGCAAGCACACATTCGATTCCTCGCTGTGGCAGATCCTGTGGCCGCTGACCACCGGCGGCCGGACGGTGCTGCCCGCGCCGGGCGAGTTCCTCAACCTGCAACAGACGGTCGAGACCATCGCCGAGCACCAGGTCACCACCACGGACTTCGTGTCCAGCATCTTCAACGCCCTGGTGGCCCTGGTGGACGGCGACCAGGCGGCCCAGCGCAAGCTCGCCTCGCTGCGCTACCTGATCGTCGGCAGCGAGGAGATCAACCCCCGGGCCGTGCACCGGATGCGGGCCATGCTGCCGCAACTGCGGATCACCAACGGGTACGGGCCGACGGAGACGTCCATCGGCATGGTCTTCCACCTGGTCAGCGATGCCGACGGCGACGCCATCCCGATCGGCAGGCCGATCGACAACTGCTACGTGGCGGTGCTCGGACCCGGCCACACCCCGCTGGCCCGGGGCGAGACCGGCGAGATAGCCATCGGCGGTGCCTGCGTCGGGGCCGGGTATCACGGCGACCCGGTGGCGACGGAGAAGGCCTTCATCCCCAACCCCTTCCCCGGCCGGATCCCCGGTGACCGGCTCTACCTCAGCGGGGACTACGGCTACCTGGACGGCCAGGGCAGGCTCTTCTTCTCCGGCCGCAGGGACTTCCAGGTCAAGATCGGCGGGGTCCGGATCGAGCTGGGTGAGATCGAGGCGGCTGCCCAGCGGTGCCCGGGTGTCTACCAGGCCAAGGCCCTGGTGGCCGAGCGGGACGGGAACAAGTCGCTGGCCCTGTTCGCCGCCGGTAACGAGCGGCTGACCGAGGAGGCGCTGCGCGAGCACCTGCGCGCGGCGCTGCCCCGGACGAGCGTTCCGCGGTATTGCGCCGTGCTGCCCAAGATGCCGCTCAGCGAGGGCGGCAAGGTGGACCGGCGCCAGCTCCAGGCCATCCTTGAGAGCAGGCTGGACGCGGATGCCGCCGCGCTGGCCGCCGTAGGGGGTGGTTCCGGCCAGGCAGGTACCGCCGCGGAGCCGCAATCGTGGCCGGGGCTGACCCTGCGGGCCTTCCGGGTGGCGCTCGGCAGGCCCGACATCACCGCGGACACCGACTTCATGGAGGCGGGCGGCGACTCGCTGCGGGCGCTGACCGCCGTGCGCCTGCTCAGCGACGAATGCGGCGTGCCCGACCTGTGCGTGCTGGACCTGCTGGAGCATCCCACCGCCGGGCGGCTGGCCGAGCTGATCGCCACCAGGGAACCCAGCGCCGCCGCGGCGGAGGCGGAAGCCGCCCAGATGGAGCAGGACGCCGCCCTCGACGGCCACCCGGTCATCCAACCCGGGCCGCTCTCAGGGGAACTGCGGACCGTACTGGTCACCGGGGCCACCGGCTTCGTCGGCAGCCGCCTGGTGCACGACCTGCTCACCGGCACGAACCTGCGCGTCCAGTGCCTGGCCCGGGCGGACAGCGACACCGATGCCGCGCAGCGGGTAGCGAAGGCACTGGCTGAACGTGGCCTGTGGGAGCCGGGCTTCGCCGGCCGGCTGGAAGGCTACGCGGGCGACCTCGGCCGGCCACGGCTCGGGCTGGCGGACGCCGCCTGGGACCACCTGGCCAGGACCTGCGACCTGGTGCTGCACAACGGCGCGCTGGTCAACCTGCTGGTCAGCTACGCCCCGCACCGCGCGCCCAACGTGCTGGGCACCGGCGAGCTGCTCGAGCTGGCCATGGCACACCGGCCGGTGCCGCTGCACTACGTCTCCACGCTGTCGGCGGTGCAGGCCGAAGCGATGCGCCGGTCCAGCCCGCTGCCCGAGGTGGACTGCCCGTCCCCGGCGGCACCCCCGGCCCGCGGCTACAGCCGGTCGAAGTGGGTGGCCGAGCGCTACCTGGCGCAGGCCCGCCGCCGCGGCGCGGCGGTTACCGTGCTGCGGCTGGGTGAGGTGCTGCCCGGCCGGGAGCACGTGCACCCGAATACCCGCGCCCTGACCCACCTGCTGCTGTCGGCCATCCACCGGCTCGGCGCCTGCCCGGACGCCGCCATCCGGTCGGACTACACGCCGGTCGACTACGCCAGCGCCCGGATCGTCGCCGCGGTGCTCGACCGGGCCGCGTGGGGCCGGGTCATGCACGTCTTCCACCCGCAGAGCGTCGACTTCGCCGTTGCGCTCGCCGCGCCCGATGCGCCGCCCGAGCGGCTGAGCTGCGCCGCCTTCCTGGAGCGGCTGCGGGACGCGGCGGCGCAGACCGGCGACCGGGAGCTTTCCGCGCTCGCCGCCCTGCTGCCCGCCCCGGACGGCCGCACCGAGGCTGACCTGAAGCGCGAGCTGGCCGCACTGCTCACCGACAACGCCTCCCTCTACCGCAAGGATGAATGCCGGCGCCTTGAGCAGCGGTGGCAGCTCACCGACGGCGACCTGCGCGGCCCGATGACCGCCTACCGCGCCTACCTGGCCGGCGCGGCCCGGGCCGGGCCGGCCAGGACGGCCGGGCCACCCGGGCTGGTGCCGCGTGCGCGGGCGTATCACCTGACAGAAAGGCTGTGACATGCGCTACCGGACGCTGGGACGGCTCGGCTGGGAGATCAGCGAGATCGGCTATGGCATGTGGGGCATCGCCGGGGGACCCGGCGGGTTCACCGGCGCCGACTACGACACGGCCCCGGCCTGCCTCGACCTGGCGGTGGAACTCGGCTGCAACTTCTTCGACTCCGCCCAGGCCTACGGGCGCGGGATCAGCGAGCAGATGCTCGGCGCCCTGGTCCGCCGCCATCCCGGCCGCAAGCTGTACGTCGCGACGAAGATCCCGCCGAAGAACATGGAATGGCCGCCGGGCCCGGGCGACACCCTGGACGAGGTGTTCCCGCCCGCCTACATCCGGGAGAGCACCCACAAGAGCCTGGAAAACCTCGGCCTGGACCGGATCGACCTGATGCAGCTGCACGTCTGGGAAGACCGCTGGGCCAAGGACGAACGATGGGCCGAAGCGCTCAGCGACCTCAAGCGGGAAGGCGTGATCGGCGCTGTGGGCATCAGCGTCAACCGCTGGGAGCCCGCCAACTGCCTGGCCGCCCTGGACACCGGGCTGATCGACGTCATCCAGGTCATCTACAACATCTTCGATCAGGCTCCGGAGGACGAACTGTTCCCGCGCACCCAGCGGGACAACATCGGCGTGATCGCCAGGGTGCCGTTCGACGAAGGCACGCTGACCGGCGCCATCCACGCAGACAGCCGCTGGCCCGACGGTGACTGGCGCAACACCTACTTCGGCCCGGAGAACCTGGGCCCGAGCGTCGAGCACCTGGGCCGGCTGAGGGCGGACGTCGGCGACCGGATGCCGTTGCCGGAGCTGGCGCTGCGGTTCATCCTGAACAACCCCGCGGTGAGCACGGTCATCCCCGGCATGCGCAGGGCGGAGCACGTGCGCGGCAACCTCGGGGTGAGCGACGGCCAGGCCCTGGACGGCGGCCTGCTCGCCATGCTGCGGCGGCACCGGTGGGACCGGGTGCCCGGCCCGTGGTCGGGCTGATGCCGGTCATCGTCCTGTGGGCGCACTCGCGCTCGGCATCCACCGCGTTCGGCCGAATGATGATCGAGCGGGGCGACGTCGCCGTGCTGCACGAGCCCTTCCTCGCCCTGACCCAGGGCGAGGGCGTGCCGCTGCCCACGGCGGACGGCGCCGTTGCCAGGTCCGGCCGTGAGCTGGTGGACCGCCTGGCGGTCCTCGGCCGGGAGCGCCCGGTGTTCGTCAAGGAAGTCCTCGACTACCGGTACGACTACGTGTTCGGCCAGCCGGGCGAGCTGGCCTGGATGACACATACCTTCCTGGTCCGCCACCCGCGCCAGACGATCAGCTCGCACTACGCCATGAAGCCGACCGTGACCTGCCCGGAGATCGGCTACGAACGGCTGTGGGAGCTGTTCGGGCTGCTCTGGACGGCCAGTGGGCGGCGGCCCCTGGTGATCCGCTCGGAGGACCTGCTGCGGGACCCGGCGGCCGTGGTCAGGGCGTACTGCGAGGCCGTCGGGCTGCCGTTCCTCCCGGACGCCCTGCGCTGGGAGCCGGCCGACAGGCCCGAGTGGCAGCGGCACCGGGCCTGGCACCTGGACGCGATCCACAGCTCGGGCTTCACGTGCAACCAGAACGCATACCCGGCCACGGTGGAGAACCACCCGGTGCTGAGGTCGTTCTACGACCACCACTACCCCTTCTACCAGCGAATCGTCGAGCACGCGCGCTGATCAGGAGTGAGTATGGCAACCGATACCTTCGCTGACCTCCCGGCCACCGCGGCGCTGTCCCCGGGCACCGCGTTCGCCATGGCGTTCGCCACCCAGGGCGAGCGCACCGAGGTGACCTACGACTACACCATCACCGACGCGCACAAACCGGACCGGCCCATGCCCAGGCTCACCGTACGCCGCCTGCTGAAGCGGCGCCGGGCCGAGAGCGACACGGTCTCGCTGTGGTGCGAGCGCGCGCCCAGCCCGGAAGAGGCCGCCGGGGTGGCCGACCACAGCCTGCGCCGGGAGGCGGCGTTCCGGCCGGGAGTGACCCAGGCCAGCGTCTACCCGATCCAGGCATGGGTGCAGCTTCCCGCAGAACTGACCACCGACACCGACGGGCTGGCCGAGTACATCGATCACCGGCTGCTGGTCCGGATCGCCACCGCGGAGAACCAGGCACTGACCATCGGCCCGCACGGGCTGCTCAACCATCCGGAGATCGCCCGGCTGCCCTACGAGGGCGGCTACATCGACGGGATACTGGCGGCCCTGGACGAGATCGAGCAGGTTGGCTCCACCGCGCACGCGATGATCGTCAACCCGGCCGACTTCTACCGGACCCTGGCCGGCAGCGGCAGCCTGCTCGCCGACCTCGCCGCCAACGGCACACTGATCAGCCGGACCCGCATGATCCCGCCGGGCCAGGCGCTGGCCGGGGACTTCGCCGAGGCGGTCAGGCTGCTGGACGCCGGGCGTTCGGTGATCCGCGTCGCCGAGCCGCCACCCGGTACCTTCGGCGCACCCGGCCTGGCGGTGTGCGGCGAGGTCTACGAGGGACTCGCCGTTCACCTTCCGACCAATCTCTTCCTTACGGTGCCAGCCGGACCAGCCGCTAACTAACAGACACGGTGCTTATTCAGGACATCGGGTTCTTCGTTTGAGGAACCCGCACGGCCACGAAGGAGCCTGGGATGCAGCCAGCCGGCCAGACGCTCCGCTTCTACCGCCCGTTCATGCCGATGTTCGGCGGCATCTTCTGCTGCCTGCTCACGGTCGGCGCGTCCCTTGCCACCGTGCCGTTCTATGTCCTGCACAAGCTGCACGGCGGCAACGTCGAGGTGGGGGTGGCGGTCGCCGCCCTGTCGGTCGCCGCCGTCATCAGCCGGCCGGTCGCCGGGCGGCTGGCCGACCGGCACGGGTACAAGGTCGTGATGCTGACCGGCACGGTCATCTGCGCCTGTGCCGGGCTCGCCTACTACGGCGCCCATAACATCGCCCTGCTGGTGGTCATCCGGATCCTGAACGGGACGGGGGAGGGCACCGTGTATACCGGCGGCGCGGCCTGGCTGGTCAGCCTGTGCCCGGCGGAGCGGCGCGGCCGGGTTGTCGGGCTGTATGGCATCTTCATGTGGCTGGGCATCACCCTGGGCACCCTGGCCGGCACCGTCGCCATGCATCTGGCCGGCTTTCCCGCCGTCTGGGGATTCTGCGCGGTGGCCGGGACCGTGGGCCTGCTGTCGGTCTCGGTGAAAAAGGCCCCGCTCCGGCCGGAGGTCCAGCGCGGCCGCAGCTCGATCCTGCCGGCCGCCGCCGTCATCCCGGGCATCTCGGTGTCGCTGGCGGCGCTCGGCTACGCGGCGCTGGCCGCCTTCGTCTCGCTGCACATGCTGGCCCGCGGCGTGGCCAACGGGATCGCCGCCTTCGACGCGTTCGGCTTCACCTACATCGGGGTCCGGCTGTTCATCGGCAACGTCCCCGACCGGCTCGGCCCACGGCAGGTAGCATTCTGGTCCTCGATCGTCGAGGCGGCCGGCCTGGTGATCGTCGGGCTGGCAACGAACCTGTTCACGGTGATCATCGGCGGGCTCGTGATCGGGGCCGGCCTGTCGCTGCTGTTCCCCTCGCTCGCGCTCATCGTCATCAACCGCACTCCCGACTCGCAGCGAGGAGCCGCGCTCGGGGCGTTCACGTCATTCTGGGACGTCGGGATAGCGGTCGGCGCCCCGGCCGCCGGAGCGATCGCCAGCCTGACCAACTACACCGACATCTACTACGTGATGGCCGCCTGCGCGATCGCGGCGGCGGTGCTCGCCTCGCCCCAGTCACTGCGGGGCCGGGTCGCCTTCGCCGGGCCGCTGGCGGCCCAGGAGACCAAGGCGGAGACTCCTGTCGGCTCCGCCGATCGCGGCGCACA
>DATGGU010000192.1:0-45717 GCA_035308365.1 Streptosporangiaceae bacterium
TGCCGCAGCCGGCAGTCGGCTTTCCTTCTGAGTAGCCCGCTTCCCCTGGACTGGTCACGCGGCCGGCTGCCCAGTGCCCGGCCCCGGCCGCGTGGCCTTCACTGCGTCCCGCGCAGCGCTGAGGCGCTAGCCGCTTGCCTGCTGCTAGAGAGGCGTAAGCCCTGGTCAGCATCGGTTGTTGAACTTCGCGCTTACCCTCCGGCACCTTGACGAACATCCACCGTGCCCCGCTTTCCGCCGGATCCTGGAGCCCGATGGCGGCGAAATCCCTGGTGCCGCCTTCGTCGACCGCACGGCCGAGCACGCTGGCCCAGAAAGACGCCAGCCTGGCGGCATCCGAGCAGTCGACGGTCACCGCGTACAGGTTCACGCTCATCCGTGTTTCTCTCCTTGGCTGAGACATCGAACTGACATCAGCCAGCCTGGAACCTCCCCCGGCGGGAGAGTCAAACGAATCCGGCGTCAAAGTTGAGGCCCTGCCACCGGCGATCCAATTTGACGCAACATTGACCCACATGCGTTCGCGGCCGCCAATCCCGGGTGGTCGCGGAAATACCGGTTGGCCCGGCGCAGCCAGGCCGGCGGCGCGCCCCCAGTCATCCTGGCGGGCAGCCTGGGGTCTAGAAGAAGACGGCCACCCAGTGGGTCAGCGCGCCCGGCCGGACATGGGGTGCGGGCTGACCTTCACCGTGGGCGCTGGCTGGCCGGACCACTCGGCCAGGCGGATGATCTTCATGGCTTCCTTGCGGGTGGCTGGATCCATCCGGTCCACGAACAGGATGCCGTCCAGGTGGTCGGTCTCGTGCTGGAAGCACCGGGCCAGGGTCTGGGTGCCGACGACCTGGAGTGGGTCGCCGAATTCGTTCACGCCCCTGGCGACCGTGTTGAGGCGGCGCTTGACGTCGTAGTAGATGCCGGGGAAGGACAGGCACCCCTCCAGTCCGTCCTGCTCCTCCTCATCGGGGAAGTCGAGGATGGGGTTGATCAAGTGCCCACGCACGCCGTCGGAGTTGAACACGAACACCCGCAGGCCGACGCCGATCTGCGGCGCGGCCAGCCCGCTGCCGTCGGCGTCGTCAAGGGTCTGGCCCAGATCCTTGACCAGGTTGCGCAGCGACAGGTCGAAGTCCGTGACCGGCTGGGCCGGAGTGCGCAGCACCGGGTCACCGAACAGTCTGATGGGCCTGACCGACATCGCCACTCCTGTCTCAGGTCATACATGATGTCCAGATGACACAATACTTTGCAAAGTCTATCCTTTGCAAAGTGAGTACACCAGCTTCCAAACACGACGTGGCCCTGGCGCACCCGCTGCGGGTCGCACTGCTCGACCTGGTCCGCGAGCACGGCACGCTGACCTCCACCGAGGCAGCCCGGCTGCTCGGGCACAGTTCCGGCCTGTGCTCATTCCACCTGCGCCAGCTCGCCCGCTACGGCTACCTGGAAGAGGCCGCCCAGCAGCGCGGCCGGGTCCGTCCCTGGCAGATCCCAGCCACCGCCGGCAACCAGGACGACGACGGTTTCGGCCGGCTGGCCCGAGAGCTGGAGGATGAGGGGTACCACCGCTGGCTGAGGCACAAGCCGGAAGCACCACCCTCATGGCAGCGCGACGAGGCATTCAGCACCGTCCTGCGACTGACACCAGCCGAGCTGGCCGAGCTCGGCCAGGAAATCCGCAACCTGCTCGACCGCTACCGTCAGCGGGAGAACACCGGCGGCCAGGGAGCTGTCGGCCGCCGCCCGGTCGCCGCCGTCGCGCGGCTCTTCCCGCTGCTGCCCACCGAACCCCGGCCCGCTGACCAGGAGCAGTGAATCTTTAAGTGCCATGGTCAAGCGGGGCACGCACTGTGTGCCGCGTGGTCGTCACAGCCCGGCTAGCGCGGGATCGACCGGCCGGCCGGGACTCTTCACGGTCGGCGTTGTGTGGTCTAGACGATCTTGATACTTCGCCAGGCGTTTCGTCAAACCCGGCTAGTTCGTCACCCGGTAGACGTCGTACACGCCGTCGATGGCCCTGACGGCGCGCAGCACGTGGCCCAGATGCTTGGGGTCGGCCATCTCGAAGGTGAACCGGCTGACGGCCACCCGGTCCCTGCTGGTGGTCACCGAGGCGGACAGTATGTTCACGTGCTGGTCGGACAGGGCCCTGGTCACATCCGACAGTAGCCGGGTCCGGTCCAGCGCCTCGACCTGGATGGCGACCAGGAAGACCGACTCCTCGGTGGGTGACCAGTGGACGCCGACCAGCCGCTCGGGCTGCGCCGAGCTCAGGTGCTTGAGGTTGTCGCAGTCGGCACGGTGTACCGATACTCCATGACCGCGCGTGACGAAGCCGGTGATCTCGTCGCCGGGGACGGGCGTGCAGCACCGGGACAGCCGGGCCCAGATGTCGGACGCGCCCTCCACCACCACGCCCGAGTTCCCGGCCGGGGCCGGTCTCGGCGGCTGGGTCGGCAGCGTGGCCTCGGCCAGGTCCTCCTGGGCGCCGGCCAGGCCGCCGGCCGACCGGACCAGCTTGGTGACCACCGACTGGGCGCTGACGTGGCCTTCGCCGACGGCGGCGTACAGCGCCGTGAGGTCGGTGTAGTGCAGGTCACGGGCGATCTGCAGCAGTGCGTCGCCGGTGGCCAGCCGCTGCAACGGCAGTCCCTGCTTGCGCATGGCCTTGGCGATCGCGGTCTTGCCGGTCTCGGTGGCGGCTTCCCTGCGCTCCTTGGAGAACCAGTGCCGGATCTTGTTACGGGCGCGCGGGCTCTTGACGAAGTTCAGCCAGTCCCGGCTCGGCCCGGCGTCCGGCGCCTTGGAGGTGAAGATTTCTACCGTGTCGCCGTTGTCGAGCTGGCTTTCCAGGGCTACCAGGCGGCCGTTGACCCGGGCCCCGATGGTCCGGTGGCCGACCTCGGTGTGAATCGCGTAGGCGAAGTCAACCGGGGTGGCGCCCTGCGGTAGCGCGATCACCTCGCCGCGCGGGGTGAAGACGTAGACCTCGGCGGCGCCCAGCTCGAAGCGGAGCGACTCAAGGAACTCGGCCGGGTCGGCGGTCTCCCGCTGCCAGTCCACCAGCTGGCGCAGCCAGGCCATGTCCTCGACGGCGGTGTCGCCGCCGCGGCCCGGCGGGGAGCCGACGACGGTCTCTTCCTTGTACTTCCAGTGTGCCGCCACGCCGTACTCGGCCCGCCGGTGCATCCCCCAGGTGCGGATCTGCAGTTCGACCGGCTTGCCCTCGGGGCCGATCACCGTGGTGTGCAGCGACTGGTACATGTTGAACTTGGGCAGCGCGATGTAGTCCTTGAACCGGCCGGGCACCGGGTTCCACCGGGCGTGGATGGTGCCCAGCGCCGCGTAGCAGTCCCGGACCGTGTCGACCAGAACCCGGATGCCGACCAGATCGTAGATCTCGTCGAACCCGACGTTGCGGGCGATCATCTTCTGGTAGATCGAGTAGTAGTGCTTCGGGCGGCCCGTCACGCTCGCCTTGATCTTGATCTGCCGCAGGTCGGTGGTGACGTCCTCGATGACCTCCTGCAGGAACACGTCCCGGCGCGGCGCCCGCTGGGACACCAGCCGGGCGATCTCGTCGTACCGCTTCGGGTACAGCGTCGCGAAGGCCAGGTCCTCCAGCTCCCACTTGATCGTGTTCATGCCGAGCCGGTGCGCCAGCGGGGCGAAGATCTCCAGCACCTCGCGGGACTTGCGCTCCTGCTTGTCCCGGGGCAGGTAGCGCAGGGTCCGCAGGTTGTGCAGCCGGTCGGCCAGCTTGATCACGAGCACCCGGATGTCCCGGGACATCGCGACCACCATCTTGCGCACGGTCTCGGCCTCGGCGGTGTCGCCGTACTTGACCTTGTCCAGCTTGGTCACGCCGTCGACCAGGGCGGCGATGTCCTCGCCGAACTCGCTGCGCAGCTCGGCCAGCGTGTAGGGCGTGTCCTCGACCGTGTCGTGCAGCAGGGCGGCGCACAGCGTCTCGTGGTTCATGCCCAGCTCGGCCAGGATGGTCGCCACGGCCAGCGGGTGGGTGATGTAGGGGTCACCACTCTTGCGCTGCTGGTTGCGGTGCCAGTACGCGGCGACGCCATAGGCCCGCTCGATCTGCCGGATGTCGGCCTTGGGATGCGTCGCCCTGATCGTCTTGATCAGCGGTTCGAGTACCGGGTTGACGGCCCCGCCACGCTGCGCGCCCAGCCTGGCCAGGCGCCGCCGCATGGCGGCTGCGGACGGGGCGGCGGCCGATGTCCTGGACTGCGAGCCACGGGACACCTGGGCCCGGCCGGACCGCTGTGAGCTGCTGGGACGTACAGGCTTGGGCTGCGGCTCCGGCTCGGCCGGGGAAGGGGTGCCGTCCTGCGGTGTAGGGTCCCGCGGGGCAGGACGACCGGCCGCCCCGCCCTGGGTCGTGGAAGCCGGGATACCGTTGTTCCCGTCCTGCCCCGTTCCGGACTGAGCGGCGCCGGTGCCTGTGGTCGCCGCTTCGCCAGCCAATGCCTTCCTAACGTCCGTCCAGATCACCAGTGTATCGACGGACGTTTCCCCACGGATGCGGATGTTCCCGGCTCGTTGTGTGGCAGCCGGTTACACCTGCAGGATAGTGCGGAAGGGCAGGCCGGCGAGGTTGGCCCGGCCAGCCAGGAAGCCCAGTTCGAGGAGCACGGAGATGCCAGCCACCTCCGCGCCCGCCTGCCGGACGAGATCGGCGGCCGCGCGGGCGGTGCCGCCGGTGGCCAGCACGTCATCGACGATCAGCACCCGGTCCCCCGGCGCGAACGCATCGGTGTGCACCTCGATGGTCGCCGTCCCGTATTCCAGGTCGTAGGTCTGCGTGTAGGTAGCCGACGGCAGCTTGCCCTGCTTGCGGACCGGGACGAACCCGGCGCGCAGCCGGCAGGCCACCGGAGCCGCCAGGATGAACCCACGCGCCTCGATGCCGGTGACCTTGTCGATCCGGCCGAACCCGGCGCCCAGCGCGCCGGCCACTCGCTCCAGCGCCCCGGGGCTGGCCAGCAGCGGGGTGATGTCCTTGAACAGGATGCCCGGCTTCGGGTAGTCGGGGACGTCGCGGATGGAGTCCTTGATGAGCCGGTCGAGGTCGGGTTCCACCGGCTACCTCTTCTTCTTTTTCCCGCTCGGGCGGCGGCTGGCCGCGCTGGTTCTGCGTGGCTGCTGCCTGGGCCCGGCCGGGCGCACCGGGCCCCTGGCGGCCGTCTGGCCGGCGGCCACCGTGGAGTCCCGTGTCTGTTCGGTGTCGTCCTCCAGGTCCTGAGGTTCAACGGTGTACCCGGCGCCGGTGTCCGCGGTCTCGTCCTTGCTGGCCGGTGGCGTCACCGTCCGGCCGCCCCGGTGGATGGTGATCCTCGGCCCGCTGGCCGCGGCGGGTGGGCTGCTGCCGGTTGCGGCGTCCAGGTCCAGGTCCCCGGCAGCGGCGGGGGCCGGGGCCGCCGCGGCGGCGGACTGGGCCTTGGCCGCGGCCGCCTTCTCGGCCTGCCGCCTGGCCGCCCGGCCACCGGATTCGCGCAGGGCGACCCGCTTGGCCAGCGCCTTGTACTGGTGCTCGCGCTCCTTCAGGTTGGCCAGCACCGGGGTGGCGATGAAGATCGAGGAGTACGTGCCGGACATCATGCCGACGAACAGCACCAGGGCCAGGTCCTGCAGTTCGCCGGGCCCGAGCAGGGCGCTGCCGATGAACAGAATCCCGGCCACCGGCAGCAACGCGATCAGCGAGGTGTTGATCGATCTGACCAGGGTCTGGTTGAGCGCCAGGTTCGCCGCCTGGCTGTATGTGCTCTTCCCCGACCCGAGCAGCCCGGCCGTATTCTCTCTGACCTTGTCGAAGACCACCACCGTGTCGTAGAGCGAATAGCCCAGGATGGTCAGCAGGCCGATCACCGACGCCGGGCTGACGGTGAAGCCGAGCAGCGCGTAGACGCCGACGGTGATCACGATGTCGTGCATCAGCGCGACAAAGGCCGCGCTGGCCATCTTCCACTCGAACGCGATCGACAGGTAGATCACGATCACGATCAGGAAGATGACCAGGGCCTCGGTGGCCTTGCTGGAGACCTCACTGCCCCAGGTGGGGCCGACGAAGTTGGGGCTGAACCCGCCCGGGTAGCCACCGGTGACGTGGACCGCGTGCGCGATAGCCTGCTCGAGCCCCTGCATCTGGGCGAAGTTGAGCTTGGCGCCCTGCACCTGCCAGCCGGTGCCGACGCTCTGCACGATCGCCTGGCTGCCGGCCGCCGTACCGGACACCGCGTTGTGGATCTGGGTGAGGGTGGCGCCCGGCGCGGCGAACTTCAGGATCGACCCGCCGCTGAAGTCGACGCTGAAGTTCAGCCCCCTGGTGGCCAGGGCGATGATGCTGACCAGCAGGATCAGCCCGGAGATGGTGTACCACCGGCGCGCGTTGCCGACGAAGTTGACCGATACCTCGCCGCGGTACAGCCGCCCGGGAATTTCGCCAAGGCGCGACATCATGCCTCCCTGGTGACGCGGGTGGCGGCTCTGGGCAGGCCGGACCGCCACGGCGTTCTGGCGCCCAGCCGGACCGGGTCGAGGCCGGACATCCGGTGCCCGCTGCTGAAGAACTTGGTCCTGGCCAGCAGGGTCACCATCGGCTTGGTGAACAGGAACACGACGACGATGTCGATGAGCGTGGTCAGCCCGAGGGTGAACGCGAAGCCCTTGACGTCGCTGACCGAGAAATACCAGAGCAGCAGCGCGGCCAGGAACGAGACGGTGTCGGAGACCAGGATCGTGCGTCTGGCCCTCCTCCAGCCGCTCTCCACCGCCGGGCGCAGCGATTTACCGTCGCGCACCTCGTCACGCAGCCGCTCGAAGAACACGACGAACGAGTCGGCGGTGATACCGATCGCGACGATCAGGCCGGCGATGCCGGACAGCTCCAGCGAGAATCCGGACGCGGCGTACTTGCTGAGCAGGACGACGGTCCCGTAGGCCAGGATGGACGCGATGATCAGGCTGGAGACCGACACGATGCCCAGGCCGCGGTAGTAGATGAAGCTGTAGATCACGACCAGGGCGAGGCCGATCCCGGCCGCGAGCAATCCGGCGTTGAGCTGGTCCCGGCCGAGCGACGGCGAGACCGATACGACGTTCTGCTTCTTCAGCGTGACCGGCAGCGCACCGTAGTTGAGCTGCTGGGCGAGCAACTGGGCCTCGGACTGCGGGAAGTAGGTGATCTGGGCCTGCCCGCCGGGGATCGCGCCCAGAATCTGCGGAGCCGAGATGACCACGCCGTCCAGCACGATCGCCAGGTCGTCGAGCGGGTTGTTGCCGGACGCGCCGTACTTGGTGAACATCTGCGAGGTGAGCGTGGCGAAAGCGGCCGACCCCGCTCCGTTCAGCGAGACGTTGACCTGCCACTTGTCGCTCAGCGAATTCTGGGAGCTGGCCACTCCGGCCTGGGCGCCGGTGACCTCCTTGCCGAGCACCTTCGCCTTGTCGAGCACGAATTTGGTGCCGGGCCTGTACCCGGAACTCGGGTTGGCGCAGGAGACGATCTGCTGGTTCGGGTTGTCGTATTCCTGGGTGGTGTAGCCGATCTGCGACTTCCACTTGTTCAGGTTGGAGCAGTCGAGCTTGTCGAACAGCTTGCGGACGCTGGGGGTGACCAGGCTCGCGTCACCGGCCGCCGGGGTGCCCGCAGGCGCGGTGCTGGTGGGCGTGGGTGCCGGCGAAGCCGACGTGGAGCCGGACGGCGAACTCGACGGGGACGACGAGCTGGACGGACTGCTGCTCGCGTGGGCCTTGGCGGCGAGCAGCTTGGCGCCGCTGGACAGGCCCTGGGCGCCGTTCGGGCCGGACAGGCCGGGAAGGCCCGCCGCGTGCGGCGACGGCGTGTGCGACGGGCTGCCCGAGGAACTCGGTGTGCTGCTCGGCGACGAGCTGGGCGTGGTGCTCGGGGTGGGGGTGGGGGTCGGCGTGATCGACGTCGAGGCGACCGAGCCGGGGCCACCCACCAGCAGCACCTGCCGGAAGAACAACTCGGCGGTCTGGCCGACCAGGTTGAGCACGTCGGTCGCGTTCTTGCCCGGCACCGTCACCGTGATGTTGTTGGTGCCCTGCTGCTGCACCTGCGCGCCACTGAAGCCGGCCCCGTTCACCCGCGCGATCATGATGGCGATCGCTTCCTTCATGTACGACGAATTGATCGGCTTGCCGTTCGTCGTCTGCGCCGTCAGCGTCGCCTCGGTACCGCTGGACAGGTCGAGACCAAGCTGCACCCTGAAGTCGTGCTTCCAGTGCCCTGGGCTGAAGGCGTTGCTGCCGACGATCGCGAGCAGCATCACGATGATCAGCGCGAGCAGCCCGGCGAGCGCCCGGCCCGGCCTGGAAGACGTCGTCTTGCTCTTCTGGCTCTTTTGGGTCGCCACTTCTTGCCTGTCCCTCGGATCTACTAGATCTCTGCCACCAGCAGGCTGCCAGCTAACGCCGCGCCACGGCTAGACCGTGCCTTGGGCCCGGGTGTCCTCGGTGGCCGGGGCGCTGCCATTGGGGCTCTCATCACCCAGATGAACGGCCGTGGACGCACTGTCGTGCCCAGCCTCACTATCCGTGGTGTGAGTGACATCAGTGACCTCGGAGTCATCCTCCGTCACGTCAGAGACCTCGCTCGCGTCCTCGTCGGCCGCGTCATGACCGGAGGCGGGCTCCTCGAAGGGGACGTCGTCCCCCAGCACTTCCATGACGGCCCGCCGGACGTACCTGCTGTGCACCCCCGGAGCGACCTCGAGCACCACGTCGTTGTCCTCGACCGCAACCACGGTGGCGTACATCCCGGCCGTGGTGCGCACGCGCTGACCAGGCTCGATCGTCCGCTGCTGCTCCATCATCGCGCGCCGCCGCTTGGCCTGCGGGCGCCACATCACGAAGTAGAAGATCGCGAAGATAACTATGATGATGAGCAGGAAGGTGTACGAAGACCCTGTGGTCTTCGTCGCCGTCTTAGACACGGCGAGAATCATGTTCCCCATCACCGGGGCATCCTTCCGTTGATATTGGTGCAGGTGGCCTGGCACCGGCAAAGTAGCGCCAGCCAGGCCGGTATCCGCCGTCCTCCGGCGGCCACCGGCCAACTGCCGAAGTTTAGCGGTGCGGGTGCCACGCACCAACAGGCTACGGGGTCTGCCGGCCCGATCGTGACCTGCGTGCAACGCAACGCACGCGTGCGGCTTGGCTGCCCCGCTTCTTCGACGGGGTGAAGAAAGCCGGCCCGGCGTCAGTCGAACAACGTCGCGGGGCCGGCCGGTTCGGGCGGGGTCAGGCCCAGGTGTTCCCAGGCCGCGGGCGTGGCGACCCGGCCCCGCGGCGTCCTGGCCAGCAGGCCGCACCGGACCAGGAACGGCTCGGCCACGACCTCCACGGTCTCGGTTTCCTCGCCGACGGCCACGGCCAGGGTGGACAGCCCGACCGGGCCGCCGCCGAACCGCCGGATGAGGGCTTCCAGCACACCCCGGTCCAGCCGGTCCAGGCCTTCCTCGTCCACCTCGTACAGTTCCAGCGCCGTGCGGGCGATGTCCCTGGTGATCACACCGTCGGCCCGGACCTCGGCGTAGTCACGGACCCGGCGCAGCAGCCGGTTGGCGATACGCGGCGTCCCGCGGGACCGCCGGGCGATTTCGACCGCGCCGTCGTCGCGCAGGTTCGCGCCGAGCAGCCCGGCCGATCTGCGAATGATGATCTCCAGTTCGGCGGCGTCGTAGAAGTCGAGGTGGGCGGTGAAGCCGAACCTGTCGCGCAGCGGTGCGGGCAGCAGCCCGGCCCGGGTGGTGGCACCGGCCAGCGTGAACGGGGCGATGTCCAGCGGGATCGCGGTCGCTCCCGGCCCCTTGCCGACCACCACATCGACCCGGAAGTCCTCCATCGCCAGGTAGAGCATTTCCTCGGCGGGCCTGGCCAGCCGGTGGATCTCGTCGATGAAAACGACCTCACCCTCGCTGAGGGTGGACAGCACGGCGGCCAGGTCGCCGGCCCGCTCGATGGCCGGGCCGCTGGTGATCCGCAGTGGCGTGCCGAGTTCGGCCGCGATGATCATCGCGATCGTGGTCTTGCCGAGCCCGGGCGGGCCGCACAGCAGCACGTGGTCCGGCGGCCTGCCCCGGCGCATCGCGCTCTCCAGCACGAGGGACAGTTGCTCGCGCACCCGGGCCTGGCCGATGAATTCGGACAGCTTCCTGGGCCGCAGCGCGCCCTCGATGGCGCGCTCGTCCACCCCGGCCAGCGCGGAGACGACCCGGTCTTCCTCGTCGCCGCCGAGCCCGGCGGCGGGATCCTGACCGGTCACGACCTGCTCAGCTTCTTCAGCGCGGCGCGCAGTGCGGTGGCCACGTCCACCTGGCCCCCGGCCGCGGCGAGCTCGGGCTCCACCGCGTCGATGGCCTGCTCGGCGTCACGCGCGGCCCAGCCGAGGTTGACCAGGCCGGCCCGCACCTGGTCACGCCAGGACGCCGCGACGGCCCGGCCGGGCCCCGGGGCTGGCAGATCCCCGGCCACGCCGAGCCGGTCCTTCAGCTCCAGGACGATCCGCTGCGCGCCTTTCTTACCTATGCCGGGAACCTGGATGAGTGTGTTGAGGTCCTCGGTGGCGACCGCGCGGCGCAGCGCGTCGGGACTGTGCACGGCCAGCATGGCCAGCGCGAGCCGCGGGCCGACCCCGCTGGCGGTTTGCAGCAGTTCGAAGACGTTCCGCTCATCCTCGCTGGCGAAGCCATAGAGGGTGAGCGCGTCCTCCCGGACCAGCAGCGAGGTGGCCACCTTGGCCCGCTCGCCGACCCGCAGCCCGGCCAGCGTGCCGGGCGTGCACTGCACCAGCAGCCCGACGCCGCCGACGTCGATCACGGCGCTGTCCGGCGCGAGCCCGTGCACCGTCCCGTCCAGGTGCGCGATCATGACATCCTCCCCGCCTGCGGTGCGTGGGCGGCCGCCAGCGCGGCTTCGAGCCGCAGCCGCGCGCCGCCGCGCCAAACGTGACAGATGGCCAGCGCCAGCGCGTCGGCCGCATCGGCCGGCCGCGGCGGGTCGGCCATCTTCAGCAGCCTGGTGACCATGGCGGTCACCTGGGACTTGTCCGCCCGCCCGCTGCCGGTCACCGCCGCCTTGACCTCGCTCGGCGTGTAGGTCGCGACGGCCAGGCCACGGCGCGCGGCGCAGACGATCGCCACCGCGCCAGCCTGGGCCGTGCCCATCACCGTGCGCACGTTGTGCTGGCTGAACACCCGCTCTACCGCCACCGCGTCCGGCCGCTGCGCGGACAGCCAGACCTCGATCTGCCGCTCCAGGCTGAGCAGCCGGGCGGCGATGTCGTCCCCGGCGCCGGTGCGCAGCACTCCCTGGCCGACGATCCGCAGCGGCTTACCGGGCATGCCGTCGACGACGCCGACGCCGCACCTGGTCAGCCCGGGGTCGACCCCGAGCACCCGCATCGCCCACCACCTCGCCCCTAGCGAACACGTGTTCGTCCGTGACATTACCCGCCCCGCACGCCGCCCGCCGTCAGCCCGGCCGGCGTGTCCGCCACCGGCGGCAGAGCCGTCACCAGCCCGCCTTCTGCGCCCGTGCCTCGTACAGCAGCACCGACGCGGACACCGACACGTTCAGTGAGTCCGCCGAGCCCAGCATGGGGATGCCGACCCGCTGGAACCCCGCGTCATACCACGGCCGGGACACCCCGTACCGCTCGCTGCCGACCACCAGGGCGGTCCGGCCACGGTAGTCACACCTGCGGTAGTTCACGCTCTCGCCGGTATCGGCGATATAAACGGTGAACCGGTGCCGCCGCAGCCACGCGATGGCCTCATCCACCTCGCCGAACTCCACGGACGGGACGGTCATGCTCATCCCCTGGCTGCTGCGCAGCACCTTGGGATGGGTCAGCCGGGTGCGCCGGTTGGTCATCACCAGGCAGTCGGCCGAGCAGGCGTCCAGCGTCCGGATCAGCGTCCCCAGGTTGCCCGGGATCTCCAGCGCGTCGGTCACCAGCACCAGCGCGTCCGCGCCGAATGCGAGCTCGTCCGGCCGCCAGTCCGGCAATTGCGCGACGGTGATCAGGCCGTCCGGGTTCGGCCTCTCGGCCAGATGCAGCAGCGTCCTGGCCGAGATCTGGTAGGACCGCCGGGCCCGTTCGGCGAGCTGCCCGGCCCGTTTGACCGCCTCGCCGGTGTGCGCCGCCTCCGGGCACCACAGAAACGCCTCCACCGGCACGCCAGATTCGAGGACAATATTGTTCTCGAAAAGCCCTTCGGCGACGAACGTGCGCCGTGGAATACCGGTCCGGTTGCCGCGGATATCACGGACCAGCCCGGCCACCGGATGCCGCAACCCGATCTGCTGAAGATCCATTACGCCCATATCGTAGGGTTCAATAGAATAGACTAAAAGCTGGCACAATCTTTATGCGCTTTCTTACGGTGGCACCGGGACTTTCGCTCATAGCGCACCGTCAGCGGGATGGCGCTCGCGCCCGTCCGGGCAGCGCCGGCACGGCATCCTGGAACGGCGTGCCGCACGATCCCGGCGTGCCGTGACAGCCCGGTAACCACCTGGTGGCGCGGCAGGTCAGGCGCCTTGCGCGGGACCGCTGCGGGGTAGCTTGGCGCGCAGTTCGGCCGCGTCGGAGTGCTGGAGTTCATCGAGGATGTCCAGCGCCCGCTGCCAGGCATCCCGGGCCCGCTGTGGTTCGCCTGCGGCCTGATGGGTGTCACCGGGATGGCTTCCAGCAGATACCCCGGGCCGAGCACCCGCCGCAGCCGTTTGACGTGGTTGCGAACCGGCACCGATGCGGTGGGCGGGGGCGCGTCGTCCCACGAGATGCCGCACAGCTCAGCCACGGACACCACCCGGCCAGGCCGCAGCCCCAGCGCGGCCAGCACCACCCGCTGCTTGGCCGGCCCGGCCGGCAGTTCAGCCGCGTCGTCGCGGATCAGCAGCGGGCCCAGCAAGCCAACCCACATACTCCCCGTCCCCGCACGTAACGGACAGCACCACGGTTACCCCCATCGGGCGCACGAGGCGTCCCGGCGATGCCTCACAGCGGGCAAGTGCTCGCTGAAGTAAGGGGAACACGGCATAAAGTCACATCGGGCTTCCATTCGTGTGCAATGAGATAACGATACCCCCGGAGCATCCGGCCCCAGGCCCGGTGCGGCCTTCAGCAGATAATGACGGCATGATCCCCGCGCCTGAGCCTGGCCCACGTCCCCGGATCGCGACCTACCGGGTGCAGCTCCGGCCCGGCTTCGGGTTCGATGAGGCGGCCGCCGTCGCCGGGTACCTGGCCGCGCTCGGGGTCAGCCACCTGTACAGCTCGCCCTCGCTGCAGGCGGCCGCGGGCAGCTCGCACGGGTACGACGTGGTGGATCCGGGACGGCTGAACGCCGAGCTGGGCGGGGCCGCGGGGCACGCCCGGCTGTCCGCCCGGCTGGCCGAGCTGGGGCTGGGCCAGGTGCTTGACATCGTGCCCAACCACATGGCTGTCGGCGGGCGGGCCAACGCCTGGTGGTGGGACGTCCTGGAGCACGGTGCGGAGAGCCGGTACGCGGACTACTTCGACATCGACTGGGCCCCGCCGCAGCCCGAGCTGGCCGGCCTGGTGCTGGTGCCGGTGCTCGGCGACCACTACGGCCGGGTGCTCGAAGCCGGCGAGCTGACCGTCCGGGTGCGCGGCGAGACGGCGTCCCTGCACTATCACGAGCACGAGCTGCCGCTGGCCAGGCGCACACTCGACGGGCTGACACCGGCCGTGGCCGAGGCGCTGAACCGGGATCACGACGGGCTCGACGCGCTGCTGCGGCGGCAGAACTACCGGCTGGCGCACTGGCGCACCGCCGCCGCGGAGCTGAACTACCGGCGGTTCTTCGACATCGTCTCGCTGGCCGGGGTGCGGGTGGAGGACCCGCAGGTGTTCGCCGACACGCACCGGCTCGTCCTCGGCCTGGTCCGCGACGGCACAGTGGACGGGCTGCGGATCGACCACGTGGACGGGCTGGCCGACCCGGAGGGGTACCTGCGGCGGCTGCACGAGGCCACCGGCGGCTGTTACCTGGTGGTGGAGAAGATCCTCGAATCCGGCGAGGACCTGCCGTTGTCCTGGCCGGTGGCCGGGACAACCGGCTACGACTTCCTGAACGCGGTCAACCAGCTCTTCGTGGACCAGGCCGGCCGGGACGCCATGCTCGGCTGCTACACAAGGTTCACCGGCCAGAGCGCGGACTGCGCCGAGGTCGTCCGCGCCGCGAAGCTGCAGGTGATGCGGGACAG
Source organism: Streptosporangiaceae bacterium (assembly GCA_035308365.1). Lineage (GTDB taxonomy): Bacteria > Actinomycetota > Actinomycetes > Streptosporangiales > Streptosporangiaceae > PALSA-505. The sequence continues at coordinate 14,275 of DATGGU010000192.1, forward strand.
CCTGGCCGCCGAGGTGGAGCGGCTCACCGCCCTGCTGGCCCGGGTCTGCGACCGGCACCGCCGGGTGCGCGATTTCAGCCGCGACCAGTTGCGCGACCTGCTGCACGAGGTGCTCGCCGCCTTCCCGGTGTACCGGAGCTACGCGCGGGCGGGGCGCCCGGTGGACCAGGCGGACCGCGACCACGTCGCGACGGCGCTGGCCGAGGCGGCGCGGCGGCGGCCCGGCCTGGACGGCGAACTGCTGGCGTTCACCGGCGAACTGCTCACCGGGGTGCATCCAGGCGGGCCGGAGACCGCGTTCGCCACGGCGTTCGCCCAGGTGAGCGCGCCGGTCATGGCCAAGGGCGTGGAGGACACCGCGTTCTACCGGTACTTCCCGCTGATCTCGCTGTGCGAGGTCGGTGGCGATCCCGGTACCTTCGGCCGCCCGGTGACGGACTTCCACGAGGCCATGGCCGCCACGGCCCGGCACTGGCCGCAGACGATGCTGGCCCTGTCCACCCACGACACCAAGCGCAGCGCGGACGTCCGCGCCCGGCTCAGCCTGCTGGCCGAACTGCCCGAAGCCTGGGAGCAGGCGGTGACCCGGTGGGCGGCGAACAACGAGCGGCACAAGCGGGACGGCTGGCCGGACCGCAACACCGAGTACCTGCTCTACCAGACGCTGGCCGGCGCCTGGCCGATCGGCGGCGACCGGGTGGGTGACTTCGTGGCGAAGGCGGTGAAGGAGGCCAAGGTTCACACCTCCTGGACCAGCCCGGACCCGGACTACGACAGCGCGGTGCGCAACTTCACCGCGGCCGTGCTCACCGACCCGGTGTTCATCGCCGGGCTGGAGCGGTTCGTGGCCGGTCATGAGCTCATCCAGCGGGGCCGGTTCAGCTCGCTGGCCCAGGTGACGCTGCTGCTGACCTGCCCCGGGGTGCCCGACATCTACCAGGGCAGCGAGGTCTGGGACCTGTCCCTGGTGGATCCGGACAACCGGCGGCCGGTGGACTTCGCCGCCCGCGAACGGCTGCTCGCCGCGCTGGCTCAGGCCCCGCCGGAGGAGGCGCTGCGCCGGGCGGGCGAAGGCGGGCCGAAGCTGTGGCTCATCCACCGGATCCTGCGGCACCGCCACCGCCACCCCGGCCTGTACGGGCCGGGCTCCGGGTATCAGCCGCTGCCCGTCGCCGGGGCCAGGGCGGACCACGTGGTCGCCTTCACCAGGCGACGGCAGAGCCTGCACCGGGCCGGCGCGCTGGCCGTGGTGGTGCCCCGGCTGCTGGCCCGGCTCGGCGGCACGGACTGGGGGCACGGCGCCTGGGGCGATACGGCGGTCTGCCTTCCGGACGGGCGCTGGACAGACGTGCTCACCGGGGAACCGGTGGACGGCGGGAGCACCGAGGTCGAAACGCTGCTGCGCCGGTTTCCGGTCGCCGTCCTGGGTAACCAGACCTGATGCACACATTCCGGGTCTGGGCACCGCTCCCCCAGCGTGTCGACCTGGTGCTGGGCGAGCGCCGGGTGGCGATGACCCAGGCGGCGGGCGGCTGGTGGGAGTGCACCGGCCCGCAGGCCGGGCCCGGCACCTGCTACGCGTTCAGCCTGGACGGCGGGCCGCCGCTGCCCGACCCCAGGTCCGCCTTCCAGCCGCGCGGCATCGACGGGCCGTCCATGGCGGTCGATCACGCGGCGTTCGGCTGGACCGACGGCGCCTGGCGGGGCGTGGCGCTGCCCGGTGCGGTGCTGTACGAGTGCCACATCGGCACGTTCAGCGCGGCCGGCACCTTCGACGGGGCCATCGAGCACCTGGGGGACCTGGCCGAACTGGGTGTCGACGCGATCGAGCTGATGCCGGTGGCCGAGTTCTCCGGCGACCGGGGCTGGGGCTACGACGGGGTTGACCTGTTCGCCCCGCATCACACCTACGGCGGCCCGGACGGGCTCAAGCGGCTGGTGGACGCGGCGCACCGGCATGGCATCGGCGTGGTGCTCGACGTCGTCTACAACCACCTCGGCCCGGCCGGGGACTACCTGCCCCGGTTCGGGCCGTACTTCTCCGGTAAGCGGACCAACTGGGGCGACGCGATCAACTTCGACGGCCCAGGCAGCGACGAGGTCCGCCGGTTCGTCGTGGACAACGCGCTGATGTGGTTGCGCGACTACCACATCGACGGGCTGCGCCTGGACGCGGTACACGCGTTCATCGACAACTCCGCCACGAACATCTGCGAGCAGCTTTCCACCGAGGTCGCCGCCCTGGCCGCGCGGCTGAACCGGCCGCTGTTCCTGATCGCCGAGAGCGACCTGAACGCGCCCCGGTTCGTCCGCTCCCTGGAGGCCGGCGGCTACGGGCTGAACGCGGCCTGGGCCGACGAGTGGCACCACGCCCTGCACGCCACCCTGGCCGGCGAGCTGACCGGCTACTACCGCGACTTCGGGCCGCTCGCGCTGCTGGCCAAGGCGCTGCGCCAGGCCTGGGTGTACGACGGGACCTATTCGCCGCACCGGCAGCGCACCCACGGCCGCCCGCCAACCGGGCTGGCCGGCAGCCAGTTCGTGGTCTTCACCCAGAACCACGACCAGACCGGCAACCGTGCCGCGGGGGAACGCAGCGGCGCCCTGATGAGCGAGGGCAGGCTGCGGGTCGCGGCGGCACTGCTGCTCACCAGCCCGTTCGTGCCCATGCTCTTCCAGGGGGAGGAATGGGGCGCCAGCACGCCGTTCCAGTACTTCACCGGGCACGCCGACCCCACACTCGGCCAGCAGGTCAGCGCCGGACGGCGGCAGGAGTTCGCCGCCTTCGGCTGGGACCCGGCCGATGTGCCCGACCCGCAGGATCCGGCCACGTTCGAGCGTTCCAGGCTGGACTGGACAGAGCGGGGCGCCGGCCGCCACGCCGGCCTGCTGGCCTGGTACCAGGAGCTGATCGCGCTGCGCCGCCGGGTACCCGAGTTCACCGATCCGCGGCTGGACCGGGTCCGGACCGACTACGATCAGCAGGCTGGCTGGCTGGCCGTGCGCCGCGGACCGGTGGTGGTAGCCACCAACCTCGGCGCCGGGAACTGGACGTACCCGGCCAGCCAGAAGGCGGTAATCCTCGCGGCGTCCGATTCCGGGGTCGGCCGCAGCGAAAAGGGCGTCATCCTTCCCCCCGACACGGTGGCGATCCTGACCACGGAACCCCCGCTGTGATTACTGTGCGAAAGTATTGAGGTGCCGAATAGGTCAGCTGGCACCGTCAAATAGAAAGCATTTAGAGAGGACCAAAACCGCAGATGACGGAATCCCCCGAGATCTGGCCGGGCGAACCCTACCCGCTGGGAGCGGTCTATGACGGTGGCGGGACGAACTTCTCGCTGTTCTCGGAGGTCGCGGACGGAGTTGAGCTCTGCCTGTTCGGCGACGACGGCGAGCGCCGGGTGGAGCTGACCGAGGTCGATGCCGCCTGCTGGCACGGCTACCTTCCCTCCGTGGCGCCGGGGCAGCGCTACGGCTACCGGGTGCACGGCCCGTGGGCACCGGAGCGGGGCAACCGCTGCAATCCCGCCAAGCTGCTGCTCGACCCGTACGCCAAGGCCATCGAGGGCCAGGTGGCCTGGGGCCAGGCCTGCTTCCCGTACAACTTCGGCGACGAGAACTCGCGCAACGACGACGACAGTGCCCCGAACGTGCCCAGGTCGGTGGTGCACAACCCGTACTTCGACTGGGGCAACGACCGGCCCCCCGCGGTGCCGCTCAACGAGTCGGTCATCTACGAGGTGCACGTCAGGGGGTTCACCGCCCGCCATCCCGGCATCCCGGAGTCACAGCGGGGAACCTATGCCGGCCTCGCCCACCCGGCCGCCGTCGAGTACCTGACCAAGCTCGGCATCACGGCGGTGGAGCTGATGCCGGTGCATCAGTTCGTGCACGACTCCTACCTGGTCGAGCGGGGGTTGCGGAACTACTGGGGCTACAACTCCATCGGCTACCTCGCGCCGCACAACGAGTACGCCTCCAGCGGCCAGCGGGGCGAGCAGGTCGCCGAGTTCAAGACCATGGTGCGTACCCTGCACGAAGCCGGGATCGAGGTCATCCTCGACGTCGTCTACAACCACACGGCCGAGGGCAACCACCTGGGCCCGATGCTGTCGATGAAGGGCATCGACAACGCCGCCTACTACCGCCTGGTCGCGGAGAACCCCCGCTTCTACTACGACACCACCGGGACCGGCAACAGCCTCAACGTGGGGCACCCGCACACACTGCAGCTCATCATGGACTCGCTGCGGTACTGGGTGACCGAGATGCACGTGGACGGATTCCGGTTCGACCTGGCCGCCACCCTGGCCCGCCAGTTCCACGAGGTGGACCGGCTGTCCGCGTTCTTCGAGCTGATCCAGCAGGATCCGGTGGTCTCCCAGGTGAAGCTGATCGCCGAGCCGTGGGATATCGGCGAGGGCGGCTACCAGGTGGGCAACTTCCCGGCCCTGTGGTCGGAGTGGAACGGCAAGTACCGGGACACCGTCCGCGACTTCTGGCGGGGCGAGCCCGCCACCCTCGGCGAGTTCGCCTCCCGGCTCACCGGCAGCTCCGACCTGTACCAGGGCGGCAGCCGGTACCCGACGGCCAGCGTCAACTTCGTCACCGCGCATGACGGCTTCCCCCTGCGCGACCTTGTCTCCTACAACGACAAGCACAACGAGGCCAACGGTGAGGACGGCAACGACGGGGAGAACTACAACCGGTCCTGGAACTGCGGTGCCGAGGGCGAGACCGGCGATCCGCGGATCCTGGCGCTGCGCGCCAGGCAGCAGCGCAACTTCCTGGCCACGCTGATGCTCTCCCAGGGCGTCACGATGCTGCTGGGCGGGGACGAGATCGGCCGGACCCAGCGTGGCAACAACAACGCCTACTGCCAGGACAACGAGATCTCCTGGTATGACTGGTCGGCGGTGGACTCCGGCCTGCTCGCCTTCGCTACCAGGCTCATCGCGCTGCGCCGCGACCACCCGGTGCTGCGCCGCAAGCACTGGTTCCAGGGCCATCCCATCCGGGGCACCATCGACCTGGGCTGGTGCAAGCCGGACGGCACCGAGATGAACGACGAAGACTGGGGAAGTGCCCGGGTCAACGCGGTAGGCGTCTTCCTCAACGGCGCGGCCATCACCGACCGGGACCGGCGCGGCCAGCCGGTGACCGACGACTCGTTCCTGCTGCTGTTCAACGCCCAGGCCGACACCATCGGCTGGACGCTGCCCAAGCAGTGGGGCAACCGCTGGGAGGCGGTGCTCGACACATCTGGCGCCGAAAGCCAGGATTCCGGGCAGAAAAGTGCCGCAGGGCTGAATTCCGGCCGGAAGAGTACGGTCCGGGAGGGCGACTCGGTGGACAGCGGCGTCGCGGTCGCGGTCGCCGGGCGGTCGCTGGTCGTGTTCCGCCGGACGGACCCGTCAGCCTGAGCGTTGAGGATTGCCCGCAACCCCGGGTGACCGGCCAGCCACCGCGGCTCGCAGACGGGAGTCAGGGCCGCTGGGCTGGTTGTGAACGAGCCTCATTGCCGGCCACCCACCCCGTTGTGCCACGTGCGAAACGGGGCGGACGGCCGGTTCGGGCAGCGGAGCCATCATGCTCCCGGTGAGCGGGCCAGAACTGGCGCCGGTCCTGGCCCCGGCCGGGATCCCCCGTCGTGGAATGGATCCGCTACGCCATGACGCCAGCTTCACGGGGCCGGCTGGCTGCCGTCGAAGCGTTTAAGCCAGGGCTGAAAGGCCGCTGCGGCCGGTGCCCGCACGCAGCGGGCCACCGCCGCCCGGGGCACGAAGACGGCGGTGGCCCGGCTGTGGCCGCTGAGCGGCTGTCAGCCGTAGGGAAGCAGGCAGATCCCGGCGTGCCCGCTGACGCCACCACACCGGTTGCTGCCGAAGCGGTTGGTACTGGCGATCCACAGGCCAGCGCTGGTGATCAGCATGTAGCCCGCGTTGGCCCGGTCCATGCTGTAGAGCCCGGCCGTGCCCGCGGCGTTGGGGACGATCACTCCATTGCTCGCGCTGACGCCCTGCAGCCCCATATCGGGTATCGAGCCGGGACCGGCGGTGTTGCACGCGTTGCCGTTGTCCCCCCAGCGGACGTGCCCGGCGGCGTAGACGTCGGTACTGTCGGCGGCGACGCTGTAGTACGAGTCGCACCCGCTGTATTCGATCCAGTTGTCGAGCACCTTGGACTGGGTCGCGGGGAAGGCCGCGATCGCGTCACACAGTCCGGCTCGCTTGCCGGTGGTCGGCCAGTTCCACGGGTGATAGCCGGTGGTCGCGATGTAGACGGTCTGGTCGTTGGGGGCCCAGGCAGCGTCCCGGATGTAGAACGCCTCGGTGAGGGTGCACTGGTACGGGTAACCATTGGGCAGGTTTCCGTCGCTGCCGTCCCACTGTGGCGACGTCCAGCCGGTCACCGTGGCCGGGTCGGTGGCCAGGTTGATCATGAAGATCTGCTGCCGGGGCAGCCCGCCCGCCGAGGTGAAGTTGCCCTCGATCAGGTCGAGCGTCCCGCTGTGGCTGAGGTTCTGGTTGTAGACCGCCGTGTGGTTGCTGCCGGAGGTGCACTGCGGCGGGCTGGCCGTGTTGCAGTAGGAGTAGTGGCCGGACAGGTGCAGCTGGAGGAAGCCGTCGTCCTTACCGGTGACCAGGTTCAGGCTGGCCATGTACTTGTCCTTGCCACCGTTGACCGAGTAGAAGAACCCGCCGGCCAGCAGGTGCCCGTCCGCCGCGACCAGCGTGTTCACCTCACCGCCCAACGCGGTGGTGCCGAAACCGGGGACCACGTTCCCGTTCGTCGTGTTGATCTGCGCCAGGTACTTCACCGACGTGCCGTTGATGCTGGTGAACCGTCCGCCGATGTAGGCGTCGGCACAGTTGTTCCCGTTGAACGCGATCGTGTTGATCCGGTCGTTCACGTTCGGTGCCCACGAGGTGATCGTGTACGGCGGGCTGGCACTGAAGCTGAAGATGTTGTTCCGTGGGTAGGCCACCTTCTTCTGGGTGATCGAGGTGAAGCTGCCCACCGCGTACATGAGGTTGCCGCACTGGACGATCTCCTTGATCACCTCCTCCGTGCCCGTCTTGGTCAGCGACGGCGTTCCCGCCGCGGGCGTTGGCGAGACTCCCCCGGTCTGCCACACGGACGGATGAGCGGCGGGACTGGCACCCGCCGGAGTCGCGTAGCCAGCCACGCCGGCAGTGAGGGCGGCGACAGCAGCCACAGTCACACTACGTGACTTCCAGGTATTGAACAGACGCATGATTCCCCTGTTAACAGTGAGAGCGAGGGGTACGGTGGTCACACCCCTAGACCAAGCGCCGAGGGCGGTGAACCGTTTACTCATAGGACGGTTAATCCAGACATCAGGTTCACACGACCACCGTGCCGAGTTTGGCGCTCACCTATCTTCCATCTTTCCAGCAATCATGCCAGCGTGTCCGGGCCGGCGTGTCACCGGCCATTACGCGGCAAGCTCGAACGCGTCGCCAGGCAGGCCAGCCAGGGCTGACCTGCCTGGTCCCGGACAGCGGGTGCCACCAGGGCCGGTCAGGTGGTGCGGGTGGAGGTGACCTCGGAGGTGGGTACCCATTCCTGGCGGTGGTTGAAGTTGATGGCATACCAGGTGACGCCGGACACCGACACGGTCCACGGTGACAGGTAGGCCGAGCCGCTGGGCGTGGAGCCGATGACGTTGCCGGAGCCGCCGCCGGGCTGGCCGTAGACGCTGGCGCTCCTGCCCCTCTTGCCGGACAGCGTGACGACCGTGCCGTAGCCTTGCTCCGCCGCGCCTGGCGGGACGGCGATCCACGCCTCGGTGCCGGTGGCCGTCCAGCTGGAGGATGACAGGGTGGCGCCGTACCAGATCTCGTACATGGTGTCGCCGGTGCCTGCCGCGTCCGGTTGCTGGGCGAGAACGTCGTAGCTGATCATCGTCTCGACGTTGTTGCTCTCGTCGGTGATGTCCCCGGGGCTGCCTTTGGACGGCAGCTCCGCCGATGCCGTGGACGGCTGTGTGTACAGGTAGAAGAAGTTGAAGTTGGCGGTGGTCTCGGTGCCGTTGGAGCCGTCCGGCTGCTGGCCGGAGGCCGGGTTGAGCCGGATCACGCCGGTGGGCGCGGGCCCGGTGGCGAACGGCACGCCCTGCTGGTTGATCAGGCCCAGGTAGTAATCCCACAGCCAGTACGGGCCGGGGTCCACATGGTTGGGTGAGGTGCCCAGGGTGGGCGCCGGGGTCGTGCCGTGCGACATGACATGCTCGTGGTCGAGCGGGATGTTGTACTTGGTCAGCAGGTAGGCGACCAGCTTCGCGGAGCCGAGATACTCGGTCGCGTTGTACCACTGGTAACCGGTGGCATCGACGCCGACGTGCTCGATACCGATGGTCCGCTGGTTGTACCAGAAATTCCCGTTCTGGAAGGCGACGTCCTTCTCGTGCAGGCACTGGTAGACCGTGCCGTCGGTGTCCACCACGTAGTGGATGCTGACCCCGTTGCTCTCATTCCAGAACGTGGCGATGGTGTTATCCAGGTTCTCCTCGGTGTCATGAATCGTGATTCCCAGCACCGGCAGGTCGCTGGGCCGGCTGGCGGTGTCGTAGGTGACCCCGGCATAGCTGGTGGGCACGATGCAGTTGTAAGCCGGGGAGTAGTCGGTGCCGGGGTTGGACGTGCAGTTGGCCGGCAGGTCGGGCCGCACGGTGACGTTGCGGGCGGTCGCGGTGTCCGGGGTAACCGGAGTCGGCGCGATCCGGACGATCTCACCCGTCGGCGCCTTCGCGGTCAGGCCCAGGCGGATGAACCGGTAGACCTCGTTGGCGTACATGACCGCTATGTCGTGCTGGGCACCGCTGTATTTCGCGACGGCGCCGTACCAGCCGCCGAGCGTGGCCGGTGCCCGGTGGGTGCTGGACAGCGAGATGGCATCGGCCCGCAGCACCGCGGCCGCGCCGGCGATGTTGAGCCGCTGGTTGCGCCGGAGGGACGAGACCGGCACGCCCAGCAGTTTCGCGGCCTGATCCAGAGTGTCGAGATGGCTGTTGCGGGCCAGGTCCATGCAGCCATAACCACCCGCTGAGCTGGGGGCACCGCCATGATCGGACAGATGGCCTTCGAGGTAGCAGATGGCCTCCAGCAGCGAGGCCGGCACACCGAACCGGTGCTGGGCGGCCTTGGCCGCACCCGCGATCGTGCTGGGACCGGCCGTGGAATGGGACGCGGCGCTGACGGCCTGAGCGGGCAAGCTCATGGCGCCCAGAGCGGCTGTGGCGGCAACGATAAGAAGCGTTCTTAAAGCGGACATTTTGACCATGTGGATCTCCGGTGGACAAAAAAATCTACGAATGTCATTCCAGCGGAAATATTCTAACTAAACCGGGCTGATAGCACCATTGTCGTCCGGCCCGGTCACATTCCGTTCAATTTGGTCAAAGCCGGTCATGGTACGCGCCTGGCGGGTCCCGGCCCCGCCGCTACGAGCTCATCGTGGTCAGCTGGCGCGGGTCCGGAACAGCGTGCAGGCTCGGTCTGGCCATGCCCGGTTATGGTGGCGTACCAGTATTCGGAGCGGCGCAGGAGGTCCTCGCCCGGGGCCTTGAGAAACCGGCCCGTGTCGGCCAGCCTCGCCCCGCCGGGGTGTCGGGGCCGAGTATCCCGGCACCGTCCAGGGTTACCTGGGCGAGCCGCCGGCGTCTGGTGCACCCGCCGGCACGCGCACGCCACGGCGTGCAGGTCGTGCTGGATCACCTGCGCGCACGCCAGCGGGATCTCGACCCGCGCTCCGCAACCGTGAGTGAGATGTACGAGTGCGCCATTCAAGATCGGCTGGGGCGCGGCTGGGCTGCCGCACCGTCGTGTTGCATGGACGTCTGCGGTGTCGCTGGGTCAAGATGCGGGCCGGGCCTGTAGGCGGCAAGGAACGTCCGTACTCCCGCGTCGGCGTGGTGATACAGCTCATCCTGGGTGAATTGACGGGCGCCGGGGCGGAGCATGGCGCGGTTGAGCGGGATCGATAGCACCAGCCAATTGAACTGCTCGGCGGCCAGTTCCGCATCGTCGATGAGGAGCTCGCCTTGGTCGGCCAGGCGTTGCAGATGGGGGGCGAATTCGGCGGCGGCGATCATGGTGGTGGTATTCCTGTCGCTGGTGCTCGGCGCCGATGTCGCGGTCAAGCAGATCGGCCTCGGCCTGGCCGTGGCGGTCCTGATCGACGCCACCATCGTGCGGATGGTGCTGGTGCCCGCCGTCATGGAACTGCTCGGCAAGGCCAACTGGTGGCTGCCCCGGCCGCTGGCCCGCATCCTGCCGAAAGCCACTCCCGGTACGGGCGGGCCCCCGGCCAAGGTCAGCATCGCCGTCCCAGCAGACCGCTAGCCGAGCCAGGTCCGGCGAAGCCGGACAGATCGAGTCAAGTTTGCCGATCTTGGTCCGGGTTGGCGGCGGCCCGATCGGTAACAACGCGATCATCGCGATCGGCTGGAGCCTGGCGATCGCGCTCGGCAGCTACCTGTGGGCAAGGAAGCTGTTCAGCCGGGACCCGGTGCGAGCCTGAAGCAGCCCGCCAGCGTGAACGCGGGGCGGCTGGGTGCGGTTGGCGCGCACCCAGCCGCCCGGACCCGGGGAGTCAGGAAGTCAAGAGCGGGCAGCCTTGCCGCCGCCGGGGCGGCCCGGTGTCTCGCCGGTCCCCCGGCCGGTGGCCGCCATGCCGATCAGCGCGGCCAGCGGGACGGCCAGCGCGATGAAGTCCGAGGAACTCAGGCTGCCGATCGCGACCAGGGCGGCAGCCAACCCGGCGACCAGGACCGCAATGACCACCAGCCCCCAGGAGTGCAGGAACACCCGCACCGTGAACGGCGGCTCCGGCGGGCTCACCTCGGGCAGGGCGGTGACCGACTTGGTGGCCCGGCGCTCGTGCATGCCTTCCCGTGCCCGGGCGATGACCGTCAGGTCACCCGGCTGGTCGGCGATCACCAGCAGTTCGTCCGGGTGGGTGGGATCCGGGGACTGCGACACCGATCCCCCGCCGACCGCCCAGGACACCGCCGTGGCGACGCCCGCGGTCCGCACCCGGTAGCGGGCCTGCTCCCCGGCGATCACGGTCTCCGGGCCGTCGATGACCACTGGCGGCATAGCCTTGCCGTTGGAAGCCTTCGGCGTCTCCGCGGCGGGGACAGCCGCGTCGTGGGTGGCGTCGGAGGCGGTTGCCTCCGTGCCCACCACGAACTGCCGTTTGCTGAGCTGCTCGGCCAGCTTGATCTGCCGCACGTGCACGCTCCAGGCCATGGCCACCACCAGGCCGGCCACCCCGGAGGCCCCGAGGCCCAGGAAGATGGCGACCGCGGGGTGACCAGGGTTGGCTGCTACTGCTGCGAGCACACCTGTATTCAAACATATAACCGATCCATTTGAAAACCGGTGCCTGACAATCGAGTACAGTCACGAGCGATGGCGTCAGCCCGCCGCGGCATCGGGGCGGCACCGGACGGGTCAACTGCATCATGCCGAGCATCATCGACACGCCAGTCAACCGGGCCGCCATGCCCAGCGCGAAGCACGAGCGCTGGCCCAAGCCCGCCGAGATCGCGGCCGTCCTGGCCTTCCTCGTCTCCGGCGAGGCCGCCCTGATATCCGGTGCCGCCATCCCCGTCTACGGCCGGGCCTAGCGGAAATTTGGGTCCACTGCTTCGTTACGGTTGGGGCCAGCCCATCGGCCGGCCACAGCCACGTGCAGCCGGCCCTAGCCGGCGGCCCGCTGGGCGGTGTGGCCGGGCTCGGCAGGATCCAGGGCCGCCGCGACGGCGGCCAGGGCGCAGGCGCGCGAGCCCGCCTCGGTGATCGACTGGGCGAGCCGTTCGGCGTGCTGCGAGTCGAGGACCGCCAGCGCCTTCGCGACGGCGGCGAGCGTGGCCGCCTTCCGGCTCGCGTCGGGGATCGTCTGAGCAACCCGCTCGGCGTCGACGGTGAGCCGCAGGGCACGATCGGGATCGGTGGCGGCCAGCACCCGGGTGACGGCGGCCAGCGCCGATGCCCGCATGGTGACGCCGCTGATCGACTGGGCGACCCGCTCGGCGTCGGCGATGAGCCTGGCCGAACGGTCGGGATCGGCCGTGGCCAGTTCCTGGGCGATACCGGCCAGGGCCAGCGCCCGGCCCCCGGCGCCGGGGATCGACTGGGCGACCCGCTCGGCCCGGTCGGAGTCGGTCACCGCCAGGGCCTGGGCGACCACGGCCAGCGCCGACGCCTTGTGGCCGGCGTCCGGGACCGACTCGGCAAGCTGCGCGGCGTAGGCGATGAGCCCGGTGGCCCGTTCCGGGTCCGCGGTGGCCAGCGCGCCGCCGATCGCGGCCAGCGCCTGCGCCTTGGCGGCGTCGCCGGTGATCGAGTAGGCGGCGCGCTCGGCCCGGTCGGAGTCGATGGCGGCCAGCGGTCCCAACGCGACGGCCAGCGCCGTTCCCCGGCCGCCGGCATCGGGGACCGACTCGGCGACCCGGGCGGCGTCGGCCACGAGCCGGGCGGCGCGCTGCGGATCCACGGCGGCCAGCGCGGACGCGATGGCGACCAGGGCCCGCGCCTTGGAGCCTTCGTCAGCGGTGGAGTTGGCGGTGCGCAGCGCGTTGGCCACAAGGCGAGCCTGCCGGGACGGCTGCGGCGGCCCGGCCGGCTGCGGCGGCGCGGCAGGTTCGGGACCGGGCTCCGGCGGCGCGGCAGGTTCGGGACCGGGCTCCGGCGGCTCATCGGTGCCGGCGGGCTCGGCGGGCGGCGGTGTGCCGGCGGCCTTCGCGGGCGGCGGTGTGCCGGCGGGCTCGGCGGGCGGCAATGTGCCGGCGGGCTCGGCGGGCGGCGGCGCGGCGGCAGGCTGGGCGGCGGCGTTGGCGGCGAACAGGAACCCGCGGGCAGCGTCGGTACCGCGCTGGCTGGGGGCGGGCAGGCCCTGGGCGGGCAGCCGCAGGCGCAGCTCCCGGTAGATGTCGCCGAACGACAGCCACCGGGCGCCGCCGGCGACACCGGACCTGACGAGCTGGCTCAGCGCGCCGGTAAAGGAGGTGCAGGCCGCGTCCTGCTGGGCGGCGGGAGGCACGTGGGCGGTGCGGTTGCCGGTCGTCGCGGTCAGCGTGTACACGCCCTCCACGTGGGTGATGTCGGCCAGGCCCTGGTCGTCGTCACCCGCGAGAGCCTGCGTCGCCTGGCCGGCGAAGCAGCAGTCCAGGATGGCCAGCCGAGTGCGGGCCGGGCAGTCCCGCAGCACGTCCGCCACCGTGTCCCAGGGCAGGGCGCTGATCTTCGGCCGGTCCGGCCGGGAGGATGTCACGGTCAGGCACAGCTCGCCCCGGGCGGACAGCACGCCGTGGCCCACGTAGTACAGCAGCAGGGTCCCGGTCACGGCTTCGGCCAGGTCGGCGATGGTGGTGGCCAGGCCGGCGGCCGACAGCGGGTTGGCGATGACCGTGACCTGCCCGCTGGGCCAGCCGCACAGCGCCGGGTCGGTCAGCAGGGAGCGCATCTCGTCCAGGGAGTTGCGGGCCGCGCGGATGGGCGGGAACTCGGCGTACTCATACGCCGACACCCCGATCAGGACGGCGCGCGACCCCTCGGGCAGCCTGCCGTCGTCCGTCATCGCCGGCCCCGCGGATGTGTGTCCAGTGCTGGCACCCCTTCCCCGTGCGGCGTGCTGCTCACCGGCACCGGTCATACCCAAAACGAACATCGGTGAAGCTACCAGGCATTATGAGCCGATACGTGACGGCTCGCGGGGACGGGGACACGCCGAGCGCCCGGAGCGGCGGGGTTACCGGCCAGTCTCGGCAGATACTGCGAACTACCGTCGCGATGGGGCCGTGGGGTGCTAGGCCAGTTGCTGTCGGAGGCGGTGCTTAGGGTAATGCGGAGGGGTGCGGTGACGGAGAGCCCTGGATCGGTGAACGGGCAGGCTGGTACGCCGGCCGACGTGGTGGGGCGGGTCGTGGGGACCGAGGATTCCACCCCGCTCCAGTTCGCCGTCGCCCTCGGCAAGGACGCCTACCTGCAACTGGACGACGTCGTGGTCACGGTCCGCCAGGTGCCCGGCGTCGGGCCGGTGCTGACCAGCGGGGTCGTCACCCAGGTCCGGGCCAGGCACGAGGGGGCCAGCTTCGGTTCGGACGTGTTCCTCATCTCCGACGGGGTGCTGCCCGCGCAGGTCCAGGAGATCGCCGAGGTGAGCACGACCCGGGTGGAGCCGGAGCTGTATGTCCCGCCGCGGCCCGGGGAGCTGGTCCGCCGGGCCAGCGGCGCCGAGCGCGCTCAGGCGCTGTACTTCGACCAGATGACCGCCAAGGTGCCGGTGGGCCGGGGCCGGGACGGTGCGCCGATCTACGTGAACATGGAGTTCCTCGACGGCACCCGGGGCGCGCACGTGTCGGTCAGCGGCATCTCGGGGGTGGCGACCAAGACCAGCTTCGCGCTGTTCCTGCTGCACTCGATCTTCCGGTCCGGCGCCCTGGGCAATCGTGCGGTCAATGCCAAGGCCCTGGTGTTCAGCGTGAAGGGCGAGGACCTGCTGTTCCTGGACCAGCCGAACATCCGCCTGGACGAGGAGCTGCGCGCCGCCTACGCCGGGCTCGGCCTGCCCGCCGAGCCGTTCGCCTCGGCGGCGTTCTATGCCCCGCCGATCCCGGACGACCAGACCGGCCGCCCCAACGTCACCGGGCGCACCAGCGGTGTCGAGGCGTTCTGGTGGACGATCGCCGAGTTCTGCGCCAACGGCCTGCTGCCCTACGTGTTCGCCGACGCCGAGGACGAGCGGAACCAGTACACGATCGTGATCCACCAGGTCGCCGCCCGGCTGCGCCGGGAGGCGGTCCGCTACGGTGACAACGGCGCGGTGAAGCTCGGCGGCGACGTGGTGACCACCTACGAGGACCTGGTCGAGGTCGTGGTTGACCGGCTGACCGACGAGGCGACCCGGCCGGACTGGGCCGGCCCGGTCACCGGGATCGGGACGGTCAACGCGTTCGTCCGGCGGCTGCGCTCGTCGCTGCGGCCACTGCGGCCGGTCATCCGGGCGGACCTGACCGGCACCGCGCGGCGTTCGGTCTCCACGCAGGACCAGCAGGTGACCGTGGTGGACCTGCACAACCTGCACGAGCGGGCGCAGCGCTTCGTGGTCGGCGTGGTGCTGGCCGCCGAGACCGCGCGCAAAGAGGACGCCGGGCCCGGCGGGCTGCTGTTCACGATGATCGACGAGCTGAACAAGTACGCGCCCCGCGAAGGCAACTCGCCCATCAAGGAGGTCCTGCTTGACATCGCCGAGCGGGGCCGTTCGCTGGGGATCATCCTGATCGGGGCGCAGCAGACCGCCAGTGAGGTCGAGCGCCGGATCGTGTCCAACTCGGCCATCCGGGTGGTCGGCCGCCTCGATCCGGCCGAGGCGGGCCGCCCGGAGTACGGCTTCCTGCCCCCGTCGCAGCGGGCCCGGGCAACGCTGGCCAAACCCGGGGCCATGTTCGTCTCCCAGCCGGAGATCCCGGTGCCGCTGGCGGTGGAGTTCCCGTTCCCGGCCTGGGCGACCCGGCTGGGCGAGTGCGCCGCGCCGCCGGCCTGTCCCCCTCCGTCAAATTTCACCGGTCCGGCCGGGCTGAGCTCCGGCGTATTCAGCAGGCTGCCAGCCGTGGCCGACGACGACGACATCCCCCCGTTCTGACCAGGAGATTCATGAAGTTCCTGCACACCGCAGACTGGCACGTCGGGAAGACCCTCAAGGGCCGGGACCGGCTGGACGAGCAGCGCGCCGTGCTGGCCGAGATCGTCTCGATCGCCGAGCAGCAGCAGGTCGATGCCGTGCTGATCGCCGGGGATGTGTACGAGTCGGCGGCTCCTTCGGCGGCCGCGCAGCACCTGGTGGTCCAGACGCTGCTGCGGCTGCGGCAAACCGGCGCGGAGGTCATCGCGATCGCCGGCAACCACGACCACGGCCCGACGTTCGAGGCCTACCGGCCGCTGATGGGGGTCGCGGGCATCACCGTGACCGGCGGGGTGCGCGCGCCGGGCAAGGGTGGCGTGGTGAGCTTCCGGTCCCGTTCTGCCGGGGAGGATGTGCGGGTCGCCGTCCTGCCGTTCGTGACCCAGCGGTACGCGGTGCGCGCGGCCGAGCTCGTGACGCAGACACCCGCGGAGAACGTGCGCGCCTACGACGAGATGATCCGCCAGATCGTGGCGGCCCTGACCGGCGGCTTCGGCGAGGGGACGGTCAACCTGGTGATGTCGCATCTGACCTGTATCGGCGGTGCGTTCGGTGGCGGCGAGCGGACCGCTCAGTCGATCTTCGAGTACAGCGTGCCGGCCACCCTGTTCCCGGTCTCGGCGCACTATGTCGCCCTTGGCCACCTGCACCGGCGGCAGTCGCTCCCCTCGCACTGCCCCGTGCACTACAGCGGCTCCCCCATCGCGGTGGACTTCGGTGAGCAGGACAACACCAGCGTGGTCTGCCTGGTCGAGGCGGCCCCCCAGATCCCGGCGCGGGTCACCGACATCCCGCTCACCGCCGGGCGGCGGCTGCGCACGGTGCGCGGGACGCTGCCCGAGCTGGCCGATGCGGCATCCTCCTATGGCGAGGACTACCTGCGCGTGTGGGTGCGCGAGCCGGCCAGGGCCGGGATGCGCGACGACGTGACCGCGATCCTGCCGAACGCGCTGGAGGTCCGTATCGACCCCGAGTTCGCGGCAGTATCCCGCCCGGACCGCCCTGACGTAACCGCGGGGATGCGGACCCCGCAGCAGTTGTTCGCCGACTACTGCGCGGGCGAGAACGTGCACGACGAGCGGGTCGCGAAGCTGTTCGCCCAGCTACATGAGCAGGTCACCACCGCAGGACCGGCGGACTGAGAGGGAGGGGACAGCGCGATGCGTCCGGTCATCCTGGACATGAACGGGTTCGCCTCGTTCCGGGCCGAAACCCGGGTCGACTTCACCGACGCCGGCTTCTTCGTCCTGATCGGCCCGACCGGGTCCGGGAAGTCGACGGTGATCGACGCGATGACGTTCGCGTTGTACGGCTCGGTCCCCCGCTGGGACCGCAAGGGAATGGTTTCGCTGGCCCTGGCGCCGACGACCGCACGCGGGACGGTCAAGCTCGTCTTCGAGGCCGCCGGCCAGCGCTACGTCGCCGTTCGGGAACTGCGCCGGATCGGCGGCAAGGTCGGTCAGCGGGCGGCCGCCCTGGAACGCATCCTTCAGCCCGGCGGCCTGGCCGGGCCCGGTGAGCCGACCGAGGTGCTGGCCAAGGACCCGGCCGGGGTGACCGAGGCGGTGACCCGGCTGCTCGGCCTGTCCTACGACGAGTTCTGCCAGTGCGTCGTCCTCCCCCAGGGCAGATTCGCCGCCTTCCTGCACGCCCAGGCGGGTGACCGCCGGGACATCCTGCTGCGCCTGCTCGGCGCCGAGCACTTCCGGAAGATGATGGAGCTGGCCCACCAGCGAGCCAGGGAAGCCGCCCAGCGCGCCAGCACCCTGGACGACACCCTGGCCACCTTGGATGACGCCACCCCGGAGGCGGTATCCGCCGCCCAGGCCGCCGAGGCGGCCCTGGTCGCTCTCGGCGCCAGGGTGGCGCAGGCACTTCCCGGCATCGAGGCGGCGAACCAGGAGCTGACCGCTGCCGGTGAGAACCTGGCCCGGCTGGAACAAGAGCGGGCCGCGCTGACCGCGGTGCGGGTCCCGGCCGAAGCGGCTGCCCTCGACGCGGACCTGGCTGCCGCCCTGGCCAGCCTGGAGCAGGCCCGCGCCATCGAAAGCGCGGCCACCGATGCCGATACCGCCGCCAGGCAAGCCCTGGCGGCCTGCCCACAACGTGCCCCGCTCGAACTCCTCCAGCAACGCCGCGGCGAGCAGCGCCAGCGCGCCGCGCGACTGCCATCCGCACGTGAGCAGGCCGCGCAGGCAGCCGAACTATCGGCCCGGGCATCCTTGGCGGTGGCCGCCGCCTCGGCGGCACTGGAGGAACTGCGCGCGCAGCGGGATTCGGCCGCCCGGGACGTCGAGCTGTCCGGCCAGGCGGCCCGGACGTTGCAGGCTGAGCATGCGGCACTGGCAGCGGTCACCGTTCCCGACGGGGTGGGCGAACTCGACGAGCGGATACGCACGGCGGGCGACGCGCTGCTGGCCCTCCGCCAGGCCCTGGACTCGGCGGAGGCGGCCGAGCGCGATGCCAGGGCGGCGGTCGAGGCGGCGGCCGCGATGGGGGCGCTGGAGCAGGCCGGGCGGGATCTCACCGAGCTGCGGTCGCTGGACGCCGACCTGCGCGCCAGCCTCGCCAAACTGGAGTCGGCGCAGGCCGGATCCCGGGCTGCGGACTCGGAGCTGGCCCTCGCTTCGGCGGCGCGCAGTGACCGGCAGCGGGAGCTGGACGAGGCCCGGCGTGCCCACGTCGCGGCCGACCTTCGACCGCACCTGGTCGCGGGCGAACCCTGTCCGGTATGCGACCAGCCGGTCACGGCGCTTCCCGCTCCGCTGGCCGCGGCCGGCCTGGACGAGGCCGAAGCCGGCCTGGAGAAGGCGATCGCCGCGGTGGACAGCGCTCAGCTGGCCGCCAGGGACGCCGCCGCGGCCCTGACCAAGGCGGACTCCGAAGTAGCGTTGCTCGGCCGTGAGCGAGCCCGGCGGATCAGTTCGGTGGCTCAAGCCCTGGCCGGGCCGCTGTCAGGGGCAAATCTTACGAAGGTGGCGGACCTCGCCGGTCAACAGCACGCGGACGGCCCTGCTGCCTGGATGGCCCACGACGAGCGCGTTGAGGCTGCGCTGGCGCAGGTGAGCGGTGCGCTGGAGGCGCGTGCGGGGCTGGAGCGGGAGCTGCGGGCGGCGGTTGTGGCGGTGGGGATGGCGCGCGACCGGGTTCGGCTGGCCGAGCAGGCGCTGGCGGCGGCCGAGAACGAAACGGCGGCGGCCTGGGCCGGGCTGCGGGCGGCTCGCGATCCGCTCGTCGCGCTGGGCGCGCCGTCGCCCGGCGATGCGGACGGCCAGCAGTTGGCCACGGCCTGGGCCGGGCTGGTGGGCTGGGCGAGTGCGCAGGCGGATACCCGGGCGGCGGAGCTGGCTGACGCCCGGCGGCAGGCCCAGCAGGCCGGTGAGCGGCTGGCCCGCGTTCAGGCGGGCTTCGATGCGGCGCACGAACGCCTTGCCCAGCTTCGCGGCGAGGCAACCATGGCGGCCAAGGCTGAGCAGGAGGCTCAGACGCGGCTGGACGAGCTGACCATGCGGCTGGCCGAGCTGGAGCGCCTGCTTGACGGAGCCCCGGATGAGGCGGAAGTCTCAGACCAGCTCGCCCGGCGGGACGCGCTGGAGAAGACAGCGGCGCAGGCCGAGGCGGCGTTGCTGACCGCGCGGTCCGGTCGTGCCCGGGCCGAGCAGGCGCTGGCCGGACTGCAGCGAGCCGAGGCGGCCGCGCGCACGAAGCTGTCCGCCGCCCGGGATCCGCTGGTCGCGCTGGGTGCGCCAGCTCTGGAAGGGGACAGCCTGCTGGGCGCGTGGACGGCGCTGGCGGACTGGGCCCGCGCCGGGGCGATCGCCAGGGACGGGCACATCCCGGCCGCGCGGGACCGTGTGGCGGCGGCCAGGGCACGGGCGGAGCGGCTGACGGCCGAGCTGGGGGCCGAACTGGCCGCCGGCGGGGTGGAGCTGGCCGCGGCGTCGGTGCTGCCCGGTGCCGCGCCGGCCGTGGCCGCCGCGGCCGAACGGGCCAGGGCCACCACCGCACGCCTGGTGGAACGGCGCGCCCAGGCCGCCCAGCTGGCGGCCAGGCGGGATGCGGCGCGAGAGGAACAGCAGGTGGCCAGGCTGCTCGGTGACTTGCTGCGAACCAACAGGTTCCCCGGGTGGCTGGTGACCGCCGCGGTGGACACGCTGGTGGAGTATGCGTCGAAGAACCTGGCCGAACTGTCCGGCGGGCAGTACGACCTGACCCATGAGGACGGGGAGTTCTACGTTATCGACCATGCGGACGCAGACTCGCGGCGTTCGGTGCGCACGCTGTCCGGCGGCGAGACGTTCCAGGCGTCGCTCGCGCTGGCGCTGGCGCTGTCCAGCCAGATGTCGGCGCTCGCCGCCTCCGGCGCCACCCGGCTGGACTCGATCTTCCTTGACGAAGGGTTCGGCACGCTGGATCCGGACAGCCTGGACGTGGTCGCCGGCACGCTGGAGACCTTGGCCCAGGGAGAGCGGATGGTCGGCGTGATCACGCACGTGGCCGAGCTGGCCGACCGGGTACCGGTGCGGTTCCGGGTGTCCAGGGATACCCGCACCTCCACCGTGGTCCGCGAGGGGCTGATGTGATGCGGTTCAGCGTCGACGGCTGGGACCCGGCCTACGGCTCCAGCCTGGAGGTGGAGGAAGACGACCTCGGGGAGTCATCGGCCCGGGTCGAGGTGAACGTGGAGCTGCCCGCCGGGCAATGGCGGGCTATCGGCCCCGACCCGGCCCTCCCCCGGCCCCCGGCGCTGCTCTTCGTCGACGGAGTGCGCCGCATCGAAGCCCGGATCTGGATCGAGAACGACGCGGCCAGCGCCGCGCGGGAGGCGAGCGCGGCCCTGTGCGCCTCCTATGCCGCCGGGGTGGTGTGCTGCTGCGGCGGCCAGGCGCATCTCGTCCGGGCCGAGACCCGGCGCGGCCTGTTCACTGTCGCCCCGCATGCCGCCGACATCGTGACCTGGGCCGGGCCGTACACGGCCTGCCATGTAGCCGCCCCGGCCCCCGGCAGGCCGCTGTCGGTGACGCTGTCCCAGGCCCTGCAGGGGCGGCTGGCCGAGGTGGAGGCGGCCGCGGCGGCCGAGGCCCGGGAGGCGGGGGGCGAGCACGGCGTGCCGCCGGATGCCGACCTCCTGGTCATCGACGGGCCGCTGCGCGGGTGCCAGCACCTGCCCCGCACCCTTGGGTATATCAAGTCCCACCGCAGCGTCTACCTGCCCCCGGAGCAGAACGCGCTGGTGGGCACGCTCAGACCGGGTGAGCGGACCCCTGTTTTCCTGGTGGGGACCAACTGGGACCGGCATACCTGGTACCTGCGGCTGCCCGGCGCCGCCGGCGCGCCCTGGGCCGGCATCGTCCGGGTGGAGTGCTCGGCCGGCCTGCCGGTTCCCCAGGTGATCGAGCTGGCCGGGCTCAGTCAGGTATGCCTGGGCCGGTTCGCGTCCACCCAGTACAAGGACGGCCGCGCCCCGCAGAACCTGTACCCGATCTCGGGCCTGGAACGGGAACTGCGGCGGCGCCTCGGCGACGCCAAGCTGCTCTACCGAGCCCTGCGCCTGTCGGCCGCGAGCTGACCGGCCGCTACTTGACCAGGGTCAGGTAGGCCAGGCTGCCGATGCCAAGGACCAGGCAGTAGATGCCGAACGGGGTGAGCGTGCGGGTGCGCAGGTACTTGACCAGGAACCGCACTGACAGGTAGGCGCCGACCCCGGACAGCACGCTGGCCAGGTAAATCTGACCGTGGATACCCGCGCCGAGCGGGCCGTACAGATCTGGGATCTTCAGCACCCCCGCGGCCAGGATGACCGGGGTGGCCAGCAGGAAGGCGAACCGCGCCGCATCCTCCCTGGACAGACCGCGCCACATGCCCGCACACATGGCCACGCCGTCCCGGCTGATCCCGGCGAGCAGGGCGAGGATCTGGGCGGAGCCGATGAGGATGGCCGGCTTGAACGGCAGTGTGGCCAGCCGCCGGTCAGACACCTGCACCGCCGCCTCTTCCCGCAGCCGCTCAGCCCGGGCGGACGAGGCAGAACGCCGGCCGCCGACCGCGACCAGCTCGGCGTGCTCCCGCTCCCGCTCGCTGGCGGCGTCGGCGGCCAGCGACGAGCGCCGCCGGTACCGTTCGGTGCCGACCAGGATCACACCGTTGACGATGAGGAACGCCGCGGCGTACTTGGCCTGGCCGAAGATGGTCCGGAATGCGTGCTCGAACAGCAGCCCGGCCAGGCCTACCGGAATGGTCCCCAGGACGAGCATCCAGGCGAGCTTCTGGTCGACGGTGTAGATCTCGCGGTTGCGGATCGAGCTGATCAGCCCGCCGATGATCCGGACCCAGTCCTTCCAGAAGTAGATGATCAGCGCGACCGCGGTGGCGACGTGCAGCCCGACGATGAACGCCAGATAGGGCGACTCGGGCGTGGCCACGTTCAGATCCTTGGCCCACTGCCCACCGACCAGGGCGGGGATCAGCACGTTATGGCCAAGGCTGGAGACGGGGAACAGCTCGGACACGCCCTGAAACAGTCCGACGACAGCAGCTTCCAGGTAGGTCATGTGCGACACGGTGCGATCCTTCGGGTGTGGTGCTGGGCAACAAACCCCTGGGCGGGCATCGGGGGTGGCATACTCGGACTCGGCGATGTTCTACAGGCACTGTAGAACATTTACAGGACGTGTAGATGCAAAACGAACCAGGAGGTACCCCGGCGTGAGCGATCACCGCCGTCGGCCCATGCACGGGGACCCGGACGGCGCCCAACGGCGAGCGGCCGGCGCGCTGGAAGCCGAGGTACTGGCTGTGCTGCAGGACGCAGGGACGGCGCTCAACCCCGGCCAGGTCCGCGAATGCCTCGCCAGCCGGCAGTCGGAGCTGTCCTACAGTACCGTGGTCACGATCATGTCCCGGCTGCACGCCAAGGGCCTGCTGGCCCGCGAACGGGCCGGGCGCGCGTTCGTCTACACCGCGCTGGACCCGGCCAGCCTGGCGGCCGGGCAGATGAGCCGGGCCCTGGACGCGGGCGCCGACCACCGCGCCGTGCTGACCAGATTCGCTTCCACTCTGTCCGGCCGCGACGCCCGGCTGCTGCGCCAGCTCCTGGACGACGATACGCCCCCGGCCGCGAGGTAGCGTGCGCCTGTCCCGGTTGGCCCCGGCCGCGGCGCGGCCAGGGCCGGATGTGCCGTGGGTTCGCACTGCACCGTTCAAAATACTCCCGTACGATGCGGGAAGGAGCGGCGCGGAGCGCAACCAGGACGGTGGGGGGAGGTAGCGTGCGGCTGCTGGTCTACCTGCCGCTGCTGCTGTCGGCGCTGGCCGCGGTCACCGCCCGGCCGCTGGCGGCGAGGATGGAGCCGCGCCAGGCTACCTGGCTGCTGACCGCCGCCACGGTGGTGCTGGCCGGGTGCAGCATGGTGGCGCTGGCACTGATCGCCGCCTCCGCCGCGGCCCGTATCCCGCTGCTCGCCACGATCGGGCACTACTCACAGCCGGTGGTGCGGCGCTCCGACCCCACGCCCGTGGTGGCCGGCGCGGCCGCCGCGATCCTGCTGACCGCGGCCGGGCTGGCCGTGACGATCACCGTTCGGCGGCGGGCCCGCGCCCTGGCCGAGTCGTACCGGCGGGCCGCCCGGATGGAGGACGACGGCGCGATCGTCGTGGTGCCGGGACCGGCCATCGAAGCCTACGCACTGCCGGGCTGGCCAGGGCGGATCGTTGTCTCGGGGCGTCTGCTCTCCGAACTCGACGACGGCGGCCGGGCGGCCCTGCTCGCCCACGAAGAGGCCCACCTGGCCTGCAGGCACCACCTGTTCGCCACCATCGCCCACCTGGCCGCCGCGGCCAACCCGCTGTTGCTCCCGCTCGCCCACGCCGTGGACTACACCGTGGAACGCTGGGCCGACGAGCGCGCGGCCAGCGCCACCGGCGACCGCCGGCTGGTCGCCACCACCATCGCGCAGGTCGCCCTGCTGGCCACTCCCCCGCGGCGGCAGGCCGTCACCGCCACCCTGGGCATCGTCCGCCCAACCGCCCGCCGGATCTCGGTCGCCTGGGCCGGGCCGGTCCCGCGCCGTGTCGCCGCCCTGCTCGGACCGCCGCCGAGGCCGCGCAGGCCGCTGCTCGCCGCCTCGGCCGTGCTGCTCACCCTCGCCGGAGCATCCGCCCTGGAAGCCGCGCGGGACCTGCATTCCCTGCTGGAACTGGCAAGCAACATCCACTGACAGGTCAGCCGGCGGCCCGTAGCCGCTGGGCGAAGGCGCGGGCCGCGGCGGCAGGATCATCGGCTTCGGTGATGGCACGGACCACCACGACCCGGGTGGCGCCGGCGGCGAGCACCTCGTCGAGCCGGCCGAGGCTGATGCCGCCGATGGCGAACCAGGGTCTGGCCGGCTGCCGGTGCGCCAGCCGGGGCAGCAGGTCCCGGGGGGCCGCGGGACGGCCCGGCTTGGTGGGTGTCGTCCAGAGCGGGCCGGCGCAGAAGTAGTCCACGCCTGGCTCGCTGGCGGCGGCGCCGGCCTGGGCCGGGTCGTGGGTGCTTCGGCCGATCAGCGGATCGGGCCCGAGAATGCGCCGCGCGACCGGCACGGGCAGATCGTCCTGGCCCAGGTGGAGGACGTCGGCGCCGGCCGCGAGGGCGATGTCCGCCCGGTCGTTGACGGCCAGCAGGCGGCCGTGCCGGCGGCACGCGCCGGCGAACACCTCGAGCAGCCCCAGCTCGTCCCGCGCTTCCAGGCCCTTCTCCCGCAGTTGCACGATGTCGACCCCGGCGGCCAGCACCGCGTCGAGGAACCCGGCCAGGTCTCCCCTGGACCGCCGGCCGTCCGTGCACAGGTAGAGCCGTGCGCCGGCGAGCCGCGCCCGGCGATCCGCGCTCTGCTGGGTCACTCTGCCATCCAACCAGGGTGGGCATATGATGGGTGAGCCGGCATAAGCCGGCCACGGGAGCCCCTGCCGGGGCTGAGAGGGAGGCGGGCAGCCTCCGACCGTCGAACCTGATCCGGGTCATGCCGGCGAAGGGAGCAGCCTCATGACGGTCACAAGCACCGGCGTCGTCGTGGCGGGCGGCGGCGTCATCGGGATGGCCATCGCCTGGCGAGCGGCTGCGGCCGGGCTGGACGTGGCAGTCGTGGACCCGGCCTGCGGCGATGCCGCGTCGCTGGTCGCGGCCGGGATGCTGGCGCCGGTCTCGGAGAGCCTGTTCGGAGAGGACGCGCTGCTCCGGCTCAACCTGATGGCCGCCGAGCGGTTCGGCACGTTCACGGCCGAACTCGAAGCGGCGACGGGTCACGATGCCGGGCTGCGCCGCGACGGCACGCTGGCCGTGGCGTATGACGCGAGTGACTACACCGCTCTGGTCCGGCTGACCGAATTCCGCCGGTCGCTCGGGCTGGCCGCGGAGGAACTTGACGGCCGCGCCTGCCGGGGGCTTGAGCCGTTCCTGGCGCCGGATGTGCGCGGCGGGTTCCTGTTCGCTGGCGACTGGTCGGTGGACAACCGCCGGTATGTGGCCGCGCTGGCCCAGGCGATGCGGGACGCCGGGGTGCGGATGGTGCGGGCCAGGGTGGCGGAGCTGCTCGGCGGCGGCCAGATCCGTGCAGTGCGGCTGGACGACGGGAGGGTGCTCGGCTGTGATGTCGCCGTGGTCGCCGCCGGGCACGCCTGCGGCGGGATCGAGGGTGTGCCCGGCGCGCTGCGCGCCGCGGTCCGGCCGGTCAAGGGGCAGTTGCTGCGGCTGCGGCATCCTGCCGGGATGCCGCCGGTGCTGTCCCGCACGGTGCGCGCGACGGCACGCGGAATGGATGTCTATCTGGTGCCGCGGGCCGACGGGGAGGTGGTCGTGGGCGCCACCTCGGAGGAACGCGGCCCGGACCGGACGGTGACCGCGGGCGCCGTTCACGGCCTGCTGCGCGACGCGATGACCGTGCTCCCGGTCACCAGCGAGCTGGTCCTGGCCGAGGCCTGCGCCGGCCTGCGGCCGGGGACCGCCGACAACGGGCCGATCGTGGGGAGCACCGGCCTGGACGGGGTTCTCATGGCCACCGGGCACTACCGCAACGGAATCCTGCTGTCCGCCGCGACCGCCGACGCCATCCTCGCCCACCTCACCGGGCAGCCCCCCGCGGCCGAGTGGGAACCGTTCTGCCCGCAGCGGTTCACGGCGGCGGTGACGCCGTGACGATCGAAGTGGCCGTGAACGGGGAGCCGCGCCAGGTCCCGCCGGGCACGTCCGTGGCGGGCCTGATCGCGATGGTGACCGGCCAGTCCACCGGCCTGGCCACCGCCGTGAACGGCGAGGTGGTCCCGCGGGCTTCCTGGGACGGCACGCTGCTCGCCGAGGGTGACCGCGTCGAAGTGGTCACGGCTGTGCAGGGAGGGTGAGATGACCCACAACGGAAGCTCTCCCGGGGACACCTGGGTGCTGGCCGGCCAGACCCTGGGTTCCCGGCTCATCGTCGGGACCGGAGGGGCGCCGAGCCTGGACGTGCTCCGCCGTGTGCTCGGCGCCTCGGGCACCGCGCTGACCACGGTCGCGATGCGGCGGGCCGGGCCGGCCGAGGCGGGCTCGCTGCTCGGGATGCTCACCGGGTCGGGGGTGCGGATCCTGCCCAACACGGCGGGCTGCCACACCGCGCGCGAGGCGCTGCTGGTTGCCAGGCTCGGGCGCGAGGCGCTCGGCACCGACTGGGTGAAGCTGGAGGTGGTGGCCGACGACCACACCCTGCTGCCCGACCCGGTGGAGCTGCTCGAGGCGGCCCGGCTGCTGGTGGCCGACGGGTTCACCGTCCTGCCTTACACCAATGACGACCCGGTCCTGGCCCGGCAGCTCGAGCGGGTGGGCTGCGCCGCGGTGATGCCGCTCGGCTCTCCCATAGGTTCCGGCCTCGGTGTGCGGAACCCGCACAACATCGCCATGATCGTCGCGGAGGCGAGCGTGCCGGTCATTCTCGACGCCGGCATCGGCACGGCCAGCGATGCCGCGTTCGCCATGGAGCTGGGCTGCGACGCCGTGCTGGTGGCCTCGGCCATCACCCGGGCCGCCGATCCGGAGCGGATGGCACACGCCATGCGGCTGGCCGTGGCCGCCGGGCATGCGGCCGCTTCGGCCGGGCGTATCCCCCGGCGGTGGCACGCGCAGGCGTCCAGCCCCCTGGAAGGGATGCCGGAGGTGCCGGTGTGAGCGTGGCCCGGGTGCTGACCGTCGCGTCTTCCGATTCCGGTGGCGGCGCCGGTATCCAGGCCGACCTGAAGGCGTTCGCCCGGTGCGGCGCCCATGGCATGTCGGCGATCGTGGCGCTGACCGCGCAGAACACGATGGGCGTCACGGCCATCCAGGAACTGCCGCCGCCGTTCGTACGGGCTCAGATCGACGCGGTGCTCGATGACATCGGGGCTGACGCGGTGAAGACCGGGATGCTCTTCTCGGCGGAGCTGATCGAGGTGGTCGCCCAGGCGCTGGAACCGCGGCGGCTGCCGCTGGTGGTCGATCCGGTCATGGTAGCCAGCTCCGGGAGCCGCCTGCTGCGCGATGACGCGGTGGACACGCTGGTCAAACGGCTCTTCCCGCTGGCCGTCGTGATCACCCCCAACCTCATGGAGGCGCAGGCCCTCACCGGGGCCGCCACCGAGGACCGGGCCGAACTCGCCGAGCGCCTCGCCGCCATGGGAGCCGCGGCCGTCGTGGTCACCGGCGGACACGGCGCCGAGGCGGTGGACCACCTCTTCGACGGCGCGCGGCACGTGCCCATCCCGGTGCCCCGCCATCCGGTCGCCGCCACCCACGGGGCCGGCTGCACGCACTCGGCGGCACTGGCGGCTGGCCTGGCCACCGGGCTGCCGCTGGCCGATGCGGCCCGGCAGGCCGCGAGCGTGGCGAGCGACGCGGTGGCCCACGGGCTGGCCGGGCTCGGCGCGGGAGAGGGCCCGGTTCACGTCTTGCATCAGGGAGAGGCGGGATGAGTGACAGCTTCACCAGTCGTCTATGGCAGGACATCACCGGTATCTACGACGCCATCCTGGCTCACCCGTTTCTCACCGGGCTGACCGATGGCAGCCTGCCGCGCGACGCCTTCGCGTTCTACGTCCTGCAGGACGCGCTCTACCTGAACAGCTACGCCAAAGCGCTGGCAGCGATATCCCGCCGGGCGCCGGATGAGGCCGCGCGGGACATGTTCGCGCGGCACGCGGAGGGCGCGATCGCCGTCGAGCAGTCGCTGCACGGTTCGCTGCTGGCCGACCTCGGCATCGACCCGGCCACCGCGCCCGGGACCGAACCGGCTCCAACAACCCTCGCCTACACCAGCTATCTGCTCGCCACCGTGAGCGGTGATTCATACCCGGCCGGGGTCTGCGCGGTGCTGCCGTGCTACTGGATCTACTGGGAGGCCGGGAAGGAACTGCTGCGGCGTGGCTCACCGGATTCGCGCTACCAGCGCTGGATCGACACCTATGGCGGTGAAGAGTTCGGCGGCGTCGTCCAGGAGGTGCTCGCCGTCACCGACGGACTCGGCGGCGGCCTGTCCGCAGGCGAGCGGGCCCGCGGGCACCGGCACTTCCGCACATCGAGCCGCTACGAGTGGATGTTCTGGGACATGGGCTACCGCAAGGAGCGCTGGCCGGTCTGACCGGCCGGTCACAGGTCCCATGGCACAATCCGCAGATTCGGCCAGGTGGCCTGCCAGCGCCGGGCCTTTCGTTCATAGATATCGCGGGTGATCTGGCCCTTGTTCGGGCGGACGATCATTCCCAGCAGGTCGTTGAGCCCATATGGCGCATAGACGATGAATTCACCGGACGGATCGCGCCGGACGCCAATAGCGGTGGCCGTTGTCGGCCAGGTATTGATAGCATCCTCGGTTGACGCGTACGGTTTGATCTGTTTGCCAAATTTCTGCTCATACCAGAGGTGGACCCGGGCTTCGTTCCTGATTTCCACCTCGACCGCGAGCGAGCCGAGCAGGTGCTTGCCACGCTGGA
Organism: Streptosporangiaceae bacterium; assembly: GCA_035308365.1. Lineage (GTDB taxonomy): Bacteria > Actinomycetota > Actinomycetes > Streptosporangiales > Streptosporangiaceae > PALSA-505. The sequence continues at coordinate 42,958 of DATGGU010000192.1, forward strand.
TAAACGCATCCTCGGCCGCATAGCTGGTGTCCGGATCGAAGTAGACGAGATCGAGATCTTTGATGCCGGTGTCGAGGGGAAACCCGTGGAGTTCGTTCCAGACGGTCTGGGCCACGGCTCCCGCGCCGAGATACCAGTCTGGCAGCCCGAGTGCGGGTACCTGGGCGAGAACCTCCCTGATCGTCGTGCTCTTGGTAAGTGCCGTTTCGAGGCCGGTAATCTGCGAACGAAGATTGCTGTTGAACGCCGGCATTAAATAATTCTACTGGCCGGCTGCGCCCGAAACTGGCTCGCGCCTGCCGCGGCGTCACGGCTACTGTGCTTCGATGAGCAGCGGCGGCGTGACGGCGGCCCGGGCGGCGGCCCCGGTTGCGTCGCTGCGCCTGCGCCCGCTCCTGCCCACGGACGAGCCGGCGTTCCGCGCCGCTCACGCGGCGATGGCGGCGGAGGGGTTCGTCTTCGGACTTGGCCTGGACCCGGACATGCCCTGGGCGGCCTACCTCAAGCGGCTGGAAGACCACCGGGCCGGAGTGAACCTGCCAGCCGGCTATGTGCCCGCGACCTTCCTGGCTGCCGACGTGGCCGGGCAGCTCGTGGGCCGCACCTCGATCCGCCACCGGCTCAACGACTTCCTTATCCGCGAGGGCGGCCACATCGGCTACGGCGTCCTTCCCGGGCATCGCAGGCGCGGCTATGGGACCGAGATCCTCCGGCAGAGCCTGATCGTCGCCCGGGCCGCCGGGATCGGCCGGGTCCTGGTCACCTGCGACGACGGCAACCTCGGCTCGATCCACATCATCGAGGCGTGCGGTGGGCAGCTGGAGTCCACGACCGCCAGCGCTGTGGACGGGCGCCCCGTGCGCCGTTACTGGATCGAGTGACGCACGCTGACCGCGCTACGCCAGGCCACCCGGCCGACGACAGCAAAATCACCATCCTCCCCGGCCGGGCATCAGGCCGGCGGCTCAGTAGGCTGAATCACCATCCTCCCCGGCCGGGCATCAGGCCGGCGGCTCGGCAGGCTGGCCGGGCTCCCAGGTGTGGCTGGCCTGCCGCCCGGACTGGCGGATCAGCGAGGCGAAGATGGCAGCGTCAAACAGCGCGGCACCGCCAGGATCATTGTTGAAATAGACGAAGACATCAGCATCCTCGGCCCAGGTGCGCGCCACGCGCCGCACCCAGTCCAGCAGGGTGCGCCGGGCATACCGCATACCGTCCGCGCCTTCATGGAACCGCAGGTATCCCCAGTCCGCGGTGCGCCACAGCGGAGTGACCGGGCGGCCGAGCCGGTCGGCCCAGCAGGTGGCGGCGCCATGCCGGGTCAGCACCTCCTGGACGCCGGCGCTGTCCCATGACGGGTGGCGGAACTCCACCGCGACCCGGGCCGGGCGGCCGGCCACGCCGAACCTGGCGAACTCGGCCAGGCAGGCATCCAGCGCGCCGGGGTCGGCGGCCAGCGTCGGCGGAAGCTGCAGCAGCACCGGGCCCAGCCGCTCCCCCAGGCCGCCGGCGGCGCGCATCAGCCGATCGACCGGCTCAGCCGGATCGCGCAGCCGCCGGATGTGGGTCAGGTAGCGGCTCGCCTTGACCGCCATCACGAACCCGGCGGGCGTGCGGACCCGCCAGCCTGCGAATGTCTCCTGGCCAGGCAGCCGGTAGAAGGAGCTGTTGTTCTCGACCGTGACATAGTGGCTTGTGTAGTGCTCCAGCCAGTGGCCCTGGCCCAGACCAGGTGGGTACAGCAACCCTCGCCAGTCCCGGTATTGCCAGCCGGACGTGCCCACGAGTACCGACATCGCCGGGCAGATTCCCCCAACGAACGCCTGCTAACCATAAGCCCCTGACTTAGTGGAGCTACGCAAGCCGGGTCAGTTCATGACACAAGGCAGCGCTGCCGCGTCCGCCGGGCGGTGGCCTGGCGGGCGCGGCAGCTGCATCCCATCGCTGGCGCCTGCTTTGCATCGGGCTGGAAAGCCTCAGCCGACGTTCACCGACAGGGTCAGCGGCTGGGTGTTGGTGTAGGTCTCAGCGGTGACACCCTTGGTGGACCTGGGCTTGCCGGTGTGGCCCGTGATCACGTACTGCAGCGCGAACTCGGCCCCGGTCTCGAACCCACTGGTGACGCTCCCGGTGACGGTCTCGATGCCGTTGGACTCGGCCGTGCTGAGGGTGCCGTTGGACGGGTTGTACCCGCTGCTGGCCGGCCAGTTGATGGTGAACGTGCCGCTGAGGTTCTGCGCCTTGTACGTCGCCGAACCGGACATGACGGCGGTCAGCGTGCCGGTGCCGCTCAGCGGGCCGTCGAAGATGTTGCTGCAGCCGCTGGTGGTGCCGGTCAGCACCTCCTGCACGGTCCGGGCCTTGAGGGCGTGGAGCCCCGGGCTGATGGTGATGCTGCCGGAGACTCCGGTGCACGAGGTGTAGACGGCGTAGCCGTCGGCGTGACTGGTGCTGGCGCTGGCGGCACCGCCTATGGCCAGCGCGCCGGCCAGGCCGGCGCCGGCTACCGCAGTGGTCACGAGGGCGGCGCGGCGGGAGAAGATGTTCATCGGTGGCTCCTTCACAGGTTCTTTCGGTATGTGCTGGTCATGAGCTGTGCTCACCACCAAACTGCCGCCAAGGCGCCGCCCGGCCATCCGTGGCGAGCGCTGATCCACCACGGATCCACCACGGACCACTGCCCGTGTCCGGCGCCGGCCGGAAACACGCGAGCGCTGCGACGAGTGCCACGATCCGTCATCTGGTGATGACACACTCATC
>DATGGU010000193.1:0-9330 GCA_035308365.1 Streptosporangiaceae bacterium
GTGCTGGCCGGGTCGAAGGACGCGGCGCGGTGCATCGGGTATCTCACCAAGTACCTAACCAAGCACGTAGCCGACTGCCACCAGACCAATACCGGCGCACAGCTCTCGCATGTCGAGCGGCTGACCGACGCGCTGCGGTTCGAGCCGTGCTCGCCTACCTGCGCGAACTGGCTGCGCTACGGCGTCCAGCCGAAGAACGCGCGGCCGGACCTGCGGCCTGGCTATTGCAAGGGCAAGGCGCATCGTCGGCAGCATCTCGGCTACGCCGGGCGGCGCGTCCTGGTCTCGCGCAAGTGGTCGGGCAAGACGCTGGCCGATCACCGCGCCGACCGCAAGGACTGGCTGCTGACCACGCTCGGTCTTTCGGCAATCGACCCGGCCCGGTACTCGTGGGAGCCGGTTGCTCCCTCCGATCCCGACCACATGTCGCACGCCCAACGGCTGCTGCATGTCGTCGCCGACCGCATCCAATGGCAAACCGCACTCGCTGAAGCTCGGCGTAAAGCGGCGGCTGCTCCCGATCCGCCCAATCCTTCGGCAACCGGGAGGGCAGCGTGACCGATGCCAAGACGCCGAGGTCAGCGGAGCGGCTGCTCACAGTGTCCGAGGTGGCCGACATCCTCAGGACGACCGAACGATTCCCCCGGCGGCTGATCGCAGAGCGGCGCATTCGCTTCGTTCGCGTCGGCCGCCACGTGCGCATACCGGAGTCCGCGCTGCGCGAGTTCATCGCGGCCGGGCAGGTCGAGCCGATCACCACCAAACCCACGGGTAGAAGGAAGGTCGCGTAATGGGAAACACCAGCGGGCGCCGTCGCCGTTTTGGCGCTGTCCGCGAGCTGAAATCCGGGCAATGGCAGGCCCGTTACCGGGGGCCGGACGGCATCATGCGTCCGGCCGACCGGACGTTCCCGAGCAAGACAGACGCCGACGTCTGGCTCACCAAGAAAGAGGCCGAGATTCTGAACGGGGAATGGCTCAACCCCGATTCAGGCCGGGTGCCCTTCGCCGACTACGCGGCCATCTGGATCGAGGAACGGCCCAACCTGCGGCCTAAGACCGTCCAGCTCTACCGCTACCTGCTGCGCGGTCACCTGCGGCCCCACTTTGAGTCGAAGGCCGTCGCGGACATCAGGGAGGCCGACGTGCGGCGCTGGCGGAAGAAGCTGGTCGACGCGGGCGTTAGCAGCGTGACTCTGGCCAAGGCGTACCGGCTGCTCAAGGCCGTCATGAACACGGCCGTTGACGACGGGCTGATCCGTAAGAACCCCTGTCGGATCAAGGGCGCCGGGCAGGAGAAGTCACCGGAACGGCCGACGCTCACGATCACCGAGGTCTATGCCCTGGCCGAGGCCGTCGACCAGCAGTACCGCACGCTTGTGCTGCTCGGAACTTTCGGCAGTCTGCGCTGGGGCGAGCTGGCCGCACTGCGGCGTAAGCACGTGGACCTGACGGCCGGGACGATCCGCGTGGAGCATTCCCTGACCGAGCTGCCCGGCGGCGGCTACGAGTTCGGGCCGCCCAAGTCGGAGGCGGGCCAGCGGACGGTACCAGTGCCGGACGTGATCGTTCCCGAGCTGCGCTGGCACCTGTCCTGCTTCACCGGCAAGGACGACGACGCGCTCGTGTTCACCAGCCCGACCGGCTCTCCCCTGCGGCACGGCAACTTCCGGTGCCGGGTCTGGCTCAAGGCACTGGGAGCGGTCGGCCTGAACGGCATCCACTTCCACGACCTGAGGCACACCGGAAACCAGCTCACCGCCGAGGCTGGGGCGAACCTGCGCGAGCTGATGGAACGGATGGGCCACAGCAGCACCAAGGCCGCACTTGTCTACCTGCACTCGACCAGCGAACGTCAGCGCACCCTGGCCGATGCGGTCGGCAGACTCGCCCGCGCCGAGCTGCGCAAGGCCAAGAAGGCAGAGGGCGACGACAAGGCTTCTGGCACGAAAGTGGCACGACGCCGGAAGAACGCTTCCTGAACGGCTTGACGATGACGAGGAAAATAGCCTCTGAGCTGGGATTTCGGGTGGGCGCCCCGAGCGTGATTCGAACACGCGACCTACTGCTTAGGAGGCAGTCGCTCTATCCACTGAGCTATCGGGGCCGGGTGAGAGCTTAGCCTACCTGGGCTGACGGACTGGAGGTGTTGTGGTCAGCAGGTCACGGCGGCAGGCCTGGACGCCGGGGGTGCGGCGGGCACTGATTGTGGTGTCGGTGTTCTTATTTTCCAGCCGATTACCGGCATAAACGTTCCACTGTATTATGGTCCGCACCTGCTCGGGCCTATTTTCTCGGGCGCACATGCGTCGCTGGTTGCGACCACGGTCGCCGGGGTTGAGGTTACCGCGATTATGACGAGCGTCAATGTGGCTTCAACTTATCTCGGGTTCCGGTGGATCGATAAGTTCGGGCGGAGGAAGCTGGCGATTGGCGGGTATACCGGAATGATTGTGTTCGCGTTGGTGGCGGCGCTGGGGCTGGCTGCCATGTCGGGCACGCCGCGGCTGGTCATCATTATGATCGGGCTCGACTTCTTTATAGCGTCGTTCGCGATTGGGGTTGGCGGCACCGGGTGGACGCTGCAGGGTGAGGTTTCCCGACGGCGGTGCGTGGGCAGGCGGCGGCGTTCGCGGCGATGATCGACTGGCTGGCGAACTTCGCGCTCATCGAGGTGTTCCCGGTGACGCAGAATGCTATCAGCCTGGGCGGGGTCATGGTTGTCTTCGCCGGGCTATGTGCTTTGGCTATCGCCTTTGTGTACCGGTTCCTGCCGGAGACCAAAGGGCTTCCCGTGGAGGAGATTGTGCGGGTGTTCGAGCGGCAGCAGCAACCGCCGCCACCGCGAACGCCTGCCACTGCCCGGGCCTGAACGGGCCTGAACGGGCACGGGCCTGAACGGGCACGACCTGAACGGGCACGGGCCTGAACGGGTCTGAACGGTCTTGCCGGCGCCTCAGGGAAGGCCGATGTCGGCGAAGGAAGCCACCTCGCGGTGGTCGCCCACACCGGCCGCGTAGTGCGGCTCGCCCGGACGGCGGACGCCGATGGTGTGCCAGCCTGCCTCGCGGGCGGCGTCGAGTTCGGCGGTCACGTCGGACAGGAAGAGCAAGGCGGCCGGGTCGGCCGCCACGGCGCCCGCGATCCGGTCGTAGGAGCTGGGCACCCGTTTGGGCCCGGCGTTCTCGGTGTCAAAGTAACCCGCGATCAGCGGGCGGAGGTCACCTTCCGGCGAGTGGGCGAACCAGGCCTGCTGGGCGGCCACCGAGCCGGACGAGAAGACGTGCAGGGCCAGGCCGGAGGCGTGCCAGGCACGCAGGGCGGGGATCACGTCTGGAAAGAATGGGGCGACCAGGTCACCGCGGGCGAACCCTTCGGCCCAGATCTGCCCTTGCAGGGTCTTCAGCGGCGTCACCTTCTGGTCGGTCCTGATCCAGCCGAGCAGCGCATCGACCACAGAGGCCAGATCACCGGCCGGGGAACCGATCAGTTCGCGCACCTGGGAGACGGCGCGGATCACGTCAGGGTCGCCGGGGTGGTCTTCGATCCAGGAACGGAGCCGGGCCGCCGAGTAAGGGTAGAGGCGGTCCACCACGAACGAGGTCGCACTGGTCGTCCCCTCGATATCCAGAACAACGGCGCTCAGCGGCATAAGGCGTCCCGTCGACGGCAAACCGGGCAGTCATTGCCTCGAACCCGCCCGGAGGTGTCAGATAATCTCGACCTTACCCACCCGGCCCGGCGTGGCGCCGGGACCCGGCTCCGCGGCGCCTGGCGCCTGATGGGAGGACGGCCATCATGTCGCTTCTGATCACCTGGGCTGACGACGACGCTACCGCGCCACTGGCGGAGACCACCGACCCGGCCGAGATCTCGGCGGCGCTGGCCAGCGTGGGCTGCCGGTTCGAGCGGCGGGAACTGCGGCCGGGGCTGGCGGCGGACGCCGATCAGGACAGCGTGCTGGCTGCCTATCGCGACATCGTCGATCAGCTTGTCGCGGAGGCGGGATTCGTCACCGTGGATGTTGCCAGCGTGCACCCCAGCGACGACCCCGAGTGGCCGGAGAAGGCCAAGGCCATGCGCGGCAAGTTCATCGATGAGCACACCCACGGCGACGATGACGAAGTCCGGTTCATAGTCCGTGGCGCCGGGGTGTTCTACCTGCACATCGGCGACCGGGTGCATGCCGTCTACAGCTCAGCCGGGGATCTGCTGGGAGTGCCGCAGGGCACCACGCACTGGTTCGACACCGGCGCGGCCCCGGACTTCACGGCTATCCGGTTCTTCCATGATCCGCGTGGGTGGGTCGGCATCCCCACCGGCAGTGACATCGCCACCCGTTTCCCGGACGGGGACAGCATCCGCGCCCGGGCCACCCAGCTCGGCGGCGCGTGAAGGCGGATCAGCTCGCGGCGACCGGCGCCGCACTGGCCAACGAGGCCGCCCGGTTCGCCTCGTTCGGCTGGATGCGGGGCACATCGGGCAATCTGTCGGCCGTGCTGTCCAGAGATCCGCTACGGCTGGCCGTCACCGCCAGCGGCAAGGACAAGGGCGACCTGACCCCGGCCGACATAGTCGTAGTAGATGCCACCGGCCGGCACCCACCAGATAGCACCGGCCAGTACCCACCGGCCAGGCCGTCGGCGGAGGCCGCACTGCACACAAGGATCGTCAGGCTGACCGGCGCGGGGGCGGTGGTGCACGTGCACACGCTGGCCTCGGTCATCGCCGGGCGGCGCTGGCCTGACGGCCTCCAACTGGCCGGGCTTGAGATGCTCAAAGGCATCGGCGTCCCGGCAACCGGCGAAGCGGTCACCATCCCCGTCGTCACCAACAGCCAGGACATGGCCGAACTCGGCGACCGGGTCGAGGCCACCTGGAACTCCCGGGTGCCCGCCGTCGTGGTCGCGGACCACGGCCTCTACGCCTGGGGCAGCGATCTGCTCCAGGCCCGCCATCACACCGAGGTCGTGGAATGGCTGCTCGAACTGGCTGTCGCCCTGGCATGAGGCTGTCCCCGGACCAGGCCAGACGAGTCCCCGCACCAAGGATCAGGCCCACCGCCGAGTCCGGCCCCAACCGTTCATTGTTCAAATCAACTCTCACTCAAGGGACAGCGGAGCACCGTCGGCCAGCGCCAGGGGGGAGGGCCGGGTATCACCCAAGGGACAGCGGAGCAGCGTCGGCGTGCCTCAGCGGCGAGTAAGCGGATATACGGCCTCAGCCGCGACGTTAACGCATTTTCTACGGACGGCGGCCTAGCGGCGGTGGCGGACAGAATCTACGTTGTGACACAGAGCAACTAATCAAGAGGCGAGGTGTCATGAGGGTCCGGCCGAGAACGACAGCACGATACACGGCGGCCTTCAGCGGGACGGGGCTGCGCGCGGCCGCCGCAGGGATCGCCGCGGCAGGACTGGTCATGGCCGCACCGGGGCCAAACGCGCTGGCCCAGGGCAGCGCTCCCGGCGCGCCGGGGGCGAACGCCACCTGGAACGAGTCGAACCTCCAGGCCTTCGCCGACTCGCTCGGCGCCAATTCCAAGGTCTGGTACACGCTGGGCGACGGCGAGCTGGAGAACGTGTTCTATCCGCAGACCGATACGCCCAGCACGTTCGGGCTGCAGTACATCGTGACCGACGGCTCAACCTTCGCCGACACCGAAGTGTCGAACACGACGCACACGATCTCGCTGGCCGACCCGACGTCGCTGGTCTGGCAGCAGGTCAACACCAACGCCGACTTCAAGATCACCAAAACCTACATAGCCGACCCGTCCCGGTCGGTCGTCGACATCCAGACTACGTTCGACAACCTCAGCTCCAAGCCGCTCCAGTTGTACGCCGACTACCTGCCGCAGCTCAACAACGACGGCATGGGCAACACCGGCGGCACCGACGCGGCCAGCGGTGACCTGGTGTCGGCCAACGGCCAGGTGGCCAGCGCGCTGGCCGCCTCGACCGGGTTCAGCCAGACCACGACCGGCTATGTTGGCACATCCAGCGACGGAAGCCAGCAGCTTGCCAGCAGCGACAAGCTGACCGCGACGTACACGTCGGCCTCGGCCGGCGGCCACATCGTACAGGTGGCGCAGATCCCGGTGGCCGCCACCGGGTCGACGACCTTCACCCTGGCTCTGGGATTCGATTCAACCGAGTCGGCCGCGATCTCCGACGCTGCCGCGTCGCTGCAGGCGGGCTTCTCGTCGCTGGAGACCACGTTCGAGGATGGCTGGCACACCTGGGTGAACGGCCTAAATGCCGCACCAGGCTCCGTGACCGGCAGCACCCAGCTCGAGCAGCAGTATTACGTCTCGCTGATGGAGCTGAAAGCGGATGAGGACAAGACCTACGCCGGCGGGTTCGTGGCGGCGCCGAACGACCCGTGGGGCACCAGCGTCAGCGCGAACAGCGGCGGCGACCATGGGTACCACGCCGTCTGGACCCGCGACGAATACGAAATGGCCACCACGCTGCTGGCCGCCGGGGACAGCACCGACGCCAACGCCGCGCTGCAGTACATCTTCAACTACGAGGAAGAGCCCAGCGGAGCGGTCAAGCAGAACACCTTCCTCAACGGCACCGCCGTCTTCGGCTCGCTGCAGATGGACGAGGTCGCCGACCCGATCATCCTGGCCTACCAGCTCGGCGCCACGAACTCCGCCGACTGGTCGCACATCGAGAGCCTGGCGAACTACCTGGTCGCCAACGGACCGTACACGCCGGAGGAACGCTGGGAGGAAATCGGCGGCTACTCCCCCTCGACCATGGCGGCCGAAATCGCCGGGCTGGTCTGCGCGGCCTCGATCGCGGCCGGCAACGGCGCGACCGGCCTGGCCGCCACCTACCAGGCGACCGCCCAGTCCTGGGCGTCGCAGCTCGACAACCTGACCTACACGACCAGCGGCCCGTACGGCAGCGGCGACTACTTCCTGCGGGTCACCCAGGACCGCAACCCCAACTCCGGCGCGTCCATCGGCATTGCCAACGGCGGCGGCAGCCACGACGACCGGACCGTGGTCGACGCCGGCTTCCTGGAGCTGGTCCGGCTGGGCGTCAGGGCGGCCACCTCGCCCGACATCACCAGCAGCCTGCCGGTCGTAGATTCCGAGATCGAAGTGCAGACACCCGAGGGCCCGATCTGGCACCGGTACAACTTCGACGGCTACGGCGAGACCGCGTCCGGCGGCGACTACACCGGCGCCGGGGTGGGCAACCCGTGGCCGGTGCTGACCGGCGAGCGCGGCGAGTACGACGTCGCCGACGGCAACCTGACCGCCGCCAAGTCCATGCTGTCGGCCATGGCCGGCGCCGCCAACTCCGGTTACCAGATTCCCGAGCAGGTGTGGGGCGGCAGCAGCGGCACCGGCGGGTTCACGTTCGGCCAGCCGGACAACTCATCGACGCCGCTGATGTGGGCGATGGCGCAGTACGTGCGGCTGGCCATCGACATCTCGGCGGGCGAGGACGTGGACACCCCAGCGGTGGTCACCCAGTGCATCCAGCACAACTCCTGCCCGGTGAGCGGGCCGGTGAAGGAAACGGTCAACGTGACCGTGCCGGTGAACACGGACGGCTCGGCCAGCACCGTGTACCTGGACGGCAACCTGTCCGCGCTCGGCTTCGGCCAGGCCGACTGGGCGTCCAACGGCATTCCCATGACCAGGGTCAACGCGGACACCTGGACGGCGACCGTCTACGCCGCCGCCGGCACTCCCCTGTCCTACAAGTATGATCTGGGCGGCAACTGGAACAACGCCGAGGTGAACGCCGACTGCGCCTCGGTGGGCAACCGGAGCATGAACGTCAACGGCGGCACGGTCAACGACACCGTGGCCAACTGGGCCGGCCCCGGCGCCTGCGGCAACTCCGGAGCGATCATCAACGTGACCGTGCCATCGAGCACCCCGAGCGGCGGCACCGTCTATCTGTCCGGCAACTACAACGTGCTCGGCACCGGCATCCCGTCGTCGGCCAACTGGGCGGCGCAGGACTACCCGATGATCAAGACCGGCCCGTACACCTGGACCCTCACCATCACCGGCGTACCGGTGGCAAACTTCCAGTACAAGTTCGACCTGAACGGCACCTGGAACAACGTCGAGGAAACGAGCTCGTGCGGGTACGTGAACAACCGCAGCTTCGGCTTCAACGACCAGGATGCCACCTACACGGCCAATGACACGGTGGCTGCCTGGCAGGGCATAGGTGGCTGCTGACCCGCCGTCGCCGCCGATGAAGTTTTGAATATTTGACGGCGCCCGCTGACCACCAGCGCAAGCCGGGCCACGCCCGGTAGAGGGCGATTTAAGCAAGAGCTCATTCGGCCGTTGCCGGGCCACCGGCATGGGTGGAACATGTGCTACGCGTCACGGTGGCAGCCTGCATATCGGCGCGCTGTGCCACAGCCGGTTTCGGCCCCGATAGCCGAGAGTCCTCCGCGGGTCAGCGGCGTGGCTGCCTGCGCGTGTCCGTGGTCACGACAATGACCAGCCTGGCGGCCTCAGAGAGTTCGCCCGACTCGCGCAGCGAGTCAGCCTCGTCAGGCAGCAAGCTGATGACAAGCTCCGCGTAAGAAGAGGTGTTCTGGCGGCTCGGCCTGTGAGTGTGGATCGCGTTCACGATCCAGCCAATTGCAGCACCGGCACCGAACGCCGCTGCAATCGCTTCAACGATCAACTTTCTCACCTCCGTCTGGTCGGTCTTCCGAGCGAGGGCCCGGCCGATGGCGGCCTCATCGGCGCGCCGTCCGCCGGGCTGACGAGGTTGGCGATAGTGTTTGGGCAACGAAAACGGGCCACAGCCCCATGACTGTGACCCGCTCTAGCGCAACGACGACTGGCTGCCCAGCCCGCCCGGGGGTTAAGACCGAAGGCCCGTACCTGCTACCGGTCATGTGATGCCGCCTCTCAAACTCGCCGTCCCGCAAGCTCATAACTGGGATTCCCAGAAATCAGTTCCCTCACACTCAAGTTGCGTCTTTTCCTTCCCACGAGCCGGGCAAGGCACCAGGTCAGAGCGTTCGCATCGCGCACAGGTTGGCGTTTGGGCACGTCAGAGCTTGAGTATCGCTAGAGATGACCTCAAGAAGGGCTGCGATCGGCTCACGGTAAGAGTAAGGTGTTGCGTCATGGGATTCCCAAGACGGAAGATCTGTCTTTGTGCTTGCACGCAGGTCGACACTCCAAGGTCGCCTGAGGTTTGGTTAGCGGCGGGGCCTCGACGGCAGGGCGGCGGACCATGGAGAAGGTTACCGGGGCGCTAGGACCCAGACGGCGCATCGCCGCCACTCTCAAGCGGCTGAGGGATGACTCGGGCAAGACGCTCGATGA
>DATGGU010000194.1:0-4613 GCA_035308365.1 Streptosporangiaceae bacterium
ACGGCCCGAAGGACGGAGTACACAGTCCCTCGACGCAGGTCCGTCAGCTCACCCACAACCTGATAACCGCGGCCGTCGACACTGTCGTTGGGAACAACGCTGCTGCCGTGAAGTTCGTAGCCAGCCTCCAGCTGGTCGGTAGCGACTGCGGAGTTTAACGTCCGCCGTTCCGATCCCTAGGGCAGACGGGCGCGAGTTGGTGCAGAGAAGCTTGAACCAGAAGGCCACGCCCTGGGCCTGGCACTGGTCGCGCAAATCACGCACCCAGTCCAAGTCCATGGGCCGGTGGCAGGGACCGCTTTCACCGCCGCAGATCACCCAGTCAATCCCGGCCATATCGACCTCACCCAGCTCGCCGAGGAATGGCTCGACCGACACGAACCGCGCCGCGGCGGGCTGAATAGGCAGCCTCGCCCAGGCAGGGGATGATCGCCTGACCGAGCGGCGGGTGCGCTGCTTGACCGTGCCGATCTGAACTCTCGCCAGCGGGTCTGCGGGGGTTCTGCTTACAGCCCTCCGGACCAGGCGGAAACCGCCGCGAGAGGCTGGGGCAGGCCCAGGGTTTCGGCTGTAACCCCGGGCCAGCCGCTCGTGGTAGGGGATCTACCAGGTTTCGTAACTGAGGTTGGTGCCGTTGGCTGGGGCCAGCGGGACCAGCTTCCCCTGGTCGATCCAGCCGTTGTAGGCGTTGTTCGGGCCGGCGTCGAACAGCAGGTACCGGCCGGATGGGTCGGAGCTGGTGAACCGGTAGATCAAGCTGTTGCCGGTGGTCAGCTTGTAGAGGAAGCTCACCGGCTTGCCCGTGGCCGCCGAAGCCTGGATGACGCCCACCCAACCGGTAACCCCGTCGCCTACGGCGCCCAGCAGCAACTGAGAGCCGGTGGGGTTGATCGCGAAATCGTTGATGTACGCGTGGCTGAACTGGCCGGTGAGGTCAGACTGCTGCAGCACCAGCCGGCTGCTGCCCAGGCTGCCCCCCCGGGTGGCCGGGCTGATTTCCCGTACCGCCCTTACGTTGTTGTGACAGGCTCCGGCGCCGCCCTTCACGCAGCGCGACGGGCCGAAGAAGAACAGCTCACGCCCGTCACCGGTCAGCGCCAGGCTAGTGATGCCGAATCTCATCGCTCCGGGCTTGGCCGGGACGTTGTCCCACGTGGCCCGGGCACCTGTCGCGGTGTTGATGACGATGATGTTGTCGATGTCCGTCTGCTGGCCGGCCGGGGAAACGCCCACCGCCACCTCTGCGCCCGTGGCCGAGGCCGCGATGGTGACGACGGCGAGCCCGGGGAGGTTCCCGCCTGGGATCGGGGAGAATCCGCTGACCCGGCCGGCCGGGGTGAGCCGGAACTGGTAGATCCGCGACGCGGCAGTCCCGCCGGTACCTCTCTGGCAGTCCGCAAAGAACGTCTGACCGTGGGCCGGAGCGATTTTTTTGGACACGAGCCGGCTTTGCAAGGGGCAGCGCACCGTCCCGGTCACCTTCCCGGTGACCGTGGACCGCACCACCGTCTGCGGCGAGCCATAGGTCTGCTGGAGATAGTAACGGGGCGGGCTGGCGGTCGCGCCCGGCACCGGGCTGCTCACCCGGATGGACAGCGCGTTGCTGCTATTGGCGGCAAACACCCCCAGGCCCGCGAGGCACGCGGCGGCCGCGGCGGCCGCGGCCAGGCCCTCGCGCAGCCGCCGCCTGATCACCGCGCGGCGGACGGTTTCGGCACTGATCTGATGCGGCGGTTCGCCGGAAGCGATCTTCATGAGTTCACGCAACTCCTTTTCCATTGGGGTTACCGGGCCTCTCGCTCGGCGAGCCCGGCGATCACGGAGTCATCCCGCAGCCGGGCCAGCGCCCGGGACAGGGTGCTCTTGACCGTGCCGGCCGAGCAGCCGAGCACCTCCGCTACCGGTGCCTCGGACAGGTCGCCGAACACCCGCAGCACGAGCACGGCCCGCTGACGTTCGGTCAGCGACTTTCAGGGCATCGCCCAGAGGGATCAGGACCACAGACCCGGGACATGAGCTGACTGTGTGGTCATGGGCTAGATTACCTCTGTAAGAGCTCATTGTGCTATTTAATATAGCACAATCGTACCACAGGTGAGGGCCGGCGGACCCTGGCTGGGATGGGCTATCACCCGGCCACCCGGGCGTGCTGACCGGCCCGGCACCATGGCAGCAGCCCGTGCCCCCTTACCGCGCCGGTGCAGGTGGCCCGGGCGGGTCAGCGCAGGCCGGTGATGAGCTTGGCCAGTTCCTCGGGGGTGTAGCCGTAGCGCTTGCCCTCGGCCAGCAGATCCCGCGCCTGGCTCACCACCCTGCCCTGCCCCGGGGTGGCCGTCACCGTGGCCCCCCGGCCGGGGCGAAGCTCCAGCAGCCCCTCATCGCGCAGCAGCCGCAGCGCCTGCAGCACCGTGTTGCGGTTGACCCCCAGCACCGCGGCCAGGTCCACCGCCGCGGGCAGCCGCTCGCCCGGCTTGGCCGCCCCCTCGGCGATCGCCCGGCGGATCCGGGCCGCGGCCTGCGCATGCAGCGGCACCGGATCGGCCGGGTCAAGCGGCCCGCCAATAAGGCTGGATGAACTAGACATAATGGTCCTACGCTAGCTGCATGGTGTACTGCCCGCCAAGACCCACCCAGGCCCCCCGGCCAGCCCCCAGCCCCGGACCGGGACCTGACAGCCCGTTCCCGCGCCCCGGCCCCAGCCTGGAGCCCGGCAGACCCTCCCTGGACCCCGGGCCCGGCCCGGCCGCGCCCCCGCCGCGTGATCCGCAGCCCGGGGCACCCGCAGCCCAGCCGAAGCCGGCCCGCAGGCCCTCCTGGCCCCGCCGCAGCCACCACCGGATCCGGGTGATTGTCTCCGCCGCGCTCACCGCAGCCATTGCGCTGGGCCTGGCCGGCCCGTCCACCTGGCAGCCCGCCCGCCACCCCCTGCCCCGCCCCGCCCTTGACCAGGGCCCGGTCGTTATTCCCCGGGACGTGATCAGCCTGGCCCGCCAGCACCAGCGCCGTCGCCGCCTCAAGATCGTCGGTACCGGTGCAGCCATCGGCACTGCCATCGCCCAGCAGACCTTAGGCTCCGGCCCGAACCGGCGGCAGGGACCCGGCCACCAGCCCGGCTCCTCCAAGCCCCCCGGCAAGGGTGACCTGCGCGGCATCAACGTGCTCGGATGGGGATGTCCCAGTCCCTCACCAGCCGCCTTGGATGGCACCCACCTCTGGCTGGCCTGCCAGGGATCGATACTTGAGCTCAACGCTTCCGCCGGGGTCTTTGTGGCCGAACTCCCAGAAGCGCGCTATGGGATCTCCCCCGACTCCCTCTCCGGCCTCGTCGTGAGCGGCACCCACCTCTGGGTGGCCAGCTACGACGACAACTTTGTGATCGAGATCGACGCTGCCACCGGGGCCCTGGTCAAGAAGCTCCAAGGACCACGCTACGGGTTCAACGGCCCCACCGTCGCCGCCTCGAATGGCACCTACCTCTGGGTAGTCAACGACGGCGGCCAGTTTCACGGCTCGGTGACCGAGATCGACGCCGCCACCGGCGCCCCGCTCACCGTGCTGCAAGGACCACGCTACGGATTCAACGGCCCCGCCGCGATCGCCGTGGACGGCACCCACCTCTGGGTGGCCAACCGCAATGGCAACTCGGTAACCGAGATCGACGCCGCCACCGGCGCCCCGGTCAAGAAGCTGCAAGGACCACGCTACGGATTCAACGGCCCCGCCGCGATCGCCGTGGAGGGCACCCACCTGTGGGTGGCCAACTTCGGCGGCGGCTCGGTAACCGAGATCGACGCCGCCACCGGCGCCCCGGTCAAGAAGCTGCAAGGACCACGCTACGGATTCAACGGCCCCGCCGCGATCGCCGTGGAGGGCACCCACCTGTGGGTGGCCAACTTCGGCGGCGGCTCGGTGACCGAGATCGACGCCGCCACCGGCGCCCCGCTCACCGTGCTGCAAGGACCACGCTACGGATTCAACGGCCCCGCCGCGATCGCCGTGGACGGCACCCACCTGTGGGTGGCCAGCCACGGCCCCGTGGTGCCCAACTATGGCGAGTTTCCCGGCTCGGTAACCGAGATCGACGCCGCCACCGGCGCCCCGCTCAAGGTGCTGCAGCTCAGCTACCTGTTCAGCGGCCCTGGAGCCGCCGCCACGGATGGCACTCATCTCTGGGTGGCCAACGACGGCGGGTCTCCCGGCTCGGTAACCGAGATCGACGCCGCCACCGGCGCCCCGGTCAAGAAGCTGCAAGGACCACGCTACGGATTCAGCCAGCCCAGCGCGGTCGCCGTGGACGGCACCCACCTCTGGGTGGCCAATCGCAATGGCAACTCGGTGACCGAGATCGACGCCGCCACCGGCGCCCCGGTCACCGTGCTGCAAGGACCACGCTACGGATTCAACGGCCCCGCCGCGATCACCGCGGACGGCACCCACCTCTGGGTCGCCAACGACGGCGGGTTTCCCGGCTCGGTGACCGAGATCGACGCCGCCACCGGCGCCCCGGTCAAGAAGCTGCAAGGACCACGCTACGGATTCAGCCAGCCCAGCGCGGTCGCCGTGGACGGCACCCACCTCTGGGTGGCCAATCGCAATGGCAACTCGGTGACCGA
>DATGGU010000195.1:0-33499 GCA_035308365.1 Streptosporangiaceae bacterium
CCTAAGGCCGGTCAAAGGTTCAGCTGCCGCATAAACGCGCTGTCCCGGATTCGGCCGTTTCCGGGACGGCCGCCACCGGCAGCGGCCGTCCCAGGTCAGCCCGTCCCGGAAACTAGTCCCGGAACCGCGTGTCGCAGCATCCGTTCCGGGACGATCGGCAGCATGACCGCCGCGCCCGCCTATGACAACAGCGTCCGGATCGGCTGCGCCCGGGTCTCCACCCGGGCGCAGGAACACCAGGCGCAGCTGGATGCGCTGGCCGCGGCGCACTGCCGGGAGATCATCACCGAGACCGCTAGCACCCGCGGCGACCGGCCGAAACTGCGGGAGGCGCTGGGCCAGCTGCAGGCCGGTGCTCGCCATCGCGGTGACCGGCGCCGAGGACTACCGCACCGCCCAGGAGCTCCTCGGCCTGGCACCGACCAGCTCCGCGACCTCACCAGCCAGGGATACGGCCCGCGCAAGATCGCCCGCATCACCGGATGCAGCGAGCGCGCCATCAGGCAGCTCCTCACCAGCGCCGGGCTCCGCCAGCCGGCCCCGCCCCCGGACGGCGACATCGACCCGCACTGGCTCCGAGAGCAGTACCAGGACCGCCAGCGCAGCCTCAAGGACATCGCCACCGAGACCCGCGTCCCCGTCGAGTCCCTCGCCGCCGCAGCCCGCAAGGCCGGCCTCCGCGTCCGGCACGGCATCGCCGGCCGCGCCCACCCGCTCGCCGCCCTCGGCGGACCCGGCGCGTTCACCACGGACGTCTGGAACGTCTTCACCCGCCCAGGAGCCGAGCAGCGCATCCGCACGCAGCCCGCCAGCTCGGCACCAGGCACGCCATCCTCACCAGCCAGGTCCGCCAGCTCGAGACCGCCATCGGCACCGTCCTGCTGCTCACCGGGCCAGACGGGAGACTCACGCTGACCGCCTACGGCCAGCTCTTCGCCCGCGACGTCCTTCCCGCCCTGGAGTCACGGCCGCAGCGCCCCACACCCGGGCGCTGCTCAACTACCCACAAGCCGCAGCTCGCGCCGATCATCTATCCCCGTTCCCTACACGGTTTGCAGGGAACCGCTCTAGATGAGCATTCGGTGCCGTACTTGAGCACTACATGAGCAGCGAGCCGAGTACCTGAGCATCGGCGGCTTCCGGTCACGCAGTGTACGACGCGGAGTGTGTCCGGCCTGCGGGCGCATCGCTATCCTGGCGGACCTTCGCGGGCCATCACCAGTCGTGGTGGCCGCGGCCAGATCAGGCTGTGGCGAGGCGCTCGGCTATCAGCATCGTTCCGGGTGCCCGCTGGCCTCCTGGGCCGGGCCTTGCGGTCAGGTTCTCCGACGTGATGTGGTTGCCGCACACTCCGCATGCGACGATGGGTGCGGCGTTATGGTCGCCGTGCTGGAAGCGGATCGGCGGCCCGCCTTCGGGCGTCTGCCAGCGGTCGCCCCACGCGGTCAGCGCGACCAGGATCGGGATCAGCTCCTGCCCGGCTTCGGTTAGGGCGTACCTGTCGCGGGGCGGACGCTCCTGGTAGCGCTCGCGCCGCACGATGCCGTCGTTGACCAGGCCGCCTAGTCGTTCGGTGAGCAGGTTGCGGCTCAAGCCCAGGTCCTGCGCCAGGTCGGCGAACCGGTCGACGCCCAGGTAGATGTCGCGCAGGATGAGCGGGGTCCACCAGTCACCGACAACCTCCAGCGTGCGGGCCAGGGAACAGTGCATTCCAGCGAAGCTCGTTTGCCGCACGGCTCACACCCCGGCCGCGTCGGTGATGGGCGGGGCGACGGCCTCTTTGATTCCGTTCGAGCCCAGCCGCTGGCACAGCCGCCACCAGCGCAGCGAGTCCTCGTGGACTTCATACCAAGACACCCGCCCGAACCGCAGGCCGACGAACTGGACGAACTGGTTCTCGTAGGGCTCGCCGAGCGGCGTGGTCGCCCGGATGGTGAACAGGCCGGCGATCCGGGTGTTCCATGGCGGCCCGTCCACCGCTACCTGCCGCAGCTCGAACCGCGCATCAGGCAGGAGGCGGAACAGCCGGTCGAACCAGGCGGCCATCGCGGCCCGGGTGGTGCGCGTGCCGCCCAGGCTGGTGTCGCCCTGGAACGTCACCCGGAAGTCGGGGGCGAGCTGCTTGATGATCGCCTGGTAGTCGTGGTCGTTCATGGACTGCCAGGCACGCCGGTACTGCCGGCGGGCGATCATCTGGAACATAGGCCCTCCCAGAGTCGGTTCAATGCTGATACTATCTCTTCTGGTCCTCCGTCACCACGATGCGGAGGCAGGCGCTGCCGCAGGGACGGGGCGCGCCGGATCGCCCGGCCGACGGCGGTTCCCGGCACTGGCCGCGGAAGCGCCACGTGCACGCCGACCCGGAGACCTCGCCAGTTCCCTGCATGTCAAGGTCGATGACGACCTGAAGCCCACCCCGGACTGCTCAAAGCGCGTCCGCCGGCCGGCATCGCGCCGAAGCTATCCGACGCCGAACTGGTCACCATGGCCGTCGTCCGGGCCCGCTGAACATCCGCTCGGAGCACCGCTGGTTGCGCTACATGGGCAAGCACCTGTCCCCTGCCAACCCATGCAGCCGGGCTACAACAAGCGGCTGCGCGCGGCCGTGCCCTTGATCGAGCACGTCACCTGGGCACTTGCCGTCGACAACGGTTTCTGGTTCGACAACCACCAGGTCCCCGACTCCACCCCGGTGGAGTGCGGCCGCAACAGCAACGAGATTCCCGGGCACGCAACCTGAGGCGCGGTAACGCCAGCTACGCAGCATCACCATGACTGAACAATCGACTGGCTATCTGAACACCTATCTGCACAACGTCAGGGTTATCTGAACAATCGGGCCGGAACGTTGACGTTGCGTGATGAGCGGCCAGCCTTGGATGGTCCCGAGTGCATGGCCAAGTCCGGTCGGGTGCAACCGGATTTGCCCGCCTCGCTAGTTCCGGGCCGGGTCCTGCCGATAGTGGTCCTCGGCGTGTTGCTTCAGGTTCAGCAGCTGCCGCCGGGCCATGACCAAATCCCCGACACACAACCCCAGGGCGGCCCAGCGGGTGGTTCGCGCAACGACCTTGAGCAGCAGGCGCGTCGCGTCCGGCTCCTGGGGCACTAGGACGTAGGACATGAAGACGCCCCCGATGCTGCCTGTCAGCTGCCGGCCGGGATCGACCGAGACGATCCGGCCAACTGACCGCCCGGCAGCGGTGGAAAACCTGTCCCCGACTTGAGGCTCCGGCAGGCCCGCCAGCTCCCGGGGCGAGCGTCGGCCACGGTTGTCGATCCAGTCGTAGGAGTATGGCGCGATCCTGACCTGCGCGACCCACGGCCACACCGCCCCGGGGGGTGCCTCGACGTGCACGCCCCGCCACGCCTGCAACGTGGGTGATGCGACGAAGCTGTCGCATGGGTAGGAGCGCGAGGTCTCGCTTCTGCTGACGCCCCACCGGTCACCGATCATGCACCAATCCTCCGCCCGTCCATCCTCGCGACCGGCCAGCGCCAGAACACGGCCGGCACAGGCCCGCGTCCGCCCCTGCGCTCATGCCGGCCTGTCGCCCCCGGCTGGCGGCCAGCTGCTTGACGCGGCCCGGCGGGCCAGGGTGCCTGCTTTCGCGGGCGGTGCAGGCCAGCGCGCCGCCGGCCGTCGCTCATTTCCGCCGGCCCGGGACGGCCTCATGGTCGGCGGCGGCGATCAGGGCGGTCATGACCTGTCGGTAGACCTGCTGCAGACGGCGGCGCACCATCCTGCCCATAAATGTTCCGTCCCAGGTCGCCGTCCAGCGGACCGACGTGCCCTTGGGGGACATCGGGGTCAGCGTCACCTCCGCCCGGTAGTTCCGCACCGGAAGGCCGCGCACGACGGTATAGACCAGCCGCCGGGACTCGTCGGCCTCCAAGATCTCCTCGACGCTCGTCGTGCGCCGGCCGTAGCGGAACCACTGGACGGAACCCTTCCGGGACGGGCCCTCCGACGCCGGCTGGTAACCGCCGTCGCTCCACGGGCCCCATGAGGAATAGCTGTTGGCGTCCGCCACCAGCGCCCACACGACCTCGGGATCCGCACCGGTGACGCCCTCGGCCTCCACGTGCAGCTGGCTCATCGGGGGCGCCGTTCCTGCTGTACCACATGGTTCATGAACCAGATGGTACAGTGAGGCGTGACAGCTTCGCAAGCGAGGGACCAGCTACTCGGCGCCGCAGTCGAGCACGCCCTGACCAAGGGGATCGTGGACCTGAGCCTCAGGGAGATCGCAGCCGGGATCGGCACGAGCCACCGGATGCTCATCTACCACTTCGGCTCGCGCGAGGGCCTGCTCGTCGCCGTCGTGCGCGAGGTGGAGCAGCGCGAGCGCCAGGCGCTGGCCGGCACCGGCGCCCTCTCAGCGGCGGACGCACTGCGCCTGTGGAGCCGGCTGGCCGATCCAGGGCTTCGGGCGCAGGAGCGGCTGTTCTTCGAGATCTACTCGCACGCGCTCCTGGCGCGCCCGGGAACCGAGGGCTTCCTGGAAGAAGCGCTCGAAGGCTGGATCTCCCCGGTGGCCAAATCGATCACCAGCGCCGGCGTCGACCAGGACACGGCCCGGATGCTGGCCCGCCTTGGCCTGGCGGTCACCAGAGGCCTTCTGCTTGACCTGCTGGCATCCGGAGACAGCGCCGGCGCCACGCACGCCTTCGAGTTCTTCACCAGGCTGCTCGAACAAGCAGCAGGCGCGGACAGTGCCTGAGCCGTCGCGTGCTTCCCCGTCCCCTCCGTCCCCAGGCCAGCCACGTCCGGCGACCCCGGACATCGCCCATGATGGACGGTGGCAGTCCGGCAGCCAACGACCGCCATTCCCCGAGTTTCCGGCTTGCCGGCTGCGCACGCGTCCGATGGCGTACACGGCCTTTCCCGCTCATGGTCAGCGCCCTGGCTAGGGACTGCCCCATCCGAGCACGGCAATCACGGACCGTCGCCGGGGCCGGTCCCTGGTGGGACCGGCCCCGGCGGGCTGGATGGAACTTGGCCGGCCCTAGCGGGGGCGGTGGGTGGGGAAGGAGATGACCTGCTGGAAGGTGGGGCGGTTTTGCCAGGGGATGCTGGGCTGGCCGACGATGCCGAGGGCCCGGAATCCGATGGCGTCGTACTGGGGCATGGTCAGGCCGGTGGCGACCGTGTTGGAGTCCGCCGTCCAGAGGGCCACGTTGGTCGCGCCGCCGTTGGCGGTGACCAGTGCCCGGTAGGTGGATTCCAGGGCGGCGTCCAGGGCTGAACCGCAGTCGCGCAGGCCGCCTGGGCCGCAGAGGTGGGAGGTTACCTCGCGGCCGAACGGGTCGGCGACGTGCTTGCCCATCATCTGGCTGAGCACCTTGACCATATAGCCTTCCCAGCCACCGTCGTAGGCGCTGCCGAGGTGGGCGCCGCCGTTGTATGGCTCGTTGACGAAACCCATCGGGAAGACGTTGTAGCCATTGGAGTTGGTGCCGCCGGCCGCGAACAGCGGGTCGAAGAACGCCTTGGTGATCGCGGGCATCAGCTGGTCGCTGATGGCGATGGCGGCGGCCTGCTCGTACTGGGCGTCGGTGGGCGCGGACAGCTGGCGGTGGGCGCCGGAGGCGTACCAGACCTTCAGGGCGGCCAGCATCTGGCGGACGCCGGCTGGTTCGTGCCGCCCACGGATCGCGTCCAGGAAGGCCGGCAGGATCGTGATGCCGTCCAGGTCCTGGGTCGCCGCGGTCTCCATCGCCTGGACCAGGTCAGCCCGGGTGATCTTGCCGTGGTGGATGGCGAACTGGTGCCTGATCTGGCCGGTGAGCATCTGCACCCGATAGACCGGGCCATAGCCGTACTGGTCGTCAGCCGCCGAGAACTTCGGGGCCGGCTTGTTGTTCCAGCTGTCGAAGAAGCCCTGCGGCGGGTTGATCTCGTGCACGTGCCTGGACGCCGGCAGGAAACCCTGCCACTCGGACTGGCCGGTGCCCCAGGTGGGCAGGTTCGGATCCACGTCGGAGGGGCGGACCGGATCCAGGCCGCTGACGTAGTAGGCGATGTCCCGGTTGTCGACGTAGAACCAGTTGAAGGTGTAGTCGATCTCACTGGCGCCGATCATCCAGGATTTGGCGCTGTCGGTGAGGGCCGGCTCGCCCCAGCGCATGAAGCCGATCACCGAGTCGACGTCGTGGTTGTAGGTGGAGCGCTGGTTCACCACGGCGACCGGTTTCCCGCCCAGGGCGGTGGTCCAGCCCTGGACGACGCCATGCACGGTCAGGTGGATCTTGTGGTCGAGCCCGGTCCCGTCCGGGAAGTTCTCGTTGACCATCGGGATGCACTTGCCGTCGAACATGTAGAACGTGCCGGTCGGTGACACCCGGCCGCCGTTCGGGTTGCAGATCAGCTCGAGGCGCTGGTCGGTCAGGTCGCTGCCGGCCGACGTCGCCGACCACGCGTAGTCCTCGCCACGGCCCAGCTCGACGAAGCCAGTGCCGGGGAAGGACGCGCCCTGCGCGGCGTAATCGGGCGAGTGCAGGTCCTCCTGCATGAGGATCCCGGGCGCGAAGTAGGACACCTGCGGGCCGAACACCGCGATCGGGTGCCCGTCGGTGGAGTGACGGCCGTCCACGACCAGCGCGTTGCTCATCTGGGCCGGGAACTTCAGCAGGCTTTCCAGTATGGACAGGCCGAGCTTGTTGTGATTGGTCAGCGGGCCGGAGGTGCAGCCGGGCGTGGTGTCGGTGGGGCCGCCCTTCAGCGGGGCGCTCGGGTCGTCGGGGATGGCGATCGTCGCGGGGTTCACGTGCCCTGGGATCTCGTAGGGGAACGATCTGTCCACCACGGTCGCCGGGGCCGACGGGTCGTTCTGCTCCTTGAACTCGCTGAACGCGGCCGGGCCGGCCGGCTGGCCGAGCTGCTTGCGCAGGTATTCGAGCAGGGCCGAGTTGCGGATCTCGCCGCCTCCGCCGTCGCCGAAGATGCCACCGATGAGGCTGGCCACCCCGACGACGTCGGCCGGGGTCCACGGCTGCGGGGAGCCGAACGCCAGGTACTCGACAGGCAGGAGCGACGCGTCGGTCTTGGCCTTGGCGATGTAGGCGTTGATGCCCCGCACGTAGCTCTGGATCATCTCCAGGGCGAGCCTGCCCTGCGAGCCGTACTCCCTGGGCAGGTTGCTGACCTGGGCGGTCGCCTGCTTCGTGGTGTAAGGCGCGAGCAGCAGTTCGTCGTGGTCCATCTGCTCGTCGGCGCAGGAGTTGCCGAGGAAGCTGGTGAGCGTTCCCTCGCCGTAGTGGCGCAGCACGTCCATCAGGAACAGCCGGTCCTGGGCCTGCGCGTAACCGGCACCGAACGCCATCGCCGCGTCCGTCGCACCGTAGACGTGCGGGATGTCGTTCTCGTCCCGGTAGATGACGACCGGCACCGTGGGGGAGGGGTGCTCGGTCCGGATGATCTGGTCCTTCTTGACGCCGAAGGACTCGTCGAGGTAGTAGTTGCCCAGCGCGGAGTTGGTCAGCGACGGGTAACCGAACTCCAGGTTCTCATAGGGGCCGAGCTGATCCTGGCTATGTGGCGGGCGTTTCCCGGACTTGACGAACTTCAGGAACTGTTTCTGGTTTACCAGCCCATTCTCTCCGGCGGGCAGGATGTACATGGCCTGACCATTGGCGTAATCATTTGCCCGGTAAGTGGGTTGCAACGAGAACCCGGTGTTTCCCGTTGAACCCAGAGCGGACGGCCCGGCGGCGCCAAAAGCGATCGCAACCAGAGCCGCAACACCCAGCCTAAGACTTCTTCGTCCCTTATGCATGGGTGGCATCCTAACCATCCGGCGATCTGATAGGGAGAGCAAGGATGGACACTCTTCCCACGCTCGTTGTGGTCAGCGGCCCCATGGGGTCGGGTAAGACGGCGCCCGCGCACCGGCTCGACCGTGCCCGAGGGCTGCGACCAGGTCCGGATCGACGTGCCGTGCATCGAGGCCGGCACCACGGACGGCTACGGCCGGGGCTGGCGGAGATCGTGGCGTTCGTCAACGGCCAGCGCTGAAGGCAGGCCGCGACCAGGCCTGCGCGGGCTGGGTGCGCCTGACCGATGAGGTGAGTGAGCACCGTTCTTTCCAGAAACTACGTCAATGACAATGGCGTCTTCGATGACCTTCTTGGTTCGTGGTTTCGTCAAATTTAATTGACCGTGAATGGTTCCCCGGCATTCTTGGGTCCGTGATAGGGCAGCGGGGACGCAGACGCGGATGCGGATGCGCCCACCGCCGCCCCACGCGGAGGGTAAGAGAGGGTCAGCCGGACTTGGGCAGTGCGCTGAGCGCCAGCGCCTGCGAGGCCGGCTCGCCGGTCGCCGGGTCAAGGAACAGCTTGTGGTTCTGCGGGGTCTTCTGGGTGAAGTTGAACATGGACACGATCGACCCGGCCGCCGTGTCGGCCGCGCCGTTACCCAGGGCTGGCAGGTGCCAGTTGTACTCGATGAACCGCACCACCGAGCTCTGGTCGATGAAGGTGTTGTCCACCCAGTTGGCTCGCGCCCACGGCGAGATCACCAGGAACGGCAGCCGCGGCCCGGCGCCGCAGCGGCCCTGCTCCGGCTGGCCGGCCGAGTTGACCGGGACCAGGCTGGCCGAACTGCCACACTGGCCGGTGCCGGTCAGCGAGTCGAGCGAGGTCTGCGACCCGGTGATGAGCGGGCCGAACGCGTGGTCATACCACCCGTCAGAGTCGTCGTAGGTGATGACGACCGCGGTGGACTTCCAGGACGGCAGCGACTCGAGGCCGTTGATCGTGTCGACCAGCCAGGCCTGCTCGTCCAGCGGGTCGGAGTAGCCCGCGTGGCCGTCCTGGTACTTCGGCGCCTTGAGGTAGGAGACGGCCGGCAGGTGGCCCGCCTTGGCGGCGGCCCAGAAGACTGACGTGTCGTACTGGTGGTTGGCCTGGTCGGTGTGGCCGACCATGGCCACCGACGTCGGGGGCTTGTGCATCGGATTGGCGGTGGAGGCGTAGTACTCGAACGGCTCGTGGTGCGGGCTGTAGTCGTTCACCTTGCTGCCGCCCACGTTGGTGTGGTTCTCGGAGCAGATCTGCGCGGTGGTCGGCGGGGTGCCGGTGCCGGGCACGAAGCCGTCGTCGAAGCCGCCCTGGAACCAGCCCCAGGTGATCTTGGCCTTGGTCAGCTCGACGCCGATGTTGTTGCCGCCCATGGTGATCGTGCCGGCCGCGCTGGTGGCGCCGTCGCCGCCGTCCGCGCTGGGCGCGTACGAGCAGAAGTCATAGGTGGGGTCGGCGTCGCTGTAGCTGGTGCCGGGCCCGGCGGGCTTCGGCTTGCCGGCCTTGATGTTCGACAGGAGCGGGTTCGAGGTGTTCAGCCCGTGCGGATTGGGGCAGGCCGGGTCGTTGATGGTCGCCGTCGCCGGGCCGCAGATGGCTCCGTAGGTCTGGGCAGCGGTGACGTTGAACGCGCCCGGGGTCGAGGGACCGAAGGTGGTGTTCCAGGCGTTGTCGCTCATCGCGAAGTGCTGCGCGTAGTTCCACAGCCCGGTCACGGTGTTGCCGTCGTAGTAGTCCATGACGGCCTTGCCGGTGTCGCCACCGGCCGGCACCGGCTCCGGCTGGCCGCCGACGGTGAACCCGGACAGGCACTGCTGCAACGTCAGGTTGCCGCCGGTGTTCGCCGGGTAGGCGTCCTCGGCGCCGTGGTCAGCCGCGTTCTGCTCGGCCGTGTAATCGTGATCCTGGTCACAGGTCAGCGGGTCGGCGTGGTCGAGCCGCAGCGGGTTCGAGCCGTTCGGGTTGCTGGTCAGCAGCGGCCCGGCCGGGCCGTTCGGGCCGGCGCTGTTGTACAGGCCGTTGATCGTGGGCGTGCCCGGCTTCGCGTTGAACGCTGGCTCACCAGAGGGGTTGGCCGCGTACGGGTAGGTACCGAAATAGTGATCGAAGGATACGTTCTCGTCGAAGATCACGACGAGATGCTTGATCGGTGTGGTCGTGGTCGAAGTCACATGACTGACCGAATGAACGAGCGCGCTGTGCTCGCTGGCCATGGCGCTCGTCGCCCCGGCGGCGCCCAGCGCGATCACGGCCACTGTGGCCGTGATCGCCTGTGCCCGGCGCGGTACTCGCATGCTCTGCCTCCTCTGGCGGTGCCTGAAACAACTGGCGGGACCGGACGGAGCCTAAGGTCAGCGGCTGCCTTTGGCCTTAAGAGCGAATGGGCGCGCAGATGAAATCATGGTGAACGACGGCCGGATGCCCGGGTGGGTCAGCCCGTAGATTGAGCACTGTGCGTGACTCTCGTATGGCCGCGCCCGGAGCCCGGCTGCAGCAACTGGTGGATGATCTCGGCAGCACGTTCCTTGAAGTCATCGAGGCGCCGGGGCCGCTGGATGCGGTGGTAACCGGCGTTACGATCTTCGATCCGCACGATGATCTCGTCGTCTCCCCGGGAGAGCTGGTGCTCGGCGTTGGCATCGCGGCCGACGCGGATCTGCCGAGCCTGATCAGGCGCCTTGGCCGGCTCGGCGCGGCCGGGCTCGTGGTGAAGGCACCCGGCGAGGTCAGCGGCCGGCTGCGGGATGAGGTGCGGCGCGATGGTGTGCCGGTGCTCGGGCTCACCCGCGCCGCCTCGTGGTTCCAGGTGGCGGCGCTGCTGCGTTCGTTCCTTGACCGCCGGGCGATGGCCGGCACCGGCGACCTGGCCGGCATTCCCGCCGGTGACCTGTTCGCGTTTGCGAACGCGGTGTGCGCGCTGGTGGATGCTCCGGTGACGGTCGAGGACCGGTCGTCCCGGGTGCTGGCCTTCTCCGCTCGCCAGGACGAGGCTGACAGCGGCCGGATCGAGACGATCCTGGGGCGGCAGGTCCCGAGCAAGTATCTGAGGATGCTGGAGGAACGCGGGGTCTTCCACGACCTCTACCAGACCCCGGGGCCGGTTTACATACCGAGCCTCGACCGGGGCATGCTGCCCCGGGTCGCCGCGGCGATCCGGGTCGGCCCGGAGGTGCTCGGCTCGCTGTGGGTGGCGGTTGACGGAGCGCTGTCCGAGGAACGTATGCAGGCACTGACCGAGGCTGCGGGGCTTGCCGCACTGCACCTGCTCCATCAGCGGAACTCGGCCGATCTGGCCCGGCAGCTCAGCGCGGACCTGCTGGAGACCGTGTTTGCCGGTGGCGGGCCGGCGCACGAGGCGGCGGCCCGTCTCGGTCTGCCCGCCGGCCCGTCGTGCGTCCTCGCCTGCCAGGTGGTGGGCCGGAGTGGTGCGGAGCTTGAGGGAGCGGGCCAGCGGCTGGCGGACGCGCTGACCCTGCACCTGGCCGCCATCCGGGCTGGGTCGGCCGTCGCCAGGATCGGCCACCTCGTGTACGCGGTGGTGCCGGTTTCCGGTCACAACGACGCGGATCAGGCGAGCCGGCACATGCAGGAGATCGCGGCCAGGTTCGTTGCCAGGGTCGGCCACCGGGTCCGGCCGGTCATCGGCATCGGCGGGCCGGCCGAGTCACTTAACGGCCTTGGCCGGGCTCGGGTCGAGGCGGAGCGAGCGGCCCGGGTGCTGCGGGACAGCCCGGCGTGGCCAGGCGCCGACGGCGGACCGGGCGGCCGCGCGGCGCGGTTCGAGGATGTCTACCTGGAAACGGTGCTGGACCGGCTGCGCGAACTGCTTGCCGCCGAGGAGGAAGGGCTGCATGGCCCGGTCGCGAAGCTCGCCCGGTACGACACCGAGAACGGGACCGAGCTGACGGCATCGGTTCGCGCGTACCTGGACGCGTTCGGGGACGTGGGCCGGGCCGCGGCCAGCGTCCACGTCCACCCGAACACCTTCCGGTACCGGTTGCGGCGGGTGCGGGAGGTCAGCGGCCTCGACTTGGACGACGCGCGGGCCCGGCTCGGGGCCATGGTGCAGCTGTCCGTGCTTCCCCGGTGACATAGACCGCCCGGCCGCGGCGCTCGTCCGATCCGACGAACGGCCGGCCGCCAGTTTCGTCCGGTGCCACATGGCTGCTGGCGCGCGGCGCCGGGGAAGCTTGCAGGAACCCTGGCCGAAGGGTCTTGCCGGTCGAGAACACGGAGCCAGACATGAGCAGACGCCGCCGCGCGTACAGCACACCGCTCGCCGCTGTCACTGTCGCTGCCGCACTGCTGCTCTCCGCCTGCACCGGCTCGTCATCCGGGCCGGGCTCCGGCAAACCCGTAACCGGCGGCACGGTGACCTTCGCGGAGCAGCCTGGCACGCCGCCCACCTACATCTTCCCGCTCTACAACGGCGCGAACTCGGGCAACAACAACATCACCTATCTGCAGCCGCTCATGTGGCTGCCGTTGTACTGGTTCGGTCACCCCGGCAACGCCCTGGCGACGGTCAACTATCAGCTCAGCATGGCCGACCCGCCGGTGTTCTCCGGCGGCGGCAAGACCATCACCATCAGACTGAAGAACTACCGGTGGTCTGATGGCAAGCCGGTCACCTCACGGGACATCGAGTTCTGGATGAACTTGCTGCTCCAGGAGAAGAACAACTACGCCGGCTACGTGCCCGGAGGGTGGCTCGATCACGTGGCCGGCATGTCCGCGCCGGACCCGCACACCTTCGTCCTGCGGCTGAGCGTGGCATACAACCCCACCTACCTGCTCTACAACGGCCTGGCCACGATCACGCCGATGCCGCAGCATGCCTGGGACAAGACGTCGGCGGCCAGCGCCGCGGGGAACTACGACCAGACCCCGGCCGGGGCACGGCAGGTCTACAGCTTCCTCAACAAGGCCTCGATGTCGCTGGCCACCTGGGACACGAATCCGTTGTGGCAGGTCGTGGACGGTCCCTGGCACCTGAAGCCGGGCTCTGGGTTCCAGGTCACCGGCCAGACCATCATGCTGCCGAACCGCGGCTACTCCGGCCCCGGCAAACCAAAGATCAGCGAGTTCGAGGAGCTGCCGTTCACCAGCGCCACCGCGGAGTTCAACGCGCTGCGGTCGGGGACTGTGGACTACGGGTATGTTCCAACGACCGAGGTCGCCTCGGCCGGATCCCTGACCTCGCAGGGATACGCGGTCAAGCCCTGGTACGAGTGGGGCTTCACGTTCGTCTCGCTCAACTTCAGCAACCCGAAGTACGCGCCGCTGGAGAACCAGCTCTACATCCGGCAGGCGATGCAGTCGCTGATCAACCAGCCCGTGTACATCAAGCGCATCCTGCTGAATTACGGGACGCCGACTTACGGTCCGGTGCCGACGTTCCCGCAAAGCACGTTCCTGAACCCGGCCGAGCGGAACAACCCCTATCCGTACAGCCCGGCTGCCGCGCAGCGGCTGCTGACCAGCCATGGCTGGACGATCCCGGCGGGCGGCGGGCCGGCCACATGTGCCCGTGCGGGCACCGGGGCTGGTCAGTGCGGGGCGGGGATCGCCGCCGGTACCAAGCTCGTCATCCCGATGCTGTACACCAGCGGCGTCCCGGAAATGGACGCGGAGGTGCAGGAGATGCAGTCGGCGTTCGGCTCGTCGGGCATCGGCCTTCAGCTCAGCCAGGCCCCGGGGAACACCGTCCTGTCCGACTCCTACGAGTGCATCGGCAAGACGGTGAAGACCTGCCCGGCAAGCTCGACCGCCCTGTCGCTGTTCTCCTCGCCGAGCTACACCTACGTGCCGATCTACTACCCGGACGGGGACAGCCTGTTCGAGTGCAACGGCGCGACGAACGGCGGCGATTACTGCAACAGTCAGGTTGACAGCCTGATCGCCCAGCTCACGACGGCCACCGGTGCCGCCGCCCAGGCCGCCTTCTACCGTTACCAGATATTCCTGGCCCGGCAGGTCCCGGTGCTGTGGTTCCCGAACGCCGCCTACCAGATCTCGGTGATCTCGCCGCGGCTCGGTGGGGTCACCGCGCAGGACTCCACGGCACACATCTATCCCTCGTTCTGGTACCGCAAGTCCTGAACCGTCCCCAGGTGACGGTCAGCACGGCGGTGGGAGACCCGGAAAGGGAGAGATGACACGCTACCTGGTGAGGCGCACGTCGCAGGCGATCGCCGTGCTGTTCATCGTGACGGTTGTCGTGTTCGCGATCCTGCACTTCCTGCCCGGCAGCCCGGCGCGGGCCCTGCTGGGCATCAGGGCGACCCCGGCCGCGATCCGCCAGTTCAATGCCGCCAACGGGTACAACCGGCCGCTGCCCGTCCAGTACTTGCTGTACCTTGACCGGCTGGTGCACGGGAACCTCGGGTTCTCCTACCACTATGACCAGTCGGTCGGGTCGCTGCTGGCGATGGACCTGCCCAAGAGCGCGCTGCTCGTCGGCGCGTCCTATGTCTTCGCCCTGCTGATCGCCATTCCGATGGGGATCGTGCAGGCGCTGCGCCGCAACCGGGCCCTCGACCACGTGCTGACCGGATTCTCGTTCGTCGGTTATGCGATGCCGACGTTCTGGCTCGGAATCCTGCTTCTCGTCGCCTTCTCGGCCAGCGTGCACCTATTCCCGCCCGAAGGCCCGCAGGGCGCGACGGTGGGCGCGGCGCTGGGCGACCCGGCAGGGCTGGTGCTGCCCGTCGCGACGCTGACGATCGTGACGGTCGCGCAGTTCAGCAGGTTCATGCGCTCGTCGGCCATTGACGTTCTGCTGCAGGACTACATCAGGACCGCCCGGGCCAAGGGCGCGGCGGGCTGGCATCTGATCACCAGGCACGTGCTCCGCAACAGCCTGCTTCCGATCATCACGCTCGTCGGCCTGAGCCTGCCCGGGGTGCTGAGCGGGGCGATCGTCGTCGAGGCGCTGTTCAACTACCCGGGCATGGGCTGGCTGTTCTGGACCGCCGCCGGGTCACACGACTTTCCGGTGCTCATGGGCTTCACCATCGTCGTTGCCGCCGCAACCGTCATCGGAAATCTGCTCGCCGATGTCGGGTACGCGGTCGCCGATCCACGCGTCCGGTACCAGGCGTCATGACCACGCAGGTGAGCGCGGGCCAGAGCGCCGCTACCGGGCCGGTGACCGGCAGCGGGGGCTGGCGCGAGGCGGTCACTGACTTCGCGCAGAACAAGATGGGCGTGGCCGGGCTGGCCACGATCGTGCTCATGCTGCTGTTCAGCTTCGCCGGCCCACTGATCTACCACACTGACCAGGTCCATCCGAACATGCTGCTGATCACCCAGCGGCCGGGCGCGAACCACCCGCTCGGAACCGACAACGTCGGCTACGACGTGCTGGGCCGGCTGATGGTCGCCGGCCAGTCATCGCTTGAGGTGGGCCTGGCCGCGGCCGTGATCGCCGGCTTCGCCGGCACGTTCTGGGGCGCGATCGCAGGCTTCGCCGGCGGCTGGCTGGACTCGGTCATGATGCGGTTCGTTGACGCGCTGCTCGCGATCCCGTCGCTGCTGCTGGTCCTGCTGCTCGCGGCGATCGTCACCCCGTCCGTTTTCATGATCATCATAGTGCTCGGCCTCATATCGTGGCTGACGACGGCGCGCCTGGTTCGCGGCGAGGTCCTGGTCCTGCGGTCGCTGGACTACGTGAAGGCGGCGCACGGGTTCGGGGCGACCCCGCGGCAGATCGTGCTCCGGCACGTGATCCGCAACGTCATCGGCACGGTCGTCGTCCAGGTCACCTTCGAGGTCGCCAATGCGATCCTGCTGTTCGCCGCGCTGAGCTTCCTTGGTCTCGGCCCGCCACCGCCCGCGGCCAACTGGGGCGGCATGCTCACCGACGGGCTCAACTACGTGTTCTCCGGTTACTGGTGGCTGATCTATCCGGCCGGGATCTTCATCGTGGTCACGGTGGTGGCCTTCAACCTGGCCGGGGACGCGCTGCGGGACGTGTTCGAGGTCCGGCTGCGCAGCAGAAACTCGTGAGCAGGGCAGAAGGGACACACGGGTGAAGATTCACATCTCGGTTGACATGGAGGGAATCGCGGGCGTGGCGGACGCCCAGGATACGACTCCCGGCGCGCCGCATTTCGACTCCTGCCGCGAGCTGATGACCGCCGAGTGCAACGCGGCCATCGAGGGCTGCTATGCGGGCGGCGCCACCGAGGTCATCGTCAACGACTCCCACGACGGCATGCTCAACCTCATCCAGCGGCAACTCGACCGGCGCGCCCGGGTCATCCGCGGCCGCACCAAGGCACTGGGCATGATGCAGGGCATCGACGACAGCACCGCAGCGACCATGTTCGTCGGCTATCACGCGCGCACCGGCAACGATGACGGCGTGCTGAACCACACGATGCGCGGCCGGGATGTGCAGGGCGTGTTCCTCAACGACGAGCCCGCCGGTGAACTGCGCCTCAACGCCGCGCTCGCCGGGTGGCACAACATCCCCGTCGCCCTCATCACGGGGGACAACGTCCTGTGCGACGAGGGCCGCAAGTGCCTCGGCCGGGTCGAGGCCGTCGAGGTGAAACAGGCGATCGACAAGTACACGGCGCTTTCGCTGCACCCGGAAGCCGCGCAGGAGCGGATCGCCGAGGCGGCCAGGCGCGCGGTGGAGAACGTCGGGGAACTAACGCCCTACCGGATCGAGGCGCCCACAACCCTGCGCGTGCTCTGGAACTCCACGTCGATCGCGGCCATGTGCGCGAACGTGCCCGGCGTTCACCGGATCTCGCCGCGTGAGATCGAGTACACCTCGGCCGCCTACCCCGAGTTGTACGGGCTGCTGCGGGCCCTGTTCGTCCTCGCCGCCGGCTACACCTCGCAGTACACCTACGACTGATTCCCGCCCGGGCCCTCGCCCGCCGCGCTGGCTGCCTCCACCGGCAGGACCAGCCGGGATGGGTACCGGCCACCGTGGTAGACCGTGTTGCTGGCTACCCGTGGCTCAGCCAGCGAGCGGGGTGTCCCGTAGCGGTTCAGGCTCCGCGCGAACCACGGGAAGTCGCTGCTCGTCACCGTGACCCTGATCCGGTGACCGGGCAGGAACACGTGATGGGTGGGCCACAACTCCACATCGAACGGGTAGACCACGCCGGGTACCAGCGGTTCCGGTTCGGCCAGCGAGTCCCGGCAGGCGGCGCGCAGGCACCCCTGGGTGACCCGCAGCGACCGTCCGTCCGGTGTCACGTCGGTCAGCTTGACGTGCCAGTCGGTGTCGTCGCCGTCCGAGCTGGCGAACATCACCAGGTGCGGCCAGCCGGACACCGTGACGGGTTCCGTGACCGGATCGCTGGTGTAGCACAGGACGTCACCGCGTGCTTCGGTCCTGGTCTGTTCGAGCGGTACGTCCTCGAACGGGTACCGGCGAACGTCGAGGCCGGTCGGCGCGGGGTCGGCGGGATCGTAGCGGTAAGAGTCGCTGGCCTGCGCCGCCGGCGCGCTGGTCAGCAGTGACGCTGGCCCGAGGTAGAGCCCGGTCTGCGCGGTGGCCAGCGGCCATCGCGTCGCGCCGCGCCAGGAGTTGCGCCCCGGCTCGAAGATCCGCACTGGGTCCAGGCCGGCCAGGCCCGGGCCGGTCCCCTTCAGCCAGTGGTCGAACCAGCGCAGGTGCTCGGCGTCCATGTCGAGGGCGGCCGCCGGGCCGAAGTCGACTCCGCCGCATTCCGCGTCGGGGAACCGGGATTTCACGTGGCTCCACGGGCCGACCAGCAGGTACTGCGAGCCGCTCGCCGGAGAGGCTGCGCGCATGTGCTCGTAGTGGTGGAAGGCTCCCAGCAGATCTTCCAGGTCATACCAGCCGGTCACATGGAGGCAGGGCACGTCGATCGTGCCGTAGACGTCGTCGTAGCGCAGTGCCCGCCAGAAGCCGTCGAGGGTCTCGTGGCCGCAGATCATGTCCCAGGTCTGGCCGGCCCCGTCGATGAACTCGCCGATGCTCCCG
This sequence comes from Streptosporangiaceae bacterium, assembly GCA_035308365.1. GTDB lineage: Bacteria > Actinomycetota > Actinomycetes > Streptosporangiales > Streptosporangiaceae > PALSA-505. The sequence goes on from DATGGU010000195.1 coordinate 17,774, forward strand.
AACGGAAGGGTGCGGAGGATCTGCTCCCAGTCGGCCTGCTCCGCACGCTTGGACTCCAGAATGCGGCGCCGCGTGCTGAACGCCCACCACCCGAAATAGAGCTGGAACACGCCGTTCGTATAGGGAATCTCCTGCTGCCAGCGGCCCGCCGCGGAGGTGGAGATCATCGCGCGCAGGTGCGGCGGGTGCTGCGATGCGGCCGCCCACTGCACCCATCCCATGTAGCTCAGGCCCGTGGTGCCGACCATTCCTGTACACCACGGCTGGGCCGCGGCCCATTCGATCACGTCATGAGTGTCGGCGGCGTCGTGGACGAACGCCTCCCACTGACCCTCTGACTTACCCCGTCCCCGGGTGTCCGCGGCCACGAACGCGTAGCCGTGTGCCTGGTAGAACACCGCCTCGTCGGCGGTGAACGAGGGGTTTTCCTTGCCATACGGCGTGACCGTTACGATCGCCGGCGCCGGCCCGTCCCCGGTGCCGTGGGGCAGGTAGACGTCGGCGGCCAGTTCGATGCCATCGCGCATCGGGATGCCGGTCTCGAACCGCCGCATGGCGGCGAGTTCGGCTGACCGGCCGATCAGCCGCCGGAACGGTGAGCCACCGCCCCCGGTCACGCTGACCGCCCCGTCTCGGTGTGGGCGGGCAGCCACTGGCGGGAGGTCGTCACCGAGTCCAGGATGCCGGGCACCGGATCGACACCGATACCAGGTCCGCCGGGGACCGGGAGGTGGCCCTCGTCAAGGACGAATGGCGGGGTGATGTCCTGGTGGAAGTAACGGCCGGAGGCGGACGTGTCGCCGGGCAGGGTGAACCCCGGCAGGCCGGCCAGGGCGAGGTTGGCGGCCCGGCCGATGCCGGTCTCCAGCATCCCGCCGCACCAGACGGGCACGCCGTGCGCCGCGCAGACGTCGTGGATCCGGCGGGCCTCCAGGTACCCGCCCACCCGTCCGGGCTTGATGTTGACGATCCGGCAGGCGCCCAGCGCGATCGCGTCGGCGGCCGCGCGCGCGGAGATGACCGACTCATCCAGGCAGACCGGAGTGGACAGCAGCCTGGCGAGCTCGGCATGGCCGCGCAGGTCGTCCTCGGCCAGCGGCTGTTCGATGAGCAGCAGACCGAACGGATCCAGGCTGGCGAGCCTGCGAGCATCGGCGAGTGAGTATGCGGTGTTCGCGTCCACCTGCAGGACGATGTCGCCGAACCGCTCGCGGACGGCGCGGACCGGCTCGACGTCCCAGCCCGGCTCGATCTTCAGCTTGATCCGCACGTAGCCCTCGTCGAGATAGGCCGCCACGGTGTCCAGCAATTCGGGGATCGAGCCGGCGATGCCGACCGAGACCCCGCAGGGGATCCGGTCGCGGGTGGCGCCCAGGTAGCGCGCCAGGCTGACCCCGGCCGCCCGCAGTTCCGCGTCCAGCACGGCGGTCTCCAGCGCGGCCTTGGCCATCGGATGACCTTTGAAGCCCGCCACCGCTGGTCCCACCGCCGCCGCGCTGACATCATCCAGCGCCATGACCGCGGGCACGAGGAACCGGGTGAGCACGTCGGCGGCCCCGTCGGTGTACTCGGAGCTGTACAGCGGCTCGGCCATGGCGACGCACTCACCCCACCCCTCCGCATCCGGGGTGACCACCCTGACCAGCAGGACGTCCCGGCTGGTCTCGGTCCCGAACGAGGTGCGGAACGGCGCCACCAGGGGCATGGCAATGCGCCGGAGTTCTACGCCGGTGATTTTCATGGCAGATGCTCCTCGCTCTCGGAGACCGGGGCCGCCGCGGGGCCCCGGGCTACCACGTACCAGCCGGACCGGTCGAAACCGGTGACCCGTCCTCCCGCCGCGATCAGGCCGCCGAGCGCCCGGCGGACCGCGTGCCGCCAGCTACGAGCGAGATCCGCATCGACCACCCTCATCCGCTCGACGTCCGGCGGCACCCGGACCAGCACGATTGGTGTCAGCGCGCTGTCCGCGCCGCCGGGTACCGGCTGCCCGGCCGCGCCGGTGTCCAGGACCACCGCCGCCCCGGCCGCCCGCAGGCCGGCCGCCCTTGTGCCGGCCGGGTGACCCTGGCACGCCCGGGCGACCCCGTCGGAGGCAAGCCGCCAGCGCACCAGCAGCCGGTCGCTGTCGTCGCCGGCGTTGATGCTGTCGTCCATGTGCCCGTAGAAGTTCCGCAGATACCCGGTCGCCACCGCCGCCAGTTTCGTAATGTTGAAGTACGCGTTGCGGCTGACCAGGGGATCGAAGGTCCAGGTGATCGTCGTGACGCCATGCGAGAGCGCCCAGGCACGCTGGTGCAGCTTGAGCGCGAAACCGACATGCCGGCCAGCGGCGCGCGCGGACACGCCGGCGATGTGAGAATGCATCAGCTGGCTGGCGGGCGAGCCGAAGAAGCCCATGCAGGCACCCGTCATATCATCGTCAAGAAATGCCCCGGCCACGTAGTTCCCGGCATGGGACAGTGCCCGCAGCAACTCTGTCGTCATCGGCGGGCTCTGTGGCCCAGGGGCCCAGATGTCCCGGAAGAGGTCGCAGGCCCGCTGCATGTCCGCCAGCCTGGCCAGCTCCCGGATCCGCACGCCGGACGCCATGGCGGCCGCGTCGGCGTCCGCCGCTGCGAGCCTGGCGACGTCGAACGAGGTGCCGGCCGCACCGCGGTGCGGGCCTGGCACGGATTGGCTCATGGCCTGATACTCCAGCCGCGCCGGGGGCTCGTCATCGTGCCCGGCGCCGGCCTGGAGGCCGGCGGTTCGTCGGTTAGGACGAGGTGACGGCGGCGCGGTCTGGCGCCAAGCTGTCCACGGATGAACACCTCGGGTTTGATCATGACTGTTCCCCCTGCTCGTACTGGAGGTGTAAACGGGCCGTTCCCCCTAATGAGTCTGCACACATGAATGGCTCGCACCAGTGCGGCCCGTGCTGCCGTAAGAGTCCGTAGGTTGCTGTGCTGAGGTTGCTCTGTCTCGGCGTCAGCCAGAGCCCCACGAGAGCTGGGCCAGCGTCCGCCGCTCTTGAACGCCACGATCTGGAACCCGGCCTGCAGGATCGTCAGGTCCGGCGAGCCGCGGATGCGCCATTGAAAGGCTCGGTACAAAAATTTGTCACGAGCCTGAAGCGTCGCTAGCGCGGAGACGGAGGACTAGATCCGCGAGGCTGGTGATGATGGCACCGGCACTGGCTGTGGTGAACAGCTCGTGTTTGCCGGGCTTGTTGGCGTAGCCGATGCTGGCGATTCCGGCTTGGTGGGCGCTTTCGATGTCGGTGGGGGAGTCGCCGAGCATGGTGCAGGCAGCGGGGTCTGCGTTCAGGGTGGTTAGGGCCTGCTCGATCAGGTGCGAGCTGGGCTTCAGGAGGCTGGGGTCGGGGCTGGTGCGGGCGATCACGTGGGCGACGAGGTTGTCCAGGTTGTGATGCGCCAGGTAGGCGCGGATGGCGGCGGTTGAGACGTTGCTGACGACGGTGACGGTGCGGGCGGAGTCCCGGCAGGCGGCGAGGAGACCGGCGACGTGGTCGTTGGGGACGGCGGCGCTGGCAGCGACGATTTCGAGAGCCGTCAGCTCGGCTTCGGCGCTGGCTGCGAGCTCGGGACCGAGGGCGGCGGCGTAGGTGAAGACTTCGATCGGGCTGCTGGTGCGGGCGATGTCGCCGGGCAGCGGCGGCTCGTGCCGGTCGCGGAGGTGCCGGCGGAGCTGGCCGGCCACCGGGGCGCCGGTCTGGCCAGGGTAGAAGTCGCAGATGGGGCCGTCGAAGTCGAGCAGCAGGTGGCGGGTGCGGGTGAGGATCCGGTCCAGAGCATCGGATGGCTGGGTCATGTGATGGTAGCCCTGTGTGGTGAGGTTTTCCGGCACCCTATCGGCACCGGCGGCTGAATCTCCCGGGGCGGGCATAGGCTCCTGAACCTGAGTACGTTCACGAGCGCCGCGTTTCACCGAAGTGCGTGGACACGCGGAAACCTACCTCGACGGCGGCGAGGAGACCGGCGGCCATCTGGATGCCCGTTCCGGTTCGGCCGCGCATGGATGCGCATCCGGCCGCGCCGTGAGCCGGTGCGGGGCCGAGGCTAGGCTGCTGCGGTGTGGGCGAAGGCGAGCTGCTGATCGGGGATGGCGTCACCCAGGGGATCGTGCGGATCGGCGACACGGTGCGCCGGCCGCTGCGGCCGTTCAGCCTGACCGTGCAGGCATACCTGGCCCACCTGCGCGACGCCGGGTTCACCGGTGCGCCGCTTCCGTTCGGCGTCGATGAGCAGGGCCGCGAGATACTGTCCTTCGTCCCCGGTGAGGTGCCGCGTAACCCGCTGCCGCCGGAGACGGCCGGCGACGACGTGCTCGTCGCCCTGGCCCGGCTGATCCGCGCGCTGCACGAGGCGTCGGCCGGGTGGGTGCCGCCGCCCGGCGCGGTGTGGGGCGGGACGCCGGCCAACCCGGGACGGGTCACCGAGCGGGCCGAGCTGGTCAGCCACCGCGACTACTACCCGGGCAACGTGGTGTTCCGCGGCGGGCTGCCCGCCGCGCTGATCGACTTCGACCTGGCCAAGCCCACCACCCGGCTCTACGACATCGCGAACGCGCTGTGGTACTGGGCGCCGCTGCGCGATCCCCGGGACCGGGCGCCTGCATTCGCGGATGCCGACATCCCCCACCGGGTCGCGGTGTTCGCGGACGCTTACGGCATGACGGCGCGGCAGCGCGCGGAGCTGGCCCCGTTCGCCGTCGACCTGGCGCGCCGTTACCACGAGGATTCCCGCGTCTCGGCCGAGCTGGACCCGGTGTTCCGCAAACTTTGGGAGGATGGTGCCAAGGATGTGCTTCCGCGCGCCGAGGCGTGGCTGCGCGAGGTGGCCCCGGCGATCACCGCTCGCCTCAGCCAGCTGGGCTAGGCCGTCCGTCCGGGCTTCCACGCTGGCCCTATGGGTCAAGGCGGAGCGCCCCCCTGACCTGGGGAAGGACCTCCATTAACCGCGAAAGGCGGCACGGAGAGACGGGATGATCCGTTCGGCGGGATAATTTTGCCATTAAACTTTACGATTGGGCTTCAGGGTCGGATTGATTGCAAGGGGGCTCTCGTGAGCCAGGGTTTCACCGTTAAGGCGGGTGCACTGTCGGCGGGCGGCCAGCAGGTAGCCGGCCTCGTGTCCACTCTCGAATCGATCGCCTCCGACGTGGTCCAGGCCATCTCTGGGATGGCAGGGTCGGCATCCGGGCACGCGGGACTCGCGTCAGCCCTGACGTCCGCCGCGGGAAACGGTGCCAAGACCTATCATGATCTTGGCGCAGCGTACCGGTACGTCGGCGAGAGCCTCGCGGCGACCGCCAGCGCCTACGACCGTGCCGAGCAGACCCTGGTCGCGTCTATCTCCGGGATCGGAGGCGGCCGGTGAGCGGCGCACTGCTGCCGGTGCCGCCGGGGAATCCCGATGCCCTGGAAGGCTATGCGTCTATGCTCGCATCGGCGGCGGGACAGATCGACGCGCTCGCGTCCAGCAGCGTCCGTGTGACCGCCGGCATCAAGAGCAACGCAAGCTGGACGGGCAGCGCGGCCGAGGGATACTCGGCATTCACCGGCGCCCTGGCGCAAACCGTGGGTGGCACCGTGTCCCACCTGAACCGCATCGCCTCCGCCGTCCGGAACTACGCCGAATGCCTGCGCACCGCCCAGGAGAAGGTCGCCGCCTACAACACGGCCGTGGAGGCCGCCTCGTGCCTCATCCCGGCGAAGCAGCCCGCCGCCCTCGCCGCCCTGGACGGGGAAAGATTGCAGGCCGAAGCGGCGGTGATCGCCGCGGACACCGCCGGTGACATCGCCGCCCAGGACGTCCAGGGCTCGATGACCATCCAGTCGGTCTACCTCCTGCAGCAGGTTCAGCTCTTGGACGCGCAGGCACACCCCGCGCCGGTAAGCCCCGGACCCCGGGCCGAGGCGGCCCCGCCAGGCTGGCAGCAACGCGCCGCGGCCCTGGCTCGGCTGAGGCAGTTCCTCGGCGGGGATGGCCTGCCCGACGATCCCCATGCTGAAGGCGCCTCGGGGACCGGCTACGAGAACCCCTATACAGATCTCAACGGAGACCCCGTGCCGTGAGATGACCCGAACGTAGGCCGGGGGTGAGGAGATTTACGGCCACCTGCTCGCCCAGGATCGGGCGGCCCGCTACCGGGACCTGGTTACGCCCTGGTGGCCGCGGTACGACATTCCGGCCGACCGGATGGCCGCCCTGGTCGATGGCACTGTCTGGAGGGTGGAAATGCATCCAAAGGACGGCGGCGATCACGCTGTCCTGTTGCGACGGGTGTGAGGTTGCCGCTATTGACTACACGTGGCGCATCCACAGGTTGGTTTCGGCGTATGTCCCGCGGTCTTGCCCGCGGTCGATGGTGACCAGGTCCAGCGCATCCGGCACGACGTATTGGCCGGTTTCGGGGAATGCCAGGGCCGCCCAGCCTTCCCATTCGGCGATGGTGCCAGTGATGACCATGGAGCGCGGCGCTGGCGCGAGGATGCTGGCTCCAAGTCGCTGATGCGTGCGGATCCACGGGTCGATGTGCAGGCCGTTGCTCCGGGTCCAGCGGGCGAAGTTTTCCATGGGCGTCAACGGATACCGGCTCTTGAGGGCTGGCCTGACCGGTGCGATGACACGCTGGAGCCCAGCGGCGGCGGCTCGCTCGCGCAGGGCAGTGAGGGTCTTCCCCGCCAGCCCGCCGCCTTGCCGGCCGGCTCTGACGGCGGCGGCCATGACGCACAACGTGTCGGCCGGGACTGAGTTCTCGTGGCCGGTCACCGCGCTGACCAAGGCCCCGTCATAGCCGTCAGGCAAAGTGCTGATTGTTCCGTCCCAGCGGATGGGCACTCCCCAGCCCCCGGCCACCACCTGGCCGTCGTCGAGGAGCAGCACGTCGTACTCCGGGAAGTATGTCTCGACCCGGCCGATGTGCCCGGCAGAGACCGGGTCGTGGAAGATGAATTCCGGCCAGACGGAGCGGAAGGCATCTCGGGCCTGTTCATCGAGGTCATGACGGTCGGCTGTCGTGACGACCGCTAGATCACCCATGGTGCATTTCACCCCTGACCGAGCCTCTGCCAGCGTCTTACCGTACCCCGCGGCGGGATTGCTGGTCTTCTCCATTTCCCGCAGGCGCCGGGATGGCCTGGTTCAGCGGCGAAGAGCGCCCCGGTTCTGGGCGATTGTGCTGGGGGCCACCAGCCTGAACGACATCACCCGGCTGGCCCACCACGCTCCGGTGCCGGGCGCCGAGCCGAGTGACACCACGGTGCGGCGGACGCTGGAGCTGGCCGACCCGCGTCCCCTGGACAAGGCGGCCTGGGTGCGGGCGGCGGTCCGCGCGCGTCTGGTCGCTGATCCCGCGACCCCGGCCGGGTTCCCGTGGCTGGCCGTGGCCGGGAAGATCCTGCGGGACTGGCTGCCTGATCATCCCGTCACCGTCGGCCCACCCGGAGGAGGAGCGAGCCGGGCCCTTCGAGTCGCGTGGCCAGCCTCTGACGCTAAAACAACTCGTGGGCCGTACTGGATTTGATTCCAGTGACCTCTTCCGTGTCAGAGTGCCGCTTCGGCCATTCACGTAGCGCTATTGAGCCTCTGACCTGCGGTTGAGGGTCGTGTGACCCTAACGATTCCCCTGCATTCCCCCGTGGTTCTACCCATGCCCTAGGGCCGATGTAGGGCCACCTCTAAGGTCAGACCGACAGAGGGCTGAGCTGGCGAGATAGGCAAACGGGCGTCCCCATCGGGTCGGCCGCGTCCTGCATGAAGGCGCGATGTCGTCCATACTTGGTGATGTGAAAGAGAAGCCGATCAGTGACGCTGACGCGCTGGAGGCGATCGCCGACGAGGTGGAGTCCGGTGCCGGGCCGGTCGCGCTGGTGCGCCCCGGTCACCGCCCGGTCGTGCTCGTCTCCGCCGAAGAGTGGCAGCGTCTCGACGAGCTGGAGTCGGCGGAATCAACCGCTTGGTGGCGGCGTGACGCAGCCGAACGGCGAGTTGCTACCGGCGAGGAGACGGACGAGGGTGAAGACGGGCCGGGTCTGGACGAGGACGAGTTCCGGCGGCGCTTCGCCTACCTGTTCCGCAGCACTGGCGCCGCGTGACCGATGCTGGCGGGCGCTGGCATCTCGACGTCCGCCCGCGTGCGCAGCGCCAGCTCTCCCGTCTCCCGGAGAAGATCGCCACGGCGACCGCCGAGTTCATCGTCGGCCCTCTGCTGGACAACCCGCACCGCGTCAGTCACGCGCTCCACGACGAGTACGCTGGCCAGCACTCCGCCCGCCGTGGCCAGGAATGGCGCATCCGCTACCGAATCGACGAGCAGACCCAGACCGTCGTCGTGCTCGACGTCTCGCATCGTTCGGACACCTACGGCACGTGATGCCGCCCGGTCTTTGTCTTGGCTTGCGCACTCGCGCATAAGCCCGCCTGCCTGATCATCCCGTCACTGGCTGAAGAAGGCCGGGGTCCGCCGCACCCTCTAGGCCGTCGCCGCCCGCCGCGCCGTCACTCACGAGGCGCTCGACACGCTGCCGCCGGGCCGCACCCTCGTCCACCTGCGGTCGATGCTGGTCGTCGCGGGCGTGCTTCCCGCCCGTGACGAGCGCCTGGTCGCGCTGGAACACTGGGTCGGCCAGGTCATCGCCGGGCGCACGTCCCCTGAGCACCGGCGTGCCCTGCACGGTTACGCCGTCTGGCACCAGTTGCGCCGTCTGCGCAGCCGGCTCCAGGGCCGGCCCGCCTCCCGCCAGCAGGTGAAAAACGTCCGTGACCAGGTCACCGCCGCCGCAGCGTTCCTGGACTGGCTAGAGGCACGCGGGCTGACCCTTGGCACGTGCACCCAGGCTGATCTTGACCGGTGGCTGGCCGGGGACTCCAGCTACCTGGCCCGGTCGGCGAACTTCGTACGGTGGGCCGTCGCCCGCCGCCACGCCTCCCGTCTCACCGCTCCGTCCTCACGCTGGACCGGCCCCGCCGGGCCGCTTGACCAGGACCGCCGCTGGGCAGACGCGCGCCGGCTCCTGCACGACGGCACCTGCCCGGCAGCCGACCGGGTCGCCGGGCTCCTCATCCTGCTCTACGCGCAGAAGCTCAACGTCATCACAGCCCTGACGACTCAGCATGTCCTGCATGAGGACGGCCGCACGCTTCTTCGCCTGGGCAGCAGGCCCATCGTGCTGCCCGCCCCGCTGGATGCCCTCGCCGGCACGCTCGCGGCCGGCCGCAAGGCACCGGGCAGCGCCCTGCTCAGCGTCCCTTCCTCCTGGCTGTTCCCGGGACGCTGGCCAGGAAGCCCGCTGACCGAAGACGCGCTCGCCCAACGGCTCCACGCCCTCGGGATCAGCCCGCGCCAGGGCCGCAGCACCGCCCTGTTCACCCTGGCCGCCGACGTCCCGGCCGCCATCTCGGCCAAGACCCTCGGCATCCACGTCAAGGCCGCTATCCAGTGGCAGAAGATATCCGGCGGAGACTGCAGCGCCTACGCCGCCGGCATCAGCCGCCGCGGCCATGCGCAGGAACAGGCTCAGGCGGGAGATCAGCGCGCGGACCCGCTGCCCCGTGCCTAGAGGTCACGTTCCAGACGTGCTGCGACCTCCCGATAGCGGCTGACCGGCACCAGATGCACACCGTCGAAGGCCCCGCTGTCGCGGATAGCCAGGATCTGCTCGCACGCCGCGTCCACCCCGGCGCTGCGGTCACGCTCAACGTCATCGACCAGCTGGCCGGGGATATCGATGTCCGGGATAGCGGCCGCCAGGCTGCGAGCCATGCCCGCGCTGGCCAGCACCATCACCCCCGCATAGACCGGCACCTGCAACCCGGCGCCCTCACGCCACCGCAACAGGGCACCGACGGAGAAACTGACCTGCACGAACGTAAAGTCGGCTGCGGCCTTCCACGCAGGAACCGGGCGCAGGCCCGACGTGACCCCGACGCCAAAGGGCCGGCAACCGGCGAACGCCGGATCCCCCGCGGCACCGCGCGCTTCCTCGATCATGGTCCGCACGGTCAGCTCACTGGTCCGGCTGCCCGCAGTGGGCTTGTCGCCGTAGACGAACAAGAATCTGTCCACCCCATACGCTGCCGCCGTCAGCAGGTCCCGGCGGAACCCCAGCAAGTTACGATCCCGGGAGTTCAGGCACGCGATGCCACGGGCACCCATCGCCTGCACCTCATGCGCGACCGCCACACTGGATACCGTCGCCCGCCCGATGTGGTTGTCCGGAATCAGGAACGAGTCCGCGACCAGGCTCAGCACCCCGATCTGGTGACGCACCCGCGTCAGGTCCGGGCGAGTAGGCGGCTCAATCTCACAGACCAGCTCGAAACGACGATCAGCCATGCCGTGACCCTACAGACAGTGGCATTCAGACAGTTCTGATATCCGACTGTGCCGTTACACCTGTTCGCCCAGGACCGGGCCGCCATCCTGGAGGCGATCAACGAGGCGGTGAGCCGCCTGTACGTCCAGGACGACGAGGACCAAGCCGAGGCCGCCTAACGAACAGTCCACAGCATGAAGAGAGACCCCCGGAGATCGAGCCTCCGGGGTCCCTTGTGAGTCCTGCTGGATTGAACCAGTGATCATGTCCGGACCGGCGCCGCCGATGACATTGGCTTCCCCTGGGGGCCACAGAACCCCAGGTGGCCCAACAAACTTCTAGGGCCACTGACCCTGGAAACTAGAGCCAGGGGAGTCGCCTGCAAGCCTCTGACCTGTTAAAACGACTCGTGGACCTTAGCGGGCCTTATGCCAGCCACGGACCTAAGCCGGGGGCGTGGGGGTCCGGGGGGCTCGGCCCCCCGGGTGGAATAGCGGCCCACGGGGAAGGTGCCCGAAGGGCACCGACCACGCATGGCCGGCTCGTGGGCCGTACTGGATTTGAACCAGTGACCTCTTCCGTGTCAGGGAAGCGCTCTCCCACTGAGCTAACGGCCCGGGATCCTGCGAGGCGGAGACGGGAATCGAACCCGTGTACAGGGCTTTGCAGGCCCTTGCCTAAGCCACTCGGCCACTCCGCCGCGGGTGGTGCCCGATCCCCGGCACCCGCGATACCGGAGAGCCGTGCTGGCCCCCGCTTGCGGGCCGAGCGAGATCCGGCGCCTCCGAGCGGACGACGGGATTCGAACCCGCGACCCTCACCTTGGCAAGGTGATGCGCTACCAGCTGCGCTACGTCCGCCTGCTGCCGGGCTGTCCGGCGTGCGTTCAGAACTTTAGCCGATCCCGGCCGTCCTTCAAACTTACATCGTCATACCCGCGACGTGTCTGCCGGAACACTTCGGTCATCATCGAAGGATTGGCGCGTTACGCTCGGGTTATGTCCCAGGCCTATGCCTACTCCAAGTATGAGGCTAGCGTGGCGCCCGCCGCGGCGCTCATGGCTGACCAGGCGAGAGCTGCCATGCTGCTCGCGCTGCTGGATGGGCGGCCGCTGGCGGCCAGTGAGCTGGCCCGGCTGGCCGGTGTCGGTGCACCTACGGCTAGTGCGCATCTGGCGAAGCTGCTCGATGGTGGCATGGTGACCGTGGTCAGGCAGGGGCGGCATCGGTACTACCAGCTTGCCGGGCATGAGGTCGCCGTAGCCATTGAGGCGCTGTCACAGATTGCGCCGCCGGTGCAGGCCCGGAGCTTGCGGCAGTCGCGGCAGGCCGCGGCGCTCGCCGAGGCTCGGACATGTTATGACCATCTGGCCGGGCGGGCGGGGGTTGAGCTGCTGGCGGGGATGTTGCGCGAGGGGTTGCTGGCCGAGACCGGGCGCAGCCGGGCAAGGAGCGAGGAGGCTGGCGATAGTGACTGGCCAGCCATGGACATGGCCAGTGTGAACTACGAAGTTACTAAGTGCGGAGTCGGTTACCTGGTTCCGTTCGGTATCAAAATCCAGGAAATCAGGAGCTCACGGAGGCGGTTCGCGGGAGCGTGCCTCGACTGGACGCAACGGAAGCCTCATCTGGGAGGCGCGCTGGCGGCGGCGATCACCACCCGGCTGTTCGAGCTGGGCTGGATCGAGCGTGGAACGCGGCTGCGTAGCGTGGTGGTGACGCCAGCCGGGCGGGAGGGGCTGGCCGCGACGTTCGGCTGGAACGGGGAATCAGGCGAATAGGGCAGGGCCCCGCGACGAGCGCGGGAGACGGATGGCAGGCTGTCAGCCATGCGAACAGTGATCGTCAATGGTGACGGCCTGACCGTCCAGGATGTGGTCGATATTGCCCGCGGCCAGGCGGTTGCCGAACTCGGCGCCGGGGTCCCGGACCGGATGGAGGCCAGCCGCAACATCGTCATGGCGGCGATCAGCGGCGACGCACCGGTGTACGGGGTGAATACGGGGTTCGGGGCGCTGGCCGACACGCCGGTGGGGGAGCAGGACCTGACCAGGCTGCAGGGCGCGATCATCCGGTCGCACTCGGCGGCGATCGGCGAGCCGCTGGGTGACGAGGCGGTGCGGGCGATCCTGCTGCTGCGGGCGAGGACGCTTGCGGCAGGCTATTCGGGCGTGCGGGCCGAGCTGCCGCGGCGGTTGCTGGAGCTGCTCAACCTCGGGCTGCTGCCGGTGATCCCCGGCAAGGGGTCGGTGGGCGCGTCCGGTGACCTGGCGCAGCTCGCGCACCTGGCCATGCCGCTGATCGGGGAGGGCCGGCTGCGGGTGGCGGGTTCGGACGACCTGAACGGGCGGCCGGCCGCCGAGGTGCTGTCCGAGCATGGGCTGCAGCCGCTGGAACTCGCGCCCAAGGAAGGGTTGTCCCTGGTCAACGGCACCGAGCCGATGCAGGCACTGCTGGCCTTCTCGATCGCGGACGCGCAGATGCTGGTGCAGGCCGCCGACGTCGCCTGCGCGCTGTCGGTGGAAGCGCTGCTCGGGCACGCCCGGCCCTACGACGAGCGGGTGCAGGTGATCAGGCCGCATCCGGGGCAGCTGGACAGCGCCGCGAACCTGCGTGCCCTGGTCGCGGGCTCCGAGCTGATGGCCAGTCACCGGCACAGCCGGCACGCGGTGCAGGACGCCTACTGCCTGCGCTGTGCGCCGCAGGTGCATGGCGCGGTCAGGGACGTGCTGAACTATGCCCGCGGTGTGCTGGAGATCGAGCTCACCGCCGTGGTGGACAACCCGGTGATCGTTCCGGACGGCGAGGTGATGGTCACCGGGAACTTCCACGGTGAGCCGCTGGCGTTCGCCGCCGACATGCTGGCCATGGCCCTCGCCGAGCTGGCCAGCATCAGCGAGCGCCGGGTGGACCGGATGCTCGATCCGGCGTTCTCCCGCGGCCTGCCGCCGTTCCTGGCGCCCGAGGCCGGCACCAACTCCGGCTTCATGCTGGCGCAGTACACCGCCGCGTCCCTGGTCAGCGAGAACAAGGTGCTCGCCCACCCGGCGAGCGTGGACTCGATCCCGACCTCGGGCAAGCAGGAAGACCACGTGTCCATGGGCTGGACAGCGGTGCGTAAACTCCGTGACGTGGTGGGCAACGTCCGGGCCTGCCTGGCCGTCGAGGTGTGCTGCGCGGCGCAGGGCATCGACCTGCGGGCCGGGATCGCACCGCCCGCCGCGCCGCTGCGCGCCGTGCACTCCGCCATCCGGGGCCGCGTGCCCAGGATGGACACAGATCGCGAGGTTGCCGGGCAGATTGCGGCCATCAGCGAGATGCTCCCCGAGTTGTGTGAGGCGGCTGCCCAGTCCTGTGGCGGGCTCAAGTAACGGTTGTCGATTTATGGTTATTTTCTTGAACGGTTCCCTGCTGGACGAAGGACAGGCCCGGATCCCGGTGTTCGACCATGGCCTGACCGTGGGCGATGGCGTCTTCGAGACCGTCAAAGTGACCGGTGGTGAGCCGTTCGCGCTGCGACGCCATCTGGACCGGCTGGGCCTGTCGGCGTCGCGGCTCGGGCTGCCCGCGCCGGATCTGGCGGCACTCTCGGCCGGGGCGCACGCGCTGCTGGACGCCGCGGGCAATCCGGAGACGGCCAGAATGCGGATCACGGTGACCGGTGGTAATTCCCCGCTCGGGTCGCAGCGCGGCAACGAGCCGCTGACCACCGTGATCGCACTCGCCGAGCTGAACGACTGGGGTGGCCCCTGTGACGTGGTGACCGTGCCGTGGACCCGCAACGAGCATGGCGCCCTGACCGGGATCAAGACCACGTCCTACGCCGAGAACGTCCGGGCGCTCGCCTACGCGGCGAAGCGCGGGGCCAGCGAGGCGATCTTCGCGAACACCCAGGGGAACCTGTGCGAGGGGACCGGCAGCAACGTGTTCCTCGTCACAGGCGGCGAGCTGGTCACGCCACCGCTGTCGTCGGGCTGCCTGGCCGGGATAACCAGGGCGCTGGTCCTCGAGTGGTTCGGCGGCACCGAGCGGGATGTTTCCATGGCAACGCTGGCGACCGCGGATGAGGCGTTCCTCACATCGACCACCAGGGACGTGCAGGCGATCAAGGTGGTCGACGGTGTGCAACTGCCCGATGCTCCGGGCCCAGTGACGAGGAAGGCCGCACAGGTCTTCGCTTCCCGCGCGGCGCTGTCCCCCGATCCATGATGACCGCCGTCGGCGCCTGCTGCCCCGGGCCCGCGGCGGTCTGTCAGGCGGCTAAGCCTGCCAGAGCAGGCCGTCGAGTTCCCCGCCGATGTCGATAAAATCCCCCTCGTGTCCAGCGGGGATCGCATCGTACGTTCGGCGAAGGAACGCACCCATCGCCGCCTTCGGAGCCTCGAAGTGCGCCTGGCCGAACGGTGAGGAAAGCACGAGGTTCAGCGCTCCCTCGCCGTCGCCCGGTGACGGCCAAACTTTGACGTCGCCCTCGCCGGCGGGCGCTGCCATCCCCTCGGCTAGAAGATCCCTGGCGAAGATCCACTCAACGGGTTCATCCGCGCCCACGTGGAAGGCCATCCGGACGGCGAACGGATCGTCGGCCGAGTAGAACAAGCTGGCCACGAGCGGGACGGTTGCATGTTGCGGAACGACGAGCATGAGGTCAAGCTCGGCCGATACGTTGGTGCCGCTATCCATCATCTGGCCCACGCACCTTTACCTCGTGCGATCCCGGCTAGCCGGGCTTTCGTTGTCACACACGTCGCCGCCCCAAACTTATGACGCGCTCGACGATGAAAACTTTTACGAGAGATTCCGCCGAACTCAGCGGACCCGAACTCCGGTCACCGCTCTACAAAACGCCCACTATGCCACCTGACCTGGGCAAACGTCCACGCTGGCGCGGCGTAGGATTGGCTCTCTGACCAGTAAATATGACGCTCAGTTATACATTGCTAACTCTATGATTACAGTCTCAAAATTGGTCACTTCGGGAATCGCTGCCGGATGGCGGGGAGCCGGCATTGTTTTGTTACGGACATCCGGCTCTATCCACCCCAGAACGGAGTGTCTTGCATCAGTTACGTTCAGTCCGGGCGATCGGTTCAAGGCATGTGCGGCAACTGGGGCCGACGGGACTGCGCACGGCGCCGGATACGCTAGTCTGTGTTGCCTGCGGGCCGGATACGGCCACGCATCCCGGGCGATTGGCTCAGCGGGAGAGCGCCTCGTTCACACCGAGGAGGTCACTGGTTCGATCCCAGTATCGCCCACGAGCCGGCCTTGCCTGGTCGGTGCCCTTCGGGCACCTTCCCCGAGGGCCGCGGTATTTGCCCGGGGGCCGAGCCCCCGGACCCCCACGGCGCTGGTTGCGGTAGGTGGTTCAACGTCATCTCGGAGTGGGCCACCAGCCGGCCTTGCCT
>DATGGU010000196.1:0-34408 GCA_035308365.1 Streptosporangiaceae bacterium
GCCCGTCTTGTCAGCGCCCGCTTGTCACTGCCCGGCGGCTGAGCAGTCGATAAGGGCTCGCCATGGATCTGCCCGGTAATGGTCAAGATCTTTCATCATTACGGTGGGGGCCAGCCTCGTCGCCATGTCCATGCTGGGCTCGGTGGCGGCAATGCCGGCAACACACTGCCCGAGGTCTGCCAGGTGCCGTGCTACCGGCACGCCTGGATTGCGCGGTGCCCGGTGATCAGGATGCGCATGCCAACATGATCGCGCAGCCCGTCAGGTTACCCCGGCGAGGATCCGCTCGATGATGGCAACGGCGTCATCTGTTCCATGTTCGGCGCTCACCAGGCTGCCGAGATCCTGGGCACGCCGGGCCATGGCGGCGTCTGTGGTCGCGGCGGCGATGGCGCCGGCAAGGCGGCCGGCGGTCAGCCTGCCCTGCGGGATCGGGGCGGGCGCCACACCGAGACTGTGCATCCGCCCGGCCCAGAAGTTCTGATCGATGACGAACGGGCAGATGACCTGCGGGCGGCCCGCGCAGATCGCGGCGAAGGTCGTGCCTCCGCCGCCGTGGTGGATCGTGGCGGCCATCCGGGGCAGCAGCCAGTCGTGCGGCGCCTGGTCGATGACCAGCACCTCGGGTGGGAGGGGCGGCGGGTCCAGGCCGCCGCGGCCAGTGGCCAGGATGGCGCGTACGCCGGCCATCCGCAGGGCCTGGGCCACGACCTGCCCGGCCCGCTTGGCGTCGCCGACCAGGCTGCCGAAGCCGACGTAGACCGGGGGCTCACCAGCGGCGAGGAAGTCCGTCAGCGAGCGCGGCGCCGTCCAGCCGGGATGAGCGGGCAGCGGCCAGTAGCCCGTGGTGTGCACGTGGGCTGGATAGTCCGGCGGCGGGGGGACCACGTGCGGGCTGACCGGGGCGAGCACCGGTGCGGGGCTGCCGTCTGGTCCGCGCAGCGCGTTGTGCCGTCCGGGGCGGCGCGGAAGCTGGAGGGAATGCTCCCGCCAGTCGTCGACGGCGTGTCCGGCGAAGAGGCGGAGCATGTGCTGGAAGGCCGGATAGGTGGCGCGGTTGAGCGTGCCCGGCAGGCCCTGCAGCCAGCGGTAGTTGTAGATCGTGTTGGGAAAGGCCCGGGTCGGCACGAAGATCGGATAGATCTGCACCACGACGGCGGGTACCCCGAGCCGCTCGGCTATGTGCTGGCCCGCGAAGGCCAGCGGGTGATGGATGACGATGTCGGCTCCGGCGGCCGCGGTCCAGGCGGCATCGAGCACCGGCCGGATCGACCGTGATGCCTCCCTGGAGGATTCGGCCAGCGCACGTAATGCGGACAGCCCCCGGAGGTTGTTGCCCACCGCACTGCGCATCTGTGCCGTGTCAAACCGGCGGAGCATTCCGCTGTTCAGCGGGGTGAACGGTATGCCATAGCCGGTCACCAGGGATGCGAAGGGTTCCGGGGCGGCCAGCCAGGCATCGTGCCCCGCCCGGTGGAGCGCACAGCAGAGGGCGAGCAGCGGTTGCACATCACCGCGGGTCCCGTAGCCGAGGACGAATGCTTTCATCTGTATATCCAAATGAGTTTCGGGAGCACGGCCAGGTTCTCTCCAGGAGCGAGACCGGCGCAAGACCGCACGAACCCGCTGTCGAGATGTAGCCACGGACGGGAACCGCTGCGGGGAAGCCGGCGCCGGGCGCGGGCCGGCCGTCGCCGGCCCTCGAAACCGCCCTTGACCTGGGGTGCAAGCCAGGCGTCAAGGTCGCTGCAAGACGCGTGGACAGGCTGATAGCAGCACATGACGGTGCTGCACCCCTCGGCAGCGGGACCATCGGCCTCCCCGCTGCCGAGGCCGCAGCAGAAGCTCGAAGGGCAGGGCTCCATGAAGGTGCTCAACTTCCCCGCGCGGGGACGGCTGCGGAATGGCAGGCGCCACGAGGACATGTCGCGGCCCGGATCGCGCGGCGAGCACATCCTGCAGGAACGGTACGGCACGACCGACCGCGCCACCCAGTTCTACTGCAACCAGCTCAGCGACCGGCTGACACCACGGATGGTGGAGTTCATCGGGCGGATGGAGATGGCGTTCATCGCCACCAGCGACTCCGGGGGCGAGTGCGACTGCAGCTTCCGGGCCGGGACGGCGGGATTCCTGCGGGTGCTCGACGAACGCACCATCGCCTATCCCGAGTTCCGGGGCAACGGCGTGATGGCCAGCCTGGGCAACATCCTGGAGAACCCGCACGTCGGCATCTTCATGGCCGACTTCAGCCGTGACCTCATCGGGCTGCACGTCAACGGAGACGCTGAGATCATCACCCCGGTGCACATGCAGGAACTGGACTGTGACCTGCCCGAGCAGGCGACGCATTCCGGCCGGCGGCCGGTCCAGTGGGTACTCGTCCGGGTCACCGAGGCGTATATCCACTGCTCCAAGCACATTCCCCTGCTGATCCCCCAGTCCCGGGTCCGGCACTGGGGCAGTGACAACCCACGCCACAAGGGAGCCGACTACTTCGGTGCCGCTGCCCAGAAGCGAGCGGGTCTTGAGCCCGTCCCGGTGCCGGCCGTACCCCCGGCCGCCGCGGCGAAGGTCCTGGCCGAGGCGGGGGCCGAACTGCCCGGCGGCCACACGGAACTGCCGGTGAAGCTGGCCAGGTGACGCCACAGCGAGCTACCGGGATTACCCGCCAGCCGGCGGCTTCCTGGCCTCGAAAAGGAACCGCACGGTGGTCGCCACGAACGGCCCGCCGGCCTCGATCTGCTCGTGCATCACGCGCAACCGCTCGCGGTAGGTCTCCACGCTGAAATCCGGCACGATCCAGACGACTTTCCGGAGGAAATGGACGACCGCCGCTATGTCGCGGAACTCCATCCGGCCGCTGAACTCGCGGAGATCTACCACGGTGAGCCCGGCCGCCTCGGCATGGACCACCGACCATTTGGGATCACGGGTCGGGCCGTCCGCCGGCGGCTGGGGCCCCATCAGGAACTCGGTCAGCTCGCGCACCGAGCCATGGCCCACACCCTGTGAGAAGTACGTGCCACCCGGCTTCAGGACCCGCGCGACCTCATCCCATCGCACGCAGACCGGGTGACGGCTGACCACCAGATCGAACGTCGCGTCGCCGAAGGGCAGGTCGGCGGCGCAGTCCGGCACCTCCACCACGCGCCCGCCCAGGGGTGCCAGGTTGCGCCTGGCCACCTCGAGGTTGGGCGGCCAGGATTCCGTCACGACCAGGACCGGCGGCGCGGCGGGCACCGAGGCGAGCACCTCACCGCCGCCGGTCTGCAGGTCCAGCGCCGCCGCCCCCGGCACTCCGGCCAGGGCGGCCATCCGCTCGCCCAGCAGCTTTGCGTAACCCCAAGGCGGCCGTTCTTCGGTGGCCCGGCCCTCGAACCAGGAGAAGTCCCAGCCCTCCACCGGGATCGCGGCCCCTTCGGCCAGGAGTTCCTCGAAGCTGGTCACGCCGCGTCTTGGCCGGCCTCCGCGGCCGGGGCCGTGGTGTCGATGATCGCTACTCCCGGCGCGACGGCCGAGACCACGGCCGCCAGCCGGCCGGGATCCAGCCGCCAGCCGATGATTCGCCGGGTCGCCCAGGTCGGCACGCCAGGAACCGGGCAGCCGGGCGCCTGCTCGTTGCCCCATAGCAACGGCGTGGCGCCTTCCTTGCGCTGCACCCCGATGCACGGCACCGGGGGGTGGCTGCCCTTGGCCAATGGGCTGGACCGGTAAAGGACAATGCTCTTGACGTCCGTCCAGGGAATGAACAGAGGCGAGCCGCGGCGCACCGTCAGCTTGTCCGGAACAGCGCCGAGCGCGATGCCCGCCTTGTCGACCCGGAACGCGATCATGCGCCGGACCAGGTCGACCGCGCCCGCACCCTGGGCGATGAGGACCGCGAGCACGATCGCGAACACCATGAGGATCATCGGTGAATGCCAGAAGAAGCCAAGGCCGATCAGCAGGAGGCTGACGGCCAAACCGAAGACAGCGCGGCCGGTCAGCCGGTAGCGCTCTGCGTAGCAGTCCAGATCCGGCAGCAATGCCTTATCTGCGGCAAACACCGCACCAGTCAACCCGCCCATGCCCCCTCCCCGCAACGGCACTTAAGCACGTTTCATCCCCAACTGATGGTAGATGGGGTATTTGCCTAAGCCAACACCGATCACTCTGGTTACCAGCAAATCGTCAAAGCACCGGCAATCCACCCAGTAACCGCCGTCAGGCCACGTAACCGCCGTCAGGCCACCGATGGCATCCGGCGGTCCGGCCGTGGCATCCCCCAGCGAGCGCCCCGCCCGGCGGCCGGAGGATCTTACGCAGCGACAGGCCCGCCGCGCCAGGCCGGCATCGGGCGCTCGCCGACGGCGACGTCGAAGGCGGCGAAGGCCAGCAGCCGGGTCGAGTCCAGGGTGGGCAACGGTGAGGCCGCGGGCGTGACCAGGAGCGGGATCTCCGTGCACACCAGCGCCACGGCGTCACAGCCCCGGTCCGCGAGCTGGCCGATGATCCGGACGTACTCGTCCCTGGAACCCTCGGTGAACACCCCGTTCACCAGCTCCTGGAATATGATCTTGTTGACGATGCTGCGATCGCTGGCGTCGGGGACTTCCGCCTCGATGCCCCGGGCGGCGAACGCCCGCTGGTACAGCGGGCCGTCCATGGTGTAGCTGGTGCCCAGCACGCCGACCCGCTCGTGGCCGTCGGCCGCGGCCTGGCCGGCGACCACCTCGGCGATGTGCAGGCCAGGCAGCGCGAGATCCTCCCCCGGCTCTTCGAGCGCCATGTGCGCGGTGTTGTCCGGGCAGACGAAGAAGTCCGCGCCCGCCCGGGCAAGCCGCTCCACGGTCACCGCCAGGGTGGCCCGGATGGGCATGTGGTCGCCCGCGTCCCACCCGGGCATGCTGCGCGCCAGGGCGATGCAGTCCAGGGTCACGTCCGGGTGATCATGCGGGCCTATCCGCTGGAACCCTTCCTGGCAGAAGGCGCGGAAACACAGGGCCGCGCCTTCCGCGCTGTGCCCGGCAATGCCAAGGTGATACATGCAGGCCCCTTTCAAACCTGAAAACGATCATAAAACCAGCGCTGACCTCCATGATCAGCCCGCGATGAAGGTCCTGAAAGGGTCCCTGATCCACCTCGCCGGGAATCTGACGATTCGGCCATTGTCAGATGATGCCCTGCCGCCCCGCCCGTATGAACCGGTTTTGGCGCAATGCCAGGTGCGGGAGTACGTTCACACCTTCCGCCACGGCAGCGGCCGTGGCGATCCCGAACGCTGCCAGTGCGCCAGCAGCATGCCCACGCACAGCACCATCAATGCGGCCTCGATCACCAGCGAGACCGTGCCGACCCAGTAACCCCAGTTGCCGACGTCGCCGGGGTCACCGGGCAACCCGATCGTCCGGGACGCGATGTAGCCGGTGAACGGCCCGAAGCCGAGCAGCAGGCCCGCTGCCCAGCCGAGCCAGCGTGACCAGGGCAGAAGCAGGGTGATCGCGGTGAGCACGCCGCCCACCTCGATGAGCCGGAAGCTCCAGCCGAGCCAGTCCGGCGAGTTGAACGCCAGGATTCCGCCTTGGTCGGCCACGTGCACGGCGGAAACCGAGAGGGCGAGCAAAGCTCCGACAAGCCGCATCGCGGCCACGGGTGCGATCGCCACACGCGCGTTCACACCCTGGCCAGGCTGGATTGCGACTGTTTGCTGGACCATCGTTGTGCTCCTCGATTCTCCCGAGTTGTCCGACGGCGCCCTCCAGCCACCTAAACGGGATCGAAGGCGTAACGGTTCAGTGCGGAGAGTGACCGCCCGGGGCGGTGATCGCTGGCGCGCCCGGCCGGCAACCGGGGAACGACGGGGCCCGCGTTTGTTCGTAAATTATTTTGTTAGCACTTCCTTACGGTGCCGCATTAACATCCGCGAATGCGCAACGATCGCACACTGGACTCGTATCTTTCCGCTCTGGGCCTCGACGCCGGTGCGGATGCGGCGCGTTTGCGGCGGGGCCAGTTCCACGACGTGGTGCTGCACGGCGACGCCGCCTACCGGTTCCCCTGGGACGAGGAATCCCGCCGCGCGCTGCCCGGCCGGGCCGCCCTGCTGAGCGTCCTCGGCGGCACCGATTCGAGGCTGGCCACGGCGATCCCGGTGCCGCTGGCCGAGCCCGACATGAGCCAGCCGCTCGGGCGCTGCCACGTCGCGCTGCGACGGCTGCCCGGACGGCAGCTCCACCGCGGCGAGGCCGGCTCGCCGGATGTGCTCGCGGAACTCGCCGCAGTCCTGGACTCGCTGGGCGAGCTGGGCAGCCACCCGGCCGTGATCGCGGCGGTGCCAGACGCCGGCCCACACCACTGGGAGCGGTTCGCCGCCGAGGTCGAGCGGGTCCTGTTCCCGCTGATGACGGATTCGGGCCGGAACCTGGCCGCCGCCGAACTGGCCGCGGTGAAAGCGGTGGACCCAACCGGCGGCGCCCTGGTGCACGGCGACCTCGGCGGCACCAACCTGCTCTGGACCGCCACGCCGTCCGGCTTCCGGCTCACCGGGGTCATCGACTGGGACGAGGCGCACATCGGCAGCCAGGCCGGCGACCTGGCCTCGCTGGCCGCCACGTTCGGCTGGCCGCTGGCCGAAGCGATCGGCCGGCAGCGGCATGACGGCGGCCGGCTGGTCGCGGACGCCCGGGTCATCGAGACCACCTTCGCCCTCCAGCAAGCCCTGCCCGCGGCGCTCAATGGCGACGCCGAAAGCCTCGCCGACGGCCTCACCCGATACACACGATGAGACCATCCCGCAAAATACTGAAATATCCGTAATGTCTGGTGAGGATTTGCCGAATCCTCCGAAGGTCATCAAGGAACGCCGCCGGACGGGGAATGTGGCGGCCCGGGAGATGTGGGCGGGCACGGCGGGGATGCGATGGCATTGGGGATGCGGGCGGGGATGCAGCGGCACGGAGGATGTGGGGCGGGCACGGCGGGAGATGCGATGGCACGGGGATGCGGACGGGGAATGTGGCGGCACTGGGGATGCGGGCGCACACGGGCCGGAATGCAGCGGCACTGGGGCTGCGGGCGGGCAAATGCGGCAACCCGGGCAGATCGCAGAGTTGGGCAGGAAAAAGAAAAATATCTTCGCCGACCCACTTGTAAGAATCCTTGTTATTCGTTATGGATCCATTGACAACGTTGTCGGTCAAGGTCGGCGGCGCCTCGCACTCTCGCATGTCCGCGCCATGCCGCCGGCCTGGGCCGGGCCTGGCGAAAGGTGGCCGGTATGCGAGGGAACAGCACGCATCCACGACGGACAAGGCGACGGCTGATCATGCGGCGGCCGGCCCTGGTGATCGCCGCGGCGGGCCTGATGACCGGCTCCGTGCCGGTGGCCGCGAGCGCCGCCGAAACGGCGCCACGGCAGGTTGCCAATCCGGCCGCGCTGGTCAACCCGTTCATCGGCACCACCAACGGCGGGGACACGTTCCCGGGCGCGGACGCGCCGTTCGGCATGGTGCAGTGGAGCCCGGACACGACGTCGCGCCCGGACGGCGGCGGCTACAGCTACGGCGACTCGGCCATTACCGGCTTCAGCCTGACCCACCTGTCCGGGCCTGGATGCGGGGCGGAGGGTGACGTACCCATTCTGCCGACGGTCGGGGCGGTCAGCACCTCGGCGACCGACGCGTTCTCGCACTCCAACGAGTCGGCCTCGGCCGGGGCGTACCGGGTGGCGCTGAACAACGGGGTGACCGTGAACCTGACCGCGACCACCAGAACCGGTATGGGCCAGCTCACCTTCCCCTCGACCACCCAGGCCAACCTGCTGTTCCAGCTCGCCAGCAGCCAGAACGGCGACTCGGCGACCAGCTTCAGCGTGCTGAGCAGCACCGAGGTGCAGGGCTCGGTGACCTCGGGCAACTTCTGCGGGGCCGGCAACACCTACACGGCCTACTTTGACATGCAGTTCAGCCAGCCGTTCGCGACCACCGGCACCTTCATCGCCGGCCAGCTGCACCGCGGCGCCCGCCACCTGTCGCTGACCGCGCACGGCAGCCCTGGCCCGTCGCGCACGGTCTCGCCTGGCGTCACCGAGCGGCCCAATCACCCCGTCTACCACGGCCCGCTCCCCCGTGGCCGGAGGAAGATCACCCCCGCGCTGTCCGGGCCGAACGGCGCCTACCTGACCTTCAACACCACAGGCAACCAGACGCTGCTGGCCAAGGTCGGCCTGTCCTACGTGTCGGCCGCCAACGCCAAGGCCAACCTGGCCGCCGAGAACCCCGGCTGGAACTTCGCCACCACCCAGGCGGCGACCCAGACCGCCTGGAACAACCTGCTCGGCAAGATCCAGGTCACCGGTGGCACCGCCGACCAGCAGACCGAGTTCTACACCGCGCTCTACCACTCGCTGCTGCACCCCAACGTGTTCAGCGACGACAACGGGCAGTACCGAGGCGTCGACGGCCAGGTCCACACGGTGGACTCGGGGCACTCGGCGTTCTACACCAACTTCTCCGGCTGGGACATCTACCGCACCCAGGCCCAGCTCGAAGCCCTGGTGGACCCGCAGGCCGCCAGCGACACCGCCCAGTCGATCGTGGACGACTACGCCCAGCACGGGATGCTGCCCAAGTGGATGGAGGACAACGGCGAAAGCTACGTCATGGTCGGTGACCCGGCCGACTCGATCCTGGCCGACTACTATGCCTTCGGCGCCACCAACTTCAACACCTCGGCCGCCCTGTCCGACATGGTCGCCGAGGCCACCAACTCCAGCAACATCCGGCCGGGCCTGAACTACCTGAACGAGCCCGGCTACCTCCCGGTGGATGGCAGCTACGGCTGCTGCAACTTCTACGGCCCGGTCTCGACCACGCTGGAGTACGACACCGCCGACTTCGCCATCTCCGCCATGGCCGGCGCGCTCGGCAACACCAGCGTCCAGCAGACCTTCCTGAACCGGTCCCAGGACTGGTGGAACGTGCTGAACCCGGACAGCGGGTTCGACCAGCCGCGCAACTCCAACGCCACCTGGACAGGCGGCTTCGACCCCAGCAGCGGGAGCGACTTCGTCGAGGCGGACTCCTGGATCTACACCGGGATGGTCCCGTTCGACCTGGCCGGCCTGGCCGCGGCCAAGGGTGGCAACACGGCCATGGCCGAGTACCTCGAAACCGCCCTGCGCAGCTACACCGGGGCCAACGGGTACGTGTGGATGGGCAACGAGCCCAGCATCGAAGTGCCCTGGGAATACGACTACATCGGCCAGCCCTGGCAGACCCAGGAGACGGTCCGGCAGATCCAGGACCAGATCTGGTCGAACACGCCCGGCGGCCTGGCCGACGGCAACGACGACCTGGGCGCGATGAGCGCGTGGTACGTCTGGTCCGCGCTCGGCATGTACCCGATGACGCCAGGCACGGCGGACCTGGCCCTCGGCTCGCCGATGTTCACCCAGGCGGTCATCGCGCTGCCGTCCGGCGGCACGCTGACGATCAACGGTAACGGCGCCGCCGGCAACGCGCCCTACGTCCAGTCGGCGACCTGGAACGGGGCGGCCTGGAACAACGCCTACGCCCCGCCCGGTGCGATCACCGGCGGCGGCACGCTCTCCTACACGCTGGGCACCTCGGCGAACACCTCCTGGGCCTCGGCCGCGTCGGCGGCTCCGCCCTCCTACCCCGGCAACACGATCGCCCCGCCGTCCCCGCGCACCGGCCCGATCACCTCGGCGGCCGGATCCAACCTCTGCATCGACGACAACCAGAGCATCACCACGAACGGTAACCGCATCCAGATCTGGAGCTGCGACAGCACCGACGCCCAGGAGTGGATACTCGGGCCCAGCGGGACGATCAGCGCCCTGGGCAAGTGCATGGACGTGACCAACGGCGGCACCACCAGCGGCACGCTGGTACAGCTCTACCAGTGCAACGGCACCGGCTCCCAGGACTGGACGCCGGGGGCCAACGGATCGCTGGTGAACCCACAGTCCGGACTGTGCCTGGACGACCCGGGCGGGTCGGTCACCAATGGCACTCAGCTCCAGATCTACACCTGTAACGGCACGACCGCACAGAACTGGACGCTGCCAGCGACCCCGCCAACGCGGGTGGGCAACGTCATTTCCGGCGTGTCCTCCAGCCTGTGCGTGGCCGACCGGGGCGGCAGCACGACGCCGGGGAACCCGGTCGAGATCGACCCCTGCCAGAGCACCGGGGCACAGAGCTGGACGGTGGAACCCGATGGGACGCTCCAGGCGCTGGGCATGTGCATGGACGCGTGGCACAGCGGAACCACGAACGGGACGCTGATCGACCTGTACACGTGCAACGGGACGGGGGCACAGCAGTGGCGCATGGAAACCGGCGGGGCGCTGGTGAACCCGGAGTCGGGGCTGTGCCTGGACGATCCGGGGTCTACGACCACGGCCGGGACGCAACTGCAGTTGTATACGTGTAATCAGACGAACGCGCAGAAGTGGACGATGCCGGTCGTGACCGGGACGCGGCGGTAGGGGTATCCGGCGTGTCCCCGTTCTCGTGGCCGGTTACCGACGCTGCCAGGGCACCGTCGTAGCCTTCCGGGGCGGTGGCAACGGTGCCGTCCCAGCGGACGGTCCGCGGTGGTGACAACCTCTATCTCAGCCATGTGCCTCAGCCCTGTGAAGGAGCAGCCCGTGCGCCCCGTCGTCGTGGCCTACCAGGCCGGCTGGCCGCAGCGAGCCGCCGCACTCGCCGCCTCGTTGCGCCAGCTCGGCCCGCTGGCCGAGCGGATCGAGCATATCGGCAGCACCTCCATCCCCGGGATGGCCGCCAAGGACATCCTTGACATGCAGATCAGCGTCCCCAGCCTGGACCAGGCCACCAGCGCGTTCGAGATTCCGCTGGCCGGCCTGGGTTTCGAGCGCCTTCCTTACAACCACGATCACGTTCCGGCCGGTCTCGATGACTCCCGGGACCGCTGGGCCAAGCGGTACTGGCGCCGTCGCGGCCGCCTTGGCGACGTCAACCTGCACGTGCGCCGCACCGGATCTCCCAACGAGCGGCTGGCCCTGCTCTTCCGTGACTGGTTCCGCGCCCATCCGGCCGCCGTGGCCGGTTACGCCGCCTTCAAGCGGGCCCTGGCCGCGCAGACCCCCGACGTCGATGTCTACACCGATGTCAAGGACCCGGTGGTAGACGTGATCATCGCCGCCGCCGAAGACTGGGCGGTCACGGCCAACTGGCGGCCCTAACCGCCGGTGCGCAGGAGCTGGCGGGCGCGCAGGGCTATTTCCAGCTCGAACCGGGCGTCCGGCTCATGGAGTTCGCCGCCGAACAGTTCGTCGATCTGGCGGAGGCGGTAGCGGACGGTCTGCGGGTGGACGTGCATCAGGGCGGCGACCTCGTTGGCGTTGCCGCCGTGTTTCAGCCAGACCAGGAGGGTCTCGGCCAGGCGGTCCCGCTGGGCCGGCCTGAGCTGGTCCAGCGGGGCCAGCCGGGCGGCGCGCAGCGCCTTGGTGAGCTCCTCGTCGGAGAAGATCAGCAGGGTCGACATGTGCTGGTCGCAACGGATCAGGCCGCCACGGAAGTCGATGACGCCACGCAGGCCCAGGGCCAGTGCCTGGCGGGCCCAGCGGAGCGAGGTGCTGGCGCGGGCCAGCGGGACCGCGGGGCCGAGCGCGGCCGACCAGCCGTGCAGGGCGTGGTTGATGAGCGCGGCGCGGCCGGGGCCGTCCGGGTCGGGGACCAGCAGGAACGGCTCGGACCTGGTGCGGTCGATGAGCACGTCGGGAGGGAGCGCGGGGTCGGCGGGGGCGACGTCTGGGTTGAGCGACTCTTCCAGGGCCGCGACCGCGACCCGGCGGGGCAGCGGCCAGGCGGCGGCCTTGGCCCGGTCGGCGATGGCCTCCATGGAGGCCGGCGGATCCCGGACGATCAGGTCCAGGAGCTGCTTGCGGCGGCGTTCGCGCTCGTCCGCGACCTGAGCCCGGGCCTCCTGGAAACCGGCCGCGCAGGCACCGGCCAGCTCGCCCAGGTAGACATAGATGGCTTCGCCGATGCGGCCGAGCACCTCGATGTCCAGGCCCGGCTGGCCGGCCGCGGCCATGTAGACCCGGCGCCAGGCCTCCCTGGCACCCAGGCGCAGGGCGTTCTGCAGCGGTTCCAGGCTGCGTCCCTCGTGCGCCTCGATGGCCCCGATCGAGCGGAACTCGGCGAGGATCGCCTCGAAGGACGCCTCGGGGTTGGCCACCCGCTCGATGAACTGCTCCACCGAGTGCCGGACCGCATGGCTGATCACCTCGGAGTATGCGGAGTCCAGCGGGCGGGTGTACTCGGGCACGCCGAGCTGGATCGCGTCGATCATCTGGTCGATCGCCCGGTCCAGCTGCGGGCGCAGCAGCGGCGCCAGGCCGGCCGGCAACCCGTGCCACACGTCGGAGGACTCAGTCAGCTCTCGCATTTGCTCACCCACGGAACGCCCCAGGCTCGACCGGGAGCGGGCCGGAGCGTCCCCACAGTTCGATGGCACAATGTTACCGTCTGGTAACTAATTTGTCACGCAAACCATGCCAGTGTGGCTAATGAGCAGTGCGGGTTTGGTCAATGACCCCAGGACCGGTATTGAGCAGGACACGGCATGGCATCGTCAGAAAATCCATCGCTCAAATATATCGATGAGGATAATTACGAACTGATGACGGTTTTATCAAGATGGGATGTGTCGTTGAAGCGGCGGACCGTCCACCGGCCGCCGTGCACGACCAGTTCTGAGATCGAGCCATTGTCCGCGTTGACGAAGGCGAACGGGCGCGATCCGGTGGCCAGCGCGAGAATCTGACCGATGATGCCGCCGTGGATGAAGACGGCCAGGCGCTGGTCTGGGTGGGCGGCGGCCATCCGCTCGACCGCGCCGCGCACCCGGGCCGTCAGCTCCTGGGCCGGCTCGGCGCCGGGGATGACGTCCCAGCGTTCCTCGGCCCACATGCGCTGGGCCAGCGGGCCGTTCTCGGCGACCATCCTGCGGTACGTGCCGCCCTCCCAGTGGCCGAGGCCGACCTCGCGCAGGTCCCGCTCGACGATGGGGACCAGGCCGAGGCGGCCGGCCAGCGGGGCGGCGGTCTGGGCGGTGCGGCGCAGTGAGGTGACATAGATCGCATCGATCGGCTTGCCGGAGGCCAGCCGGGCGGCCACCTGTTCGGCCTGCACGGCACCTTCGGGGGCGAGCGCGGGGTCGGCGCGGCCGTCGGCGACCGGGAACGGCTCGCCCGGCCGGGCGCGTTCGGACTCGCCATGCCTGATCAGCAGGAACTCGGTGGACCCTGGAGGAGGTGTGAAGCGGAGCTGGCGGTAGGTGCCATCCGGCTGCAGACCGTCGAATGAAGTCACAGGTCACCAGTGTGCGGGCCGGCCGGGAGCGGGCCGGCGGCGCGGTCGTCGTATCGACGGCGTCTATCGATCTTGACGATCATAAGAATTGGACCTATCAGCGGAGGGCTCCTTACATTTGAGGCTTATTCGGAACTCCTGGTGGCTGGCTGGCAGCCGTGGCTCATGGACCTGGCGGCAAGATCGCTGGTGTGGTTCCGGATAAGTCTCATGGCAAAGATTAACCAAGTCCTGGCCGGCGGGGGGCAGCCCGGACAGGCGGGACCGGTACTTGCCGGGCCCCGCCCCGCAAGCGATACTCCGTGGAAAGGCCCTGGCTGAGCGGTGGATTGGGCGGCTCACGCAGCCCGGCTGGGGCCGTATCGGCACCACCAGGCTGGTAGCGATATGACGATCTTCACGGCAAGATCTGCTCAGCAGGACCAGGAAATGCCAGAAATTGACTTAATCAATAGGTTTAGTTATAAATATCCCGCGTACGTAGCGTTCCGGGACTGGAAGGCGAGGCCACGCATGCGCATCACCCGTCGACTGGCTGCCATGGCGGCCCCCCTCACCCTGGTTGCGGTCCTGGCGGCGTGTGGGGGCAGCCCGGCCAAGCCCGGTGGTAACAACGCGGCCCCCAAGGGCCACATGGTGCATGGCGGCACGGTCAACATGGGCTGGTCCGGTGCCTCGCCCAACGACATCTTCCCGCTGCCACCGGTCACGAACTCCGACGGTTACAACGCGAACCTCACCAACCCGATCTGGCCGACCCTGGTCTACGAGGGCGATGGCGCCAAGTCGGCGGTGAACCCGCAGGAGAGCCTGTTCACCTCGATCAACTACAGCAACGGCGACAAGACGGTCACGATCGCGCTGAAACCGTGGAACTGGTCCGACGGTAAGCCGATCACCAGCAGGGACTTCACCTTCGTCTACAACCTGCTGAAGGCGAACGCCACGGACTGGCTGTTCTACGTCAAGGGACTGTTCCCCACCGACGTGAGCAGCGTGTCCACGCCGGACTCGCATACGGTCGTGCTCAACCTCACGCATTCCTACAACCCGAACTTCTACACCGAGGACGTGCTCTACAACATCCCGCTGCTGCCGCAGCACGCGTGGGACAAGACCTCGGCGGGCGGTGCGGTCGGGAACTACGACCAGACGACCGCGGGAGCGAAGGCGGTCTGGAATTTCCTGCAGAAGCAGGGCGCCGACATGAGCACGTTCACCACCAACCCGCTGTGGAAGGTGACCGACGGGCCGTGGAAGCTGGCCGCTTTCCAGAACAACGCCGACTGGGAGTACGTCCCGAACAAGAACTACTCCGGGCCGGACAAGCCGATCATCTCCAGGATGAACAACCTGGTGTACACCTCGGACACGGCCGAACTCGACGCGCTCAGGGCCGGCGGGGCCCTGCAGGTGGGGTCTTTGCCGCTGAACGACGTCAAGCAGATCCCGGTCCTGCAGTCTCAGGGGTACTCGACGGTCAACCAGGCCATCCCCGGCGTAGCGATGATCATTCCGAACTTCTACAGCCCCACCGTGGGACCGATCCTCCGCCAGCTCTACGTCCGCCAGGCGCTCGAGGACCTGATCAACCGGCCACAGCTCGTGGCCAAGGTGTTCGCCGGTTACGCCGACCCGGGCAACGGGCCGGTGCCGCTGGTGGCCGGCGGCCAGTGGGTCTCGCCGCTGGAGAAGTCGGGCGGACCCTACCCGTACTCGCCGTCCAAGGCCATCGCCCTGCTCAAGGCGCACGGCTGGAAGGTGGTGCCGAATGGCACGTCCACCTGCCAGCGCCCCGGCAGCGGGCCGGCCGGCTGCGGCGCCGGGATCACCGCCGGTGAGCCGATGAACCTGACGCTGGCCTACTCGTCCGGATCGACCACGTTCGACCAGCAGGAAGCCGCGATCCAGTCATCGGAGGCGCAGGCCGGCGTCAAGATCAACCTGAAGTCCGAGCCGTTCAACACGCTGGTATCCACGGTTGGCATCTGCAACGCGAGCTCGCACCCGGCGTCGACCTGCTCCTGGCAGCTCGTGGACTTCGGCTATGACCCGGACAACGGTCTCTACCCGTCCGGCGAGGGATGGTTCAACACCGACGGCTCCAGCAACCAGGGCGGCTACCAGAGCGCGGAGATGGACAGCCTGATCAACGCGACCGAATACGGCTCCAGCACCCAGACGTTCTACACCTACGAGGACTACGCGGCGCGGCAGTTGCCCTGGCTGTGGCTCCCGCAGCAGTCGAACATCGTCGTTTACAAGAGCACCCTGGGTGGCATCACCCCGCTCAACCCGTTCAGCGGTTCGCTCAACCCGGAGGTCTGGTATTACACCTCGTCGTGATCCGCTGGCTGGCCACCGTGAGCGCTGCTGAGCGACCCTCGTGACCGCGTATCTCGTCCGCCGCATCGGCCAGGCCGTCGCGGTCGTGATCGGCGTCATGATCCTGACGTTCATCCTGATCCACATGGAACCTGGCAGCGTGGCCCGCTCCATCCTGGGGGTGCGGGCCACGCCCGGCAGGATCGCCATCTTCAACAGCACCTACGGGCTGAACGAGCCGCTGTACGCGCAGTTCGTCACCTATGTGAAACAGGTGTTCCACGGCAACCTCGGCATCTCCTACCAGCTCCAGCAGCCGGTGACGTCGCTGATCGGGCAACGGCTGCCGCGGGACGCCGTGCTGCTGGGGATATCAACGGCGCTGGCACTGATCATCGCCATCCCGATGGGGATGTACCAGGCGGTGCGGCGCAACCGGCTCGGCGACCACGTGTTCACCAGCGTGTCGTTCACGCTGTACTCGATGCCGGACTTCTTCTTCGCCCTGCTGCTCATCGCGGTGTTCGCGGTCCAGCTGAAGATCCTGCCCCCCACCGTTCCGCCGGCCGACTCGGTGGGCGCGCTGCTGGCCGACCCGCGGGCGCTGGTGCTGCCCGTGGTGACCTTGTCGCTGGTCACCGTGGCCAGCTTCAGCCGCTACATGCGGTCGTCGGCGATCGATGTGCTGACCCAGGACTTCATCCGCACGGCCAGGGCCAAGGGCATGCCGGAGCGGAAAATCCTGTTCCGGCACGTGCTGCGCAATTCACTGCTGCCGGTGATCACGCTGCTCGGCCTGTCGCTGCCCGGGATCGTGGCCGGCGCGGTGATCGCCGAAGACGTGTTCAACTACCCGGGCATGGGCCTGCTCTTCTACCAGGCCGCCACCAGCCACGACTTCCCGATCCTGCTCGGCTCGACGCTGGTGGTGGGGGTGGCCACGGTCATCGGGAACCTGCTGGCCGACATCGGGTATGCCGTCCTCGACCCGAGGGTTCGCTATGGTCGCCCGTGAGCCGGGGATCGGTGCGCTGGCCGCGCCCGAACCCGAGGGACCCGCGGGAGCCGCCGAACTGGCGATGGCCCCGCCGGCGCCCAGTCCGCTGCGGCGGGTGCTGGCGACGTTCCTGGAGAACCGGGTGGCGGTCGCCGGGGTCGGCATCGTGGTGCTGATCACGCTGTTCTGCTTCGCCGGGCCGCTGATCTACCGGACCAACCAGGTCACCGTGCACCTGAATCTGGAGAACCTGCCGCCCGGCGGCAAGTACCCGCTGGGTACCGATGGCTCCGGGTACGACGTGCTCGGCCGGCTGATGGTGGGCGGCCAGTCGTCGCTGGAACTCGGCTTCGCGGTGAGCATCGCCACCACGGTCATCGGCACCCTCTACGGCGCCATCGCCGGGCTGGCCGGCGGGTTCGCCGACGCCATCATGATGCGCGTCGTGGACACCTTCCTCGCCGTTCCCGGCCTGGTGCTGCTGCTGATCCTGGTGAACATGTTCGCGCCCAACCTGTTCATGATCATCGTCTTGCTGTCGCTGCTGTCCTGGCTGGGCGTGGCCCGGCTGGTCCGTGGCGAGGTGCTGACGCTGCGGACCAGGGAGTACGTGCAGGCGGTCAAGGTGATGGGCGGTTCCAGGTGGCGGATCGTGAGCCGCCACCTGATACCCAACGCCATCGGCGTAATCATCGTGAACGCCACCTTCACCGTCGCCGACGCGATCCTCACCATGGCCGCGCTGAGCTTTCTCGGGCTCGGTCTCCCGCCGCCGGCGGCCAACTGGGGCGGCATGCTCAGCAACGGGCTGAACTACCTGTTCGACGGGTACTGGTGGCTGGTCTACCCGCCGGCGATCATCCTGATCATCACGGTCGTGGCGTTCAATTTGATCGGCGACGCGATCCGCGATTCCCTGGACGTGCGACTGCAGCGGTTGTGAGGCTGTGATACCTCCCTTACGGAGGTGGCGGACCCCGGAGGGAATCCCGATGAAGATCGCTGGGATGGTCGTGTGGGTGCTGACCGCCGGCATCGGAGTGTATGTCCTGGTGACCGGGATAGGTGCCCAGCGGCGCGAGCGTGCGGCCGGCCCGGACGCGGGCCAGCTTGCGCACGTGGGCGCGGAAGCCGGGGAACAGCCGCAGGGAGCCACGCTGGTGGGGACGGCCGCGCTGGCCGGCGGCGCGGTGCCGGGGAGTGCCGCCGGCCGGAGTGCTCCGGAGGGATCGCCGCTGCTGGAGTTCACCCATCCGGCGATGGCGCTGACCGGGCTGACGTTCTGGGTCTTCTTCGTGATGACCGGTGACCGGCCGTTCGCCTGGATCTCGTTCGGCGTGCTGGTGGCCGCGATCCTGGCCGGCGCGAGCTGGGTGCTCGCCAGCCGGCGGCAGCGCGATCCCGGCGGCCTGCGGTTTCCGCCGCGCCTGGTGCTGCTGCACGGGGCGGCGGCGGTGTGCACGCTCGCCCTGGTCGTGATCGCCGCGGTCGCGGCGGGCTAAGACCCTTTCCAAACTCACTTTCGACGCCAACGGTCGCAAGCCGACTCTAGTTTCATGATCGTTCTGCCGATTTTGAAAAGGTCTTAAGGCAGCTTCCAGTCCACCGGGGGCGCGCCGCGCTCCTCGAGCAGGCGGCTGGCCCGGCTGAACGGGCGGGAGCCGAAGAACCCATAGGAGGCAGACATCGGGCTCGGGTGTGCCGACTCGATGACCCCGGCGTCGCCGAGCAGAGGCACCAGGTTGCGGGCGTCCCGGCCCCACAGGATCGCGACCAGCGGCTGGCCGCGGGCGGCCAGCGCCCTGATGGCCTGCTCGGTGACCTCTTCCCAGCCCTTGCCCCGGTGCGAGCCCGGCATCCGTGGCTGCACGGTGAGCACCCGGTTGAGCAGGAGCACGCCGCGCTCGGTCCACGGGGTCAGGTCGCCGCTGGACGGTGGCGGGTAGCCGAGGTCCTCGCCGTACTCGCGGAAGATGTTGACCAGGCTGCCGGGCAGCCGCCGGACCTCGGGCGCGACGGAAAAGCTCAGCCCAACCGGATGCCCGGGGGCCGGGTACGGATCCTGGCCGACGATCAGCACCCGCACGTCCCCGAACGGCTGCTTGAAGGCGCGCAGCACGTTCTCTCCGGCTGGCAGGTAACGGCGCCCGGCCGCGAGCTCATCGCGCAGGAAGTCTCCCATCGCGCGGATCCGGCCGGCCACGGGTTCCAGGGCCTGCGCCCAGCCCGGGTCGACGATGTCCTTGAGCGGCTTCTGCTCGGTCATGGCGAGCAGGTTACAGCCAGCCCACCCGGGCCATCGCCGGCTGCTCGCCTTCGGCCGGAGCGGGCCAGGCGGCGCGGGCCTCGCCGAGCAGGCGGCGGACGGCGTCCAGGATCTCGGGGACATGGGCGCGCAGGGCCTCGGCGTCCGCCGCGTCGGCCTCGTGCGCCTGCGCGCCTGCCTGCTTGAGCACGCCCTCCAGGTCGGAGAGCTGGCTGCTCAGCCAGCCGAGCGGGTCGGCCGACAGCTCCCTGACGAACACCCGCTTGCCCGGTTCCCAGCCGCGGAACGCCGGGTGGTGGTGCGTCCGGTCGAAGCTGCCCGGCGGCCCGGCCACCGACTCCAGCAGGTCGGCCCGCCAGACCGGCTGCCCCACGCCGATGGGCTGCGCCGAGTAGATGGACCCGCGCAGCTCGCCCCGGTCGAGCACCCGCAGTTCGAGGCGGACGCCGCGCTCGGGGCCCTCCTGGCCCTTCGCCGGGTTGGGGTCGATGTGGTAAAGGTCGCTGACGACCACGCCATAGCGCTCGAAGCCGAACGCGTAGAGCATCCTCAGCCTCCCAGGGAACCTGTCGGCTAGTGGTCCTGCGGGTTCGCCGGGCCCTGCTGCTCGGCGAGGAAGCGCTCGAACTGCTCACCAAGTTCCTCGGCCGTCGGCATGTTCTCCGGGTCATCGAGCAGCGGGCCGGAGTTCTCGCCGGCCTCGGCGGCCGCGTCGTACTGCTGCTCCAGCGCCCGCACCACCTCGGTGACCTCGGTGGAGGCCTCCACCTGCCGGTTGATCTCGGCATCGGTGCGCCGCGCCGCCTCGCGCAGGGCATCGTCGGGTACCGACAGGCCGGTCAGCTCGCTGACCGATTCGAGCAGCCGGACCGCGCCCGCCGGGTAGGCCGCCTGGGCCAGGTAGTGCGGAATGTGGACGGCGAACCCGGCCGCGTCCCGGCCCGCCTCGCCGAACCGGAATTCGAGCAGCGACGCGATGCTGCCAGGGACCTGCAGGTGGTTGGGCAGCGGCCGGTCGGCCTGGACCAGCTCGCGCCGGGTGGCGTGCGCGGTCACGCCGAGCGGCCTGGTGTGCGGCACGCTGAGCGGTATGCCGTGGAAGCCCACGGCCAGGCCCACGCCCAGGCGCTGCGCCAGGTCGCTCACCGCCACGGCGAACCGCTCCCACTCATGGTCCGGTTCGGGGCCGGTGAGCAGCAGGAACGGGGCACCTGACGAGTCGTGCATGAGGTGCATGGCCAGCTCGAGGCCTTCGTAGTGCTCCCAGTGGTCCTTGGCGAACGTCATCACCGGGCGCCTGGACCGGTAGTCGATCAGCCGGTCCACGTCGAAACTGGCCACCACCTTGTGGTCGAGCTTGGCCAGCAGGTGCTCGGTGACCAGCCGGCCGGCGGCTCCCGCGTCGATGAACCCCTCGAAGTACCAAAGCAGCGCGGCACCATCGAGTTGCGGGGCGCCGGAGTCCACCTCGTAGAGATCTCCGCGATCCGGCACCACGAATTGCCTCCTGCCCTGTGTTGTTCCCTCTATCTTCCCTCAACGTATGACGAACAGCGAACCATCCCGGGATCGTCACAGGGCTTGCAGCGCCGCCGCGAGGCGGTTCAGATCCGCGACGGTGCAGTCCACGTGCGGGCTGACGCGCAGCAGCGGCACCGTCATCTCCCGTGGCGCGCGGGCGACCGCCGCGGCGGTGGTGACGATGCCGTGCTCGGCGATCAGCCGGGCGCGGGTCTCGCGCATGTCCTGGCCGGCCAGTGGGCGCAGCGCGGTGATCGCGCAGGCGGGGCTGCCGGGGCCGACCACCTCCCAGCCGGGCAGGCCGTGCAGTGCCTCCCTGGTCAGCGAGCCCACCTCGGCCAGCCGTGACCACACCTTGGCCGGCCCGGCCGCCAGGTGGTCGCGCACCGCGTTGATCAGCCCGATCCAGCCGGGGACGTTGGCCTCGTGCGACTGCAGGAACCGCACCGGGCATGCATCGGTCATCTCCTCCCGGGCCAGCTCGGAGGGGCGCACCCGGAGCGTGTCCCACCAGCGGGCCGACACGGCGAGCAGGCCGACCCCGCGCGGACCGGTCAGCCACTTCCGGCTGGTCGCGTACTGGACGTCGGCGCCGGTGGCGGTGTCCACGTGGCCGAGCGCCTGGGCGGCGTCCACCCACAGCGGCACCCCGGCGGCCTGGCACACCGCCGCGGCCTGCGCGACCGGCTGGACCAGGGTACGGTGCGAGGCGACCTGGGTGAGGTGCACGAAGGCGGGCGGGGTGGTGGCGAGGAAGCGTTCCAGGTGGTCCAGATCGACGGTCCCGTCCTCGCGGGCCGGCAGCTCGGCGATGGTGAGCCCGGCGTTGCCGAACGCGGTCAGGTTGGGGCCCCACTCGCTCGGCGCCACGGCCACGGTGTCACCCGGCCGCAGTGGCCAGGCGGCGAGCAGCGCCGCCAGGGCCGCCGAGGCGCTCTCCACGAACGCCACCCCGTCGGGCGGGACGCCCAGCAGGGCGGCCAGCTCGGCCCGGCCGGCGTCGATCACCGGGGCGGCCTCGTCCTGGGCGACGTAGGCGCCACGCGCGGCCTCCCGCTCGGCGTGCGCCGCGGCCGCCCGCAGCGTGCCTACCGAGCAGCGGCCGGCCGCGGCGGTGTCCAGGTGCAGCAGTTCAGCCGGGTACCGCTGGTCGCGCCAGCGCTGCCATGGCTCGTCCAGGATGTCAGTTTCCGCGGGCATCCAGTCAAGCTACCTGGACGGTGAACGGGACCGTCATGGCGGGGCGCTCGCCGAGCGGATCGTCACCGTGCCGTGGCAAGCGGCCGGCGAAGCTAGCCGCGGGTCAGCGAGCTGGGCCGGCTGCCTGGAATCGCCACTCCTGGCTGGTGCCGCCGTTACCACTCCACTGGTCCAGCAGCGCACCCGGCCTCGATGAAGAACCGGGGACTTCCAGCGCATCGAGGCTGTTGAGGTTGGTGATGGTGCACGCGCCCGTCATGTGGCAGCCGATGATGAACTGCTGGTTGCCGCCGCCCCAGTAGGACCATACGTCCACCCCGGCACCGTTGGCGGTGGACTGGCCGGCGATCTCCATCGCCTGGCCGGTGAGCGCCGAGGTGATCGAGTACAGGCCGCAGCCGCGCGCGGTGACCTTCCACCGCTGGCTGGCGGCGTGGTTGAGCGGCCACTGGTCCAGGCCGGTGCCGTCGGCGGCCTGCCCGCCAGGAATGTCGATCACCCGGTGGGTGCGCACGTTGACGATGTAGTAGGTCCCGCTGGCCACCGGCCCGGGCTGGCAGGCGGGCTGGATGCCTCGCAGGGCGCTGAGCAGGCCGGGGCTGGCCGGGCCGGTCCAGGCGGTGTTCAGCACCCCGTAGGTTTCCCTGATCCCGTAGGTCCGGCCCTGACCGGGCAGGCCCGGTGACTGGGTGCCGTTGACCGCCCAGTAGGACCAGTTCACGTCGTGGTAGGCCAGGAACCGGGTGAGGTACCCGAACCACAGGCCCAGGCCCGGGCCGGTGGACGACACGCAGGCGGCCGAGGTGTTGCAGGTGCCGAACTCGCCGATCCACAGCGGGTACCGGCCGGCCAGGTAGCCCCACTTCGGCTGGACCCTGGCCACCCAGGCGTCGTAGCTGGTCGCTCCGCTCTGCCAGAAGCCGTAGTCGTGCGCCTCGTAGACGACGTGGTCCGGCACGGTCAGGTCCACCGGCAGGCCGGCCACGCCGGACAGGTTGCCGGCGTTGTTCACTCCCTCGACGAAGATCAGCAGCTGCCGGTCCACGCGCTGCACCGCGTCGCCGCCGGCCACGGCCGCCGCCTGCCAGTCGGTCCCGGCCGGGCCGCCCCAGGCGGCGGCGCCGCGCGGCTCGTTGCGCAGGTCCACGCCGATCACCTGCGGGATGTTCCTGAACTCGGCGGCCACCGACCGCCAGTCGGCCAGCCAGGCCGACTGCGGATAGCCGGGGTTGTACCAGAGCGTGTTGCCGTCCCCGTTGGAACAGCACCACTCGGCGTTGCTGGTGTGGTCGTCAAGGACGACCATCAGGCCCGCAGCTGCCAGGTCATGCACGACCTGCTCGAAGATCGTGCGCGCCCGCTCACCCTTGAACTGGGGGTTCGCGGTCAGGTAGGTGGCGGAGACCGGCGGATCGGACTGCCACATCTGGTTGGACCAGGGCAGCCGTACCCCGTTGAAGCCCATCGACACGATACGCTTGATGATCTTGGATATCGGCTGGTAGGCGAGGCCGCCGACCACGTAGCTGGGCGACTCCGCGCCGTACCAGTTGACCATGTCCAGCTTGACCCGGTGGCCGCGGGAGTCCACGATCGCCGCCCCGCGGGTGTGCAGCGGGAACGCGATGCCGGTGTCCGGCTGGTGTGCCGTAGCCGGCCGCGGCGTGCCGCCCCCGGAGACCAGGGCCGTCACACCAGCGGCGACCGCCGCCGCGACCGCCGCCACCACGGCCAGCCTGCGGACCCTGGCCATGAATGTTCCTCCTGGGCAACCGGTCCCGCCACGCGACGGCGCACGATGAGAAGTACGGGGCAATGAAGACCATACCCATGCCCGCCGCGCACTCCGGCCGGCGCTCTGGATTTCACCAGGTAGCGGGTAGATCATGTGACGATACAGCGGGGAATGGCAACTGGGGCGGGCGACGGCGCGTGGACGACATCTTTGTGAGCTGGGCTTCGCCGGACAAACCGGTCGTGGACCGGATCGTCGATCAGCTTCTGGACGCAGGCTTGCGAATACACGAATACTCCCGTGGGATGCGGACCGGTGAGAACATCCGGGAATGGATCAACGAGGGCATCAGGGACGCGAAGGTCGTGCTCGCGGTGGTGTCGGCGCAGACCCTGACGAACCACCGGCAGTGGCTCGAGTACGAGCTCACGCTGGCCATCGCCAGGCTCGACCAGAAGGACAACAGGCTGCAGACGCTGGCATTGGTCCGGCTGGGTGAGGTTCCCGGCCGGCTGCTGCCGGGTCAGCTCGAACCGAGCCGGGTCAAGTTCTTCGATCTCAAACCCGGCGGCGATCCGGGCAGCGAGGAAAGGCTCATCGAGAAGCTCGTCGCCGATCTGAGCGACGCCCTCGGCGACAGTGCGCCGCTGGTCATCCCGGCCGCACTGTTCGCGATGTCGAGCGAAGAATTCACCCAGTTCCGCACCCGGGAAAAAGACGCGGACAAGCTGTCCCGGCTGGCGGCACTGTGCCGGAGCGTCGGGATGCCGCCGCCGCCGGGCCTGTGGGACGAACTGGGCGAAAGGTACGGCCACACCTCCAGCGACTTCGCGCCCTACGGAGATGGCCGCCGTCTCATCGAGGTCGCCCAGAGTGTCCTGCGCAGCGTCAACAGGCAACGGCTGGAAGACGGGGGCAAGCCATTACACCTGCGCTGGTATTCCCGCGATGAGCTGGCCGGGGATGTGGGTGACCCGCGGACCCGGCGGCTGCGCCGGAAGTGGGAGGAAGGCTACTCGGTGCTGATCGTCGACGCGGTGTCGGCCCTGCACGGCGACATCGCTCAGTCCCTGGAGACAATGCCGCGGGCGGACTGGATCGGCGATGGCGTCGTCATCTGTATCCCCCCATACACCCGCCATACCGGAATGCTCGAGCACCTGATCGCGGAGAGCCTGCGGACGCACGTCCGTCTCACGGACGCCGCCGACAAGTGGCGCAACACCGAAGTGCCCGGCCTGGCCTTCGACATCCCGACCGAAATATCGCTCAAACGATGGCTGAGCCAGTTGCTGTTCCGGCTGGACAGCAAGCCGAAGCCCTTCCTTCCACGCGTCAGGGCGATGAGCAACGGGGAAGTTCATGACTCGCCGGTTTTGCCCGGTATGCCGGGAGGATTGGCGCCGTGATCGTCACCTTCTACTCCTACAAGGGCGGCGTGGGCCGGTCGATGGCCCTGGTCAACGTCGGCGAGATACTGGCCGACGTCGGCTACGACGTCATCGTGTGCGACTTCGACCTCGAAGCTCCCGGGCTCGAGCGCTACGTGACGGACAACATGGCCGCCTCGGCCAGCCTGCAGGCCAACCGCGGCGTCATCGACCTGCTCGAGGAGTACAAGCAGACGCTGGCGACGCCCGGCCCGCTGGCGAAGGACAAGCCAGAGCCGGGCTTCACGACCGTCAAAGGCCTGTCGTTGCGCCGCCCGTCGAGTTGCGCCGTCCCGGTCCTGTCGCCGAACACCGGCCGGCTCGGGCAGCTCAGGATCCTGGGCGCGGGCAGGCGTGACGAAGACCATGCGACCCGGTACAGCGAAGCGGTGCAGCAATTCAACTGGTCCGACTTCTACAAGCGCTGGGCGGGTGCGGCCTACATCGAGTTCTTCCGTGGGGATCTGAGCGGCCCGGAGACGATCGTCCTCATCGACAGCCGCACCGGCGTCACCGAGCACGGCGGCATCTGCACCTACCACCTGGCCGACCTCGTCGTGCTGCTGTCGGCGCCCAACGACATCAACATCGAGGGCACGAAGTGGATGACCAGCGTGCTCACCGATGCCGACCTCGGTGACCTGCGCAACGGCCGGCCGCTGCAGGTGATGCCGGTCGCCGCCCGGGTGGAGATCACCTCCCAGGCCGAGGAGCTGGCCCGGTTCCGCGAGCGGTTCAAGGCCGAGTTCGCCGCCGCCGTACCCCCTGCGGCGGGCGATGCCAGGACATTCATCCAGGACTCGGAGATTCCCTACATCCCCTACTTCGCCTTCAGCGAGAAGGTGGTCGCCAGGCAGACCGGTACAGCTCATCGCGAGCTGTACCGGGCCTACGAGACCGTCGCCCAGGCCATCGTCGGCGTGGGACGCTCTCGTGAGCTGCTCCCGCCGCCCAAGCGACGGGACTGGCTGGACACCGGGCGGATGGGCCGGGCCGAGCCCACCCTGGCCTCCGTCCTCGAACAGCACAAGCTGTGGGTGGAGTCCGGCCACACCGCCGGCAGCCGTGCCAGCCTGCGCGGACAGGATCTCAGCCTGCGGGAGCTGGCCGAGGCCGACCTCCGCGATGCCGACCTCACCGAGGCAAACCTCGAACAGTCCGACCTGAGGGGCGCCGACCTCAGTGGGGCCGAACTGGCCGGTGCCGTCCTGCGCGGGGCCAAGCTGTGGGGCACGCGCCTGACCAGAGCCAACCTCCGGAACGCGGATCTGACCCGGGCCGTGCTGACCGGTGCCACCCTCGAATACGCCCAGCTCGAAGGCGCGAACCTGGAGGCGGCCAGCCTCCCCGACGCCAAGCTGCGCTTCGCCTCGCTCCGGCGGGCCCGGCTGATCAGGGCCAACCTGGAATCCTGCGACCTGCGGGAGGCCGATCTGGAGGATGCCGCGCTGCTCGGCGCGGACATCAGATCGGCCGACCTGACCGGCGCGCGCCATATCGACCGGGAGAAGCTGGAGCAGGCTCAGGTCATCCAGGACGACCGCACCCTGGTGGACCAGCCGCAGCGCCGCGAGCCACCGGCCAGATCAACTGTCCTGTGGGTAGACCGACGGGCATCCCGGTTCTGGCCCAGGCCGATCCTGCCACTGCACGGGCAGGCCGAATTCCCCGCCTTCGCCGACGATTTCCGGTTCCTCGAAGAACACGTGGAGCCGTACTACGTAGCGGTCAGCCAGCAAGCATTTGAACGGGGCCAGCAATACCGTTACCGCCGTCTCATCATGGCCGTGCTCATCATTTGCACGCTGCTGTCCAGCCTGGCCGCGGTCGCCAACCTGATGGTCACACACAGCGTCCCTTACCTGGAGCTTGTCGTCGTGCCGGTCATCGCCATCGCCGGCAGTGCGATGTTCATTTGGGGACCGGACGCCAGGCGCGATGGATCGCGCGGCTACTGGCAGAAGGCAGAGCGGCTACGCCGCGAATGCTTTATCTTCCTCGGCCAGCTTGGCGATTACGCGGATACCCGGCGACGGCACGACTGCCTCATGCGTAATGTCCAGTCCATTATGAGCGAGGTGCCCTACGATGGCGGCTGACAGGCACTTCAGGGCAGAGGAATTCCTCGCCCTTTACTCGCGATACCGGCTGGACGACCTGATCGCATACGAAACCAGGCGGGCGGAGCAGAACCGGCGCCGCCAGGTTCGGTCCCAGTTTCTCCTGCTCGGGTCGCTGATGCTGGTGGTGGTCAGCTACCTGCTTGGCAACCTGGATCGTGGGCTGGTGAAGATCTGGGTGGTGACCGGGGCCGGCTTCGCCTCGGTGGCGCTGGCACTGGGCACCGGGATGATTGCCTTCGGCCTGGGACGGCGGGCCGATATTCACCGGAGCGCGGCCAGGTCGCTGAACCGGATGCGTACGCGCAAGCCCGGCTCGACGGCCAGCGCCGCCGAGGTGGGGCAATGGGTATGGCAGACCGAGGCCATCATCAGCAGCGCGATATCCGACGTCGACGCGGTACCCGGCCAACTGCCTCAGGTTCCGGCTGACCAGCGCCTCGGCTAGCCGGTCGCCATCGCGAAGATGTGCAGCGCCGGGTTGTGGCCGGTCACGATCCGAGGGTGGGCAACTGGACGGCTCGCACCGTCTTGGCCGCCTTGAGCGGCACCGACTGCTCGAAATCGCGACGACATTTCGGTGTGGGAGCCCGCTGAGGACCCTTCGTGATCATGGGCTGCATCGGGCGGATGAACCTGGGGACTGCACGGGGCGTTCAAAACGCGATTGAATATGTCCCGTTATGTGGCGGCGCGGCCGCGTGATGCGGTACGCCGGGCCCTGGCAGTGGAGGTGGCTGAGTTGCGCGGTATCAGGTCCAGGGTCACGGGTGGGCGGTTCGCGATCATCGGGGTGGGCCTGGCGACGGCGGCGCTGGCCACGCTGTCAGGCGCCGCTCCGGCGTCGGCACGCCCCAAGCCACCGTCCGTGCTCACCGTCGGGCACAGCGTGCACCGCTCCGTGCTCACCGTCGGGCACAGCCCGTACCACTCCGTGCTCACCGTGGGCCACGGCTCCGACGTGGCCTCGATTTCCAGGTCCAAATATGGCGTGCCGACCATCACGTCCCGGACTCACGCGGGCATGTGGTTCGGCGCGGGGTGGGCGCAGGCTCAGGACCGGCTGGTCCAGCTCGAGCTGACCAGGCGCGCCGTCGAGGGGACGCTGTCCCAGATCCTCGGCAAGGCGGAGCTGAGCCAGGACGAGACCGTGCGCACATTCTTCTACACCCCGGCGGAACTGAAGGCGCAGTATGCCTCGCTGCCCGCCGCCACCCGCGCGGCGCTGGTGGCCTACTCGGCCGGGATCAACGCCTACGAGGCGCACGCGTACTCCAGTGCGGCCACCCGGCGGGCGGACGTGCCCTATGAGTTCTTCGCGCTTGGCAAGCTGCTGGGCGAAAACGGCCCGTACCGGCCGGCCCGCTGGCAGCCGGTCGACACGGTCGCGGTCGGCAACTACCTGGCCAGGCAGTTCGGCGGCGGTGGCGGCAGCGAGCTGACGAACTTCCAGTTCCTCAACTACATGGCAACCGAACTGCAGGGCAAGGGCGTCAAGAACCCGGTCGCCGCCGCCG
Organism: Streptosporangiaceae bacterium; assembly: GCA_035308365.1. Classification (GTDB taxonomy): domain Bacteria; phylum Actinomycetota; class Actinomycetes; order Streptosporangiales; family Streptosporangiaceae; genus PALSA-505. Next base: position 28,461 of record DATGGU010000196.1, read on the forward strand.
CCAAGATCTTCAACGACGCGCGCTGGCTGAACGACCCGGCCGCGCCGACCACGGTGCCAGCCGCGTCCGGGGCACCGGCCCGGTCCATCTCGGCCAGCGCCGGGGTGGCCAGCGTGGAACGTACGATCGCCCAGCTGTCCCACGTCACCAGGCAGGCCCTGGACAAAGCGGCCGCGGCGCTGAACCGGGACCGCGGCAACATCCTGAAGACCGGCATCTCGCTGCGGGTGCTGTCGCACGGCGGGTCGAACGCGATCGCGATCGCCCCGTCCCGGTCCGCGGACCACCACGCGCTGCTGTGGGGCGCCCCCCAGGAGGGCTTCGGCACGCCCAGCGTGGACGGTGAGGAGTACCTGTCCTCCCCCGGCTACAACGCCGGTGGCATGTACATCACCGGGGAGCCGTTCATCCTCATCGGCCGCAACGGCCAGATCGCCTGGACCACGACCAGCGAGGAACTGGTCGACACCCGCATCTACGTCGAGAACGTGAACTTCTCGGCGAACCCGCCGACCTACAAGTGGAACGGGAAGCAGATCCCGATGCAGGCCATCCAGGAGCAGATCCCGGTGGCCGGGCAGCCCCCGGTGAGCTTCACCGTGCTGCGGACCAAGGACGGCCCGGTGGTCTCGGCACAGCCGGCGCTCGGCCTGGCGTTCTCGGTCAGGTTCGCCTCCTGGAACAGGGAGACCGGCTCGCTGACCGGCTTCTCCCAGCTCGGTGGCGACCGGAACCTGGCGCAGTTCACCCACTCGATGAGCCTGATCACGACGCTGCACAACTTCATCTACGCCGACAGCCAGGGCAACATCGCCTACTTCGGCGACGGGCTGGTGCCGATCCAGCCGCCGTTCAGCAAGGTCGACCCGCGGCTGCCCGCGCTCGGCAACGGGACCGAGCAGTGGCGGGGTTTCGTGCCGTTCTCGCAGATGCCGCACAGCGTCAACCCGGCCCAGGGCTACCTGGACAACTGGAACACCAAGCCGTCGCAGCAGCTCTACTATCAGCAGAACTCCGGCGATGAGTACTGGGGCACGATCTTCCGCTCGCAGCTCATCAGCAAGCTCGCCGCCGCCAGCACGCGGATCTCGGTGAAGTACCTGGAGGGCATCGAGCACGCCATCGGCACCATCGACAACGAAGACAACACCCGTCCGGCCGCGCCGTACTTCATCCCGTTCCTGGTCAGCGCCTACAGCAAGCTGCTGGCCGCGCACAGCCCACTGACCAGCCCGAAGACCCATCCGGATCTGGCCCCGGCCATCGCCAGGCTGTCCAAGTGGAACGATGTCACCACCCTGGGCAGCCCGGCCATGTCCATCTTCATGAACTTCCTGGAGGCGCTGGAGCGCAACGTGTTCGAGGGTGGCACGTTCTCCGGCGAGCAGTACACCGGGAAGATCGACTTCAGCGACGCCTCGCTGGGCATGGGCACATACGGCGGGCTCGGCGGGATGGGCACCTACAACCTGCTGTACCACATCCTGGCCGGTACCAAGGGCGTCGTTCCGTGCGGCACGCTCTGCTTCACCGGCGGTTACTTCGCCGGGCACACCAATCAGATCCTGGTCGAGAGCCTCAACGACGCGATCACGATCCTGTCCGGCACCGGCACCCAGCTCGGCCAGAACGTGCCCGGCTTCGGCACCACCGACGTCGCCAAGTGGGGTTACAAGCCGGCCCAGGACCAGAACTGGGACAGCCTCGACCCGCTGGCCGCCGGGGTGACCACGCACTGTGGCACCAGCGCCAGCCAGAACCGCAGCACGTTCATGATGGCCGTGGACGTGGGCCACGTGGTGTCCGGCCAGGACGAACTGCCACCCGGCCAGAGCGGCTTCATCTCGGCGGCCGGGGTCCCGAGCCCGCACCTGTGCGACCAGGTCGGCCTGTTCAATACCTTCCGCTACAAGAACATGCCGCCGGCCTGGGGGAAGTAACCGGGAGGACAGCTCCGGGGGTTTCGTCCGCCTGAGTCGCTCAGCGGCCGAGCCGGCGCCACAGCGGCCGGGGCATGGCGCGCAGCCCGGCCGCCAGCACGGCCAGCGCCGGTGGCACCCAGACGGTGTCCCGGCGGCCGGCCAGCGCCTTCGCGACCGCCGTCCCGATGGCCGCCGGGGTGGTGGACAGCGGCGCCGGGGTGAGCCCCTCGGTCATCCGCCCGATCACGAAGCCGGGCCGGACCAGCAGCACCCGCACCCCGCTGCCGTGCAACGAGTCGGTCAGCCCGCGGGCGAAGGCGTCCAGGCCTGCCTTGGCCGCGCCGTACACGAAGTTGGCCTTGCGCGGCCGGACAGCGGCGACCGAGGACAGGACCACCAGGGTGCCGTGGCCCTGCTGCCGCAGCCGGGCCGCGACGGCCAGCAGGGTCGTGACGTGGCCGGTGAAGTTCGTCTCGACCAGGGTGCCGGCCCGCAGTGGGTCGCGGTCCAGCTCCGGCTGCCCGATCAGGACACCGGCCGCCGAGATGACCAGGTCGACCGGGCCGCTGTCGAACGCCGCGGCGACGAACGTCTCATGCGTGGCGAGTGCGGTCGCGTCGTAGTGCAGCGTCCGCACCGGGCAGCTCAGCTCCAGTTCCTTGGCCGCCGCCGTCATCCGCTGCCGGTCCCGGCCGGCCAGCAGCACCTCGGCGCCGGCGGGCAGCCGCAGCGCCGCCACGATCGCCAGGCCGATCTCGCTGGTGCCGCCGAGCAGCAGCACCCGGCGGCCTGACATGCCGCCGGTCATAACAGGCCCACCACGAACAGGACGAGCCAGGCCAGTTCGGCACCGACCATCGGGTAGTCCCGGGAGATCAGATCCTCCACCGGCCTGCCGTCCACCCGGCCGGACAGCCAGTCGAACCGCCACAGCGCCGCGATCAGGGGGACGGCGCTGGCCAGATGCCAGCCGCGGATCCAGCCGCCGCTCTCCCCGGCCGCCCACAGCAGGTAGGCCATGACCATGACCACGGCCGTCAGCCGCTGGCTGCGCCGCAGCCAGGCCCGGGTGTAGCGGCGCATCACCGGCCGGTGCCTGGCCGCCTCGGCGCCGAGCGAGGTCAGCTCGCTGTACCGCTTGGCGATGGCGACCATGAGCGCCCCGAGGCAGCACACCAGCAGGAACCAGCCGGACGGCGGGACGTTCGTGGCGACCGCTCCACCCAGGGCGCGCAGCACGAAGCCGGACGCGACCGCCAGCATCTCGATCACCGGCACGTGCTTGAGCACCAGCCCATACAGCAGTGAGATGGCCATATAGGCGGTGATCAGCCCGGCCAGCCGCGGCTGGCCGAACCAGAATCCGTACGAACCGGCCAGCGCCGCGGCGATGGCCGCGATCGCCAGCGCGTGAGCCGCGGGAAGCCGGCCCGACGGGACCGGGCGCAGCCGTTTGACCGGGTGCAGCCGGTCCCGGTTCGCGTCAATGACGTCGTTGACGAAGTAGACCGCGGCCGAGGCGACGACGAACGCGGCGGTGGTACCCAGCGTGTAGCCGAATCCCTTGTCCCGGCCCATGGACGCACCGGCCAGCGGCGCCGCGAACACCAGCAGGTTCTTGGGCCACTGCCGGGGCCGGGCGGTCTCCAGCACCGCGGCCAGCCAGCGCACCGGACGGGACCTGGCCGCCGCCTCGGCCTGGACACCGGACGGGTCCAGCGCCCGCGTGCGGGCCGTCACCGGGCGTAAACAGCCGTGAAGTCGCGGCTGGCCAGCGAGTAGAACCGGTCGGGCGGCTGAATCTGATCGGGCAGCAGGTTGTGCGGAGTCGGATCTGCCGGGTGGTTGCCCGGGAAGTAGTACATGTAGGACATCCAGTCCGGGTTGATGTCGAGCTGCATGGCCGTCACCGCGCCGGCCTCCTTCAGCACGTCGGCGAGTTCGCTGACGTTGAGCGACGGGCCGTAGGCGAAGATGACCCGCCCGTCGCTGGTGATCCCGATTCCGGACCGCCAGACGTAATACCCGCCGCCGAGGGTGGCACCCCAAGCGCTCTCCACGTTGTAGTTGACCGATGCCGGCACCTTGCCATTCTGCACGATCAGGTGCAGGTTCTGCCGAACCCCGACCACATCCGGGGTCATGTGCACGGTCTGGCCCCAGTTGCCGATCGCGATGTGCCCGTCCTTGTAGTAGACGACCGAGGCCGTCCCCCGGGTCAGCCTCCCGGCGGTCGCGCCGTTCAGATAGAAGCCACCGCCGGAGACACTGATCTTGAAGCCGCCATTGAACGTGGCCTCCAGGCCGCGGCGGGCCGGCGGCGGGATCTCCGCCGGAAGCTTCCAGTTGCCCGGCCCTGGATCCTCCGCGCCCGGGCGCAACTGGAACCTCAGCAGACTCTGGTTCATCGAGGCGATGCCCACCACGTAGGACGTGTACACGTTGCTCGCCCGCAGGTAGGTGCCGTAGATGGCCGGGTTGCCGTTCACCACGCCCAGCACCCGCCACTTGCCCTCGCCGGGCAGCGGCTTGCCGGCCATCGACTTCAGCGGTGGCGGCGGGCCGTAGATCTGCACCGGCCCTGTTGCCTTGGGGCGGCTGGTCACGTTCGCGCTGGGCCCGGTCAGCGCGAACGACGGCTTGCCGCCAGCCTTGGGCGGGGAGTAGCTGATCCACTCGCCAAAGGTCACCAGGGGGCCCAGGTAGTGGTCACGGGCCCATTCGGCCAGCCGCTCGGACACCGAGCCACCGCCGGGCACGGTCAGCGCATGCCCGACCGACCAGGAGACGACCAGGAGGAACACGCCAAACCCGCCGAGCACGACCCGCACCCACGGCTTGCGAACCAGCCGCCGGATGCGGCCACGCCCATGGCGCTTGCGGCCCCAGCGCCCCCGGGGCCGGTCATTGCGATTGCGGCGCTCGTGGTCATCGCCATAGCCACGGTCACGATCATCGCCATAGTCACGGTCACGATCATCGCGATAGGGGCGGTCGCGGTTGTCGCGATTGCGGCGGTCGCGATTGCTGTGACGCCCGCTCCGGGGAGTTGTCAGACCCGTTACCATGCGCACAGATAGCATCCCTATCGGTCAATGATGAAGCCACCATGACGGCCAGCAGTCTATCCGGCTGGGTCAGCTCCAGATGGTCACATGGACCGGAGGCCGGAATCTGGACGGCGGCAGTCCCTCTGTTGGTGCACGCATCACGTGCATGGCCTCCGGAGTACCCAGAAAATGCCGCAGCGAACTTGCCGCGGCCGGCGCTCCCGCTGCAGCGTGGTCAGGTGCCAGCAGCGGCAGACGCAGCGGCTGTCGCGGGTGGCGCTCCGGATCGTGTGGGTGAATCCCGGCGCGCACCGGCCGGTTCGCGCCGTCCGTATCAGATCAGTAGCGCATCAGTGCTGGGCGCGGATGCCCGGGGCACCGTCCCGGCGGCACGCTGCAATCACGAACGGGACCGATCCCCGTCGTAGCGGGTGGCTATCACCCACGGGGGCGCCGCCCAGAACACCGAGCTTCCACCGAAGAGGGGAATGTGCTTATGAACGAGTCCACCCAGCCCTGGGGCCGCCGCCTGCAACGTGGCGTCGGCGCCTTGGCCGTGACGCTCGCTGCTGGTGCGGGGGTCTTCGCCGCGTTCCCGGCGGCCGCCCACGCGGCGGCTGCCCCAGCGGCCACCAGCTACACCTTCACCACCCTGAACGACCAGGCCGACCCGACGTTCAACCAGCTCCTCGGCATCAACAGCCACAACGTCATCGCCGGCTACTTCGGCAGCGGCACCGCCGGGCACCCCAACAAGGGCTACCTGCTGAACCCGCCCTACAGCCAGGCCAACTATGTCAACGAGAACTTCCCCAGCTCGCAGCAGACCCAGGTCACCGGCCTGAACAACAAGGGCGACACGGCCGGCTTCTGGGTCAACACGGCCGGCACCAACCGCGGCTTCGTCGAATGGAACGGCTCGTTCACCAGCTACACCAACCCGCTCACCCCGCACGTCCCCGGCTCGGTCAACCAG
>DATGGU010000197.1:0-6026 GCA_035308365.1 Streptosporangiaceae bacterium
CATCGGGGTCGATGCTGCGGATGTCATGCCCTGGCCGTTCCGCCTGGGCCCACTCCGGGTGGAGCCTGGCGACACCGTCACCATCGCCATCGATGGCCCGGGCAGCCGTACCAGGCACCTGATGGCGGCCAGGCAGGGATGACAGTTCCGCGACCGCCCCGGCCCGCGCGGCGTTGCCGGGCAGGCCATGAGCACCGAACAAGCATGGCGGCCGACTGGCCCGCGGAGTGAGACACGCCGAGATCTGGACCGTCTCCGGTGGGGGCGCGCACACCGGCAAGCCCAGGCCAGCCGTGATCGTGCAAGACGATCATTTCGATACCGATTCGGTGGTGATGTGCCCGTTTACCACCGACCCCACCGATGCTCCGCTGTTCCGGCTGCTGATCGACCCCGATCACAGCAACGGCCTGGATCAGCCGAGCCGGATCATGGTGGACAGAATCACGACCGTACGGCGCTCCCGGCTCGGCTCAAGAATCGGTGTCCTTGACGATGCGAACATCCTGCGCCTCAGCCGTGCCATAGTCGTATTCCTCGGCGTCACCACCAGCACATAAGACCAAGCGTAGCTATTCACCAAGCGTCAGCGGCGTGATGTGAGGTGTGCCGGGTGTTGCCTGTTATCCGGCGGGTTCGAGCCGGGATGGTTTCCGGGTGTGGCCGTTCGCAGCCGCGGCCGTGGACCGAGGCCGTGAGTCCTGGGTGAGGAGGGCAGGGCAGGGGGGCGCCTGGTGGTCAAGCCGGTGAGCCTGGGCCATCGGAGGGTTGATCGCGAAGCCACCGGTCGAACCATGCACGCGTGCGCCGGAGCAGGTCGAGCTGGTGATTGCGCTCGGCGAACCCGTGTCCCTCACGCGGGTAGATGACGAGTTCGTGCTCGGCCCCGTACCAGCTGAGCGCACGGTGGAAGTAGATCGCCTGGCTGACCGGCACGTTGGTGTCGTCCTGGCCGTGCACGATCAGCACCGGGGTGCGGATCTTCGACGCAAACGAGATTGGGCTGACTTGGTCGTGGCGGTGCGGGCCGGTGCCCTCCCAGCCGCAACTGCCGCTGAGCTCAGCTTCCAGGGTTCCCCCTTCGCCGGTCGCGACGAGCATCCCCCAGTCGCTGATCCCGGCGGCCATCATGGCGGCCTTGAACCGGCCGGTGTGCCCGATCGCCCAGGCGGCCATGAACCCGCCATGGCTGGCACCGCCGATTCCAAGCCGGTCCGGGTCCGCGATCCCCTCGGCGATCAGCAGGTCGATCCCGCTGGTGATGTCGCTCCATTCGCTGCCGCCGGCCGAGCGCGCGACCGCCGCTGCGAAATCACGGCCATGACCCACCCCGCCCCGCGGGTTGGGCAGGAACACGGCGTATCCCGCGGTCGCGAGCCACTGTCCCGTAGGATACGGGGCGAGCATGAACTCGTCGGCGTACCGGTCATCAGGGCCGCCGTGCACCAATGTGATGAGCGGGAACAGGCCGTCCGCGCGGTTGCGGCCGGGCGGCAAGATGAGCAGGCCGTCGAGGCCGAGGCCGTCCGGTGCCCGGTAGGACAGGCGTTCTTGACTTCCCCATCTGATCGCGCGCAGGGCGGGCCGGGTGTCACTGAGCCGGATGAGCTGGCCTGCGGGCGGTCCGGCATGGACGTTCACCGGCTCATAGGAGGTGCTGGCCAGCACCGCGATCACCTCGCCGGAACGGCACGCGGTGAGCGAGCCGGCCAGGCCGTCCAGGACGGACACGCACCCGAACCGCAGCAGGTCAGGGTCGAGCCGGTAGATCGCGGTGTCGAGCCCGTCGGCGAACAAGGCCAGCGGCGGGCCGCCGGTGACCTGCGCCAGCTCCATCGGGCAGACGGCCATGCCCGCGGTCAGGTCCCGATGCACAGCGGCAGCCGCGCAGACGGCGACATCGTAGACGGCGTCGCCGCCGTACGGCTCGGGCCGTGCCAGGTAGGCCAGGTGCCAGCAGCCGCCGGCCTGCCACCAGACCGGCGACCGCGCCTGGGTCCCGATCCGGCCCAGATCACGGGCCGCCCCTGTCTGCGGATCGACCACATGCAACTCGCTGGTGGTCACGCCCGGATCCTGCTCCGGACCCGCCCAGCTGATCGCCGCCAGCGCGCCCCCATCCGGCCGCGCCGCCAGCTCCACGACGTGACGGTGGCCGAGGCCGTCCACCGTACGCAGCTCGCCTGTGGCCAGGTCAAGCAGCCGCAACCTGCCCCAGCGCAGCTGCTGTCCCCAGACGAACGCGTCGTCACGCTCGGCGCGCCGGCGCTTGTCCTCCCCGGTCGGCTCGTCCGTGGCCACCACGGCGACCAGCCGGGCATCCGCAAGCGGCCAGGCGTCGCAGATTTCGCCGCGCCAGTCCGTCAAGACCTCGGCCTCCCCGCCACCGACCCGGACCCGGCACAGCTGACGGGAGCCGGTGCGGTCTGAGAAGAAAAACACCGACGCCGAATCCGGCGCCCAGCGCGGATCAGAATCTGCCGTCATACCCGCGGTCAGCTTCCACGGCGGTGAGCTGCCATCAGCAGCGGCCAGCCAGAGCGCGCACAGACAACGCTCTGCCCCGCGGCCGGCCGGAGCGACGACATACGCAACCCAGCACCCATCTGGCGAGACCACCGGCTGCGACGGCACGGCCCCATCCACCACCAGCTCCGCGGTCAGCTCCGGTGCGTCTTCACTCACCCAACACGCCTTTCCGGCAAACATCGCCCGCATTCAGCAGCACAGAGCCTGCCACAGCGGCCCGTTAGCCGGCGGAGGCGTCCCCCTCGCAGATTAGGCTGCGCCAGGCGCGCCCGCCCGGCACGGGCGGGCGGGATGGCCGGGCTGCTGCAGGTCAATCCCGATCACTGAGTGAGTGATCGTAATGCGCGGCCGCAGCCAGGCGCCGGGTCACGAGGGCGATCACGGCCCGCACGATCATGGCGCCGCCGGGTGACACGCCCGGGCGCGTCGCTGATCGGCGGGCTGGCCACACCTGGAAACCACCCGGACCTGAACCCGCCGGATAACAGGCAACGCCCCGGCACACGAAATCGCCTGCCGCGGCCACCGGCGGGAGGCAGGCCTTAATTCGCAGTTGCCCACGCCGACCGGGCCCATTCACCGGGGAATGTCATTTTCGTACCGCTTGACCCGTAATTTACTGAACGTTACGATTTGTCAGATCCATAGGCCGCGCCGACTGGCCGGGGGGCCGGGTCACCAGGTGCGCGGTTCAAACGGGGGTGGATTACATGGCGATGCCAATCGCGTCTCAGTCCAGGATGGCCCGCGTGTCATTGGCGGCGGCCGCCGCCGGGTTGCTGGCCAGTTCCGCGGCCGCGGCGGGGGCTAGCGCGACCGCGCAGCACGCGGCGGCTCCTGACGTGCGCCGGGCCTGTGCGGTCACCACCCGCCCGGGCATGATGTCTTGCCTGGCGCTGGTCCGCACCGATATCCGGCCACGCAGCCAGGCCGCCTACGGTCGCCACGCGCCCTCCGGTGCCGGGTACGGCCCGCCCGCGTTGCGCTCGGCCTACAAGCTCCCGTCAGCCACCAACGGCGCCGGGCAGACAGTGGCCGTGGTGGATGCCTACAACGATCCCAAGGCGGTGGCCAACCTGGCCACCTACCGCAAGGCCTGGGGCGAGCCAGCCTGTGACACCACGACGGGGGCCGGGTGCCTGTCGGTGGTCAACCAGGACGGGCAGGCCAGCCCGCTGCCGAAGAACGCGGGCAGCACCGGGTGGGCTACCGAGGAGTCGCTGGATGTCGACATGGTCTCGGCCATCTGCCCCAACTGCCACATCATCCTGGCCGAGGCCAATACCCCCAGCCAGGTCAACCTGGGCACCGCAGTGAACTCGGCGATCGCGCTGGGCGCCGGCTACGTGTCGAACTCCTACGGCGGCAAGCAGAGCACCAGCGACCCCAGCAACGATGCCGCGTACTACCAGCACCCCGGCATCGTGATCACCGCATCGGCGGGTGATAACGGCTACGGTGTTATCTACCCGGCCGCTTCCCAGTACGTCACCTCGGTCGGCGGGACCAGCCTGTACCACTTTGCCTCGGGCAGCCGATCCTGGACGGAGTACGCGTGGGATGGCACCGGCTCTGGTTGCGCCAAGTACGAGACCAAGCCGTCCTGGCAGACCGACAAGGGCTGCACCCGCCGCACTGACAACGACGTGGCCGCGGTGGCCGACCCGTTCACCGGGGTTGCCGTGTACGACACCTACGACGGGTTCGGCTGGACCGAGGTCGGCGGAACCAGCGCTTCCGCACCGATCATCGCCTCGGTCTACGCGCTGGCCGGCCCACCAGCTGCGGGCACCTACCCCGCGTCCTACCCTTACGCACACGCCAGCGGCCTGTACGACATCACCACCGGCATCGACGGCTCCTGCACGAAGATCTACCTGTGCGAGGCTAAGAAAGGCTACGACGGCCCGACCGGCTGGGGCACCCCCAACGGCACCAGCGCCTTCACCCCCTGACGCAGGCCGGGCCACCGGGCGTCGCGCGGGTGCGTGCCCAGCCCGCCGACCGGGCCGGGCAGGAGCCTGCTGGGGACGGTGTTGTGTGGGCCCGTTCTGGGCTCTCCTGAATGGAATCGCGGACAGCCACCCGCTGGGCGGCACCGTCCGTTGGCTTGTCTTAGGCCCCGAGCTTTGTAAGGATTCCCGATTGTGACCGAAGCGGTCCTGGAGGGTGTGCGTGACCTGAGCCTTGTCCGTCCAGATGGGCGAATCGTGGCCTGGTCGGAGTTCGGCGATGAGGCGGGCCTGCCCTTGTTGCGGGTTCCCGGAACGCCAGGATGCCGGTACTCGTTGCGAGCTGACCGGAGGCCGTGGACGCAGCGACATCTGCGGGTCATTACGACCGAGCGTCCTGGCTTCGGCGCCTCGACCCGGCTGCCGGGGCGGGGCTTCGGTGAGCCGGCTGACGATCTCGCGGCGGTCTTGGATCACCTCGGGCTCGAGGCCGTCCACGTCATGGGTGGCAGCGGTTCCGCACCGCACCAGCTGGCCTTTGCCGCCCAGCACCCTGACCGCGTTCGCGCTATGACGGTGCTCGTTGGCGCCGCTCCGTGCACCGGCGATGAGGCCAGGCAGATGATCGGGCTCAACGCCGACGCGCACGCGCTGGTGCACAAGGGCGATGTGGAGGGGCTACGCCGGCTGCTGGAGCCCATCCGGACCGCCATGCTCGACGACCCGATTGCGGCATTCCGGGCCGTCATGGATCGAGCTCCGGCCGCTGACCGGGCCGTGATGGCCGACCCGCAGTGGCAGGCCGAGTTCGCCGTCGCCAGCAAGGAAGCGCTTCGGCAGGGCGTGGACGGCTGGGCCGATGAGGCCTTCGCGCTCGCCTCGCCATGGGACGACATTGACCTGGCCGCGGTCCAGACGTCGGTGACCTGGTGGCACGCACCCAAGGACGCCAACGCTCCGCTGCCGGCCGCACGACGTGTGGTCGGCCATCTGCCAAACGCACGGCTGATCACGTTCAGCGAAAGCGAAGGCCATCTCGCCGGCTATCACCGTCACAGCGAGATACTCGATGAGCTACTTGCCCGCGGCTGACCCTTCGCAGACCATCCAGTGAAGTCCCCCACCGATGTCCGGCCAGCGTGGCCGTCACGGCACTGGCTAACCATCCCGCAGTCCGGCGCGCCTGCCTTACGTCCCTGACCGCCAGGCGCGGCCGGGCCAAGAACCGGATGACACTCGGTAACTAGCGCGGTTGGCGCCAGCGCGCGTGTAGCCGCCGTTCTGGACGGCAGGCCGGGTGGCCAGCATGGCTGCCCTGCCCGCGCCGAACGGGGATATATGTGAGTGGGCGGCGGAGGTCGGATTGATCTTGATGATGCCGGGCGGTCCTGTGGGCATCGGATCAGCCGGAGGTCAGGGTCCGGCCGTGCCGGTGGCCGGAGATACGTTTCGGGGCGGGGCGTGCTGAAGTACGGCGCGGAGGAACTGGCATGCAGCGCCCGCCTGCCGGTACCTTGGTGCAAGCGCAAGGGCTTTCTCCGGGGC
>DATGGU010000198.1:0-48647 GCA_035308365.1 Streptosporangiaceae bacterium
GCTGAGTGAGCGCTTGCGGACGGTGGGGCTGTAGCCGCCGGCCCGGATCTCGTTCATCGGTCACCTCGTGCTTTGGCCTGCTGGCGTGCTGGGTGATGCTGGTTCTTTGGATTCTAGAGAATCTATCGTTGCGAGGTTGATGGTAGCGCTATCTTAGGTGCACCATCTATGACATCACGTCAAGTACAAACCCAGAGACACGCTGTCATCGGATAGAGGGCAGCGGTCGGCTACGATCCACGGCGGCAGGTGATGAGCATCTCGATCGCAACCGCACCAGCCCGTCCAGCCAGCCAGAACTGGCAACGCGACCGGGCGGCGGACGAGCTCAGCCGATACGTCCGCACCTTGATGTGCCGGTTCGCCAAGCATCGCCCCAGTGACGACCCGGGATGCTGCCGGTGTGGCCGCTTGCGCCCGTGCGCGCAGGAGCAGCGGATCGCCTTCCTTCTCGAACTGGCCGGAGATGCGCGCCGATGACACCCCAGCCACTGTCGCTCATCGCCAGCCTCGAACCAGCACAGACGATCACTCACCGACTGGACGGGCCACGCCCCGAGCACCTCGCCCGGCGCGTCGTCACCGACGTGATGACCGAACTCGGGCTCATCGCCGACCTGCCCGACGTTGAGCTGGTGATCAACGAACTGGTCACCAATGCCCGGCAGCACGCTCCCGGGCCCTATGAGCTGCGTATCTTCATTGAGTGCACAACTGTGAAGATCGCTGTCCTGGACGGTGGCGCCGACCACGCCGGCATTGAGCACAAACTGGCGCGAGCCGCCCAGGGCGCACCCACCGACGCCGAATCCGGCCGCGGCCTGCAGATCGTCACCGGAATGTTCCCCGGCGCGTGGGGAGCCGAGCCCACCGTCACGTGCGCCGGCCGCACACCCGCCAAGCAGGTGTGGATCACCATGCCACGGCCAACCCCAGACTCACCCGGCCAGGCCGGCGACCAGGACGCGGAGAACCGGTGAGCAACCCAAGCAGCTCGCAGGAGATGCGCCGTGAACTGGGGCGCCGGCTGCGGGAGGTGCGCAGGCAAGCCGGACTGAGCCAGCAGCAGGTTGGCAGGCGGACCGGATACACCCGCAGCGCCATCTCCAACGCCGAGGCCGGCGGCTACGCGCGACGGCAGTTCTGGGAGCGTTGCGATGACCTGTTCAGCACCGGGGGAAGCCTCGCTCGCGGTCACGACGAGATCCACCAACGGGCAGCCGGCGGCCCCACCCGCAGGAAACCCGGTCACACACGGAACGCGACCCGGCAGGTGCTGGATCAGCTTCACGATGCCCACTCCCCCGGCGCCGCGTCGCAGGCGCTGGCCGCCTATCAGGCGCTGGGCTGGCCCGTCGAAGAACGCCAGGAGCGTCTAGCGCTGGTGACGGGGACCGTCATCGATGCTCTCGAACTGCCACGCCCAGCGGGTGCCCTGGCCATCAGCTGGTGGCTGTACACCGGCGGCGCTGCGGACGGAGTGCGTGGCCTGCCTGCTCTCCCCCGCCCCGACCAGGCCCTGGCCGTGGTCGAAACCGGGCCCAGCTTCTTCTTCATCGCCCAGGCCAGCAGTCCGTGGGATGCCCTCGGCATACCCGCCCCACCGAGGGCGCCCGTGGATGCCGGGTCCACCATCCGCTGGCACTGCCTGGGCAGCCGCATCCCGGTGCCACCAGCACAAGGCGGCGATGGCCAGCCGGCGCGCTGGGCGTACCTGCCGTCCCAGCGCGTCAGGCTCGCTCCCGCGATCGGCCTGCTCGACCTGCTGGCCAAGGCCGCCGCCACCGTCAGGCACAGCGACGATGCGCTCGCCTTCGCACGCGATGTCCTCGTCATCCCGGTCCACGGGCAGCAACCCAGCCCAGCACCGGGATAACCAGATGCAGGCCAGGCAGCGGACGGACCCCTCAGGAGACACGGGTGACACGACGATGACACTAGATCTTCCTGTTGTCGGCCGTGTCGGCCCATCGTGGCCAGCATGCCGGTCTCCGCACGCCCGGCGCTCGTCCACCGGAGGAGACCCGGACGCGAGGATATGGCCAAGCGCCTGGCCGCAGCTTCGCGCCCGCCGGCGGGAGCCGGTCCCTGCCCGTCCATGCTCAGGGGCCGGCGACCCGCCGCACCACGGGCCGACGGAGCCGCCACTCTCAACCGGCGGATATGGGGTGCCCATCTTGCGGGCAGCGGCCTGCCCCAGTTGACCACGGACACCAACGCATCCCCAAGGAGGTCGTTGTGCACGCTCGCCCCGGCCAAGTCACCAGTACCAGCTCAGAGCTTGGCGACCTGGAAAGGATCGCGGCCGGTCCGGATGTCCTGGTGGCACAAATGGACCAGGCTGAGCGCAGTGAGCGCATGTGACCGGGAATAGGAAAGCTAACCAACGGTGAATGCTGATTGGATGATGCGGGGCCCTGCTCGTCAGGAGAGTGAACCAACGCCTGGAACGCTTGGCCCTTTGCAGTGGAACGATAACGAGCCGCTGGGAGAACTGATCCGGCGGGTGCGGGCCTGGCGGGGGAAATCGCAGTCCGCAGTGGCCGATGCGCTGCGCCAACTCTCTGGAAATACTATGGTCACCCGCCTGAGCGTGAACCGCTGGGAGACCGGCAGGCGTATCCCCCGGTCAAGCTGGCGCCAGTACCTCAGCAAAGCCCTGGACATCCCCCTCGATGTTCTCGACCGGGCGGCGGCGGTATCGGCCGCTTTGCGACCAGAAAATCCGGGAACAATGACCACCAGTCAGACCGGCGCTCAGGAACCGCCGACAGTGAGGTAAGTCATTCTCAAGCCAATCCTGCACAGCCATGCGAGCGGTTCGGGCCTAATCAACCTGGCGGCAAGCATCACGGCCGGGCCGGTTGACCGCAAGCGTTCGTTCACCGCGCTGGTCTCGATTGGAACCTGTGGAATGCCCCCCGGCCGCGGACTCTCGCGATCCCCTGCTCGATCTCGCCCAGGGTCAGCACAGAGACATGCATCCGGTCCGGCGGCGTAGCCGCGATCCAGCCGGCCACTCCCGCCGCTGGCTGGCGCTTGCGCGTCTCCGACAGCACATCAGTGTCGAGAAGGTAGGTCACGTACCCGCCTCGAAATCGGCCACACGTCCGAAGCCGGCCTTGCGCTCGGCCTCGATCTCCGCGAAGACATCGGCGGTCGCGATCAGGGGCACACGTTCGCGGTCGGCGATCGAGTCGATTTCCGCGACCTTGCCGTCGGACACGATGAAGCTCATCACGGCGACGGGTTGCCCGTGGCGAGTGACGATGACCCCGGCCGCACCGTTCACCACGGCAGGGTACAACTGCGCAGTGCGCAGCACGGGTGCCAGCCCGCTGGCTGCCTGGCGGGCGACCGCAGCCGCGCCCTGGACGATCATGGAGGCGCGGGCGTAGCGGGCACCAGCGTCGATGCGCAGCACCACGTCTGGAGCGAGCGTGGCGACCAGGGCGTCGAAGTCGCCATCCCGGGCTGCGGCGAAGAACGCATCGACCACCTCGCGCTGGCGCGCCAGGCCGGGATCGGGGGCGGGTACCCCGGCGCCCTTGATCCGCCGCCGTGCCCGGCTGGCAAGCTGGCGGGCCGCTGCCGGAGTCCGTTCGATCATCGGGGCGATTTCGCCGAACGGCAGGTCGAACACGTCGTGGAGTACGAAAGCCAGCCTCTCGTGCGGAGACAGGGTATCCAGCACCACCAGCAGCGCCAGGCCAACCGAGTCGGCCAGCAGCGTTTGCTCCTCCGGCTGGTGGGCGGCATCAGGGCCTACCACCGGATCGGGCAGCCGCACCCCCAGAGATTCCTCACGGTGAACGTGGCGCCCGCGCAGCATGTTCAGGCAGACCCTCGCGGTGACCGTAGTCAGCCAGCCGCGCAGGTTGTTTACGTCCTCCGTCCCGCTCCGGGCCAGCCGCACCCAGGTGTCCTGGACGGCGTCCTCAGCCTCTGCCAGCGAGCCCAGCATCTGGTAGGCCACCGCGTTCAAGTGGGCACGGTGCTCCTCGAACCGTGCCGCCAGCCACTCGGTCTCGTCCATCAGTCACATCCTCACCATGCAGGTGCCTGTATAAGAGACCCGCACAGCCCGGCGGATGTGACGCAGGGCGAACCGCGATACCCCGGCGCCCTGTGGGCTGGCCGGCAACTGCGCGCGAAGTGCGCGGCGGTAATAAGGTCGGATTATCAACTCACCAGTGCCTGAGCGCCTGGCTGCCCAGCCGCGGTGCCCGCCCGCCACGATCACCCGGACGGCCAGAGCGCAAGATGAGGGCGAAGGCGATAATGAGAATTGGCAGCACGGTGGCGTGCCTCAGGCGGGTGCGCAGCCTCGAAGCGGTCACATCCCCGGGAGCTGACGTGTCTTATAGGTACACGGCAAGGAACGGACAGGAGTCAGGTTTATGCGAGTCATGGTCGTCGGGGCAAGCGGCGCGATCGGCACCCGGCTTGTCCCCCAGCTGACCAGGCGGGGGCACGAGGTGATCGGCACGTACACCTCGCCAGGGAAGGCCGGGAAGGTACGAGCACTCGGCGCGAAGCCGATAGCGCTTGACCTGCTTGACGCGGACGCCGTGCGCAGGGCGGTGTTCGAGACCCGGCCCGATGCGGTCATCCACCAGGCGACCGCGCTGGCAAACGCCGGCTTCTCCCGGAGCCTGGACAAGACTTTCGCGCAAACCAACCGGCTGCGGACCGAGGGAACGGACAACCTGCTGGCAGCCGCGCGCGAAGCAGGCGTGACGCGCCTGGTCACCCAGAGCTTCGCCCCCTACCGCTACATGCGCACGGGCAGCCCGGTCAAGACCGAGGACGACCCGCTCGACCCGGACCTGCCCAAGTCTGCACGCCATACCTTCGACGCGATGGCCCACGTCGACGAGGCGTTCCTCGCCGCCGGCGGGATCGTGCTGCGCTACGGCGGCTTCTACGGCGCGCCCGACCCGATGACCAAGGCCGTCCGCAAACGGCAGTACCCGATCATCGGCCCCGGAACCGGCATCATGCCCTTCATCCATCTCGAAGACGCCGCCAGCGCGACCGCGCTAGCCGTCGAGCACGATCGTCCCGCCGTCTACAACATCACCGACGACGAGCCAGCTCCGGCGAGTGAGTGGCTGCCCGTCCTCGCCCGAGCCCTCGGCGCCAAGCGCCCATTCCGTGTGCCCGTCTGGGCCGGCAACCTCATCATGGGCGCGGAGATGGTGAAGATGTCGTTGACCTGCCGCGGCGCGTCGAACGCCAGGGCCAAGAAGGAACTCGGCTGGACGCTCCGCTATCCGAGCTGGCGTCAGGGCTTCCCCGCCTCATACGGGCCGCAGGCCGAGCCAGCCAAGACCGCGGCCTGACCAGAGGAATGCAGGCGATCAAGGCCGGCCCCCGGCGGCAGCGCCGGCCCGCCCGCGGCTCGCCACCGGTCATCGACGGTCCCCTCTGCGCTCTGCGGCTTCACGATGTCCAGCTCATCGTGCGAGGGTCCGCTGTCGGTTGGCTGTCGGTCGGCGAGGATCACCCGAGCAGATCGAGGTCGCGCACGCAGAAGCCGTGGTGAGCCCATTCCTCGTTCAGCACCACATGCACGCACTCGAGCACCGACTTGCCCCTGGCGTACGGCGGCCAGCCCCGGCCCGCCGGCACTGGCGCGGGCGCCGACAGCTCACCGGGCGTCACGGCCGACAGCCACCGCTCCAGTTCGGCGCCCTGCTCGCCGCGCACGGCCAGCACCTCGGCCAGGCTCGGGGCCGCCGCCCGGTCCAGGCCCTGCTCCTCTTGATCGGGGACGAACTCAGAGGCCAGCCCGATCGCGGTGAACGGCTTGGTCGATCCCAGGCAGCAGCGGCGGAACCACGAGTCGTGCACGAACACCAGATGGCGCAAAGTCTGCACCGCCGACCACTCGCCGCCGGCCCGCTGGTGCTCCGAACCCGTGGGCATTCCCCGCAGCCGCCCGATCGTCGCCGCCCATTCCGCCCGCAGCCGCCGGAAGGCTTCCCGCAGATCGGCCGGGTCGGCCGAGCGGATCAGCAGCCGCACCGGATGCCGCCGGTCAAGCTCGGCCTCCACGTACGACGTCACCTCGACTCCGTTAACCACCAGGTTCGTGACCAGCCCGTCGATCACAGCGTCCTGCATCACCACCCCGATCAGACGGGCGCGGGTCAAGTCGCACTCCCGAAATTCGGCATCCGTCAGGTCCTGGTCCTCAAATCTCACCATGCCGGGCAGTATCCACCGCAGTACCGACACCCCGGGCCAGGACGGCCTGGGGTGCGAATCCCTGTCCTCCTGGTCACCGATCCGCCAGCCGCACGCCCTGCCCAGGACCGGGCCGAGGACATCCGGGGGGAACAGCGGACGGACGTGCTGCTGGTCCAGTCCCTACGGGTACGACCTGACGATCCAGTGGGTCACCGACCAGCTCGATCCGGCCTATGCGGTGCTCGGCAGCGGTTATGAGCTGCCCGAGGATGTCCGGGTGAGCGTGACGGTTTGTTCGCCTACGTGACCGAGCGGACCGGGAACCTGTTGCTGGCCGCCGGGCTGGCGCGCTGGGTTCGGCCTGCCAGGTGATGCCCTGCCTGGTCGGTTGTCACTGGTTGGCGGATGGGTAGTTGCCGTGCAGCCGGGCGATGTAGCGGTCTGCTGAACGGCGGATCGCCGCCGCGCCATCCCCGATGACGACGCGTCCCCACCACCCGCCGTAGACGCGGTCGAAGGTGAATCGCCCGACCCGCGTGGCGATGCCGTCGACGGTGTGCTCGTCGAGTGGGATGAGGTTGGGGTAGCTCCACATGAAGCTGACCCAGTCGCGATCTTGCACCACCGTGATCGTGTCGCCGGTGAGCAGCGCACCACGGCCTTCCGCGCCCTCGGGCCAGTGCAGGACCGCGGCACCGTCGAAGTGGCCGCCGATGCGCGCAACGGTCAGCCCCGGCACCGGCTGCGCCTGGTCGCCGAACAATTCGATCCTCGGGCAGGGACGCTGGATCCACTGCTGATCGGCTCGTGGGATGAGGATCCGGGCGTCGAAAGCGTCGGCGAACTCGACGTTCGCCGCGTAGAAATGGGGATGGGACATGCAGATCGCGGTGATCCCGCCCAATGCTGTGATCCGCGCCTTCGCCGCGTCATCGAGCAGCGGCACGCAATCCCACAGCACGTTGCCCTGCGGTGTTTGCACCAGCAGCGCGCGCTGCCCGATCCCGACCGCTGGCTCGACGCCCACGCCATACAGCCCGGGCTCCTCTTGGCGGACCACCGTCGAATGGTTGCGGGCAAGGTCGGCCATTGTGGTCCACTGCTGGCCGTCCCAGCCGACGTATTGCCTCTCGTCGGTGCAGATCGGGCACTGGTCCGGCGGCTGGGCGGTGTCGGCGTACTGCACGGCGCAGGTCTGGCAGATCCAGTTCGCCACGGTTACCTCCCCGATCCAGATCCCGATCTTCGGTGCCTCTGACGGCAGGCGAGCCGGCGATGAAAGGCAGCACTGCCTCCTGGCTCACCTTCTCTTCGCCTGACGGTTGCCCCAGTCTGGCTCCGGCACCAGCCACGCGGCTCATCGTCTTGAGTTATTCGACCTTGATCCAGCTGATCAGGTCGTCGCGGCTGACCGTCTCCAACAGGGCCGGATGGTCGCTGGCCAGATGGCCGCGGATCATCCCAACCACCTGGTCGTCGCTGTCGCCTCGGGCCACGAATCCGCACTCGCACCGGATAAGCTTCGCCATCGCGCTCCGCCTCCTAGCCTGTGCCCGCAGTGTATTGCCAGGATGTTGGCGTGACCTTGGCGTCCTCGCACCCGGTGCGGATCCAGATCTGCGGGCTGCTGGCCATAGAGCGCGACGGCCAGCGGCTGGACGCCCTGCTGCCCGGCCGCCAGGGGCGGCTGCTGTTCACCTACCTGGTCGTCAACCGCCACCGCCACCTCCCGCGCGACGAGCTGGCCGAGGCGCTGTGGCGCGAACCCGACCCCGCCGCGATCGATGCCCGGCTCAATCCGCTGCTGTCCAAGCTGCGCCGGGTCTTCGGTGCCGACAGTGTGGAAGGGCGCTCTACGATCCGGTTGTGCCTGGCCGACGCCTGGGTCGACCTGGACGCGGCTGCCGAGGCTATTCACCGGGCCGAGTCCTCCATCGCCCAGCAGAGCTGGGCACGGGCGTGGGGGCCGGCGCTGACCGCGCTGTTGGTGGCCGAGCGCGGTTTTCTTCCCGGCGAGGATGCGCCATGGATCGACGAGATCCGCCACCAGCTGGCCGAACTGCACCTGCGCGCGCTGGAATGCTATGCGGCAGCCGGGCTGGGCCTGGGTGGCACCGAGCTGGCCGCCGCGGTCCGGGCGGGCCGGCATCTGACGCGCCTGGCTCCGCTGCGGGAAAGCGGGTACCGCTATCTGATGCGGGCCCTGGCCGCCCAGGACAACCTGGCCGAAGCCCTCGGCGTTTACAGCCAGCTGCGTGAGCGCCTGCGGGACCAGCTCGGCGTCTCACCCAGCCCGGCAACCCGTGAGCTGTACGAACGGCTGCTGGCTGCCACCTGACCGGCCATCGCGGACGTCGGCCGGCCCGGCACCAAGGTTTCGCCAATGTTGCCGCAATGTGCTGACAATGACGCTGCCGTAGAACTGCCCCGACGACACCCAGAACGCGGGGAGGTTCCGATGAAGACGGCACCAGAGAAAACTGCACCCAGGCCGGGCCCCAGCACCGGCGACGGAGTGCTGGTAGACCGGCACTGGCTCGACGCGCACCTGCTCGATCCGCAGGTGCGCGTGGTCGAAGTCGACGTCAGCCCGGCCGCATACGACGACTGGCACATCGACGGTGCCGTGCTGTGGAACATCTATACCGACCTGAAAGACGCCGCCTACCGCCCGGTGGGCACGGCGGCAGTGGAACGGCTCGTGGCGCGCTCCGGGATCGGCCCGGACTCAACGGTGGTGTTCTACGGATACGCGCCCGCCCTGGGCTTGTGGCTCATGAAGCTCTACGGGCACGCAGACGTGCGCATTGCCGACTGCTCCCGTGACACCTGGCGGGCCGAAGGTCACCCGTGGAGCACCGCTGCAAGCCAGCCGCCGGCCGGCGGCTTCCGGCCCGGTGGCGAGGACCTGCGCATCCGGGCGGACCGGGCTGCGGTGCGCGAGGCCATCGGCCAGCCGGGCACGACCCTGGTGGACGTGCGGTCAGCGGCCGAGTACCGGGGGGAGTGTTTCTGGCCCTCGGGTGGCATGGAACCCGGTGGCCGCGCTGGTCACCTGCCATCAGCCGTCCACCAGCCCATCGACGGGCTGTACAACGCCGACGGGTCCTTCCGCTCTGCCGAGGAGCTGCGCGGCGTGTTCTCACCGGCCGTCCTTGACAGCGGCGGCGAACTGATCACGTACTGCACCATTGGCGGACGCGCCGCCACGGCCTGGTTCGTGCTCACCTACTTGATCGGGCGCGACCGCGTCCGGGTCTACGACGGCTCGTGGGCCGAGTGGGGCCGCACTCCCGGCACCACCGTCGAGCGCGGCGCCTGCTGAGAAGCGGACCAATCCCATGCCGCAGCCAGGACCTATCCGAACTGCGCGTAATTGACTGATAACACCGCCGCTCCCGCCCGGCACGGCCTGCCGCCGAAGCTGTAACTGCCCATCGCGCCGGCGGGCGCCACCACGGCCCGCCGCGCCTCCGCCGCCCGGAGCCGGTGCTGTCAGCCGGCTCCGGGCGGCCGCGTCTTCGCGACGGCACCGGGCGTCCAGACCGGGCCCTGCTGCCACGTCATGGGCAGTCAGCAGTCCGGGTTGGGCATGATCGGGCCCGCGTCCTCCAGCAGGCCCAGCGCTGCCGTGGGCTTGCCGTACTGCTTGTCCTTGCCGAAGGCATTGCCGTTGGCCATCTGCCCGAACTCCCACACGCAGGCGTGGCCGGCCTTGGCCAGGGTCCAGTAGGGATAGAAGTGGCCGGGCGCCTGCGGTGGCGGTACCACGCAGCCGGCGAAGGTGGCCGGGTTGCAGTGATTGCTGGTGGCGGGGTTGTCGGTCAGGAACTGGATCTTCGGGTAGCGCGCCCCGGTGACGGTGGTGGGCTGGGTGATGGTCAGCGCCGAGGGGAACATGCCCGGGGTGAGCGAGTCCGGCCAGTCGGGCCAGTAGGAGGTGCCGTCGTAGTCGAGATCGCCACCGGTGCAGCCGGTGACCAGGTCCGGGGCGGCGTTGAGCTGGCCGTGGGTGTCCCCGGCCTTGAAGCAGGGGGCGTCGCTGGGTTCGCCGCTGGCCGGCGAGCCATCTGGCGGCCCGGTGTTTTCGTAAGGACCGCGGCAGAAATTCCAGGATGGGTCGGAGAAGTTGCCCACTGGCACCGGGGCGAAGACCCGCAGCCTGGTGCACGGGACGAAGTGCCCGACCTCGTAGGCGACGTTGATGTTCGCCGCCGCCCAGCCGCCCTGGTTGGCGGTCTTGGCGGTCGAATACAGCGGCCGGTAGCTCCACGGCGTTCCGCTGCAGTTGGCGATCGAGGTGTTCGTGAAGCCGTTGCCGGCCGAGGCCAGCATGAACCCGGTCCGCCCGGTACTGAGATCGCGGACCTGGGTTTCCAGCGCACCGGCCCGCTGGTTGTCGAAGATGTGGATGCGGAGCTTGTCGCCGGGGTTCATCAGCAAAGTGGACTGGTTCGGCGTGACGGTGTTGAGGTTCGCCTTCTGCGGGCCCGGCGGGCCGGTGGGGACGCCGTTGGTCTGGATGAAGGCGAAGTTGACCGGCTCGACGCACTTGTTGTTGCAGGTAAATGACGCGGTGCATTCCAGCGAGTCGATCGTCAGCGCCCCGCACCAGTGTGTGTTGTCACAGCTGAGAGCGTCCGCGAACGGCGCGAAGCCGGGCGGGTAGAACTGCAGTTCCAAGAACGCGGCCCCGCCGCCGGGGTAGCTGCCGTGCGGGGTGTTCGTGTCGCTGCTGGGCTTGCAGGGCAGCAGGGGAAAGGAGTTGGGGTCACACAAGGCCATGGAATACCACAGCTCCGGCATCAGCTCGAAGAAGTGGGTGACGTCCTTTCCCGGGCCGTTCACCGTGGGCGGCGCGCTCGGCTCCCGGGGCAGCGTCTGCAGGTAGGTGACGTTGGTCGATGAGCCCGGGCGGTTGGAGTAGAACTGCACCGTCGGCTCGTCATGGCCGATGTAGTAGCCGTTGTCGTCCAGATTTCCGTACCTGCCGTGGACCTCGGCGCAGATGACGCCCCCCGGCTTGAGCGGACGCTGGATAGGGCTGTGCCCGTTGCAGTCCAGGTTGCCGGCCACGGCGAAGTGTGCCGTGGCCGGGCGGGCACGCGCGGCGGCCATGCCCGTGCTTGGCGCGCCCAGCAACTGGACCGCGGCCAACCCTGCCGCGGCCAGGCTAACCAGGGGCAACGACCACAAACGCGAAGACAAAGAGCCTGCCCTGCAGTCCATCGGCGCGCCTCCTTTGGCTGCCGTTACGCGAACCCGGGACCCGGATGGCGCGACCGCCCGCCCGGCCGGCCTGCGCCGCTCCTGGCGCCGACCGTAGCTCTCGGGTGCGTACCGGTCAATACCGGGGCGGTCCGGCAAAACAGTGCTCCAGCCTGCGGGACGGCCAAACGACGGGGCCCGCGGAACGGGTGTGAACCTCTCCCGCATACGGGCAAGGCGCCGGCCGGCAAGGGGGTCACCATCGCGAACAGGCGCCGCATACCGACCCTGGTCTTCCGCAAGACTGACCACTCCATTGACGACCCCAGCAACGCCGCGGGCATCGTCAAATGTCCCGATTTGGGCCAAGTGACGGCCATGGGCTGGTAATGGTGAATACGTCGCCGTAGAGTCAGGCGCGATCAGGGTGCCGCCCAGCGCAACGGTGCGCGGGCCGGGGCACTCTCCCGAGATACGGAGCTAGCTTATGCGTCGTCACGAAGGGACTTACCTTCGCATGGTGGTGATGGGCTCGGCGCTCGCCGTCGTGGCTGCTACTGCCACACCGGCCCTGGCCGGGCCGCCGGGACAGCATCGGGGACCCGCGGGACTGGTGCCCGCCTTGCAGCACGGGTCGCTGAACCCCAGCGATAAGAGCGGGGAGAGCGAGCAGATACTGAACGCGGCCGAGCAGTTCTCCGCGGTCAGGACCGCGCCTGCGGCTACGGTCAGCCCCGCCGCGTTCACCGCGGCGGCCCGCGCGGCTAGCAGGCTGCCCATGGTGGGCGGCCCCTACAAGCAGGTCACGAACCAGCCGTACAACCAGGACGCGGTGAGCTACCGTGACCCGGTCTGGTCCAACTCCAGCGGCGGCGCCGGCCTGGTGGCTGGCCGGGAGACAGCCCTGGCCAAGGACGGGCGGTACCTGTTCACGGGCGCGGCCGACGGCGGCGTCTGGCGGTCGGCGGATGGCGGCGCGCATTGGACGCCGGTGTTCGACCCGCAGGCTGACCTGTCGATCGGGGCACTGGCCGTGGATCCCGCCGACCACTCCATCTGGGTGGGCACCGGCGAGCCGAACACGAGCCAGGATTCCTACGGCGGCGACGGCGTGTTCCGGTCGGCTGACTACGGCAAGACCTGGCAACTCGTCGGCAACGCGCTGGCCAACTACCTGATCTACCGGCTGACCTTCGACGGCGCCGGCAACGTCTACGCCGCCACCAGCCAGGGCCTGCTCAAGCGCAACGCGCTCGACCTGTCCAGCGACTGGGCAACCGTGCTGAAGCCGGACCCGAACCCGGACAACTCGCCGTACCGGACCTCATTCATCACCGATGTGCAGGTGCGGCCCGGCACGAACGGCAAGGTCGTGCTGGCCGCGCTCGGATGGCGCGGCGGCACGCTGCCCGGCGACACCGCCTACAACGGCTTCTATGAGTCCACCGACGGCGGCCACACCTTCAGCAAGCTGACGCTCACCGGGAAGCTGGCCGGCAAGACCGACATCGGCCGCACGTCCTTCGCCTGGTCCGCCGATGGCTCCGTGCTCTACGCGGTGATCGAGTCGTCGGCCACCCTTGCCCTGGAGGGCGTGTACAAGTCGGCCAGCGGCAGCCCGGCCGGCCCGTGGAAGCTGATCGCCAACGCCGATACGTACACGGACGCCGGCTCGGCCCTGGCCATGTCCGGCGGCACCCCTGGCCAGCAGGCCTGGTACAACCAGGCGATCGCCATCGACCCGGCCAACCCCGGTCACGTGTTCGTGGATCTGGAGGAGGTCTACGAGACCACCGACGGCGGCTCCAGCTGGTCGACCATCGCCCCGTACTGGAACTTCCCGCTCCCCTGCTGGAGCGAGATCCCGTCCCAGGACACCTGCCCGCTCACCACGCACTCCGACCAGCACGCGCTGCTGATCAGCGGCGGAACCCTGTACACGGGCAACGACGGCGGCGTCTACTCCCACCCGCTGGCCAGCACCGGCCAGGTGAAGTGGAAGGACCTGAACGCCACCCTGCACACGCTGCAGTACTACTCTGCCGGAGTCGGCCAGGACCCGAACGGCGGCTATGACATCTGGGGCGGCATGCAGGACAACGGCACCAGCCTGCTGCACACCACTGCCAGCAAGATGGTCCAGCCGTTCGGCGGTGACGGCGGCGTCGTCCTCGTCAACCCGAAGAACGGCCACCAGGCAGTGAACGAGTACGTAGACCTGTCGATGGCCTCCACCGTCGACGGCGGCCGGTCGTTCGAGGCCCGTAAGAGTGCCTACTCGGCGATTTCACCGTCCTGCCTGAACCCGGTCTTCCAGTCCAACCCGTGCGACCCGAACCCGCGATTCATCGCCCCCTACACCGCCGACGTGACCAACATCAACCACTGGGTGGCCGGCGGTGAGTTCGTCTGGGACAACCAGGGCAAGGGCTGGAACACCCGGTGCTCGGCCACATCCTGTGACTGGATCCCGGTGCACGACACCGGCGCTGGCAACCAGATCAACGCGATCGCCGACGCCGGGCCGGTGACCTACGCCGGCTGGTGCGGCGGCGGCTGCAACCCAGCCGGCTCCGTACCATTCACCTCGGGCATCGACACGAACTACGGCGGCACCTGGCATACGGTCAGCTCCTCGGTGCTGCCCAACCGCATGCCCACCTCGTTCACCGTCGACCCGGGTAACTTCGGGCACGTCATCGCCACCTACGGCGCGTTCAGCCGGCACTGGATCCCCGGCGCCGGAGTCGGCCACGTCTTCGTCTCCCAGAACGGCGGCGGTTCCTGGACCGACATCAGTGGCAACCTGCCCGACGTGCCAGTCAACTCCTCCATCGTCTGGCACCACTGGCTGGTCGTCGGCACCGATGTAGGGGTATTCGCCACCTCGGCAGCCTCGCCCGGCTCCTGGATGCGCCTGGGCAGCGGCCTGCCGGCCTCCCCGGTGGTCAGCCTCTCAATCCCGGCCAACCAGAGCTTCCTGCTCGTCGCCACCCACGGCCGCGGGCTCTGGAAGATCAGCTGACCGAACCGATGTGACGCGGGCCCGGCCTTGGGTAGCCAAGGCCGGGCCCGCTCCGCCATCACCCGCAGGGCAGGCTTCCGGCGCGGTGGCCGGGGATCGAGGGGTGCCCACACGTTGGGCCCCGGCCGGCGTCGTCGTCGCCGGGTCGCCGTCCAGGAAGCCGCCGGACTGGTGTTGCCACAGCCGGGCGTAGGTTCCGCCCCGGCGGAGCAACTCCTGGTGCGTGCCCTTCTCGGCGATCTGGCCGTGGTCGAGCACGACCAGTTGGTCCATGCGCGCGACCGTGCTCAGCCGGTGCGCGACCACGAGTGCGGTCCGGCCCTCCATGAGTTGCCACAATGCCTGCTGGATGAGGGTTTCGCTCTCCGAGTCCAGCGCGCTGGTCGCCTCGTCCAGCAACAGGATCGGCGCGTCACGCAGGATCGCCCGGGCCAGCGCGACTCGCTGCCGCTGCCCGCCGGACAGCTTCACGCCACGCTCGCCGACCATTGTGTCGAACCCGTCCGGCAGGGCACCGGCGAACTCCGTCACATGCGCCGCCTGCGCCGCCTGGTAGATCTCGGTGTCGCTCGCGCCCGGACGGGCGAAAGCGATGTTGTCACGCAGCGTCCGGTGGAACATCGCCGGGTCCTGCGGCACATAGGCGATCAGGCTGCGCAGATCCGACTGGCGCAGCTTGCTGATGTCCTGCCCGCCGATCAGGATCCGGCCGTCGTCGACATCCATCATTCGCAGCAGCAGGCGAGTCAGCGTGCTCTTGCCACCGCCTGACCGTCCGACCAGGCCGACCTTGGTCCCGCTCGGCACGGCGAGGTCGAGCCCGGTGAACAACGGCAGCCCTTCCGCGTACGCGAACGTCACGCGCTCGAACCGGACGTCGCTGGCCCGCGGCCGCAGCGGCTCCGGCGCGATCGGGTCGACCACGGCCGGCCGGATCAGCAGCAATTCGGTGAACTGCGCGGCTTCGGTCAGCGAGCTCTCCATACTGCGGTAGATCTGGTTGAACTCGAACATGATCCGCGTCGCGTTGGAGTAATAGGTGAATGCCACCACGATCGCCTCGATTCCGTGCTGGCCTGCACCGAGCGCGATCGCGAGCAGCAGACCGAACACATTGGTCAGCACGGACATCGGCGCGACCAGCGCGTCGATGCGCAGGTTCCCGTAATCCCACGACCGCAGCGACTTGCGTCGCTGGTCGGCGACGCGCGACCTGTGTTCGGCAGCCTCCCGGTCCTCGGCAGCGAACGCGCGGATCGTGTCCATGTTCATCAGGCTGTCGGCAACGTGCCCGGACACGCGCGCGATCGCTTCCTCACGCTGGTCGACGAGCTTCTGGCGACGGCGGATCAGCGGTGCGACACCGGCGCCGGTAATCGCGATCAGGCCGAGCAGCCCGGCGACGAGCAATGGGTCATACCGCCACAACACCACCGAGGCGAACACCAGCGGCACGAGGCTGCCGACGACGTTGAACACCAGATTGTCGGTGAAGTCCTCGAACCGGGAAGCGAAGCTCAGCACGCGCTTGGTCAGCGAACCAGCGAAGTTGTCGTGGAAGAATGCCGCGTCCTTCGCCAGCAGCTCGTCCATGCCGATCACGTAGAGGTTCTCGATTCCGCGGCCGTCAAGGCGGTTCAGGCAGTGGATCCCGATCCGCCACACGACCTCGGCGAACAGCAGCGCCCCGGTGAAGCCGGCCACATACGGCATCGCCGCGCCGATCCCGGCCAGCCGGTGGCCGGCAAAGCGGCCGACCAGTTGAGCGACAATCAGCGGCGCGACGTAGAAGATGCATGTGTTTCCCAGCGCGGGCAGCAACATCGCGGGCACCGTGACGCGCCACAGCCTGGCCATCTGGCGGCCGTAGCAGCGCAGCGCGAGCAGCACCGCCCGCTTCCGGGCCGGTGAGCCGCGACCATGGTCAGGCGCAGTCATTTTGTCCCCCGTTACAGGCAACCGCCTGGCTATGGTGCCCGACCGAGCCCTTCCACGCGACCGGTTTTTCCGGCCGCCCCGGACAGGCCTGCGGCAAGCCGTTCGCAGGCAAACTGATCGGCCACCAGAAAGTTTTGCTGCGATCCGGAGACTTACCAGGCCGCAAGCCAGCCCACCACCCGGCCCGGCCCTGGTCAGTACTTCTGCCTAAAGACCATTCAGGCCATTGGGGTGACCGCGGGGGGCGGGCATTCCGCGCCCGGGATGGTGTCCTCGCTGTCCGGGGTGATGGAGTGCCGGACTGCTATATGAAGTTCGGGCCGCGGGCAGGTAGTCCCTGCTGGCTGGCGATCGGGTTCCAGAGCTGCAGGAATGCGGTCTTGGCCAGCCCGGCCTTCTTCGATTCGCTGAATCCGTTCATATATGCGGGAGTCTGCGGAGCAGGATCGCTGCAGCCGTCGTTGAGCATCTGCTGCGCCCACTGCGCAAAGTCGTTGTCGGCGAGCATGGAGTACCGCAGGGCGGCGGTCAGGTCCGACTGCAGAGCCGCCCCGCTGGGCAGCGCCCCGGTGGACAGGCCGGACGCCTCACTGAGCTCGGCGCTCCGCTGGCTGGCCACGTCCTGGATTTCCGACACATCGCTGGATAGGCCGGTGCACGTCCCCACGTTGTTTACCGCGGTCACCAGGGCGCTGCGGCTGGCGGAGCTGCTGTTCAGCAGGCTGTTGATCTGGGCGGCCTCGTCACTGGCCGACGCCGCCGGGGTGGTGGGTGTGGACGCCCCGCCGGCCGATCCGGTTACCGGTGTGCTGGCTCGGGCGGGCGGTGGTGATGTGGCCGCGGCCGGAGAGTGGATCAGTGAGACGGCCAGCGCGGCCGCTCCTGCCACGGCCGCGATGCTGCCGAATGCGACGGCGGGCTTGAGCCAGCGCCGCCGGGGCGGAACATGCTGGACTGGCGGGGATTCCAGCGGTACCTCCAGATGCGGCTCGGCGGAGCCCACTGGAGGAATCAGGACGGCGATTGGAGCTGATGACGCGGCCGGTTCCGGTCCACTGGCCGGTGCCGTCGAGGCGAAAGATGCGGTCGCATCCAGGGCTGTGATCCACGCGCCCGGCACCGGGCGGCGAAGCGGATCGGGATCCTGGCTGAGCTCGGCCAAGCGGCCCAGTTCAGGTGCGACAGCCGCCAACGGGGACTGGTTCCGGGAAGACTGGTCGCGGGCGAACAGCCGGATGGCCAGTAGCCCGAATTTGCAGGCGTCCGCCGCGGTGGTGGCCGTGGCCTCGCCGTCGGGTACTTCCCAGTCCGGGGTCTGGATCTGAGGCAGCACGGTCTGCCCACGCACCCGCATCGCGTCGCAGTCCAATGTAAAGCAATGCGGGGCCGGGGCCAGGCTGAAGAGCAGATTCTTCGGTGACAGGTCGCCGACGCAGATATCCAGCGCGTGCAGTCGCGAGAGGGTCATGGCCAGGGTTTTGAGCAGAGCCAGCCGGTCACGCTCGCTCACTGAAAGCCCGGAGCCACTGACATACTGGTCGGAATTGAGCAGGAATGCCATGTCGGCGAGCTTGGCTTGCGTTCCGCGAGTGCGCGTCTGGAAATCGAAATAATATTCCTCAGGCACAGCGCGCATAAGGAACCCGCAAACCTGTCCGGCATTCTCCACGACCGCCGCGGGCCAGGCGGTGTTCTCATACAACCACGCGCTGTCATCGGGGCTGAGCAGCCGGGGAAGACCCACGATCTCTTCCAGCGCGGCCGGGTCGATCTGATCGAGCACATCGGCCGAGTAGACCTTGACAGCCGCCGGCCACCTGCCATTGATCAGGAATCCGCCTACGGCCGAGACCCGGCCCTGACCGCCACTGCCAAGTTCGTCACCGACAGGCAGACTGCTGATGTCCAGCCGGGGTACTGGTGTCACGGTCATCACCGCACCACCCTGTCCCCGGGCAAGGCACGAAGACCGGCCCCGGGTAAGCCAGAAGCACGACCGGCAGCCGTGGTAACCGCATGCCGTTCCATAATCGGGCTCCTCCCCCGTAACGTCCGTGCCGCCGCAACTTAACCCAGCTCGCACAATCAAGGAAGTCAAATCCCATGACCTGCGAGCCGGTCCCCTGAACAACCCAGAACCGGACGCGTTCTTCCAGAACAGATAATCACCAGAATCCAGACCGAGTCAACCGGTGGAGAGGGCACCATGCGCGTATCTGGCGCGCGGCGAGATCAGGCGTGCTCAGCAGGCGGGCCAAGCCCGGCGGCGGGCCAAGTTCGTTGCGGTCCAGCCTGGTCGCGGGCGACTCGCCATCCAGCCGGGAACGGCGCGCATGGCCGGCCGGTGAGTGGTCAGGGAGTTCTTCTTCCACGGTGTAGCGGTGGGATTCAGGTTATTTATTGCCTGGAAGTCCTCCGGAAGACTGGTGCTTCTTTACCGGTTGGCAGAGGCCTCTCGGCCGGCGTTCCGCGGCCTTGTTGCGTGGGGGCATCGGAGCCCGGATACTTGGAGCGCCGTGGCGAGTCGGCTCTTCGGCTGCTGGCCTGGCCTGATACCGGTCCTGGCTGGTGTTGTGCCCGCTGGAGGCAGGGCCCCGCGGGCTGTGGGGGGAGGCGTGATGGGTGATCAGTCGCCTGCTGGTGGTGCCGCGTTCTTAGCTGGCCTGGCTGCTGGTTCGCGGGTTGCCGGGTACCGGCTGGAGGGCCAGATCGGGCAGGGTGGCATGGCGGTGGTGTTCCGTGCGCTCGATGAGCCGCTGCAGCGGCAGGTGGCGCTGAAGATACTGATGCCCGCGCTGTCTGCGGATGCGTCATTCCGGCAGCGTTTCATCCGTGAGTCCCGGATAGCGGCGGCTATCGATGACCCACATATCATTCCGGTTTTCGCGGCCGGTGAGGCCGATGGGGTGCTGTATATCGCAATGCGGTATGTGCCGGGCGGTGATGCGCTGACGCTCCTGCGCCGAACCGGGCCACTGTCACCGGCACGCGCGGCTGGGCTCGTGTCCGCCGTGGCATCGGCGCTGGATGCGGCCCATGCCGCCGGGCTGGTGCACCGGGATGTCAAGCCGGCGAACATGCTGATGGATGCCCAGCCGGGACGGCCCGATCATGTGTACTTGTCTGATTTTGGGCTGTCCAAGGCTGCCTTGTCCTCGGTTGGGCTGACTGCGGCCGGGCAATTTCTGGGCACGCTGGACTACTCGGCTCCCGAGCAGATCGAGGGCCGGCCGGTGGATGGGCGCACGGACCAGTACGCGCTGGCATGCGCGGCGTTCGAGTTGCTGTCGGGCGCACCGCCGTTCACCCGTGACCAGGGGATGGCGGTGCTGTACGCGCAGCTTTCCGCGCCGCCGCCGCCGCTTTCGGCACACCGCCCGGGCCTGGCGCCGGCGGCCGATCCCGTCCTGACCCGGGCGCTGGCGAAGGCACCCGCTGATCGGTACCCGAACTGCCGGGAATTTGCCGACGCGCTGCGTGAAGCGTTCGGCCTGCCCGCCTACGATCCAGCTCGCGGGGCACCGCTCGATCACCCGCCGACAGAGATCGCCTATCTCAGCGGCCCGGGCGAGCAGTGGCGGGCCATGCCCGCCGCGGCCGGCCCGGCCCAGCAGGCAGCCGATGGCCAGCGGACGGTCACGGGGGTGGCCAGGCAGATACCGGCCCCGCGCCCCGAGGCGGTTCCCGGCGGTCCGGCAGCGGCCAGCGAGCCCACTGGCCGCCCCAGTCGCCGCGGGCTGGTGCTTGCCGCCCTCGCCGCCACGCTGCTGGCGGCCGGAGGTGTTACCGCAGCGATCATCGCCAGCACCGTCTCCCGGCACAGCGCAGCCACTGCGCCCGAGCCTGCGCCTGCCGCGGTGTCTCATCCCAGCTCGCCGGTCACCGCTACGGCACGGCATTCCCAGCACTCCCCCGGCTCCAGTGCCGATCGTTCGCCAGGCGGGGGGACAACAGCACAGCTCCCGCAGGCCATCCGCAGTTTCGCTGATCCCGGATCGAGTGGGCAGCACGTCGACTCGGTGGCATTCAGCCCCGACGGCAAGCTGCTGGCCAGCGGCGATGCGGACGGCAACACCTACCTGTGGGACGCCGCCACCGGACAGCAGGTGGGCGCGCTCCCAGCTCCGGCCAGCACCAAGGTGTTTTCCGTCGCGTTCAGCCCGGATGGCACCGTCCTGGCCACCGGTGACCGCAACGGCAGCACCTACCTATGGGATAGCGTGACCCGGGCCTTGATCGCTACCGTCCGCGACCCCGGTGGGATGGCGGTCAACTCGGTGGCGTTCAGCCCATCCGGTGGCCTGCTGGCCACCGGAGACAAGAACGGGCGGAGCTACCTGTGGCATGTCCTTGACGGCGGTCACGCGACCACGCTGGCCGGTACACTTCCCGACCCGGCAGGCGCGGGGATCTGGGCCCTGGCCTTCAGCCCGGATGGCACCAAGCTGGCCACTGCCGACTTCGGCGGCCAGACCTACCTGTGGAACCCGCAAGCGCCGGCAGCACCGCCAGCCGGGCCTTACACCATCCCCGGAAGGCAGTACGCGACCGCGGTAGCGTTCAGCCCCGATGGCGCGCTGCTGGCCACCGGTGACGTCGATGGCGACACCTACCTGTGGGATCTGGCTAACGGCACCCACACCGTCATTCCCGAACCCAGCACCGTGTGGGGAGTGGCGTTCAGCCCCAGCGGCACACTGGCCATCGCGGACGCCGACGGCACCACCTATCTATGGGACACCACCACCAACCAGCAGACCGGCGTCCTGACCGATCCTCAAACCGGGCCACAGGGTGTCGGCGCCATCGCCTTCAGCGGCGACGGCAAGGTCCTCGCCGCCGGTGACACCAACGGCAGCACCTACCTGTGGAAGGCCAGCTAACCCTGCACCGGGCAGCCGGCCGTGCGCTCATGGCGGCGGCCGGCCACCAGCCACCAGCACCGCCTTCGGGCCAAGGCTGCTGTCCCGCTGCATCGCCGCCAGCGGGCCGGCCTGGCCCAGCACATAACGGTTGAAGAAGGCGAGGGTGACCCGGGACACCAGTTGCTCCACCGGGTTGCTGCCCAGATATGGCCCGCCATGGTCTGCTCCCAGCAAGTCCAGGTAGTACCTCGCCCGGTAGCGGTCCGCCCGGTACAACTGCAGGCTGGTCCACGGTGGGTTGACCGTGTCCACGCTGCCCTGCACGAAGAGCATCGGCGGAACCGGGCCGGCGAAATACCGGCCCGGCATCGGTGCCCACTCGGCTCCCGAGAGCACAGCCACCGCCACCAGCCTGTGGTCGGCGCAGCACGCATTCGCCGCCAGGGCGGCGACCGTGTCACCACCATCGGACTGGCCGGCCGCCGCGACCTTCCGGCTGTCGAGCAACCGGTAAAACAAATCACCCGGCTGAGCGCTCAAGGCCAGTAGCCGGCTGATGGCAAACGACATGTCATATGGCTGATTCACCAGGTCAGGTTCGTAAGCGGCCGCCCCGGCATAGCAATCGGTGCGGGGAAAGTTCACCGCAGCCACGACATAACCGGCGCTCGCCCAGCTCTGCAGCAAATCCGAGTACACGCCCGCGCACCGGGTGAACCCGGGAGCAAACACCAGCAACGGAAACCGGCCGGGAGCGGGCCGCCCCCCGGCCGGTGGCCGTACCAGCGGGTACCGGACCACCGTCAAAAGTGAACGCGGCCCAAGATGTTCCCCCGCCGGCCCAGCATGGGCCGGCTCCAGGAACGTAATCTGCCGCTCACCCACCAGGTAGCTGCCCGCCACACCCAGCGTGCCCGAAGCCGGGTGAACATGGACGGCCGGCCGCCGTGGCGATGGCAGCGATCCAGGCACATGCCGGGGCTGCGGACTCGCACACGCGGCAGCGCAGACACCGGCTAAAACAACCACGCCTATCTTCTGGCTCACACTGGTGAGCGAGTCGCGCAATCTCACGGCTCAACACTAGCCATCCCGCCCCCTCGGCATCACTGGTGGCCAGCCGTCCGGCTGGGTTCCGGCGCAGGCGTGTCAGGCGTGCGTGGGTGGGTGCCGATCGCTCCAGGGCGCGGCTTGCTCGAGCTGGCTGGCGACCCGGATCAGGGTGTCCTCCCGGCCGTAGGTCGCGACCAGCTGCACGCCGACCGGCAGGCCCTCGGGCGTCTGGTGCAGGGGCAGTGTGATGGCCGGCTGGCCGGTCATGTTGAACTGCGCGGTGTAGGGGATGAAACTGACGATCCGCGGCCCTTCGTGCTCCGGCCCGGCCGCGGTGAACCAGCCGAGCTCGGGCGGGCGCGCGCCCAGCGTGGGCGTCAGCAGCAGGTCATGGCCTGACCACCAGTCCGCCATGCGGCGCGCCCACGCAGACAGCCACGTCCGGCTTTGCAGGTAGGCCACCGCGCCGAGGGCCTGGCCGGCCTGCCGGTAGGCGGCGTTGCGCGGTTCGATCTCGTCCTCGCCGATCGGCCGGCCCAGCAGCATCTCGAAGGCCTGCAGGGTGGCTTCGGTGTCGGCGGCGATGAGGGTGGTGAAGTGATGGACGAACTCCTGCTCGAACATGGCCGCGGGCGCGGACTCCTCCACATGATGGCCAAGCGACTCCAGCAGCCGCGCCGCGCTGGCCACCGCGGCGCGGCACTGCGGGTCATCGAGGTAACCCTCGGCACCGGGCCGGTCAAGCACCCCGATCCGCAGCCGGCCCGGATCGGCACCGACCTCGCGCGCCAGTGGCCGCGGCAACGCCGGCGCGTAGTACGGCTCCCCCACCATCGGCTCGCTGATCACGTCGAGCACGGCGGCCGCGTCCCGAACGGTCCGCGTGATCGCCCCATCGGTCACACCGCCAGCCCATGCCTCGCCGACCAGCGGGCCCTGGCTCACTCGCGCGCGGGTCGGCTTGAGCCCGACCAGCCCGCACTCACTGGCCGGAATGCGGATCGATCCGCCCCCGTCGCTGGCGTGCGCCACGGCCACCAGGCCGGCCGCCACCGCGGCGGCCGAGCCGCCCGACGAGCCCCCGGCCGAACGACCGGTGTCCCACGGGTTGCGCGCCGCGGGAAAGCTCCGCGGCTCGGTCGTCACGGTCGTGCCGAGCTCCGGCACGTTGGTGCGGCCCAGCGCGACAAAACCAGCGGCCAGGAACTGCTCCGCCAGATAGGACGTCACCGGCCACGCCACATCCCGCATCGGCCCGACGCCAAAGGCCGCCGGCTCACCCGCGACCATGCAGCCCAGGTCCTTGAACAGGATCGGCACCCCGCGGAACGGGCCGTCGGGCAGGTCGCCGTCGGCTTCTTGCCGCGCGGCGTCGAACCGCGTCCGGATGACGGCATCCAGCCGCGGGTTCATCGCCTCGATCCGGGTGATGGCAGCCTCTGTCAGCTCTTTGGGGCTCACCTCGCCACGCCGGACAAGATCGGCTTGCGCGGTGGCATCCAGCCACGTCGTCTCGCTCATGCCGCAACGCTACTCCGCGAGCACCATCGACGGCCGCCGGCATGTTTCCGGCCTGGGAATTTGACGGCGGCGGGAACCGGGGGCGATGTCCGGGCGCCGCAGGAACCGGCCGGCCGGCGGCGGGCGTGGGAGGGGATGACTGGCATGAGGTGCAGGCCACGATGGGCTGCGGCGATCCTGGCCGCCGCAGCGGCGGTGGTGATCGCGGCCGCGCCTGGGTCGCCGAGACACCCGCCGCCAGCCAGCAGACCGGCTCCAGCCCGCCTGGCCTGATCCTGCTGCACTGGGACGGTTCCCGCTGGCAGGGTCGTCACCAGTAAAACCGCGGCCCGTGCCACCATGCAGGCATGAGCTCAGCGGATTCCCGCGCCGTGATCGTCGTCGGCTCCATCAACGAAGACGTGATGCTCCAGCTCGGCCGGCCCGTACGCCCGGGTGAGACGGTCACCGCACAGCGCGTCGAGCGCCGGGCGGGCGGCAAGGGCGCCAACCAAGCCGTCGCGGCCGCCGCCGCGGGTGCCGAGGTCGCGATGCTGGGAGCCGTCGGTGACGACCCCGCCGGGACCCGCATGGTCGAAGACCTGCGCCGCCGGGGCGTGAATACCGAATCGGTACGCACCGTGCCTGGGGTGAGCACCGGCACCGCCTACGTCACCGTCACCCCCGATGGAGAGAACACCATCGTGCTGGACCCGGGCGCCAACGAGTTCGTCGACGCCGCGGCCGTTGAGGCGGCGTGGCCGGCCTTGCCGCCCGCCAGCGTGCTGCTGTCCCTGCTGGAGATCCCGCTCGCCGGCGTGACTATGGCGGTAAGGCTCGCCGCGCAGACGGGCATGCGCCCGGTGGTGACGCTGGCGCCCGCGCAGCCGGTGCCCGGTGAGCTGCTGTGCGGCCTGGACCCGTTGCTGGTCAACGAGCACGAGGCAGCGTTCCTGCTGCACGCCGGCGGCCTGGGCGGCCACGTCCTGGACGCGGCCCGGGAGCTGCTGCGGCTCGGCCCGAAGTCCGCCGTCGTCACGGCCGGTGCGGCCGGAGCCGCCGTCGCTGACGGCGCCACCGCGCGGCTGCTTCCGGCCGTTCCCGTAGCCGAGGTCGTGGATACCACCGGAGCCGGTGACGCATTCGCCGGCACCCTTGCAGCGGCGCTAGGCCGGGGAGCGGACCTCGATACCGCTGTCGCGGCCGGGCTGCGCGCGGGCGCCGAGGCAGTGCAGCGCATCGGCGCCCGCTGAAAGCCGCGAGGCACTCGGCGCGACTACGGGCGCGCCGGCGTCTCGTGTACGGCAACCTGATCCCGGGGAGGGCGGTGACATAGCTGTGTATAAGCTGCGCTTGTGGCGGAGGTCTACGGGGAGTTGGTCCGTAGATACCGGGTTGCGGCGGGGCTGACCCAGGAAGATTTAGCGGCGTTGTCCGGGCTGGATGTCCGGACCATCAGCGACATCGAACGAGGCCGCACCAGCCGCCCCCATCGCAGCACGGCTGATCTGCTCGCTCGCGCGCTGGGCCGGGACGACCTGGCCTATGAGTCGGTCCGGGCACGCCGGCTGGCACACGCGCGGGCGTCCGCCTATCCGCCGGGAATCCCTGAGCACGCCGATGATCCTCCAGCCGCTCCAACGCGGCCGGCCGTAGCACGCCATGGGGATACGCGGATGCGGCCGGTGGTGGATGTGTTCCCGGTGACAATCGGTCACTACGCCGACGCCGGTCTCCCGGACCTGGATGTGGAGTCCCAGGCGGGGCGGCTTGTCGAGCTGCTGGCACCGTTTGGCGGCGAGCACCGGCCGTGGCGGCATCCGGTCCGTGACCGTGGTGCTGATGCGGCCCAGCACCGGCTGCGGGAGTGGTCTGGGCCACAGGCTGCCGCCGTGGCTGGCACAGACGAACCGGACGGCTTCGTGGTGAATCCGGTGGCCGGGTCTTCGGTGCTGTACTGGGCCGGGCGTGGCTGGTCGGACGGGACCCACGCTGCGCTCGCTCACGCCGGAAGCCCGGCCATGGTCGGCGGGTCGGGGATAGAGCCGCAGCAACTTGCCCAGGCGATCCGCGCCCGGCAGGCCACCGCCGCGGCAGCGCAGAACGCTGCCGATGCGGGCGGCTGGGCAATGATCATCGTAGAGACCAGCCACGCCACCCAGATCGCCGACGCGGTCATGGCCGCGCTGCATGGCCCGGACGCCCCGGCCCGGCTGCTGCTCATCGCCGCTCCACACGACGGTACCGGGCCAGCGGGCTGGTTCACCGGCGTGCTGGCGAACCTGCTGGCCGACACCTACCGTGCCGAACGCCGGATCTTGCTGCGCGACCTGGCCGCACAGCTGGAACGGGTGATCGGCCCGCACAACGTGCACCAGCGGGCCCTCGGTGAGGCCGCGCTGGTCCGGGTCTACCCGCCGGTGGCGTCGTGGATGCCGGCACCGGTGGAGACCATCAGCTACCTCGAAGAGGTCCTGGCAGATCTGTCCGCTGACGAGCGGAACCATTTCCTGGTCAAAGCCCAAGGGGCCGAACATGGGGAGCTGGCCTGGTTTTTCGAGGGCCGGGAGAACGAACTCGCCCAGATCAGCGCCTGGCTGCACCGGGCTGACTCCGGCATGCTCGTGGTGACCGGCCGGGCTGGGGCAGGGAAATCCGCGCTGCTGGGCACGGTGCTCGTGCGGTCCCTGCCCGCTCTGCGCGACGCCCTGGCCCGCCGCGGTCTGGCCGCCATCCCCGGCCCCGGCACGACGCTGCCCCCGGAGTCGGTGTTCGACGCGGTGATTCACCTCAGCGGCCTGAACCTCGCCCAGGCGGTCATGCGGGCCGCCGCGGCGGCCGGGATCGGCCCACTGCCCTCGGATCAGGATTCCGCCACCGGGGTGGCCAGTGACCTGGACTTCCTCACCGCCGAACTGGCCGGGCGGACCGGGCCGTTCACCGTGCTGGCTGACGCGCTGGATGAGTCCGTGGACCCGCTGGATATCGCCCGCTCGCTGCTGGCCCGCATCGCCAGCCTGGCCAGGGTCCGCGTCCTGGTGGGCACCCGCGCCTCCACCAGTGAAGCCCCGGACCGGCCCGCCGGTGATGAGAACCTGCTCGACGCACTCGGCACCGGTACCGCGGGTACCCGCGGACCAGCTGGCGGGCCAGCTGCCGATGGCACAGACCGGGGCAGGCAAAGCCGTGGTTGCGTGATCTGGCTCAGCCAGGACCGGGAAGCCATCCGCCGGTATGTGTGTGGCAGATTGCGGGCAGCCCGCGACTACGGCGTCGCCGGCCATGCCATCGCGCACATGCGTGCGGTCAGCGACCAGGACATCCGCCGCGTGGCGGGCGAGGTTGCCGACCGGGGGCAGGAGTTCCTGTTCGCCCGTCTGGTGGTCTGTGAGCTGACCGCCGACCCGCGGCTGCTCACTCCCAGCCTGGCCCGCTCGCGTGGCCAACTGCTGCAAGGCACCCACCAGGACGTGTTCGGCCGCGCCCTGCACCGCCTCGCCGGCCAGGACGACCATTACCCGATCTTGATGCGGGCGCTATCCCTGGCCCGCGGTCGCGGCGTCCCCGAGGCCGACGGCATCTGGGCGGCCATCGCCGCCGCCCTGGCTCCCAACCCGCTGCCACGGCTGGCCGGTGACTCGGATGAGGATCCCAGCGCAGACCCGGACTTCAACGTAGCCGGGATCTGGGCGGCGGCAATCAGTGGCCTGCTCGGCCAGGCCGCTGCCTACATCACGGCCGATACGGCTACCAGGCACGGCGGGACGTCCGGAGCGCAGACGGTTTACCGGCTGGCACACCACACCTTCATCGAATACTTCGCCGGCCACCCACCCGCCGGGCAGGACGGCGGCGACCCGAGACGGCTCACTGCTCGCGCTCTGCTGCACGCCGCCCAGGCAGCCGCAGCCACCGAGGGCCGCTTTCCTGACTACCTGGTCAGGCACCTGTCCGGGCATATCGCCGAGGCCGGCAGGTGGGATGACCTGGCGGGTCTGCCCCGCGTGCTGGACCGCCTCGACCCGAACGCGGTGACCGCCGATGCCATCCGCACGCTGTTCGGCCATCGCGCGGTCCCCCCGCCCATCGCTGGCATCATGGGGGCCCGCGACACCCTCGTGAGCGCGAGTCGCGCCGACCGCCCCGGCCTGCGTCAGCTCGCCACGACCAGGCACAGCCCACGGCAGGTCATCGGCGAGCCCGCCACCGGGTGGGGCATCGCCGCTGCCCAGGCCGGGCGCTCCACCGTCCACGTCAGCCTCAGCGGCCACACCAGCGCGGTCAACAAGGTGCGCAGCCTGACCCTGCCCAGCGGGCGGCTGATCCTCGCGTCCTGCGGCGACGACGGCACGATCAGGCTCTGGGACCCGGTGACCGCCACCCCGATCGGCGTCCCCATGCAAGGCCACACCAGCTCGGTTGAAGACATCTGCGTGCTGTCCATGCCTGCCGGGCGAACCCTGCTGGCCAGCGCCGGAGACGACGGGACGGTACGGCTGTGGGACCCGGCCACCGGGCAGCCCACCGGCCCGGTCATCACCGGGCACACCGGTCCCATCTGGGGCCTGTGCGTGCTGCCCGGCCGCCAGCCACCCACCCTGGCCAGCGCCGGAGACGACGGGACGGTACGGCTGTGGGACCCGGCCACCGGGCAGCCCACCGGCCCGGTCATCACCGGGCACACCGGCGCCGTCCTCGGCCTGTGCATGCTGCCCGGCCGCCGGCCAGACCAGCCGCTCATCCTGGCCAGTGCCGGGGGCGATGGGACGGTACGGCTGTGGGACCCGGCCACCGGGCAGCCCACCGGCCCGGTCATCACCGGGCACACCGGCGCCGTCCCTGGCCTGTGCGTGCTGCCCGGCCGCAAACCCGGCCAGCCACCCACCCTGGCCAGCGCCGGAGACGACGGGACGATACGGCTGTGGGACCCGGCCACCGGGCAGCCCACCAGCCACCCCATCACCGGGCACACCGGCACTGTCTGGGACGTGTGCGTGCTGCCCGGCAGCCAGCCAGACCAGCCACCCACCCTGGCCAGCGCCGGCCAGGACGGGACGATACGGCTGTGGGACCCGGCCACCGGGCAGCCCACCAGCCACCCCATCACCGGGCACACCGGCCCCGTCTGGGGCCTGTGCGTGCTGCCCGGCCGTCAGCCACCCACCCTGGCCAGCGCCGGGGATGACGGGACGGTACGGCTGTGGGACCCGGCCACCGGCCAACCCACCAGCCTGCCTGCCACCGGCGCCATCCTTGGCCTGTGCGTGCTGCCCGGCCGCCGGCCAGACCAGCGGCCCACCCTGGCCAGCGCCGGGGATGACGGGACGATACGGCTGTGGGACCCGGCCACCGGGCAACCCACCGGCCCGGTCATCACC
Source organism: Streptosporangiaceae bacterium (assembly GCA_035308365.1). GTDB lineage: Bacteria > Actinomycetota > Actinomycetes > Streptosporangiales > Streptosporangiaceae > PALSA-505. Next base: position 29,163 of record DATGGU010000198.1, read on the forward strand.
GGGCACACCGGCTCTGTCTGGGATATCTGCATGGTGCCCGGCCAGCCACCCACCCTGGCCAGCGCCGGGCGGGACGGGACGGTACGGCTGTGGGACCCGGCCACCGGGCAACCCACCAGCCACCCCATCACCGGGCACACCGGCACTGTCTGGAGCGTGTGCGTGCTGCCCGGCCGCCGGCCGGGCCAGCCACCCACCCTGGCCAGCGCCGGGCGGGACGGGACGATACGGCAATGGGACCCCCTCACCGGGCAACCCACCGGACCCGTCATCACCGGGCACACCAGTGCCGTCCTCGGCCTGTGCGTGCTGCCCGGCCGGCCACCCACCCTGGCCAGCGCCGGCCATGCCGGGACGATACGGCAATGGGACCCGGCCACCGGGCAACCCACCGGCCGCCCCATCACCGCGCACACCGCCCCCGTCTGGGCCGTGTGCGTGCTGCCCGGCCGCCGGCCAGACCAGCCACCCATCCTGGCCAGCGCCGGACACGACGGGACGATACGGCAATGGGACCCGGCCACCGGGCAACCCACCGGCCCGGTCATCACCGGGCACACCGGCCCCATCTGGGACGTGTGCGTGCTGCCCGGCCGCCAGCCGGGCCAGCCACCCATCATGGCCAGCGCCGGCCAAGACGGGACGGTGCGGCTGTGGGATACCACTACCGGGCGGGCGGTGGGACAGCCGCTGGTCAGGTCGCCGGTGGCGGTCAGCGGCCTCGCCCCCTGTCCCGCCATGATCGGCGACTGTGTGACCATGCACGGCGACGGCACGGTGCGCAGCTGGACCGCAGCCACCGCGACCCAGCGCACGGTCACATCCCCGGCGGAGGTATCCGCCATCGCCACCCTGACCCGCACGGATCACCTCAGCCTGCTCACCGGCAACATCCATGGTCAAGTCCGCCTCAGCGACCTGCGCACCGGCTACCAGCCCGGCCCGCCCCTGCAGGTCAGCGACCAGGCCGTGCTCGCCCTGTGCCCGCTGCCCGGGCAGCCACCCGAGGCTCGCGCCGCGGTAGCCGACGGCACCGGCACCATCACGATCATCACCGTCTTCCCCGGCGGCCACCTGAAACCCGGACCCACCGTGCGTGGCCCGGCCAGCCCGATCCGGGCCCTGTGCCCGATCACACTTCCGGACGGCCACCTACTGCTGGCCGCCGCCGGGAACGACGCCACCATCCGAATCTGGGACTTGGCCGCCATCCTCCCCAGCACACCGGACGCCAGACAGTCCCCCACCCCGGTGAACAGCCCACTGACCGGGCACGACGGCTGGATCTGGGCGCTGACCGCCATCCCATCCCGGCCAGGCCTGCCACCCCTCCTGGCCTCAGCCAGCGCCGATCACACCATCCGGGTCTGGGACCCGGCATCCGGCCGCGCCGCCGGCCGGCCCCTGACCGGGCACACCGGCCAGGTCCGGGCCGTCTTGACCGCTATCAGCGACGACGGTCACATGGTCCTGATATCCGGCGGCCACGATGGCACCGTCCGGCTCTGGGATCCGGCCACCGGCACGCCCCACACGGTCATCCCACTCGGCATCCCGGTGCACGCCCTGCTCCAGCAACGCCCAAGCCACGCATCACGGGAGCGTACCGAGGGCGGCGCAACCCTCACCGTTGGACTGCGCACCGGAATCCTCGCCCTCGACCTGCACCGCGACCTGTTCCACCGCACGCCGGAACCGGGCCTGTGAGGGCGTGCCCGGCACCGCGTCAGGTGAGCTGGTCTGGCTGGTCTGGCTGGTCCGCGACCGCGGCCGCGCAGCGCGACGCGAGCGTGGCAACGGCGGCGCGGAGCTCGCCGCCACCCTCGACGCGAAAGGCGAACGGTATGGCCGCCAGCCACTCCTGCGCGTACATGGCCGGGTTGCTGGTGCTGCCGGTCAGCAGACATCCGCCGGCATGCGGTTCGAGGCGTCCCATCGGCGGGCGGATCCAGGGCGCCACCTCGGCCGGGGGCGCTTCGAACACGACGCGGACCGGAAACTCCCAGCCCTCGGCGAGGTTTTCTTCGAGCGCGGCGACCGGGTCCAGTCCGTCGGGTGGCGTAAACGAGTGGTGAGTCTGCTCGACCGCACGGACGCGGTCGATCCGGTAGCTGCGGACCGCGCCCGCGTGGTGGGAGTAGCACAGCAGATACCAGCGGCCGTGGCGGACAACGACCGCCCACGGGTCAGCCTCCGCTTCCCATTCGCTGCCTGACCGGCTTCGGTACTGGAACCGTACCCGGCACCTGGATCCGGCTGCGACAACGAGCGCGCTGGTCACGGCCGGATCGGGGTGAGCGGCACGGCGGTCGGGTGCCGCTGCCGCGTACTCACGCAGCGCCGCGGCCTGGCGGCCGATGCTCTCCGGCAGCGCCCGGATGACCTTGGCCAGCGCCGAGCCGGCCAGTTCGTCCATGTCGGCCGCTGCCGGATGGCCTTCGAGCACGGCCATCACCAATCCCAGCGCCTCGTCCTGGGTGAAGACGACCGGTGGCAGCCGCATTCCGCGGCCGAGCCGGTACCCGCCATAGCGGCCCCGTGACGCCTCGACCGGCACCCCGGCCTCTCGCAAGATCGCGACGTACCGGCGCGCCGCGCGTTCGGTCACTTCGAGGCGCCCGGCGATCTGGCCGGCCGTGATGCCGGGCCGCGCCTGCAGGAGTTCGAGCGTCTGAAGCGCGCGAGCGGTGGGGCTGACCAAGGATGCCACGCCACGAGCGTAGGGGGAGCCGCTCGTTAACCGGAAGTTGATCGTCCGGTAATGCCGCTACGGTCGCACTGTACGCACGGTCGCACTGTACGCACGCAAGAAGGAGCAGGTATCACGATGGACATCGTCCTCATCGGTGGACTCTGGCTCGATGGGTCGGCGTGGGATGCGGTCGTTCCACCGCTGCGGGCCCTGGGCCATCAGGCCGTGCCGGTCTCGTTGCCTGGTCAGGGAGCACCGCCGGCCGAAGCGACGCTTGCCGATCAGCATGCGGCGGTGCTGGCGGCGGTCGACGCCGCCGCCGGCAGCGTGCTGGTCGTAGGTCATTCGGCCGCCTGCACACTCGCTTGGATGGCTGCCGACGCACGGCCGGGCAAGGTGGCGCGGGTCGCGATGATCGGGGGCTTCCCGGCCGGCGACGGCGACACGTACGCCGGCTTCTTCGAGCTGACCGGTGGTGTCATGCCCTTCCCGGGGTGGGGGCCGTTCGACGGCCCAGACTCCGCCGACCTTGACGAGCAGCAGCGACGCGCGATCGAGGCCGCCGCGATCCCGGTTCCCGGAGGTGTGGCGAAGGGGATCGTGCATCTCAGCGACGAGCGGCGGTTCGATATCCCTGTCACCCTGATCTGCCCGGAGTTCTCCCCTGCTCAGGCCCGGGAGTGGGTGGAGGGGGGCGAGGTGCCAGAGCTTTCCAAAGCCCGGCACATCGGCTACGCAGACATCGAGTCGGGCCACTGGCCGATGTTCACCCAGCCGGCCAAGCTTGCCAGCCTGCTGGCCGAGGCCGCGAATGCCTGAGCCCCGTACGATCCGGCCGCTGGACGCATCCACCTGGGACGCGTTCGCGGAGCTGGCCGAACGCAACAACGGGATCTACGGAGGCTGCTGGTGCATCGGGTACCACACCGCGTACCAGCGTGGCGTCAGCGATCCCCGCACGCTCAAGGAACAGCTCGTGCGCAGCGGGCAAGCGCACGCCGCGCTGGTATTCGACCAGCAGGGACTCGCTCAGGGCTGGTGCCAGTACGGCAGCCCGGACGAGCTTGACCTCAAGCACGGGCGCGAATACCACAAGGACCCACCGCCTCCCGCCCGCTGGCGGATCACCTGCATCTACGTCGATAAGCGGCATCGCGGCCAGGGAATCGCCCGAGCCGCGCTCGAGGGTGCGCTCACGCAGATCGCCGCCGCCGGGGGTGGCCTGGTCGAGGCGATCTCCGAGACCACCGACGGCCGCCAGGCCCAGAGCCGGTTCCTGTTCAGCGCAACGGCCGAACTGTTCGAGCAGTACGGGTTCGTGCGCGGACGCCAGGTCGGCAAGCACGCCTGGATCGTGAGCCGGGAGATCGCCCCCGCGTAACCGGCCTTCAGCCGTCCAGTTGGGAGGGGGTCATGTTGGCGCCGGTGATGATGACGGCGACGCGTTCGCCGGGCTCGGGCTTGTAGGCCCCGGTGAGCAGGGCCGCGACGCCGACCGAGGCGGCTGGCTCGGCTGCGATGCGCGCGGTTTGCCACAGGGTGCGCTGCGCGCCGCGGATCGCGTCATCGTCCACCAGCAGCACGTCGTCGACATAGGCCTGGGTGATCGGGAAGACCAGGTCGCCGACGCGGCGCGGGGCGAGGGCATCCACGGCGATGCTGCCGGCCGGGGCATCGACGGGAGCGCCGGCCGCCCGGGCGCGGGCGAGGGTGGGCGCACCGTCGGGCTCCACGCCGATGACCCGGGCGCTGCCGGCGAAGTAGGAGGCGATCCCGGCGATGAGACCGCCGCCGCCGACCGGGACCAGCACCGTGTCCAGCGGCCCGGCCTGGCCATCGAGTTCGAGGGCGAGCGTGGCCTGGCCGAGGATGGTCTCCCGATGGTCATAGGCGTGCACGCTCATCGCGCCGGAGGCCGCCATCCACTGCTGGGCGGCCTGCAGCGCGTCGGCGTAGCGATCGCCCCCGATCACCAGGTCCGCTAGCTGGCGGATGCGCTCGACCTTGGCCGGGGAGGACACGGTGGGCACGAAGATCCTGGCCGGGATGCCCAGCTGGTGCGCGGCATAGGCCACGGCGACGCCGTGGTTGCCGCCGGATGCGGCCGCCACCCCGGCCGGCGGAACGTCCCGCAGCAGCAGGTTCGTGAACGCGCCGCGCGCCTTGAACGACCCCGCGCACTGCAGTTGTTCCAGCTTGAGGGTCACCGGCCCGGTCAGGCCGAGCTGGATGACCGGAGTCTGGCGCAGGTAGCGGCCGATCGTGCCGTAGGCACGGTGAATGTCCTCACGCGGAATCACCAGATGCCCGCAGGCCTGCGTGTCACCAGTCACCGGCGAGCTCCTCCTTGGCCTGGGCGATCCGGTCCTCCACGCGCTTGTAAAAGACCCACTGCTTGATCTTCCTGCCCCTGATCAGGCCCGCCCGGGAGAGCAGCTTCAGATGCTCGCCGCAGGTCGGCGCGCTGACGCCCAGCTTCTCGGCGATGAACAGCGCACACACGCCGTCTTCGGCCAGATCGCCGTCGCGCTGCGGCGGGAAGTTGGCCACCGGGTCACGAAGCCACTCCAGAACCTGAAGCCGCTTCTCGTTGCCCAGGGCCTTCACCAGGTCCAGGTCAAGCACAAAGTAATTATGGCAAATAGCTAACTATCTGTCTAGGACTGGTGCGCGGAGGTGCCGGGACTGTCCGGCCAGCCGGTCAGCACCGCGGTCAGCGCCCGCGCCGCCTGTCTAGGACTGGTGCGTGGAGGTGCCGGGACTGTCCGGCCAGCCGGTCAGCGCCGCGGTCAGCGCCCGCGCCGCCCCTGTCTGGAATGCGTTGCGACGGCGGATCAGTGCCACCGGAATCGTGGCGGTCAGGGCAGGCGCGTCGATCGCGCACAGGGTTCCGGTGCGGAGTTCCTCATCCAGGCTGCTCTCGGGGAGGATCGCCAGGCCGAACCCGGCTTCGGCCATGCGCTTCTGCGCGGTCAGGCTGTCGATCGGCAAGATCTCGGCCGCCCCTAGCCCGTGGGCGGCGAGCAGTTGCCACAATGCCACCGCGTATGGGTCGGTTTGTGCGCCCGGCCGGGCCGGGAAGGCGAGCCACCGCTGCCCGGCTAGCGCGCCGGCGAGATCAGTCCCGCTGGCCGCCAGGGGGTGCCCCGGCGGGCACACCGGGACCAGCCGCTCCTGATGGATGACGACCGGCAGTAGACCGGGATCGGGGTCCGTGCCGTACCGCAGTCCCAGGTCTGCGTCGCCGCGCAGGACCAGCGCGCTCACCTCCGCGCTGAGTGCGGTCCGCAACCGCAGGTCCAGGCCCGGGTGCGCCTGGCAGAGCTGGCGCAGCCGCGCGGTCAGGCTGCTGCTGGCGAGGGTTCCGACCAGCGCGAGCGTGACCGCCCCTCGCCCGGTGCCGCACACGGTGTTGACCGCGTCGATTCCGTCCCGCATCGAGGCCAGCAGCGCCTGCGCGTGCGGCAGGAAGGCGCGGCCGGCCTCGGTGAGGGCCACGCCGCGGCCGAGCCGGTCGAACAGCGGCGCGCCGAGCTCGGTCTCCAGCAGCTTGATGCGCCGGCTGGTCGCCGGCTGGGACAGGTGCAAGGCGGCCGATCCCCTGGCGAAGCCGCCGCTGCGGACGATCGCGAGAAACGCCTCGACGTGATCGAGTTCCATAGACATCAGTATTTTGCATATTTACGGTGCATGCTATGCATTGGACAGATATCTCGCCGTGCTACTAGCGTTCCCGGCGAGATGAGGTGACCCATGAAAGCCAGCGACATCCGCTCGTTCGACCCGATCCGTTACGGCGCCTATATCTGCCTCAGCGTCCCGGCCGCGAGCCAGGCCGCCGTGGCCGGCGCCGACGTGCCCGCCCTGGCCGAACGCCTCGGGCTGCACAACGAGTACGGCTCCACCGGCGGCGACCCCGTACGGTCGATCGCCTACCTGCGCAGGGTCAGTGCCGTTCCCGGCCAGATCACCGACGACGGCCTGCAGGGCGCCGGGGTGATCGTGCACGTCGCCGCCATGACCCCGGAGCCGATCACGGAATTCCGCGCCGGGCTGGCCCACCTGCTCGGCCCGGCCATCACGCCGCGTGTCCTGGGCGGGGTCGTGCGCCCGCTCAGCTATACCGGCCAGGCGATGTTCAACTTCTCCTACGGCGAGCGTGTCCTGCAGCAGCCCGCGGCTGTCATGCCCAACGCCTTCCTCGTCCCGGTGAGCAAGACCGCCGCGTGGTGGCAGAAGGACTGGATGGAGCGGCACACCTACTTCCTGCCTCGCTACGACGACGCGGGCAAGATGCGCAACCACGGTCACGCGCTCGCCGCGGCAGCGGGGATAGCCTGCCTGCTTCGGCGGACCTACAAGAGCATCGCCGAGCCCGCCGCGGCCGGTGATTTCGACTTCATCAGCTACTTCGAGTGCGCCGACGCCGATGTCCCCGTCTTCCATGACGTCTGCGGCGCGCTGCGTGACACGACCAGGAATCCCGAGTGGGCATTCGTCCGCGAAGGCCCCACCTGGCACGGCCGGCGCACCGCCACCTGGGCCGCACTCTTCAGCTAACAGACTCCCGCGACACTCTAAGCCGCAAGATCAACTGTTTCGCGGGTCGTTGCGCCGGAGCCTATTAAATCCCCACCCGCCCCGGGGAACGAGTCAGACTGGTGTCATGGATGAGTCTGTGCGCCGTTACCGCGAGGAGATGGACAGCGAGCACCAGCCGGTGTTCGACCGCCTGCATGAGCTGGTCATGACGACCTGCCCGGACGCCGAGGTGGCGCTGTCCTATGGGATGCCGACCTACCGGAACGCATCCCAGCGTCTCAACATCGGGGCATGGAAGCACGGCCTGTCGGTGTATGTATCGCCGGGCCGGGACGGTGGCTTCTCCGCGCGTCATCCCGAACTCGCCGCGGGCAAAGGCACCATCAAGCTCACACCAGCCGACGCCGCCCGAATCCCCGACGCGGAACTGCAGGATCTGATCCGCGCCGCGCTGCACGCCTGACCTTCACCATGGCACAGGTGGTGGTGTTCCACTCGTCCTATGGGCTGCGGCAGGTCGAGGCCGGCACGGCTGCCCGGCTACGCGACGCTGGTCACCAAGTGCTCACTCCCGACCTGTACGCCGGTCAGACCGCGGGCAGTCTCGATGCCGCTCTGCGGTTGATGGACGCCATCGGATGGGAGGTCATCTGCGAGCGGGCGCGCCAGGCGCTGGGCCAGGTGCCAGGCCCGGCCGTGCTCGCCGGGTTCTCCATGGGAGCCGGGGTCATCGGCAGCGTCTGGGACCAGTGCCGGCAGATCGCTGGCGTGGTGCTGCTGCATGGCATCGCGCCCATCCCAGCCAGCGCCCGGCCCGGCCTGCCGGTACAGGTGCACCTCGCCGAAAACGACCCGTTCGCCTCGCGGCATGAGGCTGCCCAGTGGCAGGCCGGGGCCGCCGGGGCGGGTCTGGCCGCGCAGGTGTTCACCTATCCCGGTGCCGGTCACTTCTACACCGACTCCCACCTCGCCGACTACCACGCTCAGTCGGCGAGCCTCACCTGGCAGCGCGTCACCGCATTCCTGGGCGGCTTGTCAACGGAACGGGCGGACTCCCGGGGCGGCTGAACCTAACGACGGAAAGGACTGAACTCGTGTTGCTGGAGCACCGCGGGGCCGCTCCCGAGGTCCACCCCACCGCCTACATCGCACCGACCGCGGTCTTGTGCGGGGACGTCCACGTCGGCCCGCACTGCCGGGTGCTGTTCGGCGCCATCATCAGCGCCGAAGGCGGCCCGGTCCACCTCGGCGAGCAATGCGTCGTCATGGAGAACGCCGTGTTGCGCGGCACGCCACGCGACCCACTGCGCCTCGGCAATCACGTGCTGGCCGGCCCGCATTCCTACCTGACCGGATGCACCGTCGAAGACAGCGTCTTCCTCGCCACCGGCAGCACGGTCTTCAACGGAGCGCGGATCGGGACACGCAGTGAGATCCGGGTCAACGCGGTGGTCCACCTGCGAACTCACCTGCCGCCGGACACAACGGTGCCCATCGGCTGGATCGCAGTCGGTGACCCGGCCCAGCTGTTCCCGCCCGACCAGCATGAGCACCTCTGGAAGGTGCAGCGGGAACTGGACTTCCCCGGCTACGTCTTCGGCCTGGCACGCGCCGCCGAGGGAGAAACGACCATGCCGGAACTGACCCGCCGCTACAGCCGGGCACTCGGCCAGCACAACAACGATCGGACCATAGCCAGCGACAGCTGAGAACCGGCTGCGCGGCTGAGCCTGTCAGGGGGGCGGCGCATACTTCGGCTATGACTTCGTGGAGGGATGTGGAGCAGGCGGAGCCCGAGTTCGCGGCCGCGGGTCGCCTACGGCCAGGAGGTCGCCCTGGCCGAGGTCAGCAACCGAGTTGAGCTGGATGAACGAGCCGGTGACCTGAGCCGTCTTGACCTGCGTCCAATTGTGGCCGTTCCGGTGCTCGGCGAACGCGATCTGATTGCTGGTGGGATCGACGTCCGCCTGGCCGGCCCGCGGCCGGCCAGGCGGACTGGATGGACGGTTAGGACGTGGACGCCGCCAGGGACCGGCATTGCTCGGCGCAGCGCCGGCAGGTGGCCGCGCATTCCTGGCAGTCGGGGTCGTCGTGCTTGCCACACTCGGCCGCGCACTGTTCGCACGCCGACACGCAGAGCGTGGCCATGGCAGCAGCCCACGGCGAGCCACGGGCGATCAGGGTTGCGGTTGTGGCGCATATGCTCGCGCAGTCCAGGCAGACCCGGGTGCAGGTTGCCATGTCCGGGCCACCGGCGCAGCAGTCGTAGGCGCACGACTCACAAGATTGCTGACAGGTCCTGCAGACCTCCAGCGTGGCCGTGTCCCGGTTGCTCATCAGGGTTGACACCATGGCTGGTGCCTCCTTCCCTTTCGAGTTGCGGTCCTTCCTCCGCCCAATATAATCGGCTAGGCGAATATGATTTGCCCTACCCGGAGTGTGCGGGTTTACTCCGGATCACTGCCCCGAATTGAGCCGGCCAGCGCCCGGCCTGGCCGCGAACGGGGATCCGGCCCGCCTCTCCGTCGCGTTCACCCCCACCCCGAAGCAGGTCATTACCTGCCCGTAAGACCGCCGGCCGGACCGCCTGCGATACGGTCTGGCCGTGAGTGACACCAACGGTTACTTCGGGCCAAAGGTCGCGGCGCGCTACGACGAGTCGATGGCGGGCATGTTCGAGCCGGCCAGCGTGGACCCGGTGGTCGAGGTGCTGGCCGAGCTGGCCGGTGACGGCCGGGCACTGGAGCTTGGCATCGGGACCGGGCGGATCGCCCTGCCACTGGCCCGCCGCGGCGTCCCGGTGCACGGCATCGACATGTCCAGTGCGATGGTGGCCCGGCTGCGGGCCAAGCCGGGTGGCGAGGCGATCGGCGTCACGATCGGCGACTTCGCGACCACCCGTGCGGACGGGACGTTCCGTCTCGTCTACCTGCTCTTCAACACGATCATGAACTTGACCACGCAAGAGGCGCAGGTGTCCTGCTTCCGCAACGTCGCCGCTCACCTGGAGCCGGGCGGCTGTTTCCTCATCGAGGTCATGGTTCCCGGCCTGCGCCGGCTGCCACCCGGGCAGGACGCCATCCCGTTCCAGGTGGGCCCGGACCGGTGGTCGGTCGACGTTTACGACGTCGCCACGCAGGCAATGAGCTCGAACTACATCGAGATCACCGACGGCCGGTGCGAATACACCCGCTATCCGTTCCGGTATGTGTGGGCCGCCGAGCTCGACCTGATGGCTCAGCTTGCCGGGCTGCGGTTGCGGGAGCGATGGGACGGCTGGACCCGGGAGCCCTTCGGCAGCGAAAGCCGCCAGCACGTCTCGGTCTGGGAGAAGCCCGCGAACGGCCCGGAATAACCACGGCCGCCGGCCTGGTCGTGCGGGGCTGCCGCGCACTTCATCAACGGTGTCACCGAACCCGGTGGTCACGCACAACTCGCGCCGGGTGGGCAGGCCTGGCAGCCCGGCCGGCGAGACCGAATCGACCCGCTCACCCACCCATGACCGCCGGGCCGCGCCGGACCTGGCCGTGCCGGGTTCTGGCGCGGCTGGTTTGCCAGGCTAACGGCGGTGAGCGCCGTTGCGCGCCGGGCGGGGGGCCGGCTCGTCGTACAGGGACTCGGCTGACTCGCGCCTCAGCTCGCGGACCCGGTAGATGACGAAGGCAACGATGGCCGCCACGATCAGCACGGCGATCGCGTAGCCGGCCAGCGACAGGTCGTGATAGACCTTGTTCCAGGCCGAGCCCACCGCGTACCCGATGCTGGAGATGGCCGTCGCATAGATGAGCGTGCCGATCAGGCTGAGCACGCCGAACCGCAGCGCACGCACCCCGGCGAAGCCGGCCACCAGCGAGGTGAACGCGCGCACCAGCGGCGCTGCCCGGCCCACCGGGATAGCCCAGGCGCCGCGCCCGGTCAGGAACCGCTCGGCCCGGTCGATATCCGCCTTGGTGATGAGCACGTACCGGCCGAACCGCTCGATCACCGGCCGCTCGGCCACCCGCCCCACTGTGTAGGAGACGTACGAACCGGCCAGCTCGGCCAGCGTGCCAAGGATGATGATCAGCGGCAGGTTGAGATGTCCCTGGTAGGCCAGCACTCCGGCGAAGCCGAAGGTGACCTCGGACGGGATCGGGATGCAGCACGCCTCGATGAAGGCGAGCAGGATCACCGCGGCATAGCCGTGATGGACGAGAAAGCTCTGCATGTCTGGGCCTCCGCGCGGCAATCCCCACCGTCGCCGCCATCGCTTACTTCTACAACTCTGTAAATACTGTACAGGCTCCGGAGGACTCCCGGCCCTGGAACGCACACACCTGCCCGGAAACCCCACCCCCAAGGGTGGTGGGGGGCATCCCCCAGGCGAAGACGGGTGCTAGCCGGCTGCCTCCGGCCCGGCCGCGTCCATAGCGTTCCGTTACGGACGGCGAGCCCCTCAACCCACCCGGAGGAACAGTGACACCCTCACAGACGGCGAAGCGGCCGCGGCCAGCGGCCCTGATGGCGGCGGGTGCGGCCTGCGTGCTGGCGGCCGGGTTCGCGGCACCGGCCGCGCGGTCCCCGACCTGGCCACCGACGCCGACCCGTTCACCGGCTACGAGATCTACGACCCGCAGTAACCCGATGGTGCCCTGCAGGGCCGCAAGGGCGGGACCAGCTTCGCCGCACCGCAACTGAACGGCTCGGCCGCCGTCATCGACTCCTACGTCGGCGGGCGCACCGGATTCTGGAACCCGGCCATCTACTGGTTCGCCGTCCAGCCCGGATCGCCATTCACCCCGCTGGGCACCACCGGCACCAGCAACGACAACATCTACTACACCGCCACCCCCGGCCAGGCCTGCAACCTGGGCACCGGCCTCGGCGTCCCGGACCTGGCCCGGCTAGCCGGGAACTTCGCCCTCAGCGCGGTCCGCCGGTAACCCGCTGAGTGCCTGCCACCGTTCCTGATGGTCAGACCAGGCCGCGGAAGGCGGTGTAGAGGAGGCCTGCGTTCAGGCCGGTGACGATCACCGTGGTGGCGGTCATGAGGGTGGTGGTCAGGGTGCGGTTGGGCATGTCGGTCATGATGATCGGGTCGCGGGTGATGAGCAGCAGCGGGATGAGCGCGAACGGGATGCCGAAGGACAGCACGATCTGGGAGAGGACCAGCGCCTGGCTGGTGTTGACCGCGAGCGCCAGGATGATCAGCGACGGGGCCATGGTCAGAGCACGGCGGGCCAGCAGCGGGATCCGCCAGTTCATGAAGCCGGCCATGACGACCTGGCCGGCGTAGGTGCCCACGCTGGAGGACGACAGGCCGGAGGCCATCAGCGCGACGCCGAAGGCCAATGCGGCGGCGCCGCCGACCTGGGTGGCCAGGTGGGCGTGCACCGGCCCGAGCTGGCTGATGCCGGTCAGCCCGTTGCGGTGGAACAGTGCCGCGGCGATGCAGAGCATGGCCAGGTTGACCAGCCCGGCCAGGCCCAGGCCGACGACACAGTCCCACTTGTTGTAGGTCAGCAGCGTCCGGCGTTCCTCGGCCCCGGCCGCCCGGACCCGGCCACTCTGCAGGGCGGAGTGAAGGTATACGACGTGCGGCATCACGGTCGCGCCGATGATCGCGACGGTCAGGCCCAGCGTGTCACCGCCACCCAGGCGTGGCACCAGGCCGGCCGCGATCCGCGGGTAACTCTGCCCGCCGGCGGCGAAGAACAGGTACACGAAACCCAGCCCGACCAGGCACAGCAGCGCGATGATCGCCAGCTCGAAGCGACGGTAGCCGCGCGCCTGCAGGCCCAGGATCACGAACGCGACCACCGCGGTGATCAGGCCGGCCGGGAACAGGGCGATGCCGAACAGCAGGTTGATCCCCACGGCCGCCCCGACGAACTCGGCCAGATCGGTCGCCATCGCGACCACCTCGGCCTGGAGCCAGAGCAGCACGTTCACCCGGCGGCCGAACCGCTCCCGGCACAGCTCGGGCAGGCTGCGGCCGGTGCTCAGCCCGGCCTTGGAGGTGAGGTACTGCACCAGGACGGCCATCAGGCTGGCCATCACGATCACCCAGACCAGCTCGTAGCCGTGCTGGGCACCGCCGGCGAAGTTGGTGGCGAAGTTGCCGGGGTCGACGTAGGCCACCGAGGCCACGAAGGCAGGCCCGAGCAGGCCGGCCGCGCCACGGAACCAGCCCCGCGACCGCACCTGTTGCAGCGTGATGTAGCCGGCCGCGGAAGTTTCGCCCACCGTGGTCATGGCTGGACCATGCCGCGCGGGAGAGCGGCCGGCAGGCGCTTGCCCATCCCCGCCGGGCGAGCGGGGTCACGGCACGCGTGCACCCACCCGGCCGCGGTCGTCATGCGGTCTATCTGAACACGCGGCCGGCCCGCCTCTGATCTCGCAATTAGACACAGTCAACGCTGGGGGTCTCAGCCGCCGGCGGCCGGTGTGAGCCCGGATATCGAGGTGGCGGCACGGAAGGGATCGCAGTAGGCCGTGCTCGATGAGGCGTAGGGCGCGAGGACCAGCAGGGTGCCGCGCCAGGAGCCTGCCTCCCAGGACTGGCCGTCCATCTGTGCACCGGTCAGGGTGATGCGGAACGTCAGCGTTCGGATCCGGGACCATGCCGGACCCGGTTCCGCAGCTGATAATGGTGGCCTTGGCCCGGCCGGTGTACACGCCCCCCGCGCGGGTCAGGGTCACCTTGACGTGCTTCCCGATACGCGCGTGATCACCGCACCGCGGCGAGCACCTCGTCCAGGGTGGTGAGCAGGAGGTCGGCGTGCTCGCGCTGGAAGACCAGGGGCGGGCGGATCTTCAGGACGTTTCCGGCCGGGCCGGTGGCGCCGAGCAGGACGCCACGGTCGCGCATGGCGTCGGTGACCCGGCGGGCCAGGGCGGTGGCTGGCTCGCGGGTGGCCGGGTCGGTGACGAGTTCGGCGCCGGACAACAGGCCGATGCCGCGGACGTCGCCGATGACCGGGTGGGAGCCGGCCAGCTTCAGCAGGCCCTGCTTCAGGTAGGCGCCAACCTCAGCGGCGTTGGCCACCAGGCCTTCTTCCTCGATGACGTCCAGGACGGCCAGGGCGGCCACGCCGGCCACCGGATTGCCGCCGAAGGTGCTGAACAGTTCGGTCCGCTCGGGGATCGCGCCGAGCAGGCCGGAGCGGACCACCAGGGCGGCAACCGGGAACCCGTTGCCCATCGGCTTGCCCATGACGACCATGTCGGGTTCGATCCCGGTCGCCTGGGAGCTCCACAGGTGCACGCCGGTCCGGCCGTGACCGGCCTGCACCTCGTCCGCCACCAGCAGGCCGCCCTGGGACCGTACCCGGCGGGCCACCTCCCGCAGGTAGCCGGGCGGGGGGACCAGGATGCCATCGGCCGTGCAGGCCGGTTCGGCGTACATCGCGGCCAGGCCGATGCTGGCAAGGGAGCGGGCCGCGCCGTCGATGTGGGCGGCATACCGCTGCGGCCAGTTTTCGTCGTCGCTGCGGTAGACGCCGCGGTAGGAGTCGGGAGCCGGAACCGTGGCCACGTGAGCCGGGCGGCCGGCGTCTGACCAGACCTCGGCGGACAGGGCGTGGGTGGCCTCGGTCAGGCCGTGGTAGGCGCATTCGGTCACGATCGCGCCGGACCGGCCGGTGGCGGCGCGGGCGATGCGCCAGGCCAGGTCGTTCGCCTCGCTGCCGGAGTTGACGAACATGACGGCATCCAGGCTGGGCGGGAGGGTCGACCTGAGCCGCTCGGCCAGATCGACGATGGCCTCGTGCAGGTAGCGGCTGTGCGTGGCGAGCAACCGCTGCTGGGCCGCTATCGCCCGGGTGATCCGCGGGTGGGCGTGGCCGGCCACCGCCACGTTGTTGTAGCAGTCCAGGTAGCGCCGGCCGTCGGCACCGAACAGCCAGACGCCCTCGCCGCGGACCAGGTGCACCGGCTCGGAGTAGAACAGCGGCGACCGGGGCAGCGCCCGCCGCCTGCGTTCCCGGAGTTCGGGGGTCGCGGACCGGCGGTAGGGCAGACCGCGGCAGGCGTCACGGAAGCGCCGGGTGACCTCGTCGATGCCGGCTGCCTCGACGGCGTCGAAGAAGGCCTGGTTGCCGGGCCGGGTGAGGCTGGCGTGATCCGGATGCAGCCCGCGCCGCCAGGTGATGATCGTGGTGGCCATGGCGAGTCTGGCCGCCACCAGGTCGGCGAGCAGCTCGGCCTCACCGTCCTCCAGCGGGGTGACGCTGATGTAGCCGGCGATCATCGCCTCGGCGGCGTCGATGGCGTCGTCCCTGTGGTACAGCACATCGGCGATGGCGACGGCCAGATCGAACACCAGCGGGGCATGGGTCATGTCGCCGAAGTCGACGATCCCGCTGATCCGCAGACCATCATCGAACAGTACGTTGCCCAGGCTCATGTCGGCGTGGATCACCTGGGCGCGCAGGCCGGGCACGGCCGGGGTGACCCGGGTCTCGAACCGGTCGAGCACCCGGCCGATCTGCGCCCGGCGCACCTCGTCGGGCTGATGGGCCAGCAGCGGGCGGAGCTTGAGCAGGTGGCTGAGATCCCACAGAATCTCGTAGTCGGCCGCGGGGTGGAAGAAGCCACGCAGCGCCCGGCCCAGGCGCGCGGCCGTCTGCCCGAAGGAGCGCAGCGCAGCGCTGGTGAGCGAGGAGTCCGGGACTGTCCCGCCGGTGAGGAAGGTGAACAGCCGCACCGGGTAGCTCCGGCCGTCCGGACCGGTGACCTCGGTCCACGGCTCCCCCGCCGTGGCCGGCAGGGTGCGCATGACCGGCAGGCCGGGATCCGCCTGCTCGATGTGCCGCAGCGCCGCTGTCTGCATGTCAATGGTGGCCAGGCCGTCCGCGGGGTTGGAGATCTTGAGCAGGAAGCGCTGTCCATCGGGAGTGTCGACGCGGAAGTTCTGGTCGCGTTCGCCGGCCAGCAGGGTCAGGGACCCGGTCAGGCCGAAGGTTCCGCTGAGGATCTGCTGGGCCGCCGCCGTCTCGAACGCGGGCGGCGCGGCGACCAATGGGTCGAGGCGCTCCACCATAACGCCGAAGGCTATCTTGCCGGGTATGAGGGCAACTCACCTGCGTATCGCCCGGCCGAGCCGTGACCTCGCCGCGGCCGAACGGTTCTGGGTGGACGGCCTCGGGCTCAAGGTGCTGTTCCGGGCCGGTCCGGACGCGGAGGGCGATCACGCGCTGCTGATGGTGGGCTGGCCGGATGCCGCGTGGCACCTGGAGCTGGTCGGCGATCCGGACGGCGAGACGCCACCCGCGCCGACCGAGGAAGACCTGCTGGTGCTCTACCTCGGCGGTGAGGTGGACGAGGGGCTCATCCAGAGGCTGGTGGCGGCCGGCGGGGTACGGGTTGGCGCGCGCAACCCATACTGGGACCGGTGGGGGGTCACCATCGCCGACCCGGACGGGTACCGGCTCGTGCTGTCGGCCCGCACCTGGCCGTGACGGCCCTGATCCGCACGCTGCTGGCTGCAGTGCGGGCACCGGCTGCGCGGACACCGTAAGGAAGTGAATTTCTTTCCGGCACCAAGCGCGCCTTTCTATCAGGCGCCAGGGGCGGTGGCACCTGGCGCGTGCAGGGCCGCCTGGTCGGCCAGGGCGATGGCTAGCTGGCCTTCCACGGTGGGGTGGAACGGAGCGGCGGCGTCCACGCCCTGGACGTAAGGCTGCTGCGTGCACATCTGATGGCCGGCGAAGTCTGGCTGTGGCGCGGAGAAGCCGAACTGGGCGGCGCCTGAGGCCAGCACGTCGTTCAGCGTGTTGAGCCGGGAGGTCAGCGTCGCCAGGTTGGCGGCGGTCAGGCCGACCTGGCTGAGACAGCCGGGCTGCGAGCCGAACGGGTCGTAGTAACGGTTGATGAGCACCTGCGGGTGGCTGGGCAGGGCGGCCAGGCGGCTCAGCAGGTCGAGGTAGTTCTTGCTGAACGAGGCGAGCTGCTGCTGGAAGTACGCGGTCGTGGCGCGGTCGTCGCAGTGCGCGGCGATCGCGCAGTAGCGGACCTGGGCGGCCCAGTCAAGGTCGTCGGCACCGACGCTGACGATGATCACCTGGGCGTTCTTGGCTTGCTCCTCGACGGCGAGCTGCGGCGGCAGGCGCTGGCCGTCGTGGATCTGCGAGCCCAGGATGCCGTTGGTGATCGTGGCGCCGTCGCAGGCGAGGTTGAGCACCTTCCAGCCGTCCGCGGCGGACAGGTCGGCGGCGTAGGAGTCGGCGCTGCGGCCGCAGGCCCTGGCCGAGGTCGAGGCGCCGGGCACCGGCGTCAGCCCGGCCCCAGCGGCGGTGGAGTCGCCCATCACCACGGCCTGGACGCCGGGCAGCGGGCGGCCGGCCGGGCGGATCGGCGGCGGATGGGACTGGCTGCCGACCAGCGCGCTGAGCGAGTGCACCTGGCGCAGCACGGCGGGCGCCGAGTAAGCGGTGATCATGATGGCGCCCAGGTTGATCGCCTCGGTCACCACCAGGCCGGCGGCCAGCAACTGGAGCGTGCTGCGCAGCCCATGACGGCGCCAGCCCGCGACGGCGCCGACCAGGACCAGCGCACCCGCCCCGGCGATCACCGTCTCCCAGGCGAAATAGCTCTTCCAGCCGGAGGCGAGACTGGCGCCGAGGCGGCGCTGTGCTCCGGCCAGGTGGTTGCCTTCGACGAACGTGGTCAGCTCGCTGTTGATGGTGATCTGGGAAAGTTGCAGCCGGGGCCGGACCGGGCCGGTGAACCGCTGGTCGGTCGGCAGCGCCTGGCCGAACAGGTCCACCTCGCCGGGGCCGGACAGGCTGAGGTCCGGGGCACTGGCTCCGACCTCGATCATCTGACCGGCTACGACGACCCTCTGCAGCGGCGTTACCTGCAACGCGACCGCGATCGCGGCAGCCGCCGACAGGATGAGCAACAACAGCCCAGCCAGCCACCGCCGCGCCAGCCGTGCCCACCCGCCCGTCAGCAGCATGCCGCCAATCGTTCCCACTGTAAGCGGACGTTTAACAGCAGACAGGCACACTCCTGGCGTTGTGGCCGGTGGGCAGCGGCGCGCGGTTCCGCCGTCGGCCGGATCACCGGCCGGCCGCGACCTTGGCGAGCGCCGGCCGGTCAGTTGCGCGTTGCCCGGTCACGGGGATGGGCGTGCTGCTCGCCGGCGCGGGCGGGCCTGCGGCCCGGATGCGTGGCCTGCGGCCCGGTGCTGGCCGGGGATTCCCTGCGGTTCCTGGGCCGCGCCCCGGCCCGCGGCGACATGCCCGGAATGGTGATCGGCGGCCGCTGAATGGCCGGAATGACGGAGGTCAGCGCCTTGCTGGCGCGCACCGACGCCTGGTGCTGCGCCTGCTGTCTCTCGGCTCTCACGGCGGCTGCGGCCAGCCGGGCGCGCATCACGCGCCGCCGGCGGGCCCGTGTCACTGCCTTGACGACGCGATCCGCCGCGAAGAGAGCGAGCAGCGCACCAGCAAAGCCAGCCAGGAGCAGACCAGTCACCCGTTTCCACCCTTCGCCTGGAGGACATTCCGGACATCCTCACCCTATGCGAGGCCCGCGCCCGGGCAGTACCGGAGATGACGGCGAACCACGGTCCCGGCAGCACGCCTGGATGCTTCTTTCGAAAGCGCCGGAACGGCGCGGTGGATCTAGTCTTCGGGATCCTCCCCGGTGAGGCCGTCGACCGATTCGCGGATGAGGTCGGCGTGGCCGACGTGGCGGGCGTATTCCTCGATCATGTCCATGAGCAGGCGGCGCAGGCTCGGTGCCCGGCCGTCCGGCCAGCGCCGCGCGGCGAGGCGGTCCAGCCCGCCGTCGGCCATCGCCTCGGCCACGGCGGCGCGGGAGCGGGCCACCGATTCCTGCCACAGGCTCATGAGCTGTTCCGGCGTGTCATCGGCCGCGGTGCGCCATTCCCAGTCGGGGTCGGCATCCCAGTCGATGGCGTCCCAGGGCGGGCTGTACTTGCGGTCGTGCAGCTTGACGAGGAAGTAGTGGTCCTCGATCAGGGCCAGGTGCTTGAGCAGGCCGCCCAGGGTCATGGTCGATGGGCCGAGGGTGGCGCGCAGGCCCGCCGAGTCGAGATTGCCGCATTTCCATGCCACATAGCGGCGCTGACGTTCCAGGGCGCCCAGCAGCGTGCTGGCCTCAGAACCCGCCACCGGTGGCTCGCGCAAGATCGGGTCAGTGTCCATGAGCGCAGGTTAGCGACTATTCCGGACGATCTAATTCCGGATTAACGGTGCGTGGATCCCCACCGGTCAGCCGGTACGTTCCAGCAGTAGCGCCAG
>DATGGU010000199.1:0-29510 GCA_035308365.1 Streptosporangiaceae bacterium
TCGCCGAGGCCTGGAAGAAGCAAGGCGCCCAGGGCGGCATGGACCTCCTCCGCGCCCACGTCTACCTGGCCCTGCTACTCGGCCACCCCATTACCACCCCGCCGCCCGGCCTGTTGCTCCCCGCCGACTCACCAGTGCAAGCGCCGTCCAGCGATCCGTCCGGCAGCCCCGGCTCGCCCGGCAGCCCCAGGCAGTGGGCTGATGATCCGTCTGGCGGTCCTGGCTCGCCCGGCAGCCCCAGGCAGTGGGCTGATGATCCGTCTGGCGGTCCTGGCTCGCCCGGCAGCCCCAGGCAGTGGGCCGATGATTCGGCCAGTGGCTCCGGCCTGTCCGGTGCTCCCGGCCCATCTGGCGATCCGGCCCCACAGAGTGCATCGATACCCGCCCGGGGGCCTGACCCATCACCTGGCCAAGCAGCCGACCCCACGACCAGCGAACCGGGGCCCGCCGGCTCCACGGCCAGCGGGCCGGGGGCCGCCGGCTCCACGGCCAGCGGGCCAGGGCCCGCCGGCCTCATGCCCACCGGGCCGCACCAGCCGGCCGTCGGCGTCCCACTGCCACCGTTGACCGGCCAGGTCAATCTCACCATTCCCATGGTCACCCTGCTTGGCCTGGCCGATAGGCCAGGCGAGGCGGCCGGGTATGGCCCGCTGCACGCAGACATCGCCCGGCGTCTCGCCGACGGAATGGCCACCAACCGCACCACTCGCTGGGGCGTGATCATCACCAATCAGGATGGTCAGGCCATGGGTTACGGCAGCAGCGTCCGCGCCCGTCCCCTCTCCACCGGCGGCTGGAAGATCACACTCACCACCGAACCCATCGCCCCTTACCCGTAGCAATCAGATGCTCCATGAATGGCAGGACACGGAGTACGACCCGGACCCAATCCCCACTCAGTTACTCGCCGCGTGGCTTGAGCCAGCTCATCGTGGGGTCCTGCGGCCAGCCGGCGGGGGAGTCCTCCCATTGTTCCTGGCGGCCGTAGGGGGTCAGGTCGAGCAGGTTGAAGTCCAGCCGCAGCCGTTCCACGCCCCGGGCGGTGGTGAAATACGAGCGGAATACCTCATCGCCATCGCGCAGCAGCACGCTGATCCCGAAGTATTCCACGCCAAGATCCTCGTTGAATTCGGTGCCGTAGCAGGAGTACCAGGGCACGGTCCAGTCCATCCGGTCGCGCAGTGCCGCGATCTCGTCCTGGGGTGCCTTGGCCATCAGGATCAGCCGGGTGTCGCGGTTGGACAGGTGCGTCTGGGCGTGTCCGGAGATGTTGTCGGTGAACGTGCAGCAGCCCGGACAGAGCCAATCCTGGCCCTGGTCGAGCATGAAGTGGTAGATGACCAGCTGCCGGTGATCGCCGAACAGCCCGGTCAGCCCGGTGACATTGCCGTCCGGGGCGGTGAACTGGTACTTGCCGGTATCCAGCGCGACCATCGGCAGCCTGCGCCGCTCGGCGGCCAGCGCGTCCAGCGCGCGGGTGAGCTCCTTCTCCTTGATCAGCAGGGCGGCGCGGGCCGCCTGCCACTCGTCGGCCGAAACAACTGTGGGCCTGATCATTGATGTGCCCCTAAGCGGTAGGTTCCTTTAGGGAACTTAAGCTAGCACACGGAGTTCCCTTAAGGAACCCGTTGGGCTAAAGTAGTTTCATGCAACGCACCGACTTCGGCGGGATGGCCTGCTCCATCGCCAGGACGCTGGACGTCATCGGCGAACCCTGGTCGCCGTTGATCCTGCGCAACATCTACGTTGGCATCACCCGGTTCGACCAGCTACAGCAGACCCTCGGCATCTCCCGCAAGGTGCTCGCCGAACGGCTGCGCTGGCTGGTGGACCGCGAAATCCTGGAACGCCGCGAGTATTCCGCCCGCCCACCGCGCTACGAGTACACGCTGACCGAACGCGGCACCGAGCTCTGCGACCTGCTCCTGGTCATGGTGCGCTGGGGCGACCGGTGGCTGGCCGGCGAGGCAGGCCCGCCCGTGCTGTACCGCCACCACGCTTGCGGGCAGATCAGTCACGCCGAGCTGCACTGTTCGGCCTGCGGCAAGCCCATGCCCGCCACCAGCATCGACGTCCTGCCCGGCCCGGGCGCGGCGGCCTAACGCCGGCCAGGCATCGCCCGGATCACCCACCAGCATCGACGCCCTGCCCGGCCCGGGCGCGGGGCGGCCTGACCGCTAGCCGCCGAGAGCCGCCCGGATCACCCGCCAGCATCGACGTCCTGCCCGGTCCGGGGGCGCGGCGGCCTGACC
This sequence comes from Streptosporangiaceae bacterium, assembly GCA_035308365.1. Classification (GTDB taxonomy): domain Bacteria; phylum Actinomycetota; class Actinomycetes; order Streptosporangiales; family Streptosporangiaceae; genus PALSA-505. Next base: position 2,253 of record DATGGU010000199.1, read on the forward strand.
GCTAGCCGTCGAGAGCCGCCCGGATCGCCCACCAGCATCGACGTCCTGCCCGGCCCGGGTGCGCGGCGGCCTGACCGCTAGCCGCCTAGAGCCGCCCGGATCACCTCGGCCAGCCCGCGTGGCCAGACCACCTCGTCCGTCGCGTCCAGCTCCGCCAGCGTCCACCACCGCCAGGCGGCGATGCCATCGCTGACGTGCATCGCGGCCACATCGCCCAGCTCCCGGCGCCGCCGGTCGGTGCGCGCCAGGAACAGGCGTTCGTACTGGCAGAGGGCGTGCCCGCCGTGAATGATCAGCCGTGGGTGTCTGTGCACCTCGCGCAGCAGTTCGACGTCATCCCAGCCGGTCTCCTCGGCCAGCTCGCGGCGCGCGGCCTCAGCATACGACTCACCGGGATTGAGCCCGCCGCCCGGTGTCGCCCAGTGCACCCCGGCCGGCGGTATGTCGTCGTAGCGCAGCAGCAGGACCCGGTCATCGGGGTCAAGCACGATCACTCTCCCCGCATACCGCACCGGCAGCCCGGCCATCTCCGGCGGCGCTTCCCCTGGCTGGCAGCAGTCCATCCCCGTATTGTGCCGGGCGCCCCGCCGCCGTGGCCGGCTGATGTGCAATGAGGCCGGCCGGCACCGTTCAAAATATTAATTCTTAATTATTATATTTGACGGTACGGAGCGGACAATTAACAGAACCTCAGGCGGCGTGCTTCAGACAGAACTCAGCACATCCACGGTCTGGAAAGCTTACCTCGATGTCAAGACACTTGAGGCAGGGGAGGAACGATGATCCGGGAATTGACCGCCGGCGACTTCGGGCAATGGAAGCCGCTGTGGCTCGCTTACCTGCGGTTCTATCGCGCCGAGGTCAGCGGCGAGGTGACCGGCGCGACCTTTCAGCGGCTGTGTGACAAGGCTGATGGGCTGATCGGTTTCGTCGCCGAGGACTGCGGCGGGGACCTGATCGGGCTGGCGCACCTGGTGTTCCACCCTTCGACCTGGTCCACCGAACCGTACTGCTACCTGGAGGATCTGTTCGTGTCCCCGGCGGCGCGCGGTACCGGGGCGGCCCGTGAGCTGCTCGACGCCGTGTTCGCCGAGGCCAAGCGCCGCTCGGCGGCCCGGACCTACTGGGAGACCCAGGAGTTCAACGCCCCGGCCCGTTCGCTGTATGACCAGGTCGCGCACCGCACGTCGTTCATCATCTACGAGCACTGAGCGCAGCCGTCACTGCGGCTCTGCCTGGGGGTTGAGGTTGACCCGCCGGGCGAGCCACATCGTGTGTTCCCGGCTGATGGCCTGTTCTGCGGAGTTGACGTAGGCCGACCAGCCGGCCTCATCGGCGACCTGCTTCGCCGCGTCGTACACGAATCCCAGCTCCGTGGCGGTGAGATTGTATGCATCGGCCAGATTTTCAAATTGCTTTACTTCCAGCCAGGCGCCGGCCCCGGCCACCATCGAGGCCAGCAAGCCATCAAGCACTACTGTGGTGAACCCGGCCAGAACGAATATTGCCCACAATGCCCCGGCAAGTTCGAAGAGGATAAGCAAGGTGCGCCACAGCTTAGCACCTCTGCTATTGTCGTTCGCCTTTTTGGCGTACCATTTCCGCTGGTCATCCACCCGGCCGTTGAGATACGCCTGTTTGCGTTCTTCCAGCGCTGCTCCGCGCAGCACGCGCATGGTCTCGGTTATGTTCTCTCCGGCTGGCGGTGGCAGCTTGCCCGCGATGGGTGACTGGGTCAGCAGATCCTGGAGCCGCTGATTCATCCGTGCGTCTGCTTCGGCCTCGGTCTCCGCGGCGCTGAACGGATTCGCGCGCATTGCATATCGCCAGGCCAGCGTCTTCGACGACTCGGCTATTGCCCGGGAGTGGTACCAGAGTTCTTCCGGACGGCGGGTGAGCAGCAGTACCTCCGCGCTCAACGCCACGACAAAGCAGGCTACGGCGATCGCGGCCAGGGCCTTGTGCCAGCCAGGCGGCTTGTCGGCGGCCGCTGCCCAGGCACCGGCCGCGGCGGCGAGGATGACGAAATAGAGCCTTACCCGCGTCCAGAGCAGGTATTCACGCTGGCTCTTGCCGGACGTGGTACCCGCTACCTTGTGGACTGCGGGCATGCCGGCGCCGTTCAGCTCTTTGCCCAGGGCGGATGCTCCCACAGGTTCGCTCATGGCCTGACGGCTAACACAGAATCTGGTTTCAGCATGACCAATGATCATAGCTGTGGTGCCCGTGGCCGGACCTCGATACGCTGGGGTCGTGCAGCCTCAGCCCGTCTCGATCTTCGTGGCTATGCCCGGCTCCACCATGGGTAAGCGGGCCCGGTGGGATGACATCGAGGAAATCAAACAGCAGTTGCTCCAGCCGGTGACCGATGAACTGGCGTCGAAGCTGGGACGTCCGGCTTCTCTTTCCATAGAGAAGGACAAGCGCGTATCGGGCCCGATCCATCCCTCCATGTTCCGTGAAGCGGCGACCGCAGACATATATATCGCCGATCTGAGTGGTGCGAATCCGAATGTTTATCTGGAGCTGGGCGTACGCTGGGCCCTGCGTGATGGGGTGACCATTCTCATCTCGCAGGACATTAAGGATGACGTCAAGTTCAATGTCTCCGGTAACCGGGTCATTCCCTACGGTCCGATGCCGAACGAGCTGAAGAAGGCCGTCGGTGACATTGTCGAGTCGGCACTGGCTGGCATGAACAATCCAGATCAGATCGACAGTCCGGTGCGGAGCAATTTTCCGACGCTCACCGTCCTGCGCAGCGAATGGGATGCCAAGGCCGCTGAGATCACCCGGCTCAAGGAGATGCAGGCCGAGGATCTGATAGATGCTGCTGCCAAGTCACCGCTTCCCCGTGCCCTGGAGCTTCTGCGGCAGGCCGTCGACCGTAATCCAGGAAGCATTCGTGCGCACTTTGAACTGGGGATCGCGCTGCGCGAGGCAGACGATTACGAGGAAGCCATCAGCGAACTGCGCACAGTGGTAGACCGCAATGAGGACTCGGCCGATGGCTGGCGGGAACTCGGTGTCGCGCTCAGCATGAGCGGTCAGCTCAGCGACGCTGAGGATGCCTTCCGCCATGCGGTCGCGCTGAACGATGGTGACCCCGAAACATGGGCCACCCTGGGCGGTCTCCGGCGCCGCCTGGCCCGTTCGCCGGACGGCCCGGGATTCGACTGGCAGATGCTCCGCGAATCCCGGGACGCCTACCGGCGCGCCAGCCAGCTCCTCGGCAACGACACCTACGCACTGGCCAACGAGGCCCGGCTGGACCTGCTGCTGTCGGCCGCCGAGCCGGCCATGCGCCCGGCGGCCCTGAAGAACCTGCGGAAACTTGAGAACCTCGCGAGGTTCGAGGCCGAGCCCGACGACGCCGGCCACCGCGATCCGTGGAAGCTGTTCGACCTGGCGGACACGCTGCTGCTCACCGGGCGCGCCAGCGAAGGTCTTGCCGAGCTTCACTCGGCCATCGACCTGATCGACCCGATGGCGCGCCGGTCCACCCTGAGCTCTGTGATCGGCCCGCTCCGCGACTTCCTCGCCGTCGACGTGCTCGATGAACCGGCCACGGAGGCGGTACGGGAGGCGATCGAGGTCTGCGAGCAGGCGATCGAGGCGGCGCCCTGATCGTGGCCGCCGCAGGTGCGGCGGCCAGCGGGTCAGCCGTGCCGGAGCGTCAGGCTGCTGATGATCCCGGATGAGCTGGTGCTGCTGCCGAACGCCCAGATGATGTGCCCGCCGGGAGCGGCCGAGGTGGCGAACAGCTCCCGGGTGGCACCGGCCACCGGAACGGTGTCATTGACCCACGAGGACCCGTTCCAGGTCAGGATGATCCCCGCGACCGGCCCGTTGGGTGAGCTTTTGTACCCGACCGCGGTGACGTTCCGCGGCCCGGTGGCGGTCACGCGAACCAGCAGGCCCTTGGCCGGGTTGGGCACCACGTGCCACGTCTTCCCGGTCCAGTGCTCGGTGACCGCGGAGCCGGAGAACGTGTTGCCGGCCGCCCATGCATCCGATGGGCTGACGACGGTCAGCCCGAACAGCTCGGCCTTGTTGACCGGCACCGGGACCGAGGCCCAGGCGGTGCCGTTCCAGTGCGCGGTGAACGGCTCATCCGCCGAGGTCGCCGGGTCGAAGTACTGGCCGGTGATCCAGACATCGCTGGGCGAATCCCCGGCTACCGCGTCGAGGATCGCCGGTTGCGCCCCGCCCGGGGCCGGTACGGAGAACGCCGACCAGGTGCTGCCGTTCCATTGCAGCGCCTCACTCCGGCCCACCGCGTAGGCGACGCCGGGAGCGATGTCGGCGACGCTGGTCAGGACCGAGCCTGCCACGTGCGGGGTGGCCACTACCGACCAGGAGGTGCCGTCCCAGTGCGCCGCGAGCGTGGAGGTGACCCGGGACACGGTGGCGCGGCCCACCAGCCAGGCGTCGCTGGCGCTGCTTGCCCCGGCCGCCTCGGGCACGGTGCTGGTCGCGCCCGGCACGGTCGGCCCGGTGACGTCCGACCAGGCCGTCCCGTTCCACCGGGCGACCAGCGGGCGGCTGGCCCCGCCCTGCGCGACCGCCCAGGCGTCGCTGTCGGTGCGGGCCGAAACGGCGGTCCAAAGCGCCCCTGCGGGCGGCGGCGGCGCGACGATATGCCAGGTGACGGCGGCCCCGGCCGGAGCGGCCCCGGCCGGAGCGGCCCCGGCCCAAGAAGCACCGTGCAGCCCGGCGACGGCGGTGGCCAGCAGGCCGGCGGCCAACCCATATCCACGCATGAACGTTCCCTTTCCCGGCGGCGGTCATTTCCTCCCCGGTAACGTCCGCCGCGCCGTTCCGGGTTCAGCCACCCACCCGGTCCACCGCCGTTTCGGTGCCTAGAATCCAGGCATTCTCCCGACTGGCGGCGACCGGCGATGGATCAGCTCGGGGTGGAATTCCGCGCCGGCGCGGGCGGCACGTTCCCATGACCTGGACAGCAGGCCTTCGTCCTCGAAGCCGCGAACCGGGATGTCACGGTGAGCGACATCCCGGCTCTGACCGGCCTCAGCCCGGCCCCGCGCTAACCGTCTCCGTCATGATCCTGTGCACTGCCGGCTTGCCTGGACCAGGCCGTACGGCAGTGGCAGCGCGCCCGGCGGCACCCGCTTCATCTGGCCCGGCAGCACGGGGTGTGTCCCCGGCGGCGGGATCGAAATGGACAGGCCCAGGCCAGGCGGGAGAGCCGCCGGATGGATCGCCAGGACAACCCGGCTGCCGCGGATCCAGGGAGGTGTCTGCATGGTGACGACCCTCATCAGGGCGCGCGGGCTCGTATGGTAGACCCGGCACGCCGGGTTGGGCGGAGGGGTGACGACGGCCGGCAGGCCATCGGCCCGCAGCGTGCGCTGCAGCCCGGCCGGATCGCGCCATTCGCGGATGGTGACGGCGATGTTGCCGTCGGCTTGTTTGACCACCGTCCAGGCCGCCAACTGGGCGTGAGCCGGCTGGGCGGCCGGTGGCTGGGCGTGGGCCGGCTGGGCGGCCGACGGCGGGGGGTGCGCCGGATGGCCGCCCGGCAGCAGCGCCGTCACGGCCAGCGCCGCCCCGGCTGCCACGGCCAGCGCCCCGGACGCGCCGGTGACCCGGCGCCGGGCGCGGATGGCCCGGCTGCGGTTCACGATCCGGTCCACCGGGACTTCCAGGTGGGCGCCGGTCACGGACTCCTTCACCGCGGTGATCAGTTCGTCATCATTCATGCTGAGCTCTCCTGGTGTCGTTCGGGCATAAGGTCGCTGCGCAGCGCGGCGAGGGCGCGGGCCATGTGGGCCATGACCGTGTTCGGCGTGATGCCGAGCAGTTCCGCCGTGCGCGCCGTATCCATGTCGAGCACCAGCCGCAACGCGACCACCTGCCGCTGCCGGGCAGGCAATCGCAGCAGGGCGGCCATGATCCGCGGATCGATGCCGCTGCCTTGTGCCCCGTCGCTGGCCGGCCGGTCGGCGATCCTGCTGGGGTCTGGTACCGGTACCTCCCGGCGGTGGCGCCGCCACCGGGAGATGTTCATGTTCAGCGCGGTGCGCACCACCCACCCTGTGGGAGCCGGGTGCTGGCTGACCGTGCGCCACGACGCACAGGCCCGCGCGAAGGCCTCGGCCACCAGATCCTGCGCCAGATCCCGATCGCCGACGCTGATCAGGACCGTGCGCAGGCACTCATCCTTGGACCGGAGGTAGAACTCCGCGAAGTCCAGCCGTTGGGTTCCCACACTCATAAGACGCACGACCGTCAGGGGAGGGATTAGCCGGCGGACGGTAGAAGTGGTTGGCTGTCAAGTCCCGGACCTTACGCCCGGCTGAACCGCCAGCCGGGAAACCGCGCCGTATAAATGCCCGGCTCCGCTGTCCAGACGGGGTAGTCAGGCACACACAGCAGGGGCGCATGGCCACTGCGCTGTATAAATGCCCGGCTCCGCTATCCAGGCGGGCTATTCAGAGCTGACCCCGGCGCCTGCTCCCAGCGCCCCGGGCCGCATCCCGGGACCCCACGGGGAGCGTGGTTACCCAACGGCTGAGGGGGTAGGGTGACGAATTGAGCGGCCCGGCTGGGAAGACCCAGCCGGGACGTGCTGCTTGCCAAACGTCTGGACAATTTAATCAAAATTTTCTGCGGTGTACTGCGGGTAACTCCGACTCGAATTTCTGTCCTGAGAATGCGCTATGCGCGGGCGGCCTGGATCGCGCTGAACACTACCGGTGATCGTCACTGAACCTGAATGTCCGATAAGTTCTTTCAGATCCGGGTTCTTGGCCGGGATCTGCTTACCCGGAGCAACGTTACGATGCGCCGGACCTGCGGCGATGCACGACCGCCACGGGAAGCCTTCCTTGCGGCAACTTGTTACAATTTCCTGGTGCGGAGTGGATTGGAACGCCGGTGGCTGGATTGCCGTTAACACATAAGATCTTTTATAGATCCCGGGTAGATGCTGGCGCGCCCGGCGAATTCGCGCTCGGCAGGCTGGCCGGGCCGCCGGTTCATGCCGGCGTGCGCATCTGGGAGCGGGTTCCGTTCGGCGATGCCTTGCTCACCACCCTGCTGGCCTTCGGCATCCTGCTGGTGGTGGCCGAGAATTCCCCGGAGACCGCCGGGCCCGCGGTCGCGATTTCGTTGTTGGTCCTGTGCTGGCTGGCCGGCCTGGCGGCCCGCCGTGCGGTCGCCCGCTACGGCCACCGCGCGGTAACGGATATCTATACCGTCATCCTGGTCGGCATGTTCACCGGCGCCGCGCTCAGCGCTGCGGAAAGCTGTGCGGCGTTGTTCGCCATCGGGCCACAGACCTTCGGAGTGCTCAGGCCCAGGTACGCACGCCGGCTGGTCGTCCTGCTCAGCGTCATCCCAGCCGTGCGCTTCATCGGCATGACGCCCGTGAACGTCGTGATGGTGACCGAATTCTGCGTGATGGCAGTGCTCGCCGTGACGTTCTCGCTCACCGCGGGTTCGTGGATGCGGGAGATCATTGACCAGAGCAACGAGCGAGCCGACCTCATCCAGCGGCTGCGCGCCGCCCAGGCCGAGGTGGAGCAGTTGTCCGAGGAACGCGGGATGCTCGCCGAGCGCGAGCGGCTCGCCCGGGAGATCCACGACACGCTGACGCAAGGCTTTGCCAGCATCCTCATGCTGGTTCAGGGCGCAGCGCGGACGACCGGCGCGGACACGTCCGCCCATGAGCAGCTCATGATCGCCGCTCAGACCGCCCGGGAAAACCTCGCCGAGGCGCGGGCGCTGGTTGCCGAACTGGCCCCGGTATCGCTGGCCGGCCCGCTGGACGAGGCGCTGAAGCGGCTGGCGGACCGGGTCGCGGTGGACCTTGGCATCCCGCTGACGTTCTCGGTGACCGGGACGACCCGCGACCTCCCCCCGGACTGCGAGGTAGCGCTGCTCAGAGTGGCTCAGGAGGGGCTGGCGAACGTCCGCAAGCATGCCCATGCCCGCCAGGTGCGGCTGCAGCTCGACTATGCCGCCGACGCCACCAGGCTCACCGTCTCCGACGACGGCGCCGGTTTCGTCCCGTCCCCGGGCGCGGACGGTTTCGGTCTGCGTGGCATGCGTTCCAGGGCGCAGATGGTCGGTGGTTCACTCACGGTCCGCAGTGAGCCAGGCCGGGGAACCACGATCGACTTCGTGGTCCCGGTCGCCGCCTCCGAGGCGGATCGGCCGGCCCCGGCCCGGTGATGACCACCCGGGCTATCCGTGTCCTGATAACCGACGATCACCCGGTGATCCGCACCGGGCTGCGCGGAATGCTGGTGGGTGAGCCCGACATCGCGCTGGCCGGCGAGGCGGCCTCGGGCGACGAAGCGGTCGCCCTGCTCAGCGACGAGCCGTTCGACGTCGTGCTGATGGATCTGCGAATGCCGGGCGAAGACGGGATCTCGGTGATACCCCGCATCCTGGCGGTACGCCCTAACACAAGGGTCATCATGCTCAGTACCTACGAGAAGGTCGCCGACATCCAGCGTGCCATCGACAATGGCGCGGCCGGTTACCTGGGAAAGGACACCTCACCCACGGAACTGGCCAATGCCATCCGGTCGGCCCACCGGGGTGAGACCGTCTTGTCGCCCGGGGCCGCGACGAAGCTGGCGAACCGTCCACAGACCCCGGTCAGCGGACCGCTGTCGCCGCGCGAGACCGAGGTGCTGGGCCAGATCGCCCACGGCAAGAGCAACGCCGAGGTCGGCGCGAGCCTGTTCATCAGCGAGGCGACGGTGAAGACGCACCTGGTGCGCATCTTCGACAAACTCGGGGTCTCCGACCGGACCGCCGCCGTCACCCGCGCGCTCGCACTGGGCATGCTCCCGCCGCTGTGACGCGCGTGACGATGGGCGCCCGTCGTCCACCACCCGCCGCTGTGACGCCCGTGTGAGGACCGCCGCCGCCCGCGGCCCGGCGCCAAAGTTGTGCATCCTGCCCGTTGTGTCTTGCGCTGTATGCCCCGATCGTTAAAAATTTGCCCAAGAGTTTAAGGGGTCGTTCGGTTCTGTCGTGTCACCCTTTCGATGGATACCGCGGTACCCCCGTTCTGCATCATGATCTTGACTTAGGCGGGTCAGTCATACCTGAGGGGGGCGGAGAGAACTCCATGTGGTCGAGCACATCAACCACGGGGCGCGCCGAAGAGAATACGGACAGGCTGAACAACGAGGTCAGCGGGGGGTCCGCTGAGGTTTGCGACAACATGCTGCGGGTCCTCGGCAAGTTCGAGCTCATCGTTGGCTCGAGAGCGGTCGACCCGAGCGCCAACTGCCGGCGCCTGCTAACCCTGCTCGCGATCAGGGACTGCCAGGTCAGCAGGGCCAGCGCGGCAGGCACGCTGTGGCCGGACGCCACAGCGGCCCGCGCCAACGCCAACCTCCGGTCGGTCCTGTGGAAGATGCAGCGCTGCTGCCCCGAGGTGGTGGACGCCTCGTTCCATGTGGTCAGGCTGGCGCCGGACGTGTGTGTCGACATCAAGGAGGTCGGCCAGGTCGCCAGGAGCCTGCTCGACCGCTCGGTCACCAGGACCCCCGGCGGGCTCAGCGAGGCGCTGAACTGCAACCTCCACGAGGACATCGTTCCCGATCTCGGCGACGAGGAGTGGCTGGCCGCCGAGCGCGAGCGGCACCGTCAGCTTCGGCTGCACGCGCTGGAGTCGCTGAGCGAAGATCTCATCGCCGTCGGCTGGCACGGTGCGGCGGTAGAAACGGCGCTGAGTGTGATCCGGGTCGACCCGTTCAGGGAAAGCGCCCGCCAGCTCCTGGTGCGGGCGTACCTGGCCGAGGGGAACCAACTGGAGGCGCACCGCCAGTACCGGGAGTACCGCAACCTGATGCGCCGGGAACTCGGCATGGAACCGACCGACAAATTCCTGAAGCTGGTGCAGGTCCCCGACATCGCCTGCCCGCCGCAGGGACGCCCTCGGCCGGTGCCACACCGTCCGCCGGTACGGCCCCCGGCCGGATCCCGCCGTCAGCCGGTACGAGTGCTCTAGCGGCCTCGCTGGCATCGCTGGCACGTGCCGCCGCCATTTCCGGCGGCGCGTGGTGCCAGCGGGCGGCAAGTCCTGCGCCCGCCAGGTCACAGTCCCCTGGCGGGCGGTCAGGCACACCCGGAGCTTCACAGGCACACCCGGAGCAGTCCCAGCAGCTTGACCGGGCAATTGCCAGGGTGGGGATGCGGCGTGCGGGTCGGGGACGGGGTCGGGGACGGAGATGGAGATGGAGATGGAGATGGAGATCCGGAGGGTGGTGGGGACGGCGTTGGGAATGCCGATGGCTGTCCGGGGCCACCGGGCCGCGTCTGGTGCGCGGACTGCCCGCTCTGCCTGACCGACCCGGCGGCCAGCCGCGATCCGGGCGGGAAACTGCTCCCAGCCGGCCTGGTCCTGGTGTGCGACGGAGCCCGGCCAGGTGCCTTCGGCCCGGATGACAGCATCGGGGCCAGGCCAGCCGCCGCTGCCCGCGAGCCACCGTGCTGATCAGTGGCCTTGCTGGCGAATCCGACGACGATCGCAACGGCCAGGACCGCCGTGACCCCGGCGGTCGCCGCTGCCTGCCGGCCGTTCCCTTCCGGTCTGGGCACCCAGCGAGCCGTTGCCCGGCTGGACGCGGCGGCGGCCTGCCCGGCGGGAACGGTCTGTGTCGCGGCGGCGGCCTGTGCCGCGGGAACGGCCTGTGCCGCGGCGGCGGCCTGTGCCGCGGGAACGGTCTGCGCGGCGGCGATCTGCCCGGCGGACACGCTGACTGCCGGGACGGCAGCGGCTGCGCGCCGCCGGCGGCGGCCAACCGTGTGCGGCTGAGGCTCACCGGCTCCGGCCAGGTCAGGGGAGTCGACCGGGCTGGGTTCTGGGCCTGCCGGCCAGCCCTGGTGCGGGCTTTCGTAGCGGAGCCGGTACCTGCCGAGGGCCAGCTCGGCGCCTGGCACCAGCGGCACCGGCACGTTGGGCTCGATCCGCAGATTGCTCCCACCGGGAAGGAAGAGCCAGATCGCCCGCACCGGGCTGGACACCACCGGCTGCCAGCCGACGAGCTTTATCTGGGCGACCGTCCGCGGATGCTCGCCGGCCGGGAGGAACGCCAGTTCGCCGTCGGGTTCCGGCGCGGTCAGGGTGAGATCGTGGTCGAGCACCGCCGTGCTGCCGTCGGCGAGAATCAGGATCCCGGCCGGCGGACGCCGCCCATACGTAACCGGGTCGGTTCGCGCCAGGACCGCCGCTCCGCACACCGCGCAGTATCTGGCCTGCGGGTGGCTGACGTGGCCGTGCCCGCACATTACAACTTGCGCGAGCGTCCCAGGCTCCGCGGCCACCGCAGGCCCAGCGGCGGCCATGACGGGACCGGCCCCGGCAGCCACATCTGCGGGCTTGGCGGCGGCGCCCAGTGCACCGGCCGGGCCGGCCGGGCCGGGCGTACCGTCAGCTTCCCCTGCCGCGCCGGGCGCACCAACAGCCACTCCAGCTGCACCAGCCACGCAGGATGTCCCAGCCGCCCCGGCCGCGCTGGCCGCATCAGCCGCGCTGGCCGCACCAGCCGTATCCGCGGCGACGGCGTTGGGCCAGGTGTAGCGGCGCCGTAGCCTGCCCGGCGCCAGGGCCAGCACCTTGCCGCCCTCGAAGCGCCAGCGCAGGTGCATCACGCGCAGCGGTCCCTGCATGAACAGCCAGGTCAGCAGCCAGGTGGTGCCGACGTGGATGGTGTACAGCGGGATGATCGGCGACGACAGGCGTGTGGTGCCGGGGATGACGTTCAGGATGTGCGTCACGTACCACAGCGGGATCGCCTCGGGCACGACCACCAGCAGGGCGAACACCGACGGCCAGTCCTTGTCCCAGCGGGACTGCTGGATGATGTGGTAGACGGCCTCCCAGCCCAGGCCCAGCAGCGTCATCAGCCCGAGCGCCCGGAACGTCACGTGGTAAGCGAAGGTGGAACTCATCCCGGCGGGGCGGGGCAGCACGGGGGTGATGGCAGCGGTCCACAGCACGCCCACCGTGGCGGCCAGGAAGATGCGGGTCTGGAGTCGGCCCATCAAGGTTGGGGTCATGGCGCCTCGTTCATCAGCCACCTCAGCCAGCTTCTGACTGAGCGGGTAACTCCCAGCCGGCCGCAGAACCGGCGGCGCGCCAGGTCGTCGCAGATCTCCAGCGCGGCGTGGGAGAAGCCCCAGAAGGAGTCCACCGGTGCGAGGAACCCGCCCCGGGTGATCACGCCCGAGGCGTAGATCTGACCCGGCGGGCTGGCCGCCGCGCGCACCTCGAAGTGGCGCCCGACGTCAAGCCCGCCCAGCGGGTTCAGCGTGGCGGTGCCGGTGTCGAGCAGGTCGGCGAGCAGCGGGTTCTCCCTCGGCGCCAGCTTCAGGCCGGTGCAGTCGAGCACGAAGTCGGCCTCCATCCTGGCGTCGCCGGGCAGCGCGTCCACGTCGAGCCGCAGGTCCACCGTCTCGTGGTCGGTGGGGGTCATCTCGTGGATGTCGCCGCGGTAGGCCCGGTAGTAGCCGCCGGCCCGGGCCCGCTTGAGCTGGCGCTGCCAGAGACGGCGCTTCGCGCTGGTGGTGCCGCTCATCGACTTGATGTAGGCGGCGCGCTCGGCGTCGTCCATCTTGAGCAGGCGCCGCCGCAACTGGCCGGCGCCGGCCGCCTTGGGGAAGCTGAACGCCTGGTAAGCCCAGCCGTCGCCGCCCGGCCGGCGGAACGTCCAGGGGCCCTGCGCGCCATCTACATAGGTACGGAACAGGTGCAGGATCTGGACATCCTGGCCGGAGCGCTCCCGGTCGTCGAACAGGCGCTCGAGCACCCGGGACGCGGTGATCCCGGCGCCCCGGATCACGACCGTGCCGGCCCGCCGCCGCAGCACCTGGTACACGTGCTCGTGCGGCTCGTAGGCGTTGACCACGCGGAAGTAGTCGTGATGCCGCATCCGGTAGCCACTGACCTCGGGGGCGTGGTTGACCGCGGGATACCCGGTGCCCAGATGGACGAACTGACTGCGCAGCACGACCGGGCCGGCGCCGTCGGCACGCTGGACGAGGACGAAGTACCCGCCGATCTCCCGCTTGCGCACCATTTGCGCGCGGCCGTTCAAGAGCATCGAGCGCCAGCCGATCCGCGCCGCCTCGCGGTCGATGCCCCGGAACACCTCGCAGCCGGTGGGGTTGAAGAACTCGGCCGCCACCGGCTCGGCGAGTACCCGCAGCATCGGCCCCGGATGGCGCTTGGCCATGCTCCGGTCGACGGCGTAGCTGGGGAAGCCCCAGATGTTGTCCACCCGGGACATCGAGTCAGAGCGCAGCGGATCGGAGTCCAGGATCTGCGATCGGCGCATGAGGTAGCTGAAGTTCTCGTAGGGCCGCGACTGCGGGCTGACGACGCGGATCTCCGCGGCGGGAACCCGGCAGTTGCGCAGGAACCCCACCACGGCGAACGAGGCGAGTCCGCCGCCGATCGTCACGAAGGGCACGTCGAGGACGCTGAGCCCCGACCGGGCCACATCGGCATCGGACCAGACAGGGCTCGCGCACAGCGACGTGATCCCTTCGGTCAGTACTGTCATCAACCCCCCTCGGTGGCTCAGATCGTCAACTGCTCTGCTCGGCCATCGGGCTGCCGGCGGTCACCGGCACCAGGTTGGCGCTGATCTCTTCCAGTTGCCGTTTCCTGGTCTCGGTGCCGAACACGACGACCGCGACGAGTGCCAGCACCAGTGGGACGACGCCGATCAGCGCCGTCGCCCGCATGGACGGCGAGGCGAGCGAGGCGGTCACCATGGCGATGATGAGCACCCCGCCGGCCTTGGTCGCACCCGCGGCAAGGCCGCCGCCGCGGCCCCTGATGATGGTCGGGTACACCTCGGAGCTGTAGGCGCCAATAACGGCCGTCACCACAGCGGTGGCCAGGATGGGCACGGCCAGCAGGAACAGGAACACGGTCTTGTTCGACGTTAGCGAGTCGCCGGCGATGACGAAGACGGCGAGTGACACGATGGCCAGCACCGTGAGGATCAGGATCGTCTTCTTGCTGCTCCAGAACCCGTAGAGCGCGGCGGCCACGAAGGTGAACGGGTAGCCGATGAGTGCGGAGTTGCGCAGCAAGCTGGCGGTCGCTCCGTTGCTGAACCCGATCTGCTGCAGGTCGGAGGGGATCCAGAGCTGGAATCCGTAGGTGACGAAGCCGATGCCGATGCCGAGCAGCACGATGGCCAGCGACTGGCCGGCCAGGCCGCGGGCCCACAGCTGGCGGAACCGGCCGCGGTCTTCGGCGGCCACACCGATTTCGGGCCGCGCTCCCTGCCCGGCCTCGACAAGCTTCATGCCGAAGCGGCGCATGACGGCCTGGGCTTCCGCCACACGTCCATAGGCGAGCAGGAAGCGCGGAGACTCGGGTATCCACCGGTTCAGCAGGATGAGCAGCGCCCCGGTGGGCATGCCGGCCAGCCACAGCATCCGCCAGCTCCAGTGCGGGATCAGCCAGCCCGCCTGCCAGCTCACGATGGCGTAGGCGCCCAGCACCTCACCGCCGATGAGCACCATGACCCAGCCGCGGTGCCGGTTGGGTACCGACTCGGCGATCATCGCGAACGTGATCGGGATCATCCCGCCGGCCCCGATGCCCATCAGGAAGCACATGACCAGGTTCCACTGGTAGGCGGGCATCGCGCCGCAGATGGCGGTCGTCATGAACAGCTCACCGGCGATGACGATCGAGGCCCGCCGGCCGATCCGGTCGCCCAGCCAGCCCCAGGTGAACGATCCGATGACGGTGCCGGTGATACCGGACAGCGGCAGCAGGGAGACGGGCAGCCCGGCGTGCGGGTGGGCGGCCGAGCTGAGGCCGTACTCCTTGGCCATGCCCGGCGCGACGAACGAGAGGTCAATCGGATGGATGGCGTCAATGACAATGGCCACCGCCAGCACGATCATGAGCTGGACCACCGTGGCGGTGACACGCGTCTCACCGGAGACGATCTTGCTCCCCTCCGCAGCCGCGGTCACCGGCCGCCGCCGGGGAATCAGGCCGATGATGCTGGCTGCGAGCCCGACCAGGATGAGCGCCATGCCGGCGTCCATGAGGACCATGCTGGCGCCCATGGAGCCCATCTTCGACACCTGGTAGTGCATACTTCGCGACGCGAGATACAGCGGGAAATGCAGCGCGGTGCCGATGGCAGCCAGCAGGCTGCCGATCCAGAACAGCGGAGCATTCCTGAATTGGCTGAGCGTCGGCCGTTCCTGGCCGGCGCCGAATTCATTGGATTGCATGGTAGCTGCTGCCTCCGTACCTGACTTTCACACCGCGCGGCGAGGAAGATCTGTTGTTGGCCGAGGGCCGCCATAATCGCCGTGGCGGCCCTCAGCACAATCTCGGAATGTGGTCGTTACGAGGTGACGCTGATCTCGCCGAGGATGAGGTCGCCGCCGAACATCGACCAGCCCTTGTGGAACTTCGACGGCGTGGCCAGCGGGTTGCCTGGCGTCTTCCAGAACGGGGTGGTGAAGCTCAGGAAGAACGAGTCACGCTGGCCGGTGCGGCTGCCGTCGGTGGCGTTCACCTGGAACGGAGCCGTGGCGTCCTCGATCGTGATGCCCGCCACCTTGGTGATCGAGCGGATCACGCCCTTCCCCAGAATGGTGCCGGCCGAGTGGTTGACGTCGTAGGTCGGCTGGCTGAGCGAGAACATGGACATGGCGAACGGGCCGGAGAAGCCTGGGCCGAGCAGGATGCCCAGGATGGGCTCGAGGAAGCCGGCCAGCACGGAAAGCTGGTTGAAGTCCATGCCCATCTGGCCGACCTGGCAGGTGGACAGTTCCCTGCTGATGGTCGCACAGGCGATCATCTGCACGCTGCCGACGCCGACATGCATGCCGGCCCCCGCGTCCTTCAGGGTCGGCACGTTCTTGCTGGTGATGTGGTGGCTGCCGTTCTTGGTTGCGCCGAGTGCCGGCACGCTCATCCCGCCGGCGGCCAATGCGGCAGCGGCGGCGCCGCCCACGGTCGCCGTGCGCACGAACGACCGCCGGTCGATACCGCTGGCTGACATGGATTCACCCTGGCCAGCCGGGAGATTTGACTGCTTACGTTCTTCCACGAGACCTCCCAGGTCTAAGGAAATCCGCCGGGCGGCTGGGCTCATTGGCCCGGTCGATGCCCTCCGGGTCTTCATGG
The DNA here is from genome assembly GCA_035308365.1 of Streptosporangiaceae bacterium. Lineage (GTDB taxonomy): Bacteria > Actinomycetota > Actinomycetes > Streptosporangiales > Streptosporangiaceae > PALSA-505. The sequence continues at coordinate 18,415 of DATGGU010000199.1, forward strand.
AATAACTTAAAGTGGCTGCCGTTGTTACACCGTCAACGTGGCGTTATAATTGCGTTGGCGCGGCCCGAAACGCTTTTCTTTTCGGCAAAGGTCTATTCAGTGCTTCCCGGGGACCTGCGCGAACGACGATTCGTCAACGATGCGATAACAGGCGGTGGGGTATAGTCACAGCCGCGCTCCAGCCTCATCGTGACGTTACAAAGCGGGTGAAATCGTGCCTATCCCCACCGAACCCATCGGAAGCATCCCCCGGTCCCCGGAGCTGATGGCGGCCGGCCGCGCCCTGGCCGCCGGGCAGATGACGGCGGATGATTATGCCACGGTCGTCGATGCCGCCACCCGCGAGACCATCGAACGGCTCGAGGCGGCAGGCTCGCCGGTCGTCACCGATGGTGAGCAGCGTAAGCCGAGCTTCGCCACCTACCCGATCGCCGGCCTGGACAACCTCGCGCCGGACGGCCCGGTGATCCCGTTCGCCGACGGTCACACCCGCCAGCTCCCCAGACTGACCAGCGGCCCATTCCGCTATACGAACCACGCCGCCGAATACCTCGAGACGGCGCTGCGCTATGCCCATGTCCCGGTCAAGCAGCCGGTGATCGCCGCGTCCTGCCTGAGCCTGCTCTACCCGGCCGACGGCATCGACGGCTACCCACGCGAGGCGTTCCTCGCCGACCTGGTGCGCGAGGCGGTCGCCGACATCCGCGGCGCCCTGGACAAGGGCGCCGCCACCGTGCAGATCGACTTCACCGAGGGCAGGCTGGCCCTGAAACTGGATCCCAGCGGGGGGGTGCTGCAATCCTTCATCGACCTCAACAACCAGGTACTGGCCGCGTTCACACCCGATGAGCAGAAGCGGATCGGCGTGCACACCTGCCCTGGCGGGGACCAGGACTCCACCCATAGCGCCGACGTCGACTACGCGGGCCTGCTGCCAGCCCTGTTCAGCCTGACCGCAGGGAACTTCTACATACAGCTCGCCAGCGAGCCGGACCCGGACCGGGTGCTCGGCATCATCGCCGGCCACGCCAAGCCGGAGCAGCGGATCTTCGTTGGCGTGACCGACCCCATCGACCCCACGGTGGAGACCGCCGAGCAGGTCCGTGACCGGGTGCTGCGGGCCGCCCGTCATATTGACCCGTCCCGGCTGGGCAGCTGCGACGACTGTGGCTTCTCCCCGTTCGGTGACGACACCTCCACCTCTCGCGAGACCGCGTTCGCGAAGGTCCGCGCCCGGGTGGAAGGAACGGCGCTGGCCGCCCAGGCACTCGGCGTCTGACCCGGGTCGCCTGGCTGAAGGGAAGCCGGCCGTGAACGGTGCACTGTGGCTGGCCGCCGCGCTGGGTGGGCTGGCGGTGGCCGGGCTGGCGGTGGCCGGCCTGGCTGGCACGGCGCCCCGGCTCGGTGCCACCGTCGAGCTGCTGACCCTGGCCGTCATCGGGCTGGTGCCGCCGCTGCTGCTGGCTTGTGCCGCCGCCACGGTGGGTACCGCGGCCGGGACGCCGGGGCGCATGATCGGCGGGCTGTGCGTGCTCGCCGACGGCCCGCTCGGTCTCGCCCAGATGACGCTGTACGGGCTGGCACTGGTGGCGGTGGGCCGCACGAGCCTGGCCGCGAAGCGGGCGGTGGCCGCGGCGCACCGGGCCGAACTGCGTGGCCTGGCGCTGGCCGGTGCCACCCCCCGCCGGCTGGCCGACGGGCAGCTGGCATGGGTCGTCCCGTCCGGGCAGCTCGCCGCCTATTCGGGTGGACTGCGCCACCCACGGCCCGTGGTCACCACCGGGCTGCTCAGCCTGCTCGGCCCGGCCGAACAGGAGGCGGTGCTGCGGCATGAGAGTGCTCACATCCGGCTCGGTCACCCGCGGATCCTGTTGTTCGGCGCGGCCATCGCGGACAGCTACGGGTGGCTGCCCCCGGCCCGGTGGGCCTGGGCCGGGCTGCGGCGCGATCTGGAAGCCGCCGCTGACGACGAGGCCGTTTCGGCGGCCGGGCCTGGGCCGCTGCTCTGCGCGCTGGCCAAGGTCACCCTCGCCCAGGCGGTCGCGGTCCCGGGAGCCGCCGGGTTCGCCGACTCCGGTGATCTGCGCTACCGGATTCGCCGCCTGCGGGAACCTCATCCGCGCCGGGCCGGTGCCGCGCTCACCCTCGGCCTGGTCGGCGGCAGCCTGACCGCGGGCCTGGCCGTCGTCACCTGCCAGCTACTGAACGCCAGCGCGCCGTGGACGACCATGATTCCGGCGCTCGCCGGGTTCGGCTACCTGGGCTGGCGGCCGGCCTGGGCCAGCCGGACCCGCTCAGACACCAGGTTTCCCCGCCGGGGCCGGCGGGGTGTCTCCGCCGCCTGACCCCTCGTCGCCGGATTCCCTGAGGATCGCGGCCAGGTCGGCCAGCAGCTGCGGATCCTGGGTGCCGGAGACCAGGTGAGCCAGCACGGCGCGCCGGTCGCCCGCGCTGGCCAGCAGCCGTTCGATCGCCTTGGCGGTGAGCTGGTCGGGATCCCCGGCGGGCTGGTACGTGAATCGGCGGCCGTCGCCCGTCCGTTCCACCAGCCCCTTGCCGACCAGGCGGGTCAGCACGGTGACGACGGTGGTGTAGGAACGTCGCGGGCCCGGCAGCCTGTCCGCCAGCTCTCTGGCTCCAAGCGGTGCCCCCGCCGCCCAGAGGCGCTCCAGCAGCTCGGCTTCCAGGCTGCCGAGGCTGGTGCCCGCGATGTTCTGCCGCTTCATCACTCCTAGTCTGCCAGCCTCGTGGTGGCCGCAGGCCGCATCAGCGCAGAGTGGCGGCGTGGGCGAGCATCTGTGATGCGGTCTTGCCTGGAGCCGAGTTGACGTAGCGCACGTGCCCGGTGGAATCCACCAGGAAGTAGATGTCCATCTCGCCCTTGGGGTTGTAGGCGCGGGTAAGGGCTGCGGAGGCGGTGCCGAACACCCAGTTCGGGCTGTGCGTCCCCATTCCGGCATAGGTGTCGACGAACGACGTCATGGTCGGATTGGAGTGCCCCAGGTCGCCGTAGAGTTCCAGTTCGACCACCTTCACGTGCATCGTGGCCAGCTTGGCCGCCAGTTGGCTCTGCATGGCCCTGGTCCCCACCTGGCAGACCGCGCACCAGGTCGTGACCAGCCAGATCATGGCTGGCGCGCCACGCAGCGAGGAAAGGCTCTCCCGCTGTCCGGCCACGGTCGTGTAGGTGCCCGATGGGGCCATGCCGCCGGCCATCGGCGCCATGCCGCCGCCCTTCATCGATCCCATCGAGCTCATCGACCCGTTCATGGAGTCGCTCATCGACGACTTCGCGGCCGGGCTGCCACCCGAGCTCAGCGTGACCCCCAGGATCACCCCCACCACGACCACGGCGATCGCGCCCAGGCCGGTCCAGCGCCGTCGCGGTGCCTGCCACCAGCGGGATAGCAGGCCGGGCTTGGCTGCGGTGACCGGTCCGTTGCTGTCTGATTCGTTACTCACCAGGTGCCTCCTTGCAAGCGGTGCTCTTCGGTATCGGCGAATCACAAACCCCCGCCAGGCACTGGGCCCGGACCAGCTTGCGCAGCGACCAGGCCCCGCTCACGGCCATCAGCAGCAACGCCCCGGTCAGCAGCCAGTTCTGGTTGGAAGCGAAGAAGTAGGCGATGTTGCCGGTGGTGCTGAGCTGTGTGGCCACGGGCAGGCCGAGCAGCCCGACCACTGTCGGCACGACCGGGCTGCAGCACAGGAAGCTCGGCGCCAGGCTGATCACGGCGGCCAGGGCGCCGGCCAGCCCTCCCCGCCTCGGCCGGCCGGCGCGGTTCTTCGCGATCCGCCGCATCGCGTACACCTGCAGCGTGACTATCCAGGCCAGGCCCAGGGACAGGCCCACGGTGAAGGCGGCATAGCGCGGCCCGAAGTACTGCCAGTTGGCGAACGAGATCTGCAGCGTGAAGTCGAACGGCAGCAGCACCGAGTACGCGACCCCGGTGATCAGCGTGATGACGCCGAACAGCACCCGGCTCACCGGGTCGGCGGCGATCTGGCCGGTCACCGACAGCCATGTCCGCGCCGTGACGGGCTGACCGGCCAGCCCCCCCGGCTGGCCGGGCCCGCCGTGCGCGGTTACCCGCTGCGCAGCCATCGGTCCGGCGCGGTATGCAAAGTAACCACCTCGCACTGGGGGGACGCGCGAGCCCAAGTACTACTACAGCAAGTCCGAGCACTACTACATTTACGTAGATTACTCCTACGGTGGCGTCGAACATAGACCTTGCAACGAGATAAACCCGCCCACGGATCCCGCGGTAGGCAGGTGGCCCGGGTCAGCGCGTCAGCGGGCCGCGATCTCCGAGCGCCAGCTGTGCCTTGGCTGGTAACCGAGCATGCGGCGGGCCTTCCCGGAGCTCAGCATCGACTCGTGCGGCCCGGCCTCGTGGCGCAACGGCACGCCGGGGAAGAACTCGGCCATCAGCTCGGTGACCGGGCGGCTCATCACCGTGTCCGGGCTGGCGATGATGAAGGCCTCGGCCCCGGTGAACGGGGCCTCGAGCGCCTTGCGCACCGCCTGCGCCGCGTCCCTGGCGTCGATGTAGGACCACAGGTTCCACTTCCGCCGGGCCGGGTCGGCGTCGAACCCGGGGAACTCGGCGTATTCGCTGGTCAGCATCACGTTGGAGAACCGCAGGCTGGCGATCTTCATCTCCGGCTCCCAGCGGCAGAACTGCCGGGCCATCTCTTCGCCTACCGTCTTCGACAGCGCGTACGCCGACTCCGGCCGCGGTGGGTACTCCTCGTCCACCGGCGCGTACGGCGGCGGGATGTCGAACGGCAGGCCGAGCACCGTCTCGCTGGACGCCCACACGACGTTCCTGATGCCCCAGTGCCGGGCGCTGGCGAACACGTTGTAGGTGCTGACCGTGTTGTTGCGGAACAGTTCGGCACCGGGTACCCAGCCGGGCGCCGGGACCGCGGCCAGGTGGACGACCGCGTCGGCACCGTGGTGCCGGTCGTCGATCTGGTGCAGTGCCTCCATCGTCTGCCCCATGTCGGTCAGGTCCACCCGGGCGAACGGGCACGGGTCACCGGCGGCCCGGACCAGGTCCACGTTCGTGACCGAGTACCCATGTTCGAGCAGTTCCGCCAGGCAAGCCCGGCCCAGCTTGCCGCTGCCACCGGTCAGCACCACGTGCGTCATCCACGTCCTCCTTAGTCGGCTGCTCCAGCCATTTCACCGGATGCGTATCATCTGGCGCATACAGACCCTGGGTCCTGGTGAGGAGCTGGTCACCAATGGCGCTGCTGCGAAGCTATGTATGCGGGGACTGGTTCACCCCAGCCGGCCAGGGCCGGCCCATGCTGGACGCCGTCACCGGTGCGGAAGTCGCGTCGGTGTCCTCGGCCGGAGTGGACATGGCCGCCGCCCTGGCCTACGGCCGTTCCACCGGCGGCCCGGCGCTGCGGGAGCTGACCTTCCACCAGCGCGCCGGGCTGCTGAAGGCGCTCGGCTCGCGGCTCCGCGAGCACCGGGATGAGCTGTACGCGCTGTCCGCCAGGACCGGAGCCACCCTGGGCGACTCGAAGTTCGACGTGGACGGCGGGATCGGCGTACTGCTCGGCTACGCCAGCAAGGCGCGGCGCGAACTGCCCAACGACACCGTTTATATTGACGGGGCGGTCGAGCCGCTCGGCCGCGGCGGCCAGTTCGTGGGCCAGCACGTCATGACCTCGCTGCGCGGCGTGGCCGTCCAGATCAACGCGTTCAACTTCCCGGTCTGGGGACCGCTGGAGAAGCTCGCCCCGGCGTTCCTGGCCGGCCTGCCGAGCCTGATCAAGCCGGCCAGCCAGACGGCGTACCTGACCGCGCGGCTGGTCGAGCTGATGGTTTCCTCAGGCTTGCTTCCGGACGGTTCGGTGCAGCTCATCTGCGGCGGCGTGGGTGATCTGCTCGATCATCTGACCGAGCAGGATCTCGTCTCGTTCACCGGCTCGGCCGCGACCGCGCGGAAACTCCGGGCGCACCCGGTCATCACCGGCCGGTCGGTGCGCTTCAACGCCGAGGCCGACTCGCTGAACTGCTCCATCCTGGGCCCGGACGCGGCTCCCGGAACGGCCGAGTTCGATCTGTACGTGAAGCAGCTGGTGACCGAGATGACGGTCAAGGCCGGGCAGAAGTGCACGGCCATCCGGCGCGCGTTCGTGCCGTCCGCCATCGCCGGCGACGTCACCGAGGCGGTCAGCGAGCGGCTGGCCAAGGTGGTCGTCGGCAGCCCGGCCGCCGAGGGAGTGCGGATGGGGGCGCTGGCCAGCCTGGAGCAGCGCGAGGAAGTCCGGCGCAGGGTCAAGGGGCTGCTGGCCGCGGGCCGCTTGGTCTACGGCGACCCGGAGCACGTCGAGGTGGCCGGCGCGGACGCAGAGCGCGGTGCGTTCATCTCGCCGCTGCTGCTGCGCTGTGATGACCCCGGCCGGGCCGAGCCGCACGAGATCGAGGCGTTCGGCCCGGTGGCGACGATCATGGGCTACTCCGGCACCGGCGAGGTGGCTGGCCTGGCGGCGCGTGGGCTGGGCAGCCTGGTCGGCTCGGTGGTTACCGCGGACGCTGACTTCGCCCGCGACGTGGTGCTCGGCGTCGCCCCCTGGCATGGCCGCCTGCTGGTGCTCGACCACGACGATGCGGCCGAGTCCACCGGCCATGGCTCCCCGTTGCCGCCGCTGGTACATGGCGGTCCCGGCCGGGCCGGCGGCGGCGAGGAGATGGGTGGCATCCGCGGTGTGTTGCACTACATGCAGCGCACGGCGGTGCAGGGCAGCCCGCGGGTGCTGGCCGCGGTCACCGGGCGCTGGGTTCCAGGTGCGGCCAGGAACGCCGACGGCATGCACCCGTTCCGCAAGCCACTGGCCGACCTGCGGCCCGGGGACACCGTGACCGCCGGCCCGCGCCGGGTGACGCTGGCGGATATCGAGCACTTCGCGGAGTTCACCGGCGACACGTTCTATGCGCACATGGACGAGGGAGCGGCCAGGGCCAACCCGTTCTTCGACGGCCGGGTCGCGCATGGCTACCTGGTGCTGTCGTTCGCGGCCGGGCTGTTCGTCGACCCCGATCCAGGGCCGGTGCTGGCCAACTACGGCGTCGAGAACCTGCGCTTCCTCACGCCCGTCTACCCTGACGACGAACTGACCGTCACGCTGACCTGCAAGCAGATCATCCCGCGTGAGGACGCCGGGCACGGCGAGGTGCGCTGGGACACCGACGTGACGAACCAGAAGGGCGAGTCGGTGGCCAAGTACGACGTGCTCACCATGGTCGCCAAGCAGTGGCCACCGGCTGATCCGCAATAGCTGACCTGGGCCGCCGCAGGCCGGTGACGGCGACGATGGGACCAAAGTCCCACGTACTTGGGCCGGTCGGCCCTATGGTCCCGCCCGGCCGCCTGGTGTGCTTGTGCACGGCACGAGCACACACCAGAACTTGAGGGACCTTCCATGACCGTGCTTGACCTGGAACCGGTGTGTACACCGGTGGCGCCAGCCGTCGGGGGTTTTCTCTCACAATGGCCGTCCGAGGCCGAACCCGCCTGCGCCGCGGCGGGGCGGGTGTCCTCGGCTAGATCGAGTCGCTGCCGCTGGGCTGGGGCAGCCTGGTGACAGAGCGGGGCGCCAGGCTATCTCGCGCAGCGGCAGCGACTCTCCCCGGGCCGGGCAACTGACCACCGCATACACGAGGCCGCCACGAGGGTGTCACAGGGGCCATCCTCTGGCAGTCTTGGCCGCGGTCAGCCCGCCAGCAGCGCGGCGGCGTGGTCGGGAACGAAGGTCTGCGACTCCATCGGGGCCCGCACGTAACCCTGGGATTTCGGCCGGTGCGGCAACTCGAGCAGCCGGCGCTGCACGTCGTGATAGTCGATCGTGCTCAGCAGGTGGGCGATCATGTTGATCCGGGCCCGCCGCTTGTCGGCGCTGTCCACCACGTACCAGGGGGCCTCGGGGATATCGGTGTGCACGAACATCTCGTCCTTGGCCCTGGAGTAGTCCTCCCACCGGGTGATCGACTCCAGATCCATCGGGGACAGCTTCCAGCGCCGCATCGGGTCCTTGAGCCGGGCCTCGAAACGGCGCTCCTGTTCCTCGTCGCTCACCGAGAACCAGTACTTGCGCAGCACGATGCCTTCCTCTACCAGCAGCCGCTCGAAGATCGGGCACTGGTGCAGGAACCGGCTGTACTGCTCCTTCGTGCAAAAGCCCATCACGTGCTCGACCCCGGCGCGGTTGTACCAGCTCCGGTCGAACAGCACGATCTCGCCGGCCGCGGGCAGGTGCGCGATGTAGCGCTGGAAGTACCACTGCGACTCTTCCCGCGCGGTCGGCGCGGGCAGGGCGGCGATCCGGGCCACCCTGGGGTTGAGGTACTCGGTGACCCGCTTGATCGTACTGCCCTTGCCGGCCGCGTCCCGGCCCTCGAAGACCACGACCAGGCGGACTCCCTCGGTCTTCACCCATTCCTGCAGCTTGACCAGCTCGGCCTGCAGCCGGAACAGCTCCTTCTCGTAGATCTGGCGGGGCAGCCGCGCCGGGGGAGCGCCCGTCTTGGCGTGCTTGTCCTGCTTGCCGCCCTTGCCGTTGTGCTGCGCCATCGTGCTCCCCTTCGGCTCGGCTACACCCTTGACCTACCCAGATCGCCGGGGATCACGGCGTGATGCTCAGGCCGGGGGACTTAGGTCGGTGAAGACGGGGACTTTGGTCCCATGTGGTCCGGCTGCGTATCCGGTTGACTACACACATGTTCATCGCCGGCGAAGCGCGCCTGGAGGTTGACTTCCCGATCGCCACTGCCAGGCTGGAGGACCTGGCCCGGGGCAGCTCGCTGGCGAGCGTGTCCGGGGCCGCCTACGGCGGTGTACCGGGAGTGTCCGGTCTGGTCTCGGTCTCTTTCCTGGATCTTGTGGTCCGTGAAGATTCGGTGGTCCTGGGGGTGCGGTGGAACGCGGCCGGTCCTGGCGGCGCGCTGTTCCCGGCCCTCGATGCCAACATCATCCTGACCGCGGACGGCGAGCGGGCGACCGTGCTGCGGCTGGAGGGCGCCTACCGGGCGTTCCCGGGCGAGCTGGATTCGGTGACCCCGGACCAGATGGCCACGGCGACGATCCGCAGTTTCGTCGCCGGCCTTGCCAGGGCCATTGCCTGCCCCGCGGGCACGGCCGGGGCAGGCCAGCCCGGCGACTGAGCCGGCCAGGGTTCAGCCGGCCAGGGTTCAGCCGGCCTGGGTTCAGCCGGCCTGGGTTCAGCCGGCCAGGGTTCAGCCGGCCAGCAGGACGCCGAGGAAGAGTGCCGCCAGCGCGCTGAGGCCGGTCAGGGCGCCGAAGACTGCTTGCCCGGCCGGACCGCGGGCCCGTATGTGCAGGGCCGCGGCCACGCCGGACACGGCCACGGCCACCAGCTTGACGATGAGCGTCGCCCGGTAGCTGGAGTCGTGGCTGATCTGCGGCGAGACAGCCGTGATGTTCCAGATCCCGGTGGCGATGAGCACGGCGAACGCGGTCCAGGCGACCTGGTTGAACCGCCGCGCAGCGGCTCGTGGCACCTCGGCGCCGAACCGGCGCAGCACCGGTACCAGAGCCGCCAGCGTCAACTGGCCGCCCACCCACACGGTCGCAGCCAGCACGTGCAGAAAGAGCCGGATGGTGTCCAGGCTGACCGGAAGCATCTGATCTACCGCAGGTACCCTTCGACCGCCTGCGCGGCCAGGTCCACGATCTCCTCCGGGCTGGCCTTGACGAGCGTCTCCACCCCGATGACGTGGCGCAGCATGGCGATGCCGATGAGCTGCCCGGCGACCAGCGAAGCCCGCAGGCGCGCGTCCGCATGGCCGGTGTGCCTTGCGATGACCGGCAGCAGTTCCGTGGTCAGGAACTCACGCAGCATGGCGGCGGCCTTGTCGCTGGAGACCGCCGAGCGGACCAGGGCGATGATGGCGTTGCGGCTCTGGTCGCTGTCGACGAGCTGCAGGTAGCTGCGGACGAGGGTGGCGGCGAACTCGTGGCCGGGCAGCGTCGCGAGGCCGGCCAGCAGCTCGGAAAGGCCCGCGGGCAGCCCGGTCGCGGCGGCGAACAGCCCTTCCTTGGTGCCGAAGTAGTGGATGAGCAGTGCGGGATCCACCCGGGCCCCGGTGGCGATGCTGCGCAGCGAGGTGGCGTCGTAGCCGCGGGTGGCGAACCGCTGGCGGGCCACGGTCAGGATGGCCTCGCGGGTGCCCGGAGCCCCGGGCCGCCGGCCGGTCCGTCCCGCCGGGCGGGTCTGGCTCACCCGGCGGCCGGTTCGGTTGCCGGGTTGGTCACGATGGCCACAAACGCCTCCTCGAGGTTCGCCGGTACGATCTCGATGGCCGCCGCGATGCCCGCGGCGGACAGCAGCGCGGCGGCGGCCGGTGCGGTCCCGCCTACGCGCAGCACCCGGCCGTGCAGCTGAACAGGGATGTTGCCCTCGTCGAGCAGGGTGAAGGCGCGGTTGTAATCGCCGCAGCGCACCTCGGCCACCGTGCGGCCGGCGATGATCTCCGCTGTGCTGCCCCTCGCCAGCCCGCAGGACGATCATCGTGGCGACCGTGCGCCGGTCCCGCCTGAGTTCCCGGAATTCCTTGACGATCATCGCCAGCATACGGAACCTCCTAAGTCAACAGTTATTGAACTCTACATTCATTGAAGTCGGCAAGCGTTGATTTAACGCGGGGAAATCCCAGGTCGTTTTGTAGGGTGAACGACGAAACGTCCGCTGGTGAACTCGCCGGGCGGCCGGCTCATGGGAGGGGCACGCCGATGAACGAGACGACGGGTGAGCGCCGCCCCATCGGGGTGTTCCTGCTCGATGACCACGAGATCGTCCGGCGCGGGGTCAGGGATCTGCTGGAGGCCGAGCCAGACATCAAGGTGGTGGGGGAGGCCGCGACGGCCGCGTCGGCGCTGGCCAGGATCCCGGCGCTGCGCCCCGATGTGGCCATCCTCGACGTCCGGCTGCCCGACGGCGACGGCGTGAGCGTCTGCCGGGACATCCGTTCGTCAATGCCGGAGGTCGCCTGCCTGATGCTCACCTCGTTCGGCGACGACGCGGCGCTGTTCAACGCGATCATGGCCGGGGCGGCC
>DATGGU010000200.1:0-4630 GCA_035308365.1 Streptosporangiaceae bacterium
TCCCCGTATGCATGACCTCAGGCATGCCTTCGCCGTGGCGACCATCCGGGACTGGTACCGCGACGGCGAAGACGTGCAGGCCCGGCTGCCGGTCCTGTCCACCATGCTCGGCCACATCGCCCCCGCCCATACCTACTGGTACCTGACCGCCACGCCCGACCTGCTCGCGCTGGCCGCCCAGCGACTGCACGACCACCTCGGAGACCTGCCATGACCGCGATCGCCCCCGCCATGCAGGCGTTCTTCACCGACCGGCTGATAAACCAGCTGCGCGCCAGCCCGCACACGATCGCCAGCTACCGCGACACGATGCGGCTGCTGCTTGCCTTCGCCCGCCAGCAGCGCGGCAAGCAACCCAGCCAGCTGGACTTCACCGACCTCGACGCGCCGGTGATCGGCGCGTTCCTCACCCACCTGGAGACCGCCCGCGGGAACGGCGTCACCACCCGCAACGCCCGGCTCGTCGCGATCCACTCGCTGTTCCGCTACGCCTCCCTGCACGTCCCCGAGCACGCCGAGCTCATCGCCCGGGTGCTGGCCATCCCCGGCAAGCGGCACGATCACCCCACCGTCTGCTTCCTCACCCGGGAGGAGATCAGCGCGCTGCTGGCCGCTCCCGATCCCGCAACCTGGGCCGGCCGCCGCGATCACGCGCTGCTGACGGTCGGCGTCCAGGCCGGCCTGCGAGTCTCCGAGCTCACCGGCCTTACCGTCAGCGACGCCGCCCCCGGCACCGGCCCGCACGTGACCTGCCACGGCAAAGGCCGGAAAGAACGCGCGACCCCGCTCACCCCCGCCACCGCGGCCGTCCTGCGTGACTGGCTCGCCGAACGCGGCGGCACCGGGACTGACCCGCTGTTCCCGTCCCGGCGCGGCACCCGCCTCAGCCGCGACGCCATCGAACGCCTCCTTACCAAGCACGCCGCCGCCGCCGCCAGGACATGCCCGTCTATAGCCGCCAAGAACGTGACACCGCACGTCCTGCGACATTCGGCGGCCATGGCCTTGCTGCACGCGGGCGTCGACATCACCGTCATCGCCTTGTGGCTCGGGCACGAATCCCCGGCCACCACACGCGTCTACCTGCACGCCGACATGGCTCTCAAACAACAGGCCCTCTCCAGGCTGGCGCCCGATGACACACCCTCAGGACGGTACGCACCACCCGACAGCCTCCTGGCCTTCCTCGACACGCTGTGACCAGCGCCAGCCAACACGGACTCAAATGCCGCGCCAGGCAACAGGAAAAGCCGGAGACCAGGTCAAACCCACCCGGCGCGGCATAACCAGGCGGTCGGCATACGGGCCGAAATGCCGACGTCGGCATTTCGGCCCGTTCTATATCAAGTTCTGCGGCTACTTCCCGTATACCGGGCAGATCTACCTCAATGGGCATCACTATGCCCAGGCCCAGGCGGCGAAGGCCGGGATCGGCTTCACCGCCCTGGACAACGCGTTCGGCGCCACTGACGACCCGGCCGCGGTGCAGCAGATCTGCGACGGGCTGACAGACCAGAAGATCTACCGGTTCGCCGGCAAGTGGCTGGCCCGGCTGCCGCACCCGTTTACCCGCGCCGACGAAGATGCTGATTACCGCTGGCAGCTGTCTATCCAGCAGGCCGAGTTCTCCACCACCATGGCGCTGGACCGGCCCGTGTCCGGGCGGATCTTCTTCGAGCAGCTGATCCGCGACAACATCGGCATCGGCCGCCCGGACAAGGTGAACATCGTGTTCGGCCGGCAGATCCGGCTGCGCGGCAAGAGCCAGACCCCAGGGACCTTCCGCACCCAGGTGATCACCAGCGGCACCTGCCCCTACCTCTACCTGTTCTACAAGAAGACCCAGGTCAAGCAGTACCTGAAAGAAGGGAGAACGCTCCGTACCGAAACCACCGTTAACCAGCCCCGCGACTTCGGCATCGGCAAAGAGCTGACTAACCTCGCCGCCCTGGCCGAGGTCGGCTACGCCGCCAACCGGCGCCTGCTGGACGCCGAATGCATCAGCCACGACCCCGCTGCCGGAGCCGCCGTCCTCGAAGCCATCACCAGCCCCGTCATCTCCACCACCTGCACCCGCATCCCCGGGATGCGGTTCCCCGACCCCCGCGTGCAGGCTCTCCTGGGCGCCTGCTGTGCACTCGCGCTCCGGCCCGCTGGCTTCACCAGCCGCGACCTGCGGCACTACCTCGCCCCCCACCTGGGGAAACGACCAGAGGACATGACCAGCGGCCAGATCAGCTACGACCTGCGCAGGCTGCGCGCCCACCAGATCATCGAACGCATCCCGCACAGCCGCAGCTACCAGGTCACCACCGACGGCCTGACCATCGCCCTGTTCCTCACCCGGGTCGCCCAGCGGCTGCTCATCCCCGGCCTCACCCAGCTCACCGACCCCGGCCCGCCCCCTGGCACCCGACTACGCAAGGCTGCCCGCGCCTACCAGGCAGCCATCACCGAACTCGCCCAGCAGGCCTCCATCGCCGCCTGACGCCTGTCTCCCGCACGACCCCAGCCGTCACACACGCCGCAACTTGACTCGAAATTCAAGATCCCAGCGGGGAAAGATAACTTACCTGCGCCGCCTCCAGAAACTCCCCGATGTCGTACGCGGATTTCTCCGGGATCCAAAGCTCGCTTCCATCCTGGAATTACACAAGCGAACGGCACGCGAGGTCTACAAACTCATATTTTCCTTAGTAGCTTGTGAGAACGCGGAGTGGTCACGCAATGCGCCGACGCCCAGCGAGCATCTGTCTCGGTGGTGATCGGTGCACGTGGCGCTTCTTCAAGCCGCCGGTGCCCGTGCCGGGCGTCTAAGCGCAGTCGTGCAGCCGTCGAGTCGCAGTGCGTGCTCTATAAAGCTTTCGAGCACGCACACGGCTGCGGCTCTGGCTCCGAGTAGTTCGGCATCTTCTGGTTCTGCCGGGAATGCCCGGACTGTCAGGTAGTCGGGCTGGTTACCGGTTGCGAATGCGCGGCCGACCTCATGCCGCACCGCGCTGAGGTAAGCGGCTGCGACGGTGTCAGCCTGAGGCTCGGCCAGGCTGCCCGGTGTTCCGCGACGCGGTGATTGGGCATGTTGGCGTCGCGCTGGGTGAGCATGACGGGTGAGGGAAAGGCCCCGCCGGCGGTGCCGGCGGGGCCTTATGGTGTCCGGGTTGTCGTGGTCGTGCCCGGGTTGTCGTGGTCAGCCGTTCGCGCGGGTGATAGCGGTGGTGACCAGGGCGATGTTGGCGTGGTCGAGGGAGCCCAGGACGCGGGCGAGGTGGACGGGGATGTGGTGGTCGCCGAGGCTGGCGGCGATGCGCAGGACGGCGGCTTCTGAGGGCGAGCAGCTGAGCTGGCGGGTGTCCAGGGCGGTGATGGCGTCCTCCCAGTTGATGCAGGCGTAGGGCTGCCGGTCGTGGCGGGTGTCGGCGTGGATGCAGGTGGCGGTGAAGTCGGTCCTGGTCAGCCAGGTGTGATGGGCGCAGATCAGCTCGGCGGCGGCGGAGTCGCTGGTGAGCCCGGCGGCGTGGGAGATCAGCGTGCCGGCCAGGGCGCCGGGGGTCATTGGTCGTTCACCTCGGTGATGGCGGCGTGGACGGCGGTGGTGTCGGCGATGGTCTTGCGGGTGGTGTAGGTGGCGAGCAGGGCGGCGGCGGCGAGCCGGTTGACCGCGCGGGGGTAGCCGCGGCCGGCCTGGTGGATCAGCTCGGCGGCGTCGTCGCTGAACAGGGTGTCGGCGCGGCCGGCGAGCTTGGTGTGATGCCGCAGGTAGGCCCCGGTTTCGGCGGGGGTCATCGCGGCCATCGCGTACCGGACGCCGATCCGCTGGTCCAGGGCGGCGAGCACGCCGAGCCGCATGCTGGCCCGTAGCTGGGGCTGGCCGAGGAGCAGGACGGCCAGCGGGCTGGCGGAGTCGAGCTGGGCGCTGGTCAGCATCCGGATCGCCTCGAGCTGGTCGTGGGACAGCAGGTGGGCCTCGTCGACTTTTCCGACCATCCGGACGGTTAACCTGCTCTTGACCTGGGCTTTAACGTCGCGTGCATGTGCGTGACGTGAAGTCCGCCGGGATGTCACGGATGCGTCCGCGAGGCGGGCGGGCGTGCGGGTGAGCGCCTGGTGGCGTTGCTGGGCGGCTTGCCGGTCCTTGTAGCCGAGGCGGGCGGCGATCTGCTGCCAGGTTGCGCCGGCGGTCCGGGCCTCAGTGATGAGCTGGTGCTCGTGACGGTCGAGTTCGCGGCGGTGGGCGGGGATGGCGTCGAGCGTGGCCAGTGCCCGGCGGATTGCCGCGGCCCTGGCGGGTGTCAACGGGATCTTGACATCGAACAGGGGCATCGTGCCGAGCGGGCCGGCGTCGCCGGGGCCGGTCATGTCAGCGGGCGGGTGCGCGTTCGGCGAGCTGGGCTTCGAGCTGGGCGATGCGCCGGTTGGCGAAGCGGTTGTTGGAGCGGGCGGCTTCCAGCGGCTCTTCGAGGGTCTTGTTGTCGCTGGTGAGCTCGCGGACGCGGTGCTTGAGCGTGGTGTTCTCGCTGGCCAGGCGTTGCGCTGCCTGCGGTGACAGGTCGTGTTCCAGGTCGCGGACCTGGCCCAGGAGGATGGCCATGCGGTGCCGCTGCGCGGTGATCTCGGCGTGTGCTGCCGTGAG
>DATGGU010000201.1:0-2065 GCA_035308365.1 Streptosporangiaceae bacterium
CGCCCCGATCGCCTGCATCGTGGAGAACCCGGCCGCGATCAGCGCCGTGTAGATGCCCTTAGGGGTGCAGGCGGTAGCCATGCGGCCAGGCTACTTGCTGGTGACAGGCTTGTTGGCGAGGATCTCGTTCACGCCCTGCGCAACAGCCCCGCCCGCCGTGCCCGCCGCCGTCTGCGCGGCCGGGGCGCCGTTGGGAAGCAGGACGCCGGCGGGGATCGGGCCGGGCGGCCAGCCGGTCACCTGCTTGGGTTCCTTGCCTACCACCTGGAGGAGGACGGCCACGTCGAAACCCCACGCCAGCGCGATGGCCGCGAACCTCGCGGGCTGATACTCGGCGAGGATGGCCAGGGCCAGGTAGATGCCGCTGGGGAGCAGCAGGGAGCCGGGGGTCGGCGGGGCGCCGTTCTTCACCCACCGCCAGACGATGATGCCCTCGCCGGTCAGCCACGCGAACATGAACAGGCCCATCAGGTATCCAGCCCGATGCGGATGGACCAGGGCAACGCCGGGTTGAGCGGCCGGTCTTGCACGAAATCGCTGGCGAGCATGGACGGCAAGAACGGCGTATTTTCCAGCCGTGTCGGCGGATTATGCGGTGTCCGGCTGACCATGATGCCGTCTTCATAGTGCACCAGGTCAGCGGGAGTGATCGCATCGGAATCGACTTCGATACGGCCTGAGGCCACCACAGTGCCGAATGCGTCGCGCAGCTCCACGGTGATGTAGTCGGCCATCATGCAGCCGCCTTGGCCTTGCCCGGCCAGGTGCCCTTGAAGAGCTGCATGAAGGACACGTTATAGCCGCGGACCAGGCAGAAACCCCAGATCCCCAGCGTGTACCCGGCCCACGCCAGGCCCACCCCGATCGCCGTCACGTCGGGTTCCCCCACGACAGGCCGCCCGCACCCGCACCGGAATACTGGCCGCCCGCACCAGCCTTCGGCTCCCGCGCCCGGCCGATCGCCCACTTCTTGTACAGCCACCAGCAGTACACCGTGGCCGCACCCGACCCGGCCACCGGCAGCCACGAACCGCCGATGACAACCCCCGCCAGCGCCGCCCCGTTCCCGATGAACGTCGCATGCCACAGCAGCGTCGTCATGTCCTTCTCGGCCTCAGGGTTCGCGCCCACCTTCGAGATAGTCCACGGCGACGACTCCAGCGCCGACACGACGTTGAAGAACTCGTAAAACGGGACGACGAACTGCAACGCCAGCACGCCGCGGTCGGCGGCCTCGGGCAGGCCGTACGGCATGGCTACTTCCCGCAGGTCGGGCAGACCGTGTGACCCGTGAAGTTCACCGGTAGTGCGCCGGTCGAGTACATCGGGTTGTGCGCCGGGCAGCACCGCTTGGGCTTGCCATCTAGACCGCCATACCAGACGAAATCCGCCAGGGCGCCGCAGGTATCGCAGACCATCGGCAGGCCGGTGGTCGTGTCCGTGATGACCATGACCATCAGCCGGTCACGGACCCTTCAAGCACCTTCGCGGGCGCCCGGTCGGTCGTCAGCGGGACGGCCTGCACAGGCGGGCGCACGTTCTCCGCCGCGTCCGGGATGTGGTACTTGGCGAAGTCCAACGCCTGGCGGTGGTAGTGGAAGTCACCCGGCCCCGGATGCCCCAGCCGCTCCAGCCACGCGGTCAGCCGGGCCGCGATCTTGCCCACGTGGGACACGTCACCGGACTTCACGGCGTTCTCGGCCGCGTCCACCAGGTCGTCGGCCAGGCCCAGCGCCCCGCTGTGATCGGTGCCCGGCGACATCGACGCGTGAATCTTCAGGAGGTTCCGCAGCGACACGGCAGTGTTCACCAGCGGCTCACCCGGCGGCTCAGCACCCGCCGCCCGCAGCGCGGCGGCGACCTGCTGCCGCACCATCTGCTCGATATACGCCCGGATCGCGTCCTCATCCACGACGGTGCCGCCCATCGCCTGACCGGCGGCAGCCTGCCCGGCGGCGAGCTGCGCGGCCACCTGATCGTCCGGCACCCCGGCGGTCGGCGGCCCGAGGCCGGTCGTCTGGCCCGCGATCTGCTCGCGGGCGGCGGCCAGCTGCTCGGCCGTGAA
>DATGGU010000202.1:0-37506 GCA_035308365.1 Streptosporangiaceae bacterium
CGCCGTCGCCGAGGGTAAAGTCACCGCGAGGTGCGGCCACGTCCAGGACCGCTCCCGGCTGCACACGGTGGTTCAGGTAGCTGCTCGCGACGCCGTGCGGCTCCTGCTTGACGCTGATCCGGTACGTGCCGCCTGCCGGCGCCGAGGACAGCGAGTAGCTGCGGACCGGGGGCGGCTGCCCGGCGCCGCTGACCCGCAGCGTGAGGTACTGGCCGGCCCGGGGCGCCGGGAGGGCCGTGCCGTCGGCGGCGATGAGGTAGATCGAGGCCACCTGCTCGGTTTCCCTTACGACCCTTTCCACGCGCAGCTTCCGGAAGCCGGGCCAGGCCGGGCCGGGCTCGCTGGCTCCGTCTGCAGGCGCGGCCAGCAGGTCGCGGAACGAGCCCTGCCAGCCCGGGCTGAGGGCCGGGATCGTCACGGCGGTGCGTAGCTTGTGCTGGTCGCGACCGGGGAGGTAGAGCAGGGCGTCGGTGTCGGCCACGCTCAGCGCGCCGGGGCCGGTCCTGGTCTTGACGATCTGGTCACCGGCCTGGATCCGGCCTTCGGCGATCACCCGCATGTAGAAGCCGGGGCGGTGGTGGCTGACCAGCAGTGCGGGCAGCTCCGGCTCGCCAAGACGCAGGCCGACCCGGTAGCAGGTCACCCGGGGCTGGGTGACCTCGAACTCCGCCTCGCCGATGCGGTACCGGTCGCCGATGCAGACCTCATCGTCGGCCAGGCCGTCCACCGTAAGGTTTTCCCCGAACGCCCCGTAGCCGAGATCGTCGCGCCCGAAAAACTCCTGCCAGTGCTGGTGGGACTGGATCTGGTAGACCAGCACGGCCCGTTGCTCACCGCCATGCCCGTTGGTGTCGCCCTGGCCGTCGCCGTCGATGTTGAGCCGCCGGGCCATCACCGGGCCGTCGGCCGGCTGTTTCCAGATGCCGGTATGGACGGTCCTGCCCTGCCAGGCCACGTTGCGCGGCAACCCTACGTTCACCGACAGCAGGACCGGCATCGGGAGCTTCCTAACCCTTACAAGGAATTTTGACGGTTCACAGTGGGACTAGGTGCGAAGCTATAACCTCCCAGGCCGTCGTGCGCGGCGGGCGACCGCCTGCGCCCACTCCAGCGCGGTCACCGCACCCACGGCAGAAGACCGGGACCTGGCGGGGTGCGGTCCTGCGGCGGTTCGGCCCGGTAGGGTGATGGTTTCATGCCGAACCGTACCGTGCGGCTGACCGGCTGGGGCCGGGTCGCGCCGTCAGTAGCCGAGCTGGCCGAACCCGGCAGCGTGCCCGACCTGACCAGGCTGCTGCAGACCGCGGGCCACTCCCGCAACGTGATCGCCCGCGGGCTGGGCCGCAGCTACAACAACGCCGCGCAGTGCGCGGGCGGTGTGGTGGTCTCGACCGCCCGGATGAACCGGATCATCGAGCTGGACCCTTCCACCGGCCTGGCCACCTGCGAGCCCGGCGTCAGCCTCGAGCAGCTGATGGTGGCGGGCCTGCCGGGCGGGTGGTTCGTGCCGGTGTCTCCCGGCACCCGGCAGGTCACCGTCGGTGGTGCCATCGCCGCCGACGTCCACGGCAAGAACCATCACGTGGCCGGCAGCTTCGCCCGGCACGTGCCATCGTTCGACCTGCTGCTGCCCAGCGGCGAACTTCGCACGGTAACCCCGCAGGGCGACCCGTCGCTGTTCTGGGCGACGGCCGGTGGCATGGGCCTGACCGGAATCATCGTCCGGGCCACGGTGCGGCTGAAGCGGGTGGCCACCTCGCGGATCCGGGTCGAGACCGTCCGGACCACCGACATCGATCAGACCATGGCCGTGCTGGCCGAGCACGACCGCAGCTACGGGTACACGGTCGCCTGGTCAGACAGCCTGGCCCGCGGCGCCAGCCTGGGCCGGTCGGTGGTGACCAGCGGCGACTTCGCCGAGATGGCCGACCTGCCACCGGCCGCCCGGTCCGGCCCGTTCGCGTTCCAGCCCAGGGCCCGGGTGGGTGTGCCCGTCACGTTCCCGCCCGGGCTGATGAACCGTTACACGGTGGCACTGGCCAACGAGGCCCTGTACCGCAGAGCGCCGCGGCACCGCAGCGGGGAACTGCAGACCATCGGCCAGTTCTTCCACCCGCTGGATGCGGTCAGGGACTGGAACCGCGTCTACGGCCCCGGCGGCTTCCGGCAGTACCAGTACGTTCTGCCGTTCGGCCAGGAGGCCGCGGTACGCCGCTCGTACGAACTGGTCAGCAGCGCCCGCGCCCCCTCGTTCGTGACCGTGCTCAAGCGGTTCGGCGAGGGTGACCCGGGGCTGCTCTCCTTCCCCTTGGCGGGCTGGACGCTCGCGCTCGACTTTCCCGCCCGCACTCCCGGCCTGGCCGGGCTGCTCGACCGGCTGGACCAGCTCGTGGCCGAGGCCGGCGGCCGCGTCTACCTGGCCAAAGACTCGCGGGTGCCGGCCGCCATGCTCGCCCGGATGTACCCGCGGCTGGAGGAATTCAGGAAGCTGCGGGCCGAACTGGACCCCGGCCACATCCTGGCCTCAGACCTGTCCCGCCGCCTCGATCTGTAGCCAGCGGCAGCCTCGTCAGCACCGGGGATCGATATGGATCTTCGGCCCGGCCCCGGCCCCGGCCGGGCGCTGCCCGGCCAGAACGCTGCCGGCCTGGTCAAGCCCGGTGGTCGCCGCCACCAGCGGCCGCGGATCCAGCTCGCCCGCCGCATAGGCGGCGATGGCCGCACCCAGCCCCGGTGACGCGGACAGGATCCCCACCGCCGTCACATCCTTCAGCGCCAGGGTCCGGGTGTCGATGGTGCTCGGCTGTCCGGCCAGCCCGATGTAGACAACGCGCCCGGCCGGTTCCACCAGCTCCAGTGCCCGCGCCGGAAGGCCCGCGGCATTGGATGCGTCCACGACCGCGTCATACGGCAGATCTGGCAGCTCGTCCTCCCGCCACGCATCGAACCCAAGGCCACGCGCGAACTCCAGCGATTCCCCGGTGACGCCGAGCAGGTGCACCTCGGCCCCGGCCGCTCGCGCGAACATCGCCACGAGCAGCCCGATGGTCCCGGGCCCCAGCACGAGCAGCCGGTCCCCGGGACCGGCCCCGGCGGCATGGGCCGCCCGCCAGGCGTTGCCGCCGGGCTCGGCCAGCGCGCCCAGGGTCGCATCGACGCTGTCCGGCAGGGCGTGCAGCGAGCTGGCCGGGACCGCGAGCTGCTGGGCCAGCGCTCCGTGGCGGCCGCCCCGGATGCCGACCTCCTGCCGGTGCTCGCACACGTGCTGATGACCGCGCCGGCAACGCCGGCACGTGCCGTCGCCGAGCATGGTGTCCCCGGTGACCCGCCGCCCGGCCCAGGACCCGTCTACGCCTGCGCCGAGCGCGGACACCCGGCCCGCCCACTCGTGCCCCAGCCGGATCGGGTACCTGGCGCGGCCCTGCTGCAGGTAGGCCATCTCGCCGGTGAAGAACTCGACGTCGGTGCCGCACACACCGACCCGCTCCACGTCGACGACCACCTCACCGGCCGCCGCTACCGGAGCCGGGACCTCCTGGACCGAACCCTGCTCAGGCCCGGTCAGCACATATGCCCGCACAGTGGCATGCCTATCAGGTGCGACAGTGGAGGCAGACACCAAGGAGGTCCCAGTGGCGGAGCAGCGCAGCGCCCAGTGGTACGGCGGCACCGATCGCAATGCTTACATCCACCGTGCCTGGATGCGCCGTGGGCTGCCCGCCTACGCCTTCGACGGGCGGCCGCACATCGCGATCGCGAACACCGCCTCCGACCTCACCCCGTGCAACGCGCACTTCACCGAGGTCGCCGAGAGTGTCAAGCAGGGCGTCTACGAGGCCGGCGGCATCCCGCTGAACCTGCCGGTGGTCTCCCTGGGGGAGACGCTGGTCCGGCCGACCGCGATGCTCTGGCGCAACATGGCCGCGATGGCCGCCGAGGAGATGCTGCGCGCCAACCCGGTGGATGGCGCCGTGCTGCTCGGCGGCTGCGACAAGACGATTCCCGCGCTGCTGATGGCGGCGGCGTCGGTGGACCTGCCGGCCATCGTGGTGCCCGGCGGCCCGATGCTCACCGGCACCTTCCGCGGCCAGCCGCTGGGCTGCGGCACCGACGTGTGGCGGCTGTCCGAGGAAGTGCGCGCGGGAACGCTGGCGCCGGCCCAGTTCACCCGGTCCGAATCGTCGATGATCCGCAGCCGCGGCCACTGCAACACCATGGGCACCGCCTCGACCATGGGCCTGCTCGCCGAGGCGCTCGGCATGGTGCTGCCGGGCCTGGCCGGGACGCCTGCCCCGGACAGCCGCCTGCTCGAAGGCGCCCACGCCAGCGGGCGGCTGGCCGTGGAGATGACCGCGCAGCAGCGCACGCCGTCCCGGCTGCTCTCCCGCGGGTCGTTCCTCAACGCCATCGTCACCCTGGCCGCGATCGGCGGGTCCACCAACGCCGTCATCCACCTGCTGGCCATCGCCGGGCGGCTGGGGATCGAGCTGAGCCAGGACGACTTCGACCGCACCGGCTCGAACGTGCCGCTGCTTGCCGACATTCAGCCCGCCGGGCGGTACCTGATGGAGGACTTCTTCCGGGCGGGTGGGCTGCACGCGGTGCTCGGCCAGGTGCGCGACCTGCTCGACCCGGCCGCGCTCACCGTGACCGGCCGGCCGCTGGCCGAGCATCTCACCGAGACCAGCATCTGGGACCACGAGGTCATCCGGCCCCGCGAGCAGCCGCTGCGGCCCAGCGCCGGCATCGCGGTCCTGTACGGCAACCTCGCCCCGGACGGCGCGATCATCAAGCCAGCCGCCGCCTCGCCGGCCCTCCTGACGCACCGGGGCCGCGCGGTGGTGTTCGACTCGGTGGAGGACATGCGGGCCCGGATCGATGACCCGGATCTCGACGTCGACGCCGATTCGGTGCTGATCCTGCGCGGCTGCGGCCCCAGGGGATATCCGGGCATGCCCGAGGTGGCGAACCTTCCGCTCCCGGCCAGACTGCTCCGTAATGGAGTTCGGGATATGGTCCGAATCTGCGACGGCCGGATGAGCGGCACAGCTTACGGCACGGTCGTCCTGCATGTCAGCCCGGAAGCCGCCGCGGGCGGGCCGCTCGCCCTGGTCCGCTCGGGGGACACAGTTCTGCTGGACGTTCCAGGCCGGCGTCTCGACCTGGACGTGCCCGCCGCCGAGCTCGCCCGGCGCACCCCGGACGAACGCACCGTGGCCGGCTACGCCAGGCCCACCCGGGGCTGGGAACAGCTTTACGTGCGCACGGTTCAGCAGGCGAACACCGGCGCCGACCTCGACTTCCTCGTCGGTTCCAGCGGCCCGGAGGTCACCCGCGAGTCACACTGACCCGGCAGACGGGGACCGAGGAGGGAGAGGCGTGGTGGTCGATCCGGGTTTTGACCGCCACCTGAGGGTGTCGATCCGGGGTTTGACCGCCACCTTGAGGGTGTCGAGTGGTGGTCGATCCGGGGTTTGACCGCCATCTGAGGGTGTCGATCCGGGGTTTGACCGCCACCTGAGGGTGTCGATCCGGGTTTCGACCGCCTTGGTAGGGAATGCGTTCACAGGGAATGCCTGCCGTGCTGGCTGATCATGGATTAGCGGTCGGGGTGTTCGAGGAGCGCCCATTCGGCTGCCGCGCCGGCGGTCCAGCTTGCGTGCAGCTCGGTGAACAGCGCGGCGGCCCGCTCGCCGCTCCATACCAGCGGCAGCAGTTCCCTGGGCAGCGCCGGGTCGATGGCCGGGAAACGCCGCCAGGCGTGTACCAGCTCCACCAGCCGGGCCAGTGGCTCACCGTCGGCGCCGTCGCCGAACTGGGCAAGGAATTCCTGGTATCTGGCCTCCACCGAGCCGAGGTCCCAGGCCTGGCGGACCATGCTGGCCAGGTCGGCCCCGCCCACGTGCTCGGCCACGAAGATCCGCGCGTCGCCGACCCCGGCCTCGGCCAGCAGCCGGTCCGCCTCCGCGGCCCGCTCGGCATGAGGGCTGATCCACAGGCCGGGCGCCGGGCTGCCGAAACCGGCCCAGCCGAGCCGGGTGCGCAGCACGTGCCGGGTGGCCCGGTCGCTCTCCGGCACCCGGGCGAGCACGAGCACGACCCGCCCGTCCCAGGACGAGGCGACCCCGCGGAAGCCGTAGATGCGCCGGGTGCCGTCGGTGAGCAACTGCCCGGCGGCCGGGGTCAGCCGCCAGCAGGTGCGCCGGCCCCGGCGCTCGGCGGTCAGCCAGCCGTCGCCCGCGGTGCGCATCAGCGCCTGCCTGGCGGCCTTTTCCTCCACGCCGAGCCGGCCCAGCACGTTGATCACCGTGGACGTCCATACGGTGCCCCCGCCCGGCAGCACGAACTCGCCCAGCACGGTGAACAGCAGCCCGCGCGCACTGGCCGCCCCGGCCGCGTGCCGCCGGGACATGGTCGCCGCGGCGGCCTCTTCGCTACTCCCGGTCATGAGGTGAATGTACTACAAACTCTTGACGAAACACACTATGTTCGTAGAACATAGGAGGTGACGCCCAGTGGAGGGATGACGCCATGACCAGCCTGGCCACCCACGACCCGCACCCCTCGGCGGATCCAGTACCGCGCGTCGAGTTCCGCACCACTCCAGGGCAGTACCGGCACTGGCGCCTGGACTGCGACGGGCCGGTCGCCACGCTGACCATGGATGTCGACGAGCGCGGTGGCCTGGTCCCCGGCTACGAGCTGAAGCTCAACTCCTACGACCTCGGCGTGGACATCGAGCTGTATGACGCGGTGCAGCGGCTGCGCTTCGAGCATCCCGAGGTGCGCACCGTGGTGATCACCAGCGTCAAGGACAAGATCTTCTGTGCCGGGGCGAACATCCGGATGCTGGCCGGATCGGCGCACGCCTGGAAGGTGAACTTCTGCAAATTCACCAACGAGACCCGCAACGGCATGGAGGACGCGACCGCGAACTCCGGGCAGACCTACCTGGCCGCGCTGAACGGCACCGCCTCCGGCGGCGGTTACGAACTGGCGCTCGCCTGCGACCACATCATGCTCATCGACGACCGGTCCTCGGCCGTCGCGCTGCCGGAACTGCCGCTGCTCGGCGTGCTGCCCGGCACCGGCGGGCTCACCCGGGTGGTGGACAAGCGG
The DNA here is from genome assembly GCA_035308365.1 of Streptosporangiaceae bacterium. Taxonomy (GTDB): domain Bacteria; phylum Actinomycetota; class Actinomycetes; order Streptosporangiales; family Streptosporangiaceae; genus PALSA-505. The sequence continues at coordinate 7,120 of DATGGU010000202.1, forward strand.
TTCGTCCGGCGCGACCGGGCCGACTACTTCGCCACCAGGCCCGAGGGCTTGGGCGGCCGCAAGGCAGTCGAGTGGCGCCTGGTCGACGAGGTCGTGCCCCGGCAGAAGTGGCACCAGACGGTGGCCGAGCGGGCCGCCGAGCTGGCCGCCCGGTCGAACCGAACGGGGGAGCGCGGCATCGAGCTGACCCCGCTGGCCAAGCGCCGCGACGGCGACGTGATCGGCTACCGCCACGTCAAGGCCGACCTGGACCGGGCCGCCCGCACCGTCGCGATCACCGTCAACGGCCCGGAGACGGACGCCCCCACCAGCGCCGAAGCCGTGCACGAGCAGGGCGCGGACTTCTGGCCGCTCGCCGTCACCCGCGAGCTCGACGACCTGATCCTCGACCTGCGCACGAACGAGCTGGAACTGGGCACCTGGATCTTCCGCACCGAGGGCGACGCGGCCCGGGTGCTCGGCTACGACGAACTGCTGCTCGCCAACCCCGGCGACTGGCTGGTCAACGAGATCGTGCACTACCTCAAGCGCACGCTGAAGCGGCTGGACGTGACCAGCCGCAGCCTGATCGCGCTGATCGAGCCGGGGAACTGCTTCGCCGGATCGCTGCTGGAACTGGCGCTCGCCGCCGACCGCAGCTTCCAGCTCTCGGGCATGTTCGAGGAGGTGGACCCGGAGGCCGGCCCGGCCGCGATCACCGTCGGGCCGATGAACCTGGGCCCACTGCCCATGGGCAACGGCCTGACCCGGCTTCAGGCCCGCTTCCTCGGCGACGACGCCGGACTGGCGGCGGCCCAGGCCGCAGCCGGCCAACCGCTGGAGGCCGGGCGGGCCGAGGAACTGGGCCTGGTCACCTTCGCACCGGACGACCTCGACTGGGCCGAAGAGGTGCGCATCGCGGTCGAGGAACGGACCTCGTTCAGCCCCGACGCACTGACCGGCCTGGAGGCCAACTACCGCTTCGCCGGCCCGGAAACCCTGGAGACCAAGATCTTCGGGCGGCTCACCGCCTGGCAGAACTGGATCTTCAACCGCCCCAACGCCTCGGGCCCGGACGGCGCGCTGCGCAAGTTCGGGACCGGCCAGCGGGCCGACTTCGACCGAAAGCGAGTCTGACATGGCGACCGCAGCCGACTACGCCGAGAAGATCCCGAACAACGTCGGTCTGCACGAGGACCGCCGGCTGCAGCGCGCGCTGGAGTCCTGGCAGCCGAACTTCCTGTCCTGGTGGGAGTCGATGGGACCGGCCCTGCCGACCGAGGACGTCTACCTGCGCACGGCCGTGAACGTCGGCCGCGAGGGCTGGGCTCACTTCGGCCATGTGGCGATGAAGGACTACCGGTGGGGGATCTTCCTGGCCGAGCGGGACCGCGAGCGGCGTATCGCCTTCGGCGAGCACAAGGGCGAGCCTGCCTGGCAGCAGGTGCCCGGTGAATACCGCGCCGACCTGCAGCGCCTGATCGTCATTCAGGGCGACACCGAGCCGGCCTCGGTCGAGCAGCAGCGCAACCTCGGCGCCACCGCCCCGTCCCTGTACGACCTGCGCAACCTCTTCCAGGTCAACGTGGAAGAGGGGCGGCACCTGTGGGCGATGGTTTACCTGCTGCACGCCTACTTCGGCCGGGAGGGGCGAGAGGAAGCCGAGCAGTTGCTGCACCGCAACTCCGGCTCGCCGGACGCGCCGCGCATCCTCGGCGCGTTCAACGAGGAAACCCCGGACTGGCTGTCGTTCTTCATGTTCACCTACTTCACCGACCGGGACGGCAAGTACCAGCTCGGCACCCTCAAGGAGTCCGGCTTCGACCCGCTGTCGCGGACGTGTGAGTTCATGCTCAAGGAAGAGGCGCACCACATGTTCGTCGGCACCACCGGCATCGACCGGGTGGTGCAGCGAACCGCGCAGGTGATGGCCGAACGCAACACCGACGATGTCGCGGCGCACGGCGCGATCCCGCTGGCCATCGTGCAGAAGTACCTGAACTTCCACTACTCGGTGTCGCTGGACCTGTTCGGCTCCGAGACCTCCACCAACGCGGCCAACTACTACACCGCCGGTATCAAGGGCCGCTGGATGGAGGAACGCCGCAAGGACGACCACAAGCTCACCGACGACTCGATCATGGTCGACGCGCTGACGGACGGGGAGATAGGCCAGACCGAGGTCCCGGCGCTCACCGGCCTCAACACCGACCTGCGCCGGGAGTACATCAGCGACTGCCAGAGCGGTGTCGTCCGGTGGAACCGGATTCTGGCGGGCGCCGGGCTGCCGCAGCGGCTGGCGCTGCCGCACACCGCGTTCAACCGCCGGGTCGGCGCGTTCGCCGGCATCGAGGCCAGCCCGGCCGGTGAGCTGCTGACCTCCGGGGAATGGAACCAGCGCAAGGACGCCTGGCTGCCCACCGAGGTGGACAAGACCTTCGTCCGGTCGCTGATGCAGCCGGTGCACGAGCGCGGCAAGATCGCCGCCTGGATCGCCCCACCCCGCCAGGGCATCAACGGCAAGCCGTTCGGCTACGAGTACGTCCACCTGTCTTGAGGCCCGCGAAACTCATAGCCTGCGGGACGAGTTTTTCGCCACGCGCGCACGTTCGTGCGGGAGGTGCTCGCGGGCTGGCCACGCGTCAGCGACGCGGTGGCCGTGGTCTCTGAGCTTTCCGCGAACGCCGTTCTGCACAGCAGGTCAGGCGGCCCGGAAGGAAGGTTCACCGTCCGGACCGAGGCCAGCCGCGGGGTCACCTACGTCGCGGTCGAGGACGCCGGCGGCTGCTGGGACCGGCCGCGGGAGGTCGTGCCCAAGCACGGACTCGACCTGGTCCACGCGCTCGCAGGGCCGGGCAACTGGGGGATCAGCGGCGACGAGACCGGACGGACGGTCTGGGTGTGCCTGCCATGGCCGGGGACCGGCCCGCCCGAATCCTGGCCGCAGGCCACCGGGCTGACCGATCTCGACGGCGAAGCCATGATCGCCGACCTGGACAAGCTGGCCGTCGAGCTGACCGCTCGCGGCCTGGAAGCGCAGGTGGAAATCCCACCGGGCAGCCAGCCCCATCTGGCCATACGGCTCGGCACCGTGGCTGCGCCGGCCAGTGCCGTGGCTGCACCCGTCAGTGCCGTGGCTGCGCCGGCCGTTGCCGTGGCTGCGCCGGCCGAACGGGTGTATGCCCAGGCCGACTGGTACTTCTGGCCGACCGCCGAACGCATCGCCGCCCGCGACGACGTCGCCACGGCGGCGGCAGAGATCACCCGAGTCCTGGGCGGGGCGACAGGCCCTTGATGCCTGCCCGAGACGGTCAGGGCGTCCCTCTTCCGCGCCGGCCGCACCCCGGGCGCGGCCGGCGATGAGCCGCCGGAGCCCTCGCGCGGGCGCATCATCCGGCCGTCACGGTGGCTGCGCTCAACCGCAACCCCGCACACCTACCCGTAGTCAGCCGCCGGTGGTCACGGCCTTCAGCTCGTCCAGTGACTCCTGGATGAGCTGCGGCAGGTCGCGGTCGCCGTCACCGGGCTGGCTGACCCAGCGTTCGAAGGCGATCCGGAACACGGCGATCCCCGCCTCGGCGGCCAGGCTGGCGGCCGGGTCGGGGACGCCGCGCTGGCGCAGCGCGGCGGCGATGGCCGTGGCGAGCGTGGCCAGCTTGATCAGCTCGCGTTCCTGGAGTTCCGGGTTGGCGTCGATGACGGCCTGACGCTGGCGGGCGCGGCTGGAGAATCCCTGGAGCATGGCCCCGGCCGCCCGGATGCAGGCGCCGACCGCCTCGATGGGCGCGGTGGACTCCGGCGCCTCGGCCAGTGTGGTCACGATGAGTTCCCGCAGGGCGTCCTGGCCGCCGAACAGGACCTCGCGCTTGTCGGCGAAGTGCCGGAAGAACGTGCGCTCGGTGAGCCCGGCCCGCTCGGCGATCTCCGCCACCGTGGTCTGGTCGAACCCGCGCTCGCTGTACAGCTCCAGCGCGGCCCGTTCCAGCCTGCCGCGCGCGTTCGGCTCCCATCGGCCCATGGCCTGATCGTACTCGATGACAGTGACTGTCATCGCCTGTGCTAGAGTGATGGCAGTAACTGACATCAACCGTCCCCGCGCTGCGGGGGGCACCTGGAGGGTTCTCATGCGTGTATTCGTCACCGGCGCGACCGGATTCATCGGGTCCGCCGTCGTCGCCGAACTGCTCGGCGCGGGACACGAGGTCACCGGCCTCGCCCGCTCCGATGATGCCGCCGCGGCGCTGACCGCCGCCGGTGCCGGGGTGCACCGCGGCAGCCTCGATGACCCCGGCAGCCTGCACGGTGGCGCCGCCGCCGCGGACGGCGTCATTCACCTGGCCTTCAAGCACGACTTCAGCGACTTCGCCGCGGCCGGCGAGACCGACCTGCGTGCCGTCGAGACGATGGGGGCCGCGCTTGCCGGAACCGGCAAGCCGTTCGTGATCACCTCCGGCACCCTGCTGCTCACCAGGATCGCGCCAGGGCGGGTGGGGACCGAACAGGACAGGCCGGGCCCGCAGACGCCGCCGCTGCCCCGGGTGGCCTCGGAATCCCTGGCGCTCGCGCTGGCCGGGCGAGGCGTGCGGTCCTCGGTCGTCCGGCTCTCCCCGACCGTGCACGGGGCCGGTGATCACGGCTTCGTTCCGCGCCTCATCGACATCGCCCGGGGCAAGGGCATCGCGGCCTACGTCGGCGACGGCGCCAACCACTGGCCGGCCGTGCACCGCCTGGACGCGGCCCGGCTGTTCCGGCTGGCCCTGGAGGCCGCCCCGGCGGGCTCGGTGCTGCACGGGGCCGCCGAGCAGGGCGTGCCGTTCCGCGACATCGCCGGCGCCATCGGCCGCCATCTGGACCTGCCGGTGACCGGCATCTCCCCCGAAGAGGCAGACGCGCACTTCGGCTTCCTCGCCGCCTTCGTGGGGCTGGACAACCTGACCTCCAGCGCGGCGACCCGGGAACTGCTCGGCTGGCGGCCGGAGCATCCCGCTCTCCTTGCCGACCTCGGCGCGGGCCACTACTTCGCGCCCGGATCCACATCGCAGTACCAGAACTGACGCACAGCGAGCGGCCGGTACCGGGGACGCCCCGGTACCGGCCGCTTTGCCGTTGACGCAACCAAGTGGTTGCTATAAAGTAGCAACCACTTGGTTGCTACACGAGGGAGGGCGGCATGGGATTTCCCGATCGCATCGAGCGGACCGTTGAGATCGCGCATCCGCGGGACAAGGTGTGGGCGGCGCTCACCACGGCCAAGGGGCTGGGCACCTGGTTCGGCGATGAGGCGGCCATCGACCTGCGGCCGGGTGGCGCCGCCCACATGAGCTGGACCAGTGGGCACGTGGCCACGATGCGGGTGGAACGGGTCGAGGAACCGGCCGTGTTCGGCTTCACCTGGGACATCGAAGGCCTGCCCGAGGGTGATCCACGCCGCACCTACGTCGAGTTCACCCTCGAAGCCGTCCCGGCGGGCACCCGGCTGACCGTGGTCGAGACCGGCTTTGCCCAGCTCCCCGACGAAAGCCACGACAAGGTCTACGACGGCCACACCGAGGGCTGGGCGAGCGAGCTGGGCGAGCTCGTCAGCTACCTCGATGCCACCGCGTGATATCGAGGCGATCGCCGAACAGGTCTTCGCCGCTCTGGCCGACCCGAGCCGCCGCGCCATCCTGGCCGCGCTGGCCTCGGGTGGGCCGGCCACGGCCACCGACCTGGCCGGCCGGCTGCCGATCACCCGCCAGGCGATCGCCAAGCACCTGGGCCTGCTGGCCGAGGCCGGCCTGGTGACGGCCGAGCCGGGGGAGCGGCGCCGGGTGCGGTACCGGGTGCGCTCGGCGCCGATGCAGGTGGCCCAGCGGTTCCTGGCCGCGCTGGCCCGCGACTGGGACGGCCCGCTGGAGGCGCTGAAGGACTACCTCGACCAGGACACGGCCTGACTTCCCGAGACGTAAAGACAGCATCGCTGAAAGGTGGACACCACGATGAAGACCCCTCCGATCGTCACAGCGCAGGAGTGGGAGGCGGCGCGCGAGCGGCTGCTGGTGAAGGAGAAGGAGCTGACCAGGGCCAGGGACGCGCTGGCCGCCCAGCGACGGCGGATGCCGTGGCTGGCGGTGGAGAAGGACTACGTGTTCGAGGGGCCGCAGGGCAAGGTGAGCCTGGCCGGCCTGTTCGAGGGCCGTCGTCAGCTTGTCATCTACCGTGCCTTCTTCGAGCCAGGCGTGGTCGGCTGGCCCGGCCACGCCTGCCACGGCTGCTCGCTGATGGCCGATCAGGTCGCCGACGTCGTTCACCTGAACGCTCGCGACACGACCTTCGCCTACGCCTCGCGCGCGCCGCAGCCGGACATCGAGCGGCTGAAGGCGCGGATGGGCTGGACCTGGCCCTGGTACACCATCACCGACGAGTGGGACGCCGACTTCGGCGTGGACGAGTATCACGGCACCAACGCGTTCATCCGCGACGGCGACCGGGTGTTCCGCACCTACTTCGTGAACAACCGCGGCGACGAGGCGCTGGGCAGCACCTGGAGCTACCTCGACCTGACCGCCCTCGGGCGGCAGGAACTCTGGGAGGACTCGCCGGAGGGCTATCCGCAGAGCGAGCCCTACGCCTGGTGGAACTGGCATGACGAATACGACCATCCCGAGCTGGCCCAGGGCCCGCTGAAGACCGCCCTCGCCACCTCGGCCAACCAGGGAGAATGATCATGAACAAGCCCGCCATCGTCGACCGGGACACCTGGCAGGCGCAGATAGACGCGCTGCGGGTCCGGGAGAAGGAGCACACCCGCGCGGGTGACGCGATCGCGGCAGCCCGGCGGCGGCTGCCGATGGCCGAGATGGACCCCACCATCAAGCTGACCGGCCCGCAGGGACCGGTGACCCTGCTCGACACGTTCGAGGGCCGCCAGCAGCTCATCGCCTACTACTTCATGTGGCACGCCGGGAAACCCGCCGCCGATCAGTGCGAGGGCTGCACGTTCTTCCACGGCCAGGTCCGCGAACTGTCCCACCTGCACGCCCGTGACGTCACCTACGCCACGTTCTGCCAGGGCCCCTACGACGTGAGCGTCCGCTACCGCGACTTCATGGGCTGGGACATGCCCTGGTACTCGGCGCAGGACTCGGCCGCCACCCTGCTGGCCGGACGGCAGGTGGGCATGTTCCACCTGGTCTTCTACCTGCGCGACGGTGACCGGGTGTTCGAGACCTACTGGACCAGCGGCCGGGGCGTCGAGGCGATGTCCAACAGCTACTCGCTGCTGGACATGACCGTGTACGGTCGCCAGGAGGCCTGGGAGGATTCACCGGCCGGCTGGCCACAGGGCGGACAGAGCCGCATCAACGGGCGCCCCGTCGCCCAGTGGCCCCGGCTCGAAGCGGGGTACTCCGACGACCTCAGCCCGGTGCCGGCCTGATCCAGACCCGGCGCCCAGACCCGGCGCCCGGCCGTTGTATCCCATCCACGCTGGCTAGCCGGCGGCCGAGCGCTGCCAGGTGTGGCCTCCATCGCTGGTCTGGTACAGCTGGGTCGAGGAATGGCAGTTCTGCTTGCCGTTGCACGAGTTCAGCGTGGTTTCGGCGAGGCCATTGAGCGGGCTGGCGAAGGTGACTGACTCGATCGTCCCGGCCAGGCCGGACGGGGTGATCGCGGTGACGGTGTGGCCGGTGACCAGGTAGAGCCGGGTGCCGGCCGGGCTGGCGAGGATGTACCGGCCGGGGCCCGCCGGACTGGCCGGAACGGTCACCCCGGCGCCGAGGGTGCCGGGCAGCGCGATGCGCGGACCGGGGATGTACCGGAGTCCGTCCGGGCTGGCGTAGAGCCGCACGGCCGCGGCCGTCCGCGTGTGCTCGGTCACCGGCACGGTGATCGCGGTTCCCGGGCCCGGCATCGGCACGCCGAGGCTGGGCGCGGTCACCGGCACGTTGAAGCGCGGCGCCGCCGCGCCGTCCACCGGGTGCTGGGTCCAGGTCCGGCCAAGGTCGCCGCTGGTGTAGAGCTGTGACTGCAGCGGGCCGCCGGTGAGCACGAGCCGGGAGCCGGCCCAGGCGACGTAACCGCTGACCGGGGCGCTGGCCGGGGTGAGCGGCCCCTGGGCCGGTCCGGTGGCAAGCTCTGGCAGCCCGCCGGCGCCGGCGCTGCCGGGCAGCACGGCCATGACCGCGACCTCACGGCCGTCACCGGACAGCGCAAGGCTGGCCTGGTCGGTCGGTCCCGGCGTGGGCACGGCGATCTTGTGCCAGGTGGCGCCCGCGTCGGCCGACCGCTCGTAGGCCAGGCCGCCACCGTCCACAATCACGGCGGCGATCACGCTGCCGGACACGACGACGCTGTGCCCGATGGCCGGCCTGCCGGGCAGCCGGACGGTCCGCCACTGCCGCCCGGCATCGGAGCTGACAAGCACCGCACCGCCGGACGCCGCCGCCCAGGCATGGCCGCCCGGGTCCAGGACGACGCTGGCGGTCAGCACGGCCCGGCCGGAGCCTGAACCGCGGGCGGCGCCGGAACGGCTTGCGGGGGAGTGGCCGCAGCCACCGGCGGCCAGCGCGACCCCGGCAACTGCCAACAGTGTGGCCGCGTTCTTCGCGGCGGTGCTCTTCACAGACATGCCGAGGTCCCGTTGAACGAGGCCAGCGCGACCGTCGGCCCATTGGAGCAGGTGCTGTCCACGTTGAGGGTCACCCCGTTCCAGGTCTCGTTGTGACCGCCCTGGTACTGCTTGTGCCGCTGGTGGTACACCCAGTGCGAGCTGCTCACGCAGGCCAGTGTGCTGGTCGAGGGGTTGCCGTCCCAGTCGGCTCCGTCGATGAAGTCCGGCGGCCGGGCGATCGTGGCGAACTGGTCCATGAAGCCGGCGCAGGTCGACGTGTACACGCCCGCGGACTGGGCGGGCGCCACGTGCAGCTGGTCGACCCAGCCCTGGACGAACGACTTGGTCGCGTTGATGCACGTGGTCGTCGAACCGCTGCCGCCCTCCATGTCGTAGATGACCGGCGAGTTCGACGCCATGCCCAGCGCGGTCAGTGCATCGTAAGCTTTGACCGCTTCGGACTGGCCCTGGGAGTACGCCGTCGAGGTATTGGTGCTGAAGTGGTCGAACCCGGCCACGCACGGGTTCTGCGGCCCCACCCACAGCGGCAGCAGGTGCCACCCCTGGGCGGTCACCGACGAGACCCAGGATTTGGTGAGGTTAGGCTGGCTGCACGCCCGGTCCTCGCCACCGATGTAGATACCCCAGGCCGTGTACGGCGTGTTGGTCCAGAACGCGGTCATCTGGGACAGGCTCGGTGCCGTGCACGAGTCCAGGCCCTTGCCGACGAGCTGCTCGAACTGCGGGGTGCCGGCCAGCGCCGGGGTGGCCGGCCCGGTACCGGCCAGGACGCTCAGGCCGAGCAGCGCCACGGCCAAGCCCACCGTTTTGGATACTAATGGTGAAATAGAGGTAACTGTACGCACGAGTTCATGATGAAACCGCTGCTCATAGTTGTCAATGAACCGGATCAGGGTTTCTCGCGGTGAGAAAGTACCCGGTCAGCCGGCCAGGTGGCGCATGTTGCGCAGGGCGACGGCCATGAGGGTGTTGGTGGGGTTGTGGGCGCCGGAGGTGACGAAGACGGCGCCGTCGGCGACGTAGACGTTGTCCAGGCCGTGCACCCGGCCGTAGCCGTCGGTCACACTGGTGGCAGGGTCGGCGCCCATCATCATGCCGCCCATGATGTGCTGCCCGGTGGGCAGCCCGCCGCTGTTGTTGGTGGCCGGGACGGCGAGGGTCACCGCGGCCCCGGCCCTGCTCATCATCCTGTTGATGACCGGGATGTAGAACTGCTGCGCCACCTGCTCGTACCTGCCGGCGCTCCAGGTGATCCGGGCGACCGGCAGGCCGAAGACGTCCTTGACGGTGGAGTCGAGCGTCACCGTGTGGCTGAGATAGGGCAGTTCGCTGCCCACCATCGAGCAGCCGGCCAGCCGGTCGCGCAGGATGGACGAGCGCATGAGCTGCTTGAACTCGGTGCCGAACGGCTTGGCCGGGCTGACGAAGCGCAGCAGCGTCTGGTAGGCCTGCGCCTCGGCGATGGGATCCTGGCTGCCGCCGAGCTCCATGATTCCGCCGCGGATGTAGGGCAGGCCGTTGGCCTTGGCGTAGGCGCGGGCGCCGGGGAAGTCAGGGTCGCAGGCATCCTCCGCGCACTGGGTCGTCGACCGGCCCCGGTGGGCGTGCATCCGCTCACCGGTGAAGATCGCGGTGCCGTCGGTGAACGAGTGCAGCATCAGCCTGCGGCCGAGCTTGCCGCTGCGGTCGGGGAAGGCGGACAGCAACGCCAGCCGCACCGTTTCGATGGCCGACGCCGCCATCACGACGACGTCCGCGCTCTGCCCGCCGGTCACAGGGCCGCCAGAGGTCATCCGGGCCCAGCGCACCCCGGTCGCCCGCTGCGCCGCACCCGGGCCGGTCAGCTCGATCTTGGTGACCATGGTCTGCGGGATCAGCGTCACCCGGCCGGTGCGCAGCGCGCGCCGCAACGCGATGAGCGCCGACGGCCTGGCCACGATGGGGCATCCGTAGTTGGCGCAGAACCCGCAGTTGTTGCAGGCAGGCTGGCCGTTGTAGAGCCGTGAGTTGATCGCCATGGGGAACGGGAACGGGTGCAGCCCCTCGGCTCTGGCGCCCGCCGCCACCGTCAGCGAGGCGTACTGCTGCGGTCCCGGCGGCATCGGGTACGCACCCGTGCGCGGCGCGTGCCTGCGCACCAGTTCCGGCAGGGCCGCCGCGTCGCCCTGGACGCCGATCAGCGTCTCCACCTCGTCGTAGTACGGCGCGATGTCGGCGTAGCCGAACGGCCAGTCGGCCACGTCGGCGCCGGGGACCGGGCCCAGCGCGGAGAGCTGCTGGAAGTCGATGTCCCAGAACCTCGGCACCTTCGCGTCCCAGTGCACGGTGCCGCCGCCGACGAGCTGCGGCAGATCGTCCACGCTGCCGGTGTACTGCACCGGGTTCGACGCGGCCGAACGCCAGGTGCGCGGGAACACCAGCGGGTCCGGCCCGGCGAAGTAGCGCACGTTCATCTTGAGGTCGTCATTGGAGAACACCGTCTTGACCGGGCTCTGGCCATCCAGGTTGGGGAAGTGGTTGGGGCCCTTTTCGAAGATGACAACCTGCCACCCGGCCTGGGCGAACTCCATGGCGGCGATGGCCCCGCCGGCGCCGCTGCCGATCACGATGGCGGTTCGCACCGGGCGCTCACACCCCGCCGAGAAACTTCAGCACCTTGGCCACGATCTCGGTGTCCACGACCGGGTCGTGCCCGTCGGAGCGCTCGACCTCATCGGCGGTGTAGCCGCGTGGCTGCACGTCGCCGGGGTAGCCGATGTCCTTCCAGCCCACCAGGTCCCGGTTGCCGCCGTATTCCGGCACGGCGTACAGGCCCTCCACGGTGTGCTCGAACAGCAGCGACGTGAACGCGCTCACCTCCTGCTTGGCCAGGATCGCGTCCTGCTTCTCCGGGGGCGCCTTGACGAAGTCGCCCCCGGCCAGCCTGTCCAGGGTGGCGACGCCGCTGGTGTACTGCCGCCGCCAGCCCGCCAGGCGCTTGCGCCAGGCGATGGCCGTCACCGGATCGGGGCTGATGAAGGACGCCATGGCGTCGTGGCCGTCGGCGTGGCGGTTGCTCCACGGGCCGCCAGCGAAGATCATGGGCTGCCCGGCCGCGGCGTCCATGCCCAGCATCCGGTCGATGTAGCCGGTGACCCCGGCCTCGCGGGCGCCAGGGTGGCCTGCCTCGGCGGGGTCATCGTGCGGGCCGGGAGCTAACCGCGCGGTCGCGGCCTCGACCACGGCGGCCTGGTGGGCGGTGAAGAACCGGGGCGCCCCGGCCCGCTGGGCCGGTGAGGTACAGGCGGCCACGCCGAGCACCGCGGCCGACGCGATCACCGCGCGGCGCGGCACACCGTCAGAGTGCGGCGCCGATGTGCCAAGTGGCAACGTTCCCCCTTTGTGGGTTGCGGCAGGACTGGACCGGACGCCGCTGGTTGCGCAGCTAGGACAATTGGGGAGAATCATGGCGTCCGGCCGTGAGCGTGGCAAGAGCCTTAACCGAACGGTGACCGGGTGGGTTCGAGCAGGACCTTGACCGCTCCGGTGCGCCTTGCGTCCTTCAGCGTCAGGACGGCCTCGGCCCAGCGCTCCAGCGGGAAGCGGTGCGTGATGACCGGCGTCAGGTCCAGGCCGTCCGCCACGAAGTCGAGGTAGTGCTCCATGGCGTGCTTGGCGACGCCGCCCACTTCCTCGATGCCGAAGCCGTTGGAGCCGATGACGTGCAGTTCCTTGAAGTAGAGCGGCGTCCACTCGAATCGCTTCGGCGGCTCGACGCCGGAGACGACGAGCGTGCCGCCGGTCGCCAGCAGCCGCAGCGAGGTCTCCACGGTCTCGATGGAACCGATCGTGTCGTAGACCACGGCCGGGCCGTCCTGCAGCCAGTCGTGCTTGCTCCACGGCGTGAGCGGTGTCGTGACCACACGGCGTGCGACCTGGGCGACCAGCTCGCCGGGCGCGGTGGACAGCACGGCCGCGGCACCGAACCGGGCGGCCAGCCGTGACCGGGCCCCCGCCCTGGTGACCGCCCACACCTCGGTGGCCGGGTAGAGGTGGCGCAGCAGCGCGATCGCCGCGAACGCGAGCGTCCCCGAGCCATAGACCAGGACGGGCGCACCATCGGGCGGCGGGGCGAGCAGAATCGAGCGCAGCGAGACGCTGACCGGGTCGGCCAGTACGGCCGCCTCGTCGGACACCCCGGCGGGAATGGCGAAAAGCTGCGAGGGGTGCGCGGCGAACCGTTCGGCGTGCGCTCCGGCCGCCGCCGCGCAGTTGCCCAGGTGGATCGAGACGGGCAGGTCGCCGGAGCGGAAGTTACGGCACCAGGGATAGCGCCCGGCCCGGCACGCCTGGCACGGTGGGTCGATGCCGCGCGGGCCGCAGGACAGCCACGGGTTGAGCACGACGCGCTCGCCGGTGTCGGCGCGGCGCCCCACCACCTCGTGCCCGAGCACATGCGGGAACGACACCAGCGCCGTCAGCGGGTTGTCCCGGGAGCCGTTCAGCAGGATCTGCTTGACGTCGGAGCCGCACAGGCCGGAGAAGGTCGTCTCGACGCGCACCCAGTCCTGTGCCGGGAGCGGCAGTTCGTCGACGTCCTCGACGCCGGACGGCGCGAAGCGGGAGACGAAGGCGCGCGGACCGAGCCGCCCACCCACGGCCGAGACCGCCTCACGGGCCAGGTTATGCCGGAACACCAACGCCTTCACAAGAACTCTCCTTCCGTCCGCCGTCCGCTACGATATCGATTACGCGCAATTTGCCTGCTGGAAGATCACGGTATGACCTGGCCATATAGTCACCGCATGGTAGGGCTGACTGGTATTGCTGTACTAGCCGCCGGGCTGCTGGCCGCGTGCGGTTCACTACGCCCAGCGCCGCCGTCCGAACGAGTCACCGGGGGAGCGACCGGGACGTACATCGTCCCGCCCGGCATCCACAAGATCAAGCACGTCATCGTGATCATGCAGGAGAACCGGTCGTTCGACAACTACTTCGGCACCTATCCCGGAGTGGACGGTATCCCGATGAAGAACGGGGTGGCGACGGTCTGCATACCCAACCCCCAGGGCTCCTGCATCCGGCCGTTCCACGACACGCTCGACCGCAACGGCGGCGGCCCGCACGCGGAGGCTCAGGCCATCGCCGACATTGACGGCGGCAAGATGGACGGCTTCATCAGGGAACGCGACGCGCTGCGCAAGTCCTGCTCGGTGGCGGGCGATCCGGCCTGCGGCCCCGGCAAGCCCGACGTGGCCGGCTATCACACCGCGGCCGAGTTGCCCAACTACTGGGCCTACGCCAAGAACTACGTCCTGGACGACCACATGTTCGCCGCGGTCAAATCCTGGTCGCTGCCCGACCACCTGTACATGGTGTCGGAATGGTCGGCCAAGTGCGCCAATCGCTCGCCGATGAGCTGTGCCAACCAGATCGTCGGCCCCTACGGCGTCATCAAGTTCAACGAGGCCGTGCACAAGGAACTCACCACCGGTCAGTCCGGCATCGATCTGGCCTGGACCGACATCACCTGGCTGCTCTACACCAAGCACGTGAGCTGGGCCTACTACATCCAGACCGGCACCCAGCCCGACTGCGAGAACGACTCCGACGAGACCTGCGCGCCACAGGCGCAAAGCGCCCACACCCCTGGCATCTGGAACCCGCTGCCGCTGTTCGGCGACGTCCAGCAGGACGGCCAGATGGGCAACATCCAGAGCCTGAACAGCTACTTCTCCGCGGCCGCGGCCGGCACCCTGCCCGCGGTGAGCTGGGTCACCCCGTCCGGCCCGAACAGCGAGCACCCGCCGTTCAGCGTCCACCAGGGCCAGGCCTACGTCACCTCGGTGATCAACGCGGCCATGAAGAGCCCGAACTGGGACTCCACCGCCATCTTCCTGGCCTGGGACGACTGGGGCGGCTTCTACGACAACGTGGTCCCGCCCCCGGTGGACCAGGACGGCTACGGCCTGCGGGTGCCCGCTCTGGTCATCTCCCCGTATGCCCGCAGGGGCTTCATCGACACCCAGACGCTGAGCAGCGACGCCTACCTGAAGTTCATCGAAGACGACTTCCTCGGCGGCGCCCGCCTCGACCCCAAGACCGACGGCCGCCCCGACCCCCGCCCCGACGTGCGCGAGGACGAACCGCTGCTGGGCAACATCGACCTGGACTTCAACTTCGGCCAGAGCCCCCGCCCGCCGATGCTGCTGCCCACCAACCCGCCGAGCGACTCACCCGACCTCCCGGCCTACTTCAAGGGCAAGGGCCGCTGCTACGGCTGCACCACCCCACCCCCGGGCGGCCCGATGTGACCCGGCCGGTTCACGGGACGCACGGCGACCGCCCGGGGCTGTGCCGGCCCGGGCCTTCAGGGGACTGACCACTGCTGGTTGGAGCCGCCGTTGCAGGTCCACAGGTCGAGCTGGGTGCCTTCGGTGGTGTTGAACGCCGGGTCGTCCAGGCACTTGCCGGAGGCCGGGTTGACCAGCTCGCCGTTCACCGCCAGCCATTGCTGGTTGCCTCCGCCGTTGCAGGCCCATTCTTCGATCAGGGTGCCGTTGCTGTAGTTGGCGCCGGTGATGTCCAGGCAGTTGCCGTTGATCTGGACGGTGCCATCGCTGGCCATGGTCCAGGTCTGCGAGCTGGGGTTGGTATTGCACGGCCACATCTGCACCTTGGTGCCGTTGGCGCTGGATCCGCCGTTGGCGTCCACGCAGTCGGCGGTGTCGTCCCCGGCGATGATGTGCCCGCTCGGGGTGGCCGAGCCGGCCAGGGTGACCGACAGGTTGTCGAACTGGCTGGTCTGGTAACCGGACGTGCCCAGGCCGACCATGCCGGAGGCGTAACTGGAGTTGGTGACGCTGCCGACCGTGGTCCCGTTGATCGCGGCCGAGATCGTGCTGCCGTTGAAGGTCAGCGCCAGGTGCTGCCAGGTCCCGGTGCCGGGTGCGCTGACCGTGCCACTGGCCAGCGTGGTCCGGGTGCCGCCGGTGGAGTTGCGCACGATCGACCAGGCGCCGGTGTTGCTGAGCTGGAGGTAGTAGTCGTTGATGTTGGCGGGGGAGAAGGCCTGCTGGGTGCCAACCCGGCCGAGCAACTGCACCGCCCCTGCCTGCTGCATGAGCGCGTCGGCCGACACCGTGTAGTTGGCCCAGCTCAGGTTGCCGCCGATGGTGTACGGGGTGGCGTTGTTGTCCCATTCGATCGGCTGCACGGCGGCTTGCTGCTGCAGGCACTGGCCGGACCGGCCGCCCACACACGGCTCCACCTCGAACGCGCCCTGCATCTGGGACAGGTACGGCGGCTGCTGGCCGGCCGTGTCGCCGTCGAAGCTGTCGGTGTAGGGCAGCCCGAGGGTGGACTGGGCAGGGCTGGCCGCCGTGCCCTTGCCCTGGCCGGTCGTCGTGGTCAGCGTGTAGATGTAGCCCGGCTGCACGGTGAGCGAATAGGCACCGTTCACCGGGGTGATATTCGCCTGCTGGGCGAACTGCGGCCCGGACCCCGGCGTGTTGACGTCGGTGGCCCAGACGTGCACGGTGCCGGTGGACAGGCCACCGGACACCGTCACGTTCACGGTCTGGGCAGCGCTGGCCGTGGTGGTCTCGATGATCGTGGAGTAGTCGGTGCCGTTGGCCGACTTGAGCGAGACGTAGCTGCCGTTGGATTCTGAACCGCCCAGGTAGCCGGAGCCGGAGTTCAGGAACTGCCAGCCGGGAGCGGTGAACTGGGTGACCTGCGCGGTCGCCCACAGGCTTTCGCCCACACTGTAGGCGCCGGACCAGGGCTGGTTGGCCAGGATCAGCCCGTCGGTGTTGTAGGGGAGGTTGGGATAGATGGCGGCGATCAGCGGCCAGTTGATGTAGGCGGTCAGGTCGGCGTCGACGTAGCCGCGGGTGATGGACCGGATCAGGGCGGGCGCTCCCGAATTGAGGTCCTGGGAGCCGTTCTCGCTGGCCCACAGGGGTTTACCGGTGCCTTCGGCGGTGCTGTTGGCCGGGCAGGTGTCTGCGCTGCCGCCGTCGCCGCCCTGACACGGGTAATGCACGCCGATGATCGAGACCGCGCTGGCGAACGTGGGATTGGCCGCTATGTCGCTGGCGATGCTCCAGTCGCTGTCCGCGCCGACGATCTGAACGCCGGAGTACCCGTCGGCGTTGAGCGTGGACCGGAGTTGCTCGTACCAGGAGATGTTGTAGCCGCGTTCGTTCCAGCCGCCCAGGTAGTTGATGGTCAGGCCGTGCGAGGCGGCGCAGTTCAGCCAGGCGACCAGATAGTTGATCATGTCCGTGGACCAGAAGTTCCCACCGCCGATCCAGCCCGGCGCGCCCCAGGCCAGCCCGTACAGCCTGATGCTGGGGTTGCGCGCCTTGGCCTGCTCCATCAGCCACCATTCGTAGCCGTTATTGCAGTTCACAGAGCCGGAGGCGTGCTCCATCGAGGATTCGGACCCGTCGGTGGAATTGGTGTCCCCGCCGATCTCCACCTTGAGGATCTGCAGGTCGGCCCCGTAGCCGGGCTTGAACAGGTAGTCCAGGATCTGCTGCTGCTCGGCCGCCGGGTACTCACTGAGCAGCCGGCTGTTGCCGCCGCCCCCGCTGATCGCCCCGATCCCGCCGAACGTCCGCCCGGCACTGGTGCCGTTCACACTGATAGCGGTGGCCGCCTGAGCGGACACCGGGGAACCCACCACGCCGAAGGCCAAGACGAACAGTGCCGTGACGGTACTCGTTAAGCCGGTGCCCCGGGTTCTGGTCATGTTGCTGTCCCTTCCAGCCGGCAATGCGGATCCGCGACATATGATCGGGTTTGGGCAAATATGTTTGATAGCGTTGGAAGCTGTCTCAATTGATTCACCCGGTGCGGGATCCGTCAAGATGCCATCCGGACAGTGCTCACTGACCCGGTCCATGTCAGGGATGGCAGGATGCGGGCTGACCGCTACGCGTCTGCGGCGAGCGCCTCCAGTGGCACATCCGGGTCGGTGAGCCGGGCCGGCTCGACCGGCTGGCCGGTCCGGATGAGCGCTTCGATCTTGTCGTTGACGTCCCAGACGTTGACGTTCATGCCGGCCAGCAGGTGCCCGTCGGCCACCCAGAACGCGATGAACTCACGGCCCGGCACATCGCCGCGGAAGAAGACCTGGTAGGAGCTCCGGGGCTCGACATAGCCGGAGTACTCCATGCCCAGGTCGTACTGGTCGGTGAAGAAGTAGGGCACCCGGTCGTAGGCGGCGTCCTGGCCGAGCATCGACCTGGCGGCGGTCTGGGGCTGGTTCAGCGCATTGGCCCAGTGCTCGACCCGGATGTGCTTGCCCAGCCCGGGGTGGAAGGCACTGGCGACATCCCCGGCCGCGTAGATGCCGGGGTCGGCCGTACGCAGCCCCGCATCGACCCGGATTCCGTTCTCCACCTCCAGGCCCGCCTGGCTGGCGAGCTCGGTGCTGGGTGCGATCCCGATTCCCACGATGATCACATCGGCCGCCACGTGGCTTCCGTCGGCGAGGCGCACGCCATCGGCCCGGCCGCCGGAGCCGGTGATCGCGGCGACCTGAACGCCGGTGCGCAGGTCCACTCCATGGTCGCGATGCAGGTCCGCGAAGACCTGTGCGACCTGGGCGCCCAGCACCGCCAGCAGCGGCAGGCCGGCCACCTCGAGCACGGTCACCTCCGCGCCCGACAGCCGGGCCGCCGCCGCGGTCTCCAGGCCGATCCAGCCGCCGCCGATGACGATGACCCGCGACGCGTCCTGGAAGGCCGCCCGGATCCGCTCGCTGTCCTGGACACTGCGCAGGTAGAGCACGCCGTCCAGGTCCGCTCCGGGGACGGTGAGCCGGCGCGGTGCCGAGCCGGTGGTCAGCAGCAGCTTGGAGTAGCCGACGCGGCTGCCGTCGGCGAGGGTGACCTGGTGACCGGCCCGGTCGATGCCGGTGGCCGCGATGCCAAGCCGCAGGTCGACATCCTGGTCGGCATACCACTGCCGCGGGTGGACATAGATCGAGTCCCGCTCGGCCTTGCCCAGCAGGTAGTCCTTGGACAGCGGTGGCCGCTCGTAGGGACGGTCGGGTTCGGCCCCGATCATGATGAGCCGGCCGTCGAAACCCCCGGTGCGCAGGGCTTCGGCGGCCTTGGCCCCGGCGAGGCTCGCTCCGACGATCAGGTAGGTGGTGTCCGTAGCCATGGTCAGCTCCTTGTCTGCCAGTTGGCTACCCCGGCCAGGGTGAAGAACTCAGATCGGGACCGTGCGTCCGAGCGCAGCGTGCCCCGCAGGGCCGAGGTAATGGTCGTGGTGCCGACGGCGCGCACTCCACGCAGCGTCATGCACGCATGCTCGGCCGCCAGCACAACGCCGGCGCCGCGCGGGTTCAGGTCCGTGGCCAGGCAATCGGCGACCTGCTGGGTCAGCCGCTCCTGGGTCTGTGGCCTGGCGGCGAAGTGCTCGACCAGGCGGGCCAGTTTGGACAGGCCGACAAGGCGGTTGCCGGGCAGGTAGCCGACGTGGGCCACGCCATGGAATGGCAGCAGGTGATGTTCGCAGATCGTGCGGAACGGGATGTCCCGGGCGAGGACCAGTTCGTCGTAACCCTCATCGTTGGCGAAGGTCGTCAGCCGGAACGGCTTCGCGTCGAACAGCTCCGCATAGGCCCGGGCCATCCGGCCCGGGGTTTCGCGCAGCCCGTCGCTGCCGACGTCGATACCCAGCGCGGCCAGGAAATCTCCGGCGGCCCGCTCCGCGGCGGCCAGGTCCACCCCCGGTTTGCCGCTGACGACCCGCAGGTGTGGCTCCGGCGGTCCGAACGGATCGGCGGGGTCGGGTAGCCCGGCCGGGTCCAGCATCAGTTCCTGCGTCATCGCTCTCCTGTCGTTGCTGTCTCGGCCAGCGGCCCAGCCTCGATTACCACGCAGCAGTGCCCTGGCCGCGGATCGAGTGCCGGCCGCATCCCGCTCGCGCCCAGTCCGCTGACCAGGCCCTCGATGAGGGCGAGGCTCATGCCGCAGACGATGTCCCTGTGCTCGGCGGCCAGCCGGTGAAATGGGCAGTTGCGCAGCACGACGGTGCCGTCGGCAGCGGTCCGGGGCTCGAAGCCATGCGCCCGCAGCACGGCCGCCACCCGGGCCGGGCCGCCGTCGCCGTCGCGGTCTGTGCCGTCGCGGTCTGTGCCGTCGCGGTCTGCGGCGGCGCGGTAATGTCCCGCCGCGTCCTCGCCGAACTGCCGGGCGGCAGCGCGCAGCGCGGCCCGGCTGCCGCCACCCTGGTCGGCGGCGACCGCCCGGGCGAGCAGACGCGCGGCGAGCTCGTACTCCCGGGCTGGCACGGTCACCGTGAACTCGCGTGCGGAACGGGCGTAGAACTTGGCCGGGCGTCCGGCGCCCGGCCCGCTGCGGCCTTCCGGCCGCCGGTAGGAAGCGGTCAGCAGGCCCGACTCCACGAGCTTGTCCAGGTGATACACCGCGATCGCCCGGCCGATCCCGGCCGCCGCCGCCGCCTCATCCCGCCCGACCGGCTCCGGGCTGCCAGCCACGAAGTCATACAGCCGCCTGCGGACCGGGTCGCTGAGGCAGCTCACCGAGGTCAGCGCAGGACCGTCATGTGCCGGGCTCATGGCCGCATTCTAACACCAAAAAAACCTAATTAAAGAACGGTGGGGTCGGCCTCGATGCGACTGCTGGTGGTGGTGTGGTGTTTGGCGAACGGTCCGGGCTGGCCTGCGTGCCGGCTGCTGGTGGTGTGGTGTTTGGCGAACGGTCCGGGGCTGCGTCTATGCCGGCTGCTGGCCGGCTCCGGCTTCGCCGCTGTCAGCTTCCGCCGACGTTCAGGGCGGTCAGCAGGACTAACACGTAGGTGGTGGCGGCGAGCAGGCCGTGGCAGGTCACGACCGCTACCGGGAAGTTGCTCTCCGGGGGAGTGACCGGTGGGTCCCCGGGGAACGGCAGCGGATCCCCGGAGAACGGCATGATGGTGACGGGTTCGTCCGGGCCGCGATGGACCGGGATCCAGCGGGCGAACATCGACACTCCCAGCAGCACGATCGCGCTGAGCGCGCCCACCGCGATCCAGGCCAGTATCTGCCGGTCGGCCAGCAGGTAGAAGGCCCACACCCCGAGGCCCGACACCGCCAGGGCGAGGTGGGTGAACACGACGGGTGCGGGCAGGTGGCTGGCGCCCGGTCCAGTGGCGTCGTTCTCGATCAGCCACACGGTCAGCATGTACAGCCCCAGCAGAACGGTGCCAAACCAGGTGATCAGGGCGGCGAAACCCATGCGCTCTCCTTGTAACCGGGATCAGGTGATCTTGCCGCCGGCGGCGGCGCAAGGATCCCGTCCATACATCTGCAAGCCAACGTAAGGACGGCCCGCCAGGTTCAGGCTGACCGCGAAGCGTTACCCCGTACCCCGGATGCGCGCCCGTCAGCGGGCTGGACCTTCCCGCCATACGTATCTGAGGCCCATCGGCTTGCCGGTCAGGTTGGCCGGGTTCCCGCCGGGCGGGGGTACGTCATTGCGCTCAACGCAGACGCCGCCCTGCGCCGCGTAGAACGCTCGTGCGGCAGCGTTCTGTTCGAGGACCCACAGGTACAGGCCGGACGACGGAGACCAGTCCCGGACGGCCTGCCGGGTCAGGCTGAGCAGGCGGGCGCCGATCCCGCGTCGTTTCAGCCAGTGCACGACGTGCAGGTTGTCCAGAAACGCGCCCCACGTCGGGTCCTCGTCGAGCAAGGTGTACGCCAGCCCGGCCAGTTGCCCGTCCTGCTCGGCGAGGATGGCGCGCGCCCGGGGCTCGGGCCTGCTCAGCCGATCGGTCCACAGCGGCAGCAGGAACCCGGTGATGTCACCATCGAGAAACGCATCGGAGAAGGCACCCCGGTAGTGCCGCTGCCAGCTGTCCGCCTGAAGCGAGGCGACGGCGTGCACGTCATCCGGGCCCGCCGCCCGGAAGCTCAGACCACCCGGCTCAACCACGCCCCTGCCCTTACCGATCCCCGGTGCTCGCAATGCAAGTGGCATTGCCGTTTCCATGTCTAGCAGATGATTCGGTCATGCCACTATCGGCCGGGCAGCAGGCTGCGAGCCAGCCTGGCCAGGCCGTCCCGCACGCGTTGCTCGCCCAGGGCGGGCAGGATCGCTGTCACATGCCCGGCGGCCAGGGCGGCCAGCAGGGCGTGTGCCGAGTATTCCGGGTCCGGGGTGGCGGCGAACAGGATCGCGAGGTGCCGGTGCCAGAACCGGTAGGCGCCGATCCGGTAGCGGGCGCCCGGAGTGGCGGTCTCGGACATCCGGACGATTTCGAGGTGCTCGAACAGGTAGCCGAGGTAGGCGCCGGCGAAGGCGGCGACCCTGTCCCCGGCGCCGGCCCCTGGGCCGAGCGGTGGCGGCCCATGCAGGATCGCCTCCTGCAGTTCGCGCTCCTGTGTGTCCAGCAGCGCGACGGCGAGCCCAGCCTTGTCGCCGAACCGGCGGAACAGGGTCCCCTTGCCGACGCCGGCCGCCTCGGCAACCTGGTCCATGGTGACCGCGGCCACGCCGTGCCCGGCGAACAACCGGGCGGCGGCGGCCAGCACGGTCTGCCCCGGGCTTTGGTGACAGCCTCGGCCGTCGCGTCGTCGATTCCATCCATGGCCGGCTCGCCGCCGGAGGGACGCAACGTATTCTTGAAGCAGGCAGGTAGACAGGCCAGCCGGCTGCGTTGATATCGCTGTAGTCCATGGCGCACTCTTTCGGAAGGGTACGCTCCGCTGGCGGCGCGTTCAGCAATTTATGCGGGTGTCTGCGGGCAGGTTTCGAAAAGCTACCGCGGTCCTCTGGCGCGGATGGTGGGAAATGTGGCACCGCCGGGTGCGCGATCAGGCAAGGCCAGGATTCTACCGGTGCGCGCCGCCGTGTCCGCTCAGGTTCGCATCAGGAGGCTGACCGCAGCACAGGCGAGCAGGCCCCGCTCCAAACGGGATGAGACAGGCCGGGCGGAGGCTCGCGACGGGCAGCCTGAATAGCAAGCTGCCAGCCAGGGCAAAGAGTACGCGATCTGACTGCGAAACACCACCGCGGCCGTGTTGTGCCGCGGCAGGCCTATCAGTAAAGCATTCATGATGAAAACAAGCCCGATCCCGGACGGCAGCGGGATTGCTGAACGCGGCAGTATCCCAGGGCAAAGGCTCCGGTGGCAATCGCCGCGGATGCTGGAAGTCGCTGACGGAAACGATCACAGCCTGATTGAACGGCGACCCTTTACCCCAACGGCTTCCGTGACTCATGACCGCGAACCGGAGGGTGCCGACCGCCAATATGAACGCGCAGGCCGCCGCCGCGAAGCCGGGCCGCGAGCAGTGCGCGGACGACCGTGGCGCAGCGGTAGGGATTCACCGGCCGGATAAAGTTCGCGTTGGTAAACCATACCGTGTATGACCGGGCCGGGACCGTACCGGTCGCGCACAAGGTCCTTCCAGAACTCAAGGATCGCAGCGGCGGCCGGCACAAGCGCGGCCCAAACTGGCAATGCCCGGCGAGAGCGCGCCGGTAGCCGCCGGATGAGATAGCCGGGCACCGCGCCGGCCGCGGTAGCCACGAGTTGTAACGCAAACGCCGCCGAACGCGGAACCGTCCCCGGTGCAGAGGCTGTAGTAACCAGCTTACGGATCGTATGCCGCGATCACCGGCCTTCTTCCGGCCCGTTATCAAACAGGATGTGATCGGTGCCGGCTCTGGTGTGACGATAGTTACAGTTGCCTACTGTGACCGGTTAGTAAATGACTAAAGATGATTAGAAAGGGCCGGGTCAGCACGCAATTCTCAGTGCCCGGGCCCGGCCTGGCAGCACCCAGCCGCCGGGCGGAAAGACGGCATCTTCTGGAAATGTTGCCCGTTTTGGGTTACGGTTACCGACGCATTACTTGTTGATCACCCAGGAGGACCTGAATGACTACGGGGGGTGAAAAGACGCTCGCCGTCGAATAGATCGCCGGTGCCCCGGCCACGTGATTCCAGCACGTGACCGGGGCTGAGTTGCATGGCAGAGAACCTCGGAGGAACGAGCCATGACACTGCCAAGTATGGCAGTTGGCGAGACCGCCACTACCACGAGAACGATCACGATTCCGCCGCAACCCGCGGCACCTCACCAGGGCAGCATCCCCAGCTCAGCCAGCCAGCACGGGTCAGGCGGCGCCGCATTAAACCGAATGCTGACCCTGGCCCGCAGTTCCATCGCAACCGCACTGCTGTGCGCCGGGCTGATCGCCGGCACGGCGCTGGTCCCTGTCCCGCAGGCGCAGGCATCCAGCCAGGTGTTCCCGCGGCTGGCCGCGTTCGACTGGGCCAAGACCCAGGCGGGCAAGCCGTATGAGTATGGCGGCACCGGCCCGGGCGGCTATGACTGCTCCGGCCTGGTCTACGCGGCCTACCGGCACGCCGGGTTCAACCTGCCGCGTACCACCCAGGAGATGCTGAGCTCCAGCATGCTCGGCCGCACCAACTCACCCAACCCAGGTGAGCTGGCGTTCTTCGGCTCGGACCATGTCGAGTTCGTGACCTACCTCAATCACGTCACCTTCGGCGCGCTGGGGCCGGGCACGGTGCTCGGCTGGCACACCTGGTACCCAGGCAGCGGCTGGCAACCCACCGTCTACCTGTACGTCAAGGGCGCGCATTAACCGCTGCCACTGGCAAGCCGGCGCCGCCATCGGGGCGGGCCGGTCCTGACTGGTGCCCGGCCCGGCCACAACCGGGCCGGGCACCGGCGTGCCGCTGGCCGCGCCCGGCTCACACGGTGATGACGACCTTGCCCCTGGCGTGTCCCTGCTCCAGGTAGCGGATGGCTTCCGGGGTCTCGCTGAGCGGATAGGTCCGGTCGATGACCGGCGTGACCTTTCCGCTGGCGAGCAGGCCGCTCAGCACGGCGAGATCGTCTTTGCCGGGCTTGGCCAGGAAGAACGCCACCTTCTGGCTGATGAACGGGGAGAGCAGGAGCGCCTTGACGGCACGGGTCGCGGGCCCGAGCCAGCGGCCCTTGTTCGGTCCGCCGACTCCCACCACGATCCCCTTGGGAGTCAGCACGCGCCGGTACGCGGTGAACGGCCGGCTGCCGGCGACGTCGATCAGCAGGTCGTAGCGCTGCCCCGAGCGGGTGAAGTCCGCACGGGTGTAGTCGATGACCTGGCTGGCCCCGATCGAGGCGACCAGCTCCAGGTTCCCGGTGCTGCATACCCCGGTCACCTCGGCGCCCAGCGCCCTGGCGATCTGCACCGTGAACGTGCCCACCCCACCCGCCGCGCCGTTGACCAGAACCCTGTGCCCAGGCTGGAGGTGACCCTGGTCGCGCAGGGCCTGCAGAGCGGTGAACGCGGCCACCGGGACCGACGCCGCCTGTTCGAATGTCTGGTTGGCCGGCTTGGCCGCCACCGCGTTGTCCTGGGGGACGCTGATGTACTCGGCGAGCGTCCCGAGGCCGGTGGGGCTGCCGAACACCTCGTCGCCGGGGGTGAACCCGGTGACGCTCTTGCCCACCGCCTCGACGCACCCGGCCATGTCGGCGCCGAGCCCGCTGTCCTTGGGCCGGAGCAGTCCGGCCTGCGGGCGCACGATGTACGGGGAGCCCCGCATGAAGTGCCAGTCCAGTGGGTTGACCGAGGCCGCCTTCACCCGGATCAGCACATCGTTGTCACCGACGGCGGGCATGCCGGTGTCCTCCAGCTTCAGGACCTCGGCTGCGCCATATCTGTAGTAACGGATCGCTTTCATCGTGCTCGTCACGATAGGAGAGCGGCCACCGCCCGGGCATCGGTGAAATTACCGATGCGGCACTGTATATAGGTCTCATGGCTAGGGCCGCCCGGCGTCCGGGCAACCTCCCGGCTGAGACGTCCAGCTTCATCGGCCGCCGCCGTGAGCTCGCCGAGGTCAGGACGAAGCTCACCCAGGCCCGGCTGGTCAGCCTGACCGGGCCGGGCGGGGTCGGCAAGACGCGCCTGGCAATCCGGATCGCGGCAGACCTCGGGCGCGGTTTCCGTGACGGCGGGTCGCTGATCGAGCTGGCCGAGGTCCTGGACCCCGGCGTCGTGACCAACGCCGCCATGGCGGCCCTGGACCTGCGGGACCAGGCCGCGGCCGAGCCGCTGCCCCTGCTGCTTTCTTACCTGCGGGACAAGGAACTGCTGCTGGTCGTGGACAACTGCGAGCACGTGCTGGGAGCGGCCGGTCAGCTCGTGACCGGCGTGCTGAAGGCGGCGCCCCGGGTGCGGGTGATCGCCACCAGCAGGGAGCCGCTGTCGGTGCCCGGCGAGCATGTGGTCCCGGTGCCGCCGCTCGGCCTGCCCGCGCCTCATGCGGCCGGGCCGCTCACCCAGCTACGGCAGAACGAGACCGTCATGCTGTTCACCGAGCGGGCCGCGGCGGCGTCAGGCGGCTTCGAGCTGACCACCGCCAACCAGGCAGCGGTCGCCGAACTGTGCCGCCGGCTCGACGGCCTGCCGCTGGCCATCGAGCTCGCCGCGGTCAGGACCCGGGTCCTCGCGGTGGAGCAGATCCTCGACCGCCTGACCGACCGGTTTGGCCTGCTCACCGGGGGAAACCGGGCCGCCCTGCCGCGTCATCAAACGCTCCGGACCACCATTGACTGGAGCCACGACCTGCTGCAGGACGCCGAGCGCGCGGTCCTGAGACGGTGCTGCGTGTTCGCCGGCCGGTTCACCCTGGCTGATGTCGAGGCCGTCTGCACCTCTGCGGACGTGCCGGCCGCCCGGGCGCTCGACGTGTTGTCATCGCTGGTCGGCAAGTCCCTGGTGATGCGGGAGAACGCGGCCGGGCCCGCCTGCTACCGGCTGCACGAGACGATGCGCGAGTTCGCCGCGCTCAAGCTGGCCGAGTCCGGTGAGGCAGACACCGTCGAACTGCGCTGCACCGAGTACTACCGGTCGGCCTGCCGGCGGCCCGCGCGGGAGCGCCGCCACCGGCTTCCCGAGTGGCTGGAATGGGTGGACCTGGAGATCGACAACATCCGGGCTGTCCTGCAGCGCTGCCTGACCCGCGGCGACACCGCGCGCGGCATCGAACTCGCCGCCGCCCTGGGCTGGTACTGGATCACGCGCTCGGCCACCGAGGGAATGCGCTGGCTCGGTGAGTTCCTCGCCGCCGAGGGCGGTGCTCCGCACATGCGTGCCTGGGCCCACTTCGTCCGCGGGTTCCTGGGCGTGCTGAAGGCCGATCCGGTGGCCGCCCGGCCCGCGCTTGAGGCGGCCATGGCGGCCGCCGAGCAGGCCGGGCGGCCCGATCTGCGGTCCGAGGCGCTGGCCATGGCCTCGATCGCGGAAGGCATGGCCGGTGACCGGGCCGCGGCCAGGCGCCTGCTCGATGAGGCGCACACGATCACGACGGGCCTTGCCTATCCTCCGGGCAGGCTGGCCGTCGTCCAGGCCCGGGTGCTCAACGGATTCTTCGAGGCCGACCTCGGCACGGTCCGGTCCGGCGCCATCGAGGGAGTGCGCCTCGCCAGGGAGGCAGGCGACCTTTATGCCCTGGAGATGATGCTGCTCAACCTGGGATCGGCGGCGCTGATCGCCGGCGACCTGGCCGAGTCCGGGCCGCTGCTGACCGAAGCGCTGCGGATCGCCGGCCGGATCGATGACCGGGTGGCGCAGTTCTACCTGCTCGCCGCGTTCGGCTGTCACGCGAGCGCGGCCGGCCAGGCGCGGCTCGCGGCGCAGTTGTTCGGCGCCTCGGAGACGGTGCGGACGCGGGTCGGCGCCGACCGCGTGCTGTTCCTCGGCTCCTTGCTGGCCCGGGCCAGGCAGACCGTGGCCGGCGCGCTGGGCACCGCGGCGTTCGAGGCCGGGTTTGAGGCCGGGAAGGCCCTGAGCCGGGACGCCGCGCTGGCGCTCGCACTGGGTGAGCCGGCACCGGGTGCGCCCGCACCGCCCGCCGCGGGCAGCGCCGGCCCGGGGCCGCTGCGGCAGCGGGAGACCGATGTCGCGCGGCTGGTGGCCGAGGGCCTGACCAACAAGCAGATCGGAACGCGCCTGTTCATCTCCGAGCGCACCGTCGACAGCCACGTCCGCAGCATCCTGAACAAGCTCGGCTTCAGCTCGCGGGCCCAGATCGCCGCCTGGATGGCCTCCCCGGACCGGTGACGGCGGATCGTCAGTGGGTGGCGCTATGGTCGGAACCATGGCTGACTTCGCCGGTGATGATCTGCGGGGCTCACGGTTCGAGCGCGCCGACCTCAGCGACTCGGAGTTCTGGGCCTGCGACCTGATCGGCGCCCGGTTCCGCGGCGTCGACCTGAGCCGGGTCGTGATGCGTGGCGTCGAGCTGGCCGACGTCGACATACACGGCGAGATCATGAACCTGACCATCAACGGTGTCGACATCGGCCCGCTGGTCGAGGCCGAGCTGGACCGGCGCTACCCCGGCCGGGCCAAGATGCGCCCGGCAGATCCGGACGGCTTCCGCGAGGCGTGGGACATCCTCGGGCGGCTGTGGGACGAGACCGTCGCGCGGGCCCGCCGCCTGCCGCCCGAGTTGCTGCACGAGCAGGTCGGCGGCGAGTGGTCGTTCATCGAGACACTGCGTCACCTGGTGTTCGCCACCGACTCCTGGATCAGGCGGGGGATCCTCGGTGATCCGTCACCATGGCATCCGCTGGGCCTGCCGTGGGACGAGATGCCCGACACGCCCGGCGTGCCCAGGGACCGCGCCGCGCGGCCCTCGCTCGATGAGGTGCTCGAACTGCGGCACGACCGGATGGCCACCGTGCGCCAGGTCATCGCAGGCCTCACCGGGGAATCGCTGAACGCCCAGACCGAACCGGTCGAGGCTCCCGGATGGCCCCCGCCGCGCAGCTTCGCGGTCAAGGAATGCCTGCTGTGCATCCTCAATGAGGAATGGGAGCACCGGCTGTATGCCGAGCGCGACCTGGCCGCGCTGGAAGCCCGCAGCTCCTAGCCAGCACGCACCGAACATGCAACTTTCAGGGCCGGCGCGATCTTGCCCAGGGTCTTCTGCGCCGCCAGCCATGATGAACCGGGCGGCTACACCAGGCACAATGTCCGAAACATTTTCGGATGATGGTATTTGATCAGGAACTACGGAAGAAACCGGCCTTGAATGTGCCGGGCCGCCTTCCTACCGTGACGGCGTGTAGCGCAGCGGTGCTCATCATGCGCGCTGCGCGCTCCCGCTCTGGAGGAGGCTGCTATGCATGGCATCACAACCCGGCTGAGGCGCGGCAAGCACCATCGGCACGGAGTCCGGCTCAGGCGCAGAACCCCGGCCGTGGCGGCCGTCCTCGCGCTCGCCGCGGCGGGCATGGTCGCGGCGGCCGGCCCGGCCCTGGCCGCGAACTCGGCCACCGTCAACGGGGGCACCACCTTTCAGACGATCACCGGGTTCGGGGCCTCGGAGGGGTTCGGCCAGGCGGCCACGGTCATGGACGCCTCGTCCTCGGTCCAGCAGCAGGCGCTGAACGACCTCTACGGGAGCAGCGGCGCCGGCCTGACGATCCTGCGCAACGAGATCAGCGCGGACTCCGGCAGCACGATCGAGCCGAACGCCCCGTCGTCGCCGAGCTCACCGCCGTCCTACCTGCCGCTGTCCTCCATCAATCAGGATCAGGGGCAGCTCTGGTTTGCCCAGGCGATCAAGGCGGACTACGGCGTCACGAACGTCTTCGCCGACGCGTGGAGCGCGCCCGCGTTCATGAAGACGAACAACTCAACCTCCAACGGCGGCGCGGTGTGCGGCGTGTCCGGTGCGAGCTGCTCCAGCGGCAACTGGGTCCAGGCCTACGCCAACTATCTGAAGCAGTACGCCGCCGACTACTCGGCCGCCGGTGACCCGCTGACCTACATCGGGCCGGAGAACGAGGCGAACCTGTCGACGAGCTACGACAGCATGCAGCTCAGCCCCGCGCAGACGGCGAACGTCCTCGACGCGCTCGGCCCGGCCATGGCCAGCTCCGGCCTGTCCACCAAGGTCGAGTGCTGCGCCACCGAGGGCTGGAACTACGCACAGCAGTACGCCGCCGCCATCGAAGCCGACTCCACGGCGAACGCCGATACCCCGGTCTTCACCAGCCACGGCTACACCCAGGCGCCGAACAGCCCGCTGAGCGGCTGGTCCAAGCCGGCCTGGGAGACCGAGTGGTCCACGTTCGAGAGCTGGGATCCGGCGTGGGACGACGGCACCGACGCGTCCGGGCTGACCTGGGCTCAGAACATCTTCAACGGCCTGGACAACGCCAACCTGTCCGCGTTCCTCTACTGGTGGGGTTCGACGACGCCGTCGGAGAACGGTGACAACGAGGGCCTGATCGAGATCAACGGCTCGACCGTCACCCCGTCCGGCCGGCTGTGGGCGTTCGGCAACTTCAGCCGCTTCGTGCGCCCGGGCGCGGTGCGCATCGGCGCCACCACCTCGGACGGCAACCTCACCTTCGACGCGTTCAAGAACACCAGCAACACGGTCGCGATCGTCGCGCTGAACACCAGCCAGAGCCCGGACACGGTCGCGTTCTCGCTGAACAACACCGGTGTGGCCAACGGCGCCACGGTGACCCCGTACCTGACCAGCTCGTCCTCGGACGTGGCCGCCCAGCCGCCGGTCACGGTCTCCGGCGGCGCGTTCAGCTACACGCTGCCCGCCCGCTCGCTGGTCACGTTCACCGTGCCGGCCGGCAACACTGGCAACCAGGTCACGGTGGCCGGCCCCGGCAACCAGACGTCCACCGTGGGGACCGCCGCGTCGCTGCAGATCCACGCGACCGACTCCGCCCCCGGCCAGACCCTGACCTACGCCGCCACCGGCCTGCCCGCGGGCCTGTCGGTCAACTCCGCC
>DATGGU010000203.1:0-43753 GCA_035308365.1 Streptosporangiaceae bacterium
AGGCCCGGCTGCGGATCCCCGCCCGCGCCTTCGCCCGCTACAACCAAGACCTGGCCCGCTGGATCTGGCCCGGCGGCCAGTACACCCTCCACATCGGCCGCTCATCCCGCGACCTGCCCCTCACCACCCACATCACCTCGGCACCGGGATAGCGCGACGGTTAGAGTCCGGCGTTTACCGTCACGCCGGTACCGATGGCCCGGGCCGTGCCGACGGACGTGACCAGGCCGTCAATTCCTCCCATGCGATCGGTAATCGCGCTGGAGCGCAGCACAGTACCCGTGCCACCGATGACCGAAACACGGACGATCATTAAGCCGGTGCGTGCGCGGAATGACTGTGCAATGAGCAAGGCCTAAGAAGAGAGCAGCCGGCCGCTGGCGCATTGTTGGACATAAGCGGACATAGTCCCAATGCCAACGTGCTCATCGAGGTGGGACCGGGTGTTCAGGTTCTTCACCAGTCCGGGTGAGCCCGTGCCAGCGGATCCCGGTGTGCCCGTGCCAGCGGATCCGGGTGTGCCCGTGCCAGCGGATCCGGGTGTGCCCGTGCCAGCGGATTCCGGTGTGCCCGTGCCAGCGGATCCCGGTGAGCCCGTGCCAGCGGGCGAACTGGCCAGCACCGCACTGCCGGGCGAGGGTGACGCGGACCTGCCACCGGACGGCATCGAGGGCCGTGGTCCGTGGGTTCCAGCCCTGCTCGGTCCCTACCTGGAGCGGCAGCTCGCCGAACTCTCAGGCGCGGCGATCCGGTGCTCCGTGGAGCCGGATCCGGGCCGGGGTGACGATGCCCGCGCGGCCAGGCGGCGGCAGGCGGAACTGGCCGTGGAACGAATGTTCGGCCGCCGGGTAGTGGTAACTCACCGCGGTGACGGGAAGCCTGGAGTGGCGGGCAACGGCGTCGGCATCTCGGCGTCGCACGGCGCGGCCCTGACGCTGGCCGTGGCCGGGCCTGGACGGGTGTGCTGCGGCGTCGAGACGATCCACGAGCGAACGCCGGGAGGCTGGCGGGGACTGCTGGCCGCCCAGTTCCCGCTCGCCGAGCTGATACAGCGCGAACGCGGGGAGGAACTGCCGCTCGCCGCCACCAGGGTCTGGGGCGCGGTCGAGTGCCTGCGCAAGCTGGGCTGGGTGCTGACCGGGCCGGTCACGCTCGCCGAGGGCGGTGCGGCCGGCTGGGTCCTGCTCCAGGCCGGGACGGTGAAGATCGCCACCTTCTGCACATTCCTGCGCGATCAGCCGGAACCTGTGATTTTCACCGTCCTATTCGAAAAGGATAAAAATGCGTGAGTATTACGAGTACCGGCACGTCGTCAGCTTTGAGGAGACCAATCTCGTCGGGAATGTCTACTACGTCAACTATGCGCGCTGGCAGGGCCGGTGCCGGGAGAGGTTCCTGCTGGAGCACGCGCCCGGCGTGCTCGACGAGCTGCGCGCTGACCTGAAGCTGTTCACCATCAAGTCGGAATGCGAGTACCTGGCCGAGGTCACCGCCTTTGACGAACTGGCCATCAGGATGCGCCTGGAGGAACTGACCCAGACCCAGATCTGCTTCGCCTTCGACTATGTGCGCATCAGGGAAGGTGGGGAGGAACTCGTCGCGCGCGGGCGGCAGCGGGTCGCGTGCATGCGGGGCGCCAACAGCGCCACGGCACCGGCCCGCGTGCCAGAACAGTTGCGCCGCGCGCTCCAGGGCTACGCGGTCCACGGCCCGCAGCGCGCGCCGGCCACCGGCACCGGCGGCCGGGCATGAGCGAGCTGCGATGCTAGATGAAGAACGTGTTGGGCTCCAGGCCGCACAGGACCCTTCCGTAGAGCTCAAGGTTCTTGATCGGCATGTTCAGCGCGTGCAGGCTGATGGCCTGGATGTCGCGCTGAATCCGCTGGATAGGCATTGAACTGTAGATGCCACCCGAGCCGCTGGCCATGTTGTAGATGTTGACGGCCTCGTAGCAGAGCTGTGATACCCGGCCAACCGCGACCCGGCAGTACGCGCGCTCGCGGATGGTGTACGGCTCGTTGCTGTAGTTCTTGTGGTCCACCAGCGACGCGAGCCTGCGGGCGTGATACTCAGCCTCGTCGATCTTCAGGTCGGCCTCGGCCACCTGGAGGTGGGTGACCGGCCACTCGGCCTGGGTCCTGTACTCGGTGTGCGCGACCGGGCGGTGGTAGATGCGCTCGAAGAACGCCTCCCGGGCCGCCTGGGCCATCCCGACCTGCTTGCCGGTGTTGATGTTGGAGAGCACCCCGACGATCGGGCCGCGGTAGCAGGGCGAGTCCGCGTTCCGCTTGGAGTCGTATTTCTGCCGCATGACCTCGCTCATCCACTGGAAACGCTCCCGCGGGATGAACACGTCCCTGGCGATCAGGGTGATGCTGCCGGTGCCGCGCAGGCCTGCGGAGTCCCAGTCGTCGACGATCTCCAGGTCGCTCATCGGCACGACGGCCGCGATCGGCTCGATCTCTCCGGCCGGGTTGACCACCAGCGTCGAGAGCACCTTCCACTTGCTGTGCCAGGCGCCGCTGTTGAACCCCCACTCGCCGGACACCACGACGCCGTCCTTGGTGATCTCACCCTTGCCGTTCGGCACAAAGGTCCCGCACAGCGGCACGTCTGGGTTGGCGAACACCTCGTCCTGGACCGAGTCGGGGAAATGCGCGACAGCCCAGCACTGAGCCCACCAGGCGGTCGCGCAGAAGGCCGGCGACCCATCCCCGCGGCCGAGCTGGATCCCCACGTCGACGATGGTCTGCATGTCGCTTTCGTAGCCGCCGTAGTACGTGGGAACCAGCATGCGCACGACACCGGCGCCGGCCATCGCCTCGAACACCTCGTCGGCCAGGCGCCGGTGCTGATCTCCCCACTGGGCATTCGCCCGGAGTACCGGCACTATGCCGGCCACGCGCTGAACAAGCTCGGCCCGGGATGGGATCTTCACGGCTTCCACAAACATCTCCTAGATGAGACTTGTTCAAAACCAGTCCAGCGTCCTTGACACCAGGTTTGTGAGCTGCGGTAGCTGGCTGACCACCAGGGTTCTGAATGAGCCTCAGATGTAAGGCGTATTCGAGTCCAGGCCGCAGATGATCCGGCCGTAGAGTTCGAGGTTGGTGGACGGGTGCAGGATGGCGTGCAGGTTCAGCGTCTTCACGTCCCGGTCGATGCGCTGGATCGGCACGTCGCGGTAGACCGACGAGCCACCGCTTGCCGAGTTGAGCACGTCGACGGCTTCCTTGGCGCGCTGGCAGGCAGCCCCCAGGTCCAGCCGGACACGGGCGCGCTCCTCGAGCGTCCACGGCTCGCCGGCCGCGCTCTTCATGTCGATGAGCTGAGCGGACCGGAAGGCGTGGAAGCCGGTTTCGTCGATCTTCGTGATCGCGTCCGCCACGTCTATGTGGGTGACCGGCGCCTCGCTCTGGTTCTCGTAGCTGGTGTAGGTGATCTTCCGGCCGGGCAGCCGCTCGAAGAACGCATCCCTGGCCGCCTTGGCCAGGCCCAGGGCTACCGCGCTGACGGTGGTGCACGCGGTCGGCATGAACAGGGCCTTGAAGATCGGGGCGTTCGCGTTCAGCTTGGACAGGTGCTGGCCCTGGAGCACCGGGCCCATCGGCAGCACGCGCTCGGTGGGCAGGAACACGTCCTTGGCGATCGTCGTGACACTGCCGGACCCGCGCAGGCCCGAGGTGTGCCAGTCGTCGATGATCTGCAGGTCGCTCATCGGGATGAGGGTCATGACCGGCTGGTGCCCGCCGTCAGGCGTGGGGGTGACGGCCGCGTTGGTGTTCCACTTGCTCTGCTGGGCCCCGGTGTTGAACGACCACTTGCCGTTGAGCAGATAGCCCCCGTCGACCGGGACGGCCAGCGCGCCGGGGGACAAGATTCCGGAGATGCGGACGTCAGGGGTCGAGAAGACCTCGTCCTGCACCTCGTCCGGGAACAACCCGACCATCCAGGTGCTGATCGCCCACACCGCGGCGGTCCACGATGTGGAGCCATCGCCGCGCCCGAGCTCGGCGAGCACGTCCACCAGCGTGGTCATGTCCGACTCGAATCCGCCGTACCTGACCGGAACCCGCATCTTCAGCAGGCCCGCATCGGTGAGGGCTTCGATCACCTCATCGTGCAGGCACCTGTTCTCATCCATCCACACCGCCTTGTCCCTGATCAGCGGGACCAGTTGGGCGGCACGGTGGACGAGTTCGTCCTTGGGCGGCGCTTGGCTGATGGTCATGGCATTCTCCCTGGCTTTTGGAGCCGCGGATAACGAGTGAAACCGTCCAGGACATGACGGCAATACCCACTCACTTTGCGCCGGGACCGCATAGCCGCACATCTTCGAGATTGCCTGGCCCGGCAGGCCGCATTATCACGATTCGTGGATCAGGAAAAAGTTTACGAAGGACCCAATGACCAGCAAAAGGCGGGAGTCCCCGGGTGAAAAGAAGATGACACGCCGCGGTCAACCGGGACTGTCAATTGTTCGGGCAGTCCCGGTTGACCGCGTATACGCCTGATGCGGCGGTGGTCAGCCGACCGTGTAGGTGTAGGGGATGTTGATGAGTTCGTCGCCGCTGGACGTGGCCTGGTTGTAGGTGTCCACTGCGATGAAACCGCTGACCACGGTCCCCTTGGGTGCGTTCGGGGTGATGGTGAGCGTGATGGTGCCGGACTGGCCGGGGGCCAGGGTCATCGGCGTGTAAGGAGCGCTGGCATTGACGGTCTGCGCCCATACGTCGCCGGTGCTGGAGGAGACGGCACTGTCAAATTGGTTGCCGATGGCGAGCGCGACCAGGTTCGACGAGCCGGTTACCGGGCCAGAGCATGGGCACATGGGCTCGGGAGCATTCCATTCCTGCCCGACGGAGAGTTCGGGTGCCGCGTGCGTGGCGACCGAGTTGTCGCCGAACGAGACGCCCTGTTCCTCGGGGTCGTTGTCGTCGGCGTTCATATCAAAGGAGATGGGCAATGTGGCGGTGGCGATCCCGATGAGCGCGCTGGTGTCGGTCGGGACCAGCCAGTGCGGGTTGACGTTCGGCGGCATCGGCTCCGGCACGCTGAGCTGTGGTTGCGTGTAGCTGTTGCCATTGACCACGGTGGTGCCGAGCAGTTGCATCGGCGCCAGGCCGTCAAGGCGGGGGTCCGCGAAGTAGTCCTTGGCGATGTTGCCGGTGTTGGTGACGTTGACCGTCGCGGTGACCGGCTGGCCGGCCGGCAGCACCGTGCCCGGCGAGTCCGGCAGCCCGCTGCTGGTCACCGCCGGCGCGGTGAACGAGATCGTCCCGGTGAACGGCATCCTCAGGTGCACACCGTCGAGCGGCGCGAAGGTTATCAGCGTCACGGTCCACAGGCCTGGCGCCGGCGTGCGCTCGAAGAACTGCATGGTCGAGCCCGGAGCGTTCGCATCGTTGGCGGTTGACTGCAGATCGAGCGACTCGCCGAAGGGGGCGATGAGTGCCCCTTCGAGAACGTCGTCGGGATGGCGCAGGTTGATGCCGATGTTGAGGGATGGCTCGCCGGGCGGCACTTCGAACTGATAGGTGACCTCCTGGCCACCACCCGCGGTGCTGAATCCCGGAGTGTCGTCACCGCTGATGAAGCCGGTGAACGAGCCGCCTTGACTGGTGACCGGCACGAGTGCGCGCAGCACGATCGGGATGGCCCCGTCGGTGCTGCTGCCGGTTCCCATGTGCAGGCTGAGCGCCTGATCGCCTGCCCGGCCAGCGGTCACCGTCACGCGGAAGGTGCCGGACCGCCCGGGCGCGAGCGTCTGCGACCTGGGCGAGACCGACCCGGCGGCGTGGAACTTCTCGGTGGAGTAGGCGAACCGGACCGGGCCGAAGAACTGGAGCGGGCTGATCGTGTAGATCACCGTGGTCCAGGTGCCCGCCATCGGACGGCGCACCTCTACATGCCCGTACCCGCTCTGCAGCACCCCGAATTCCGAGAACGCGGCGAGGTTGCCCCGTGGGTCGAACAGTTCCTCGAACGCCGACCCACCGGCCTTCTGGGAGTCCCAGGTGATGTTGCCGTTCAGGTACCCGGCCCCGGCCGGCACCGTGAACGTGTGGGTCTCGTAGGAGTCGGTGAAGCCACTGCCATCCACGTACGTCGGGCTGGACGAGCTGAGGGTGACGGTTCCGGCGTCACGGGACATCAGCGTCGGGTTGCCGGACACCGTCGGGGTGACGGTCTGGGCCGCGTGGCCCTCGTTGGTGACCTTGACGCTGAACGTGTGGCTCTGGCCCGCGTTCACCGTCGCGCTCAGGCCCCTCGTGTTCACCAGCAGCGTGCTGCCCTGCCGGTGGGTGTTGTTGATGGACTCGGCGAGTTGCACGGCCTTGAGCGCGTTGACCAGCCCGGCGCCCTGGTGATCGGCTGGCGCGCCCAGGTCGGTGGCGGTGCTGACGATGATCCGCTCGACCAGCGGAGCCGGTGGCATGACCCCGTGGTGCGTCTTCGCGTAGGCCTCCATCACCAGCGCGGCGACGCCGCTGACCTCGCCTGCGGCCGCGGCGGTGCTGGCAATCTGCGAGATCCCTGGCGCGGAGCCGTTGCTGGAATCGGTGCAGCCGAAGAACTGCGTGGTATTCGTGCTGCACAGGCCGAAGACGATGTCGCCGGGAGCGACCACGTCGAGGGTGCGCGGATCGAACTCGTTGATGCCACTCGAACTCAGCGAGCTGATGTTGTTGTCCTCCCAGCCGCCGCCCGCCTTCAGATTGGGGCCGTTCCCGTCGGTCTGGAGGTAGCCACGGAAGGCGGTGGACGCGCCGACGCCGATAACGCCTGGAGTACCGCCGGGGGAGTCGATGTTGTTGGCGGTGGCGCCATTGTCGCCGGTGGCCGCGACGACCACGACACCCGCGGCCACCGCTGCCTGGTTGGCCAGCGTCGGCGGGTCGTTCTGGAAGTTCGGGACGGCGGTCCCGCCGAACGGCTCGTCGATCACGTTGACGTGCTCCACCATGACCGCGTACTGGATCGTCTGGATGATCGTGGAGTTGAAGACGGCGGCGTCGTTGCCACCCCAGTTCAGCTCGGCCATGCTCACGCCGGGGGAGATGCCCTCGATCTTGATGTTGCAGCCGGCCGGCAGCGGGTGCGCCGGGTTGACGAACTTCGACAGGTCATAGACCTGATTGCCCTGCGAGGCGATGAGGCCGGCGTTGAGGAAGGCATCCAGGGCGGGGCTGGGCGCGTTCGGGCCCTGCCCGCTGAAGTCCTTGTAGTCGAAGATGACGTGCTGGCCGTTTGGCCGGATGAGGTCCGGGTTGCTGGGGTCGATGCCGTCGGCGAGGACCGCGACCTTGATGCCGGCGCCGTTCACGATCTTCTGGGCGGCATCCACGTTCATCAGCGAGCGCGCCTCCGGTTCGATCAGCGGGTGGGCCGGGCTGGCCGGGCAGATCCGCTGCGCCAGCTCGGTCACCGCGTTGGGCGCCGCCACGCGGTCGTGGCCCCGGCCACGGCCGTGCCCGGCCTTGCCGGAGACCAGCGGGGTCAGCTCACTGCTCAGCGTGGCCAGGGGCTGGACCGCGTCCGGCACGACCGCCCGGATCGCCGGGTTCGCCCGCAGCCGCCGTGCCTCGGCCGGTGAGATCGTCGCCGCGATCGCGTTGATGAGGTGGAAGCCCTGCACATGCGTCGCGTGCAGCCTGGTCAGCTCGGCCAGCACCGGCGCCTGCGCGGCATTGGCCGCGGCGGCCCGCAACTGCGCGGTGGCCCCGCGCACCGGCAGGCTGGAGAACTGGTTCTTGAAGATGATGATCGAGCGGTCGGTCGCGTGGGCAGCCAGCCGCCGGATCTGCGCCGCTGTCAGCGCCGTCCGTTCTGCCTTTAATGCTGGGGCCGGGGAGTGAGCAGCTGCGGCGATACCGCTCAGGCCCAAGGGGATGAGCCCGGCCGCGGCGATAACCGCAGGCAGGCGAAAGCGAAAGCGCATGACAAGATCCTTTCCGGAACTCCTCCATGATCGGCTTTGGCCAAACGCACACCCAAAAGCGAAGTTGTCAACGAATGCCTTGAACGCGAAGTTAGCACCGAAATGCCGCAAGCTGCATCTCCCGGATTGCCCGCGCCACTACGGCGCAATGAGGGAGATGCATCACCAGGAGCCGGGTGTCACGGTCGGGAACTGACCACTGGCGAAAGGGGCGACATCTGTCCCAAGTGCGCTTACAGCCATCTGGCAGAGCTGGAATCTTGCCAGGTCACTCCCGAGGCTCGTTGGAAATGCAACAGAGGGGACAGGACATGAGTGGCCACGGATTCTCGAAATCGCGGCTCGGCCGCATGCGCAATGTGATGGCCGGCTATGTCGAGCGCGGTGAGGTGCCCGGGCTCGTCCTGGCGGTGAGCCGCCGGGGGGAGGCGGTGATCGAGCCGATCGGCAAGGCTGATCTGGACGGCACGCCGATCCGCACCGACTCGATCTTCCGTATCTCGTCGCTGACCAAGCCGATCACGGCGGCGGCGACGATGATGTGCGTCGAGGAGTGCAAGCTGCGGCTGGACGAGCCGGTGGACCGGCTGCTGCCGGAACTGGCCGGCCGGGTGGTGCTGCGGCGCATCGACGGCGAACTGACCGACACCGTTCCGGCCACCCGGCCGGTCACCGTGCGTGATCTGCTCACCTTCGTCTGGGGGCTCGGCATGGTCATCGCGCCACCCGGCACCTACCCGATCCAGCGGGCGATGGACGAACTGCGACTGGGCCAGGGCAAGCCGGACCCGTCGGTGTTTCCCCCGCCGGATGAGTGGATCCGCCGCCTCGGCACGCTGCCGCTGATCCACCAGCCCGGCGCGGGCTGGATGTACCACACCGGGTCTGACGTACTTGGCGTGCTGGTCGCGCGGGCCGCGGGCCAGCCCTTCGGCGAATTCCTGCGCGAGCGCGTGTTCGAACCGCTCAAGATGGCCGACACCGGCTTCAGCGTGCCGGCGGCGAGCCTGTCCCGGCTGGTCACCGGCTACGACGACAACGGGGTTGACGTCTACGACACGGTCGCCGGCAGCAAGTGGCGCCAGCCGCCGGCGTTCCCGTCCGGTGCCGGTGGCCTCGTCTCGACGGTGCAGGACTATCTGGCCTTCAGCGAGCTGATGCTGCGCCAGGGCAAGCACGGCGGCGAGCGGCTGCTGTCCAGGGCGTCGGTCGAGGTGATGACCTCCGACCACCTCACCCCGGAGCAGAAGCAGGCGTCAGGGCCCTTCGCCGGCTATTTCGCCAACCACGGCTGGGGGTTCGGCCTGTCGGTCGTCACCAAGCGGGACGGCCTCGGCGAGCCCGCCGGGCGGTTCGGCTGGAACGGCGGGCTCGGGGGTGTCTGGTACATCGACCCTCGCGAGGACATGGTCATGCTCCTGATGACCGGCTGTGCCAAGTACGTCCTTACCCCGCCGGACATCTACCGCGACTTCTGGACCCTGGCCTATCAGGCGATCGACGACTGAACACGAGACCGGGCCCTGCCGGAGGCTGACTCCGGCAGGGCCCTCGCCGCTCAGCCGAGCTGGAGCGGTGCGTCCGGTGCCGGCACGACCTGACGCAGCACCTGCAAGAACTCATCCGCCATCGCCCCGATGGTCGCGTCGCCGAAGGTGTTCCGCTTGAAGGTGATCGCACCGATCATGTCGCCCGACTGGGTGTTGCTCAGCGTCCACAGCACGCCGTCCGGCATGGCGGAGGTCCGCTCCTGGCCCCGTGGCTCCCGCGATATCTCGACGAACTTCAGGTCGCCAGGAGTGTTGTCGGCGAGCATGACCGGGTCCGGGAACACCTGGAACACGGCGGCGGACCCGTTGTCGGCCATGGCGGGCCCCATAAGCTCGGGCACCAGCCCGAAGATGTGCAGGCTCGGGATGTCGTGAGAGTAGGCGTCCAGGCAGGTCCGGCGGGTGCGCTCGAGCACCTCGCGGAACGTCGCGCAGCCGGTGAGGCCGGTTCGCAGCGGGATGAAGTTGAAGAACGACCCGACGGTGTCCTGGAACAGCCGGCCGGCCCGGCCGGGGGTGAAGGTCGCGGTGATGACATCCTTCGACTTGAGCCGCCGCTGCACGACGATCTGATATGCGGCGAGCAGCACGATTGGCGTCGTGCTCCTGCTCGCGGTGGCCAGTTTCGCGGTGGCCGAGACCAGGTCGGCGGGGATGGAGAAGCGGTACGCGCCGGTCGTGTGTGGCACGCCGGCCGACCGGGCGAAGTCGGTGGGCAGCGCGCTGATCAGGCCACCCGACAGCGTCTTGGTCCAGTAGTCGATGGCAGCCGCCGGCCGGGCGCTGGGGGCCTCCCGGCTCCAGGCGGCAAACTCCCGGTACTGCGGCGCCTTCGGCAGTTCGGGCACGTCGAAGCCCTTCTGGGCCGCGTAACGGTTGACCAGGTCGCGGATGATGACCCGCACAGACCAGCCGTCGGTGGCGATGTGGTGCGTCATCAGGGCCAGCACCGAGTCCTGGTCGTCGAACCTGCCCAGCGCGGCCTTGAGGAACGGCGGCTGGTCCGCGTGAATCGTGCCGTTCTCCAGCTCTCTGATCAGTTCCTCTGCCTGCCGGCCGCGTGACTTCCCCGGCTCGGCGGGCAGGTCGCGCACCGAGAACTCGGGGGCCGAGGCTGGATATGTCACCTGGTACTTGTCGCCGTCGTCGCGCACGATCACGGTGCGCAGCGCCTCGTGCCGCTCCACTACGTCATGCAGTGCACGCCGCATCGCGGCGACATCGACCTGCCCGCTGACCCGCCAGGCCTCGACGATGTGGTAGTGCGGGCCGAACGGCCCGTCGTCACCGCCGTAGTCGAAGAGGCAGACGAATTCCTGGTTCAGCGACAGCGGGAAGCGCTCGGTCTGCGTCGCCGCCGGCTGTCCGGCGCTGGTAGTGCTCATGGTTCACGCTCCTTATTCACCTCGAAGATGACTTCGCCGACGGCGCCAGAGCCTTCTCGATCTGCTGGTCGAGCTCGGCAACGGTGGGGGCATCGAAGATGTCGGAGACCAGCAGCTCGACACCCAGGCGCTCCTGGATCGAGCTGACCAGCCGCATCGCCATGAGCGACTCTCCGTGCATGTCGAAGAAGCTGTCGTCGATCCCGACCCTGGGCACCCCGAGGACCTCGGTGAACAGCGAGCACAGGATTTCCTGCCGCTCGGTCTGCGGCGCCCGGTAGTCCGGCGAGCCTGTCACGACGGGTTCGGGCAGCGCCTTGCGGTCCACCTTCCCGTTCGGGGTCAGCGGCAGCGAATCGAGCATGACGAACGCCGACGGCACCATGTACTCGGGCAGCAGCTTCGCCGCGTGCGCCCGCAGCCCGCCGGCATCTGCCTGGCCCGGCTCGGCGACGACGTAGGCGATCAGGCGCTTCTCGCCGCCGGTGACCTCGCGGGCGACCACGACCACGTGCGCCAGCCCGCGGTATCTCGCGAGCACGCTCTCGATCTCGGCCAGCTCGACCCGGTAGCCGCGG
This sequence comes from Streptosporangiaceae bacterium, assembly GCA_035308365.1. Lineage (GTDB taxonomy): Bacteria > Actinomycetota > Actinomycetes > Streptosporangiales > Streptosporangiaceae > PALSA-505. The sequence goes on from DATGGU010000203.1 coordinate 11,456, forward strand.
ATCTTGACCTGGTCACCCGAGCGCCCGACGAATTCGATCAGGCCGTCCTGGCGCATCCGCACCTGGTCCCCGGTGCGGTACATGCGCTGGCCAGCCCCGTCGAACGGATCGGCGACAAACCGCCCGGCCGTGCCGCCGGGCCGCCGGTAGTAGCCGCGGGCGAGGCGGTCCCCGGCGACGTACAGGTCGCCGACCTCGCCTTTCGGCAGCGGCCTGAGCTGCTGGTCGAGCACGTGCAGCCGGGTGTTGTCCATGCCGCGGCCGACCGGCACGGTCGGGCCCATGGCGTAGGGCGCCCGCATCGGCGAGCTGGTGATGAATGACGACACCTCGGAGGCGCCATAGGTCGCGCGCACCACGGTGCCCGGGCACGCCTCCAGCACCTGCTGCACCGCCTTGGCCGAGATCACGTCCCCGCCGGTCAGCACCTCGCGAACGCCGCCGAAGCAGCCCGGCGCCTCGTCGGCCACCACCCGGAACAGGCCGGCCGTCACGTGCACGGCGGAGATCCGGTGCTCGGTGATCAGCCGCCGCAGGATGCCGACGCCGAGGTGGCCCGGCGGCGCGAGGACCAGGTGGCCGCCGCGCAGCAGTGGCACCCACAGCTCGTAGGTGGACACGGCGAACGCGTACGGTGCCAGCATCAGGATTCGCTCCTGGGCCCCTCCGTCCCAGCAGGAGTCGAGCGCCAGCCCGAGAACGCCCCGGTGGGTGACGGCGACCCCGAGCGGGTCGCCGGTCGAGCCCGAGGTGTAGATCACGTGCACCAGGTGATCAAGCCCGGTCCGCACGTTCGGGTCGGTGCCGGGCAGCGAACGCTGCTCCGCGCCGGAGCCGGCGAAGATGACCGTGGGAACCTCGGGCAGGCCGCGCTCGCCCATGATCGCATCCGCCAGCAGGACGGGCCTGCCCACGCTGTCGGCGATCGACTGCAGGCGCTGCAGCGGATACGCGCTGTGCAGTGGCAGGTACAGGGCACCGGCCTTCACGATGCCCAGGATCGAGGCGACCATCTCGATGGTCCGCTCTTGCAGCACCATGACCGGGTCTTCCGGCCTGACGCCCAGGCCGAGCAGCCGGTGGGCGATCCGGTTGGCCCGCTCGTCGAGTTCGGCGTAGGTCAGGGCACCGGCGGGCGACGACACCGCGATCGCGTCCGGCGTCTGCGCCACTACCTGGGCGAAGCGCTCCTGAACGGAATTGGAATCCACCATGTCGTCCCGGTCCGGTGTCAGCCGCCGGTGGCCTCGATCAGGCTCTTCGGGCGCATGTCGGTCCAGTTCTTCTCGATGTATTCCAGGCAGCCGGAACGGGAGTCCGTGTCGTGCGCGACCGTCCAGCCACGCGGCGTGGGCTGGGTCGCCGGCCACAGGCTGTGCTGGCCCTCGTGGTTCACCAGAACCCGGTAGGAAGCGTCCGGGTCTTCGAAAGGATTCGTCATGCCGGCAGCTTCGCGGGCCGGCCGCGCGCCCGCACCTTCGACGTTGCGAACGAACCGGCTCGCGCGGGTGGCGCCGGGCGGATCAGGCCGCGCAATCGGGAAGGTGCGGTGACCGTTCCGCCCCCGCGACCGTGAGGGTGTGACCTCATCGGCGGCGTGCGGAAGTAACCCGGCAACATGACAGCGATGCTGCCGGGCCGGCCGGTGCCGGCGCAGTGGTGCGGCATCACCCGCAGCGTGCCATCGGCAACGCTGCCGCAACTGTTCCAGGAGCAGGTCAGCCGGACGCCTGATGCCACGGCGGTGGTGTGTGGGCACCAGGCGATGTCATACACCGAGCTCAACAGGAGGGCGAACCGGCTGGCGAGGTACCTGGTATCGCTGGGCGCGGGCCCGGAGCGGCTGGTGGCGGTGGCGCTGCCCCGGTCGCTGGAGCTGGTGATCGCCACCTTCGCGGTGCTCAAGTCCGGAGCGGCGTACCTGCCGGTCGATCCCGGTTACCCGGCCGGGCGAATCGCCTTCATGCTCACCGACGCAAGGCCCGTCGCGGTGCTGACCACGGCGTCGGCCGGACAGGGCCTGCCTGCCGGGCCGCCGCAGGTGACGCTCGACGACCCGGCCATCCTGGCAGCCGTGCCGCAACACGGCGACGGTGACCTGACGGACGCCGAGCGGCTCGGTTCGCTGTGGCCGGCCAGCCCGGCGTACGTGATCTACACCTCCGGCTCGACCGGACGCCCCAAGGGCGTCGTGGTTGAGCACCGCAGCGTCGCCGGCCTGCTGTGCTGGGTGTCCGCCGAGTTCGCTGCGGAAGAGCTGTCCAAGGTGCTGGCCTCGACCTCGCTCAGCTTCGACGTCTCGGTGTTCGAAATCTTCGGGCCGCTGGTCTCGGGCGGGAGCATCGAGATCGTCGGTGACCTTCTGGCGCTGACCGGCAGCAGCGGGGAGTCCTGGCGCGGGAGCATGATCAGCGCCGTGCCCTCCGCACTGTCGGAGGTGCTGAGCGTGCACGGCGCGAAAGCCCGGGCGCGGACGGTTGTCCTGGCGGGCGAGGCGCTCACCGCGCACGCCGTCGCGGCCATCCGTGCCGCGTTGCCCGGCGCCGGCATCCGCAACATTTACGGCCCTACCGAGGCGACCGTCTACGCCACGGCATGGCGCGAGCCGGAGGCGGGCGAGTGGCCGGCCGACGGCAAAGCCGGTGCTCCTCCGATTGGCCGGCCGGTCTGGAACACCTGGGCGTATGTGCTCGACGGCAAGCTCAAGCCGGTGCCGGTGGGGAGTGCCGGAGAGCTGTACCTGGCGGGCGGGCAACTGGCGCGCGGCTACCTGAACCGGCCGGGCCTGACCGCGGAGCGGTTCGTGGCCTGCCCGGCCGGCGGCGCGGGCGGGCGGATGTACCGGACTGGAGACCTGGCCCGGTGGAACACGTCCGGCCAGCTTGAGTACCTGGGCCGGGTTGACGACCAGGTGAAGGTCCGGGGATTCCGGATCGAGCTTGGCGAGATCGAGGCGGTGCTCGCGGGTCAGCCGGGGGTTGCGCAGGCCGCGGTGGCGGTGCGCCAGGACCGCCCGGGAGACAGCAGGCTGGTGGCTTATGCCGTGCCAGCGGCCGGCTGCCAGCTGGACGTGGCGGAGTTGCGCGCGGCCGCGGCCCTGGCGCTGCCCGGCTACATGGTTCCGGCGGCGGTGGTGGTCCTGGACCGGCTGCCGTTGACCACGAGCGGGAAGCTGGACCGGCGGGCGCTGCCGGCCCCGGAGTTCAGCGCGGGACCGGCGCCGTCTTCCGCGCAGGCGCCGTCCTCCCCGCAGTGCAAGGCCCTGTGCGAGCTGTTCGCGCAGGTGCTCGGGCTTGACCGGGTCGGGCCGCAGGACAGCTTCTTCGACCTGGGCGGGCATTCTCTGCTGGCCACCAGGCTGATCAGCCGGGTCCGCTCGGCGCTGGGCGCCGAGCTGCCGATTCGCGCGGTATTCGAGAACCCGAGCCCCGCGCTGCTGGCAAGGTTCCTGGCCGCCGCCGGCAGCGCCCAGCCAGCGCTGGTGCCGATGCCGCGCCCGCAGCGGCTGCCGCTGTCCTTCGCCCAGCAGCGGTTGTGGTTCCAGGCCCAGTTGCACGGGCCGAGCCCGGCGCACAACGTCGCGTTCGCCTGGCGCCTGCGCGGCCGGCTGGACGCCGGCGCCTTCCTCGCGGCCCTGCGTGACGTGGTCGGCCGCCACGAGTCCCTGCGCACGGTGTTCCCGGTTGCCGACGGCCAGCCCTGCCAGCACGTGATCGACGCCGCGGTGGCTACGCCACAGGTCACGGTGGCACAGGCCCGGCCCGCTGACCTGCCCGGCCTGATGGCGGAAGCCGCCAGGCACACCTTCGGCCTGGCCAGCGAGCTGCCGGTGCGCGCCTGGCTGTTCGCGCTGGCTGAGCAGGAGCACGTGCTGGTGCTGGTCACCCACCACATCGCCAGCGACGGCTGGTCGATGGACGTGCTGATGCGGGACCTGGCCCGCGCCTACGACGCCCGCAGGGCCGGTCAGCCTCCCCGATGGCCGGCCCTGCTGGTGCAGTACGCCGACTATGCCTTGTGGCACCGGCAACTGCTCGGCGGGGATCAGGATCCAGACAGTGCGGCGTCCCGCCAGGCCGGTTACTGGCGCTCGGCCCTGGCCGGCCTGCCCGAGCAGCTTGAGCTGCCCTACGACCGGGCCCGCCCGGCGGATCCCAGCTACCGCGGCGCCGAGGTCAGCCTGCGCCTGGACGCCGGGCTGCACCGCAGCCTGCTCGGCCTGGCCCGCGACCAGCAGGTGACGATGTTCATGGTGATGCAGGCCGCGCTGGCGGCGCTGCTGACCCGGTCCGGCGCCGGCACCGACATCCCGATCGGCGCGCCGGTGGCCGGCCGCACCGACGAGGCGGTCAGTGACCTGGTGGGGTTCTTCGTCAACACCCTGGTGCTCCGGATCGACGTGGCCGGCCGCCCCAGCTTCGCCCAGCTTCTGCACCGCGTCCGCGACACCGACCTGGCCGCTCACGCGCATTCCGATCTCCCCTTCGAACGGGTGGTCGAACTGCTCAACCCGGCCCGCTCCGCCGCCCGCCATCCGCTGTTCCAGGTCATGCTCGTATCCGACGACGACGCCGGCCTCGGCGACTGGCAGCTACCGGGCCTGACCGCGGACGCCATGCCGCTGCCCCATGAGGCCGCCACGTTCGACCTCACCCTTTCCTACCGCCAGCACTACCATCCCGACGGCCGGCCGGCCGGTATCCGCGCCCGCCTGGGCTATGCCTGCGACCTGTTCGACCACGGCACCGTCGCGGCCCTCGCCGCCCGGCTGACCCGGCTGCTGCGCCGGGCCGTGCGGCATCCGCACCACCCGGTGACCGCGCTGGAGATCCTTACCGGCCGCGAACGCGACCAGATCCTCAACCGGTGGAACGACGTCAGCCGGGAAGCGCCGGCCGCCACCCTGCCGGAGCTGTTCGAGCGGCAGGCCGCCCGCAGCCCCGGCGCCATCGCCGTAGCGGACGGGCAGATGACGATGTCCTACGCGGAGCTCAATACCCGGGCCAACCAGCTCGCCAGGCACTTGGTGTCGCTGGGCGCGGCTCCTGAGCGGCTGGTCGCGGTGGCCATGGACCGGTCACCTGAGCTGCTGATAGCGCTGCTGGCGGTGGTCAAGTCCGGGGCCGCCTACCTGCCCGTCGACCCGGGGTACCCGGCCGGCCGGATCCGGTACATGCTGGCCGAAGCCGCCCCGGTCGCGGTGCTGACCACCCGGCTGGCCAGCCAGCGCCTCCCGGCCGGTGCGGTCGGCGTGCTGCTTGACGACCCCGCGGTCGCCACCGAGGCTGGCCGCCTGCCCGGCGGCGACCTCACCGCCACCGACCGGGCCGGCTCGGTGCACCCAGGCAGCGCGGCGTACGTGATCTACACCTCCGGCTCCACCGGGCGGCCCAAGGGCGTGATCGTTACCCAGGCAGGCATCGTGAACTACCTGGCCCGGCAGCACGCCGAATTCGGGCTGACCGCCGCCGACCGGTTCCTGCACAAGGCCTCGATCAGCTTCGACGCGTCGGCCTGGGAGATATTCGTGCCGCTGACCAGCGGTGCGGCCGTCGTCGTCGCGCGTCCCGACGGGCAGCGCGATCCCGCCTACCTCGCCCAGCTCATCCGCGACCAGCAGGTGACAACGGCCGTGTTCGTACCGTCGATGCTCCAGGTCTTCCTGGCCGAGCCGGGTGCGGCACAGTGCGTCTCGCTGCGCCAGGTGCGCAGCGGCGGCGAAGAGCTGTCGGCGGCGATCGCCGGCCGGCTCTTCGATGTGCTCCCCGGCGTGCGGCTGCACAACGGCTACGGCCCGACCGAGACGACGGTGGGAGTCTTCAGCCGGGAGGTCCCGGCGGCGCAGGCTCAGGCGGTGCGCGTCCCGATGGGCCGGCCGGAGTGGAACATGAAGGCCTACGTTCTCGATGCCGGGCTGCGGCCCGTTCCGGCCGGGGTACGCGGGGAGCTTTACGTGGCCGGCCCCCAGCTGGCGCGCGGCTACCTCGGCGGGCCGGCGCTGACCGCCGAGCGGTTCGTGGCCTGCCCGTTCGCCGCGGCCGGGGAGCGGATGTACCGGACCGGCGACCTGGCGCGGTGGACCGCGGCAGGGGAGCTCGTATTCCTCGGCCGCGTCGACGGCCAGGTGAAGATCCGTGGCTTCCGGATCGAGCTGGGCGAGGTCGAGGCGGTGCTGGCCAGCCAGGACGGCGTCGGGCAGGCCGTCGTGGTCGCGGCCGAGGCCCGGCCTCGCGACCTTCGGCTGGTGGCCTACGTGGTGCCGGCGCAGGGCCACCGGCTCGACGCGGCCGCGTTGCGAGCGGCCGTTGCCCAGGCACTGCCCGCCTACATGGTGCCGGCCGCGGTGATGGTCCTGGACCGGCTGCCCATGACCGCGAGCGGGAAACTGGACCGGCAGGCGCTGCCGGCGGCCACCTTCGCCGCGGCCGAAGACGGCCGTCAGCCGTCCTCGGCCGGTGAGCGGCTCCTGTGCGAGCTGTTCGCCCAGGTGCTGGGCGTCGACCGGGTCGGCCCCGACGACAGCTTCTTCGACCTGGGCGGTCATTCCCTGCTCGCGGCGACGCTGCTCGCCCGGCTGAGACAGCGGTCCGGCGTCAAGATCAGCCTGAAGACCTTCCTGGACAACCCTTCGGCCAGCGGCATCGCTCACCATCTGAATCCATGAACGGCGACTTCATCGCGCTGCCCGGCGGCAGGCTGGCCGATGACCTCCCTGGCGGGAGCTGGAACATGTGGCGCGGCATGGTCGTGCGCGGTGCGGGCTTCCCGGTCAGCGAGGCCGGCCGCCTGGCCAGCCCCGGCCTGGCCGGCGCCGCCGATCGTGCGCTGGCCCGGGCGGCCGCCGCCGGACGGGGCTGGCCGGCCAGGAGCGACCTCGAGGAGTACGGCGCGCTGTTCTCGGCCTCGGCCGGCGCGACCTCGGCCGCGATTGCCGACATTGCCCGCCAGCCGCTCTTTCGTGAGGCGCTCACCTGGCAGAACCCGCAGTTCGTCCGGACCTGCGCCGACCGCCTCGCCGTCGCGGACTCCGAGCGCCGGAGCAAGCTGCGCAAGCAGCAGGCCGCGGTCGCGAACTACATCCAGCGCTACACGACCAAGAACGACTCGATCGGCTTCTTCGGGCCCGTGGCATGGGCGGACTGGATGGCCGGCCACCGCCACTCGTCGCTGCTGGCCGGGCCCGCGCTGGTCAGGCGCCGGACGGTGTACTTCGAGACCTGGGCGATCGACGAGGTGGCCGCCGCGCTCGCCAGGCGGCCGGAACTGGTGCACGGTGTTCCGCCGCGGCGATCTCCGGCCATCCTGCTCGACGGGAACCGGGTGGTCAGGCCGAACGGCAGCACCGAGGTGGTGGGCGAGGAGTGGACGCGGATCCTGAGCCTGTGCGATGGGTGGCGCCCGGTTCGCGACATTGCCTCTTGTGTCGGCCGTCCCGAGTTCTGGCTGCTCGCGCAGCTCGAACTGATGGCCAAGTCGGGGCTGGTCCGGATGGATCTCGGCGGGCCGATCGAGGCGCGGCCGGAACGGCTGCTGGCGGAGCGCCTGTCCCGGGTGCCGGACGCCGGTGCCAGGCAAGCTGCCATGGCCGATCTGGGGAGCCTGGTGAGCGCGAAGGACGAGGTCGCCGCCTCGGCGGGCGATCCGCGCCGGCTGGCGGCCACGCTCGGGGCACTCGCCGCGCGGTTCGAGAGCATCACCGGCCGGCCGGCCACCCGCCTGCCTGGCCAGGCATACGCGGCACGGACGATCGTGTACGAGGACTGCGTCAGGGATGTGCGGGTCACCCTTGGGGCGGACGTCCTGGAATCGCTCGGCGAGCCGCTGGCACTGGTGCTGCACAGCGCCCGCTGGCTGACCGCCCGGATCGGCCGGCTGTACCTGGCCCGGCTCGATGCGCATTACGAGCGCATGTGCCGGCGGGCGGGGACGGACACGGTGCCACTGACCCGGTTGCTGGCCGCCGCAACCCCCGACTTCTACACCGGTGCGGGCGTCCCCGACCTGGCCGCCGGCGCCGTCCGCGAACTTCAGCAGCGCTGGGCGGACATTCTGGCGCTGCCCGGTGGCGTCCGGCACCATCGGGTTGAGCCGGAGCACATAGCGGCGGCCGTCCGGGCGCGATTCCGCTCGGCCTCACCGCAGTGGTCCGGTGGGCTGCGTCATTCTCCCGACGTCCTGATCGGCGCCGCCTCGGTCGACGCGATCAACCGGGGCGATTACCAGCTCGTGCTCGGCGAACTGCACACGGCGTTCAACTCGGTGGAAAGCGCCGCGCTGGTCGAGCAGAGTGACGACAAGAACCGGCTGCTGGCGATGGCCCTCTTCGCGACCGGGCCCGGCCGGATCGTGCTGACCCCGGCCAGGGACTGGGATTACGTCGCCCGCACGAGGCCCTCGCCCGACGTGCTGTCACCACGGCACGTCCACTGGACGGCGTCCGCCGACGACGTCTCCAACGTCGCGACCGAAGTTCTTCCCGCGGCCGCGCTCGAGGTCAGGCGCGCCGGTCATGATCTGATCGTCAGGTGCCTGACCGGCCAGCGGACGTTTTCGCTGGCCGAGGTGATCGGTGACTACCTGTCCGGGGTCCTGGTGTCGTGTTTCCGGCTGCTTCCGCCGCGCAGGTACAGCCCGCGTGTGTCGATCGGGCGCCTGGTGGTCAGCAGGGAAACCTGGCGGATGGCACCGCGATTCTGCGACTGGGCACACCAGGAAGACGAGCGGCGGCGCTTCCTCCAGATGCGCCAGTGGGTCGCGCGGCACGGATTGCCTCGCCGCGTGTTCTGCTCATTGCCCGGCGAGGGCAAGCCCGTTTACGTCGACTTCACCAGCATCCCGCTGACGAACAGCCTGGCCGTCATGCTCCGCCGGATCAGCCGCGACGGCAGCACCGGGCACGTGACGTTCACGGAAATGCTCCCGGGCCCGGATGGCTGCTGGCTGAAGAACCGGCAGGGAGATTCGTTCGTCTCCGAACTCCGGCTGGTCGTGTCCGAACGCGGCTAATCCCCGGTTGCACCGGTTGCGCCGGTTGCGCCGTCGAATGCGACGAACCTCAGCTCGGAGGTGTAGCGGCGGCCTTCGCGGTCGGCCAGCCAGAGCTGGTCCAGGTCGGGAAGCATCTCGCAGACCGTGTACTCGGCATGTCCGGCGGCCTTGGTCTGGCGGATGTGCTTGGCGAAGATGTTGATGAAGGGGATGCTGCGGAAGTCGGCGGCCACCGGCTTGGCCTCGGTGGGGACGCGGAAGAACACCCGCTCGGGCAGGTGGTGTTCCGCCCGCCAGCGCCGGGCGAGGCGGTAGCGTGCCTGCTCGTCCTTGGTGAAGGCCCAGCCCGAGTCCGCGACCTGGAAGATCCATTGCTCCCGGCTGAAGACGAGCCGGTCGATGGTGATCCGGGGCCGGTGCGCGGCCGGGGCCACCGGCCGGAAGGCGTTGGCCACGACGCCACTCATCAGATCCCCGATCACCTCGAAGAAGTCCAGCTCGGTGCCGGATGGCATGAGCTGCACGACCAGATCGCCGCCGCGCCGGGCGACGGTCATCGCGGCGCCGGGCAAGACTGCGTCCGGCTCCGGAGGATCGAGTGAGTCGATGGCGGCCGAGGACCAGTAGACCTGGCCCGGCCCGAGCAGGGCCGAGGGCGGGCTGGTGCGGGATGTCACGTACGGGAAGTCCTTGGCCGGGATGGCGGCGATCCGCCGGGTGCCGTGGTCGGCCCGCTCGGCGGCGATGAGCCTGGCCGGGTCGGGGTGCTGCTCGACGAAGAGCCGGCCCTCCAGTGTGTTGTTGGCCAGGTGCAGTTCGCCGAGGACCAGCAGGAAGTTGCCGCGCTGCAGCTCGCCGGGCGACGCCGCCGCGATCATGATGTCCGGTGAGTGCTGCCGGGCGCAGCTCCAGGCGACTGGGCGCCCGGGGAAGGCCTCGGCGGCCTTGGCGGTGATCGCGTCCGCGCTGACCTGGTGCCTGCGGCCGGCTGGAAGCGGGCCGAGCACCTCCTGCCAGCGCCGTTGCAACTCGGCCGCGCTCGCCGCGATGATCTCGTTCGTCCCCGGGGCGCAGTGGCCGTACATGTACGGCGATGCCACGGTGAGCAGCCGCTGGAGTGGCACGGGCACATCACCGGCCCGGTGGATCTCGCGGTCGAGCAGCTCCGCGAAGAGCACCCGGTATCTGGCCGTGATGTCGTTGACCAGCCAGCGGGCGCTGTCCAGCACCAGGCCGAGCGGCCGGGCCAGCGCCCCGGTCACCGCCGCGCCCAGCTCCACCCGCACGTCCCGCACCGCGTCCTGGTAGACCAGGGTCCGCCCGGCATGCAGCTCGCCCTCCCTGCGGGTGGCCGCCGACCCGGTGACCTCTTCGAACGTCGCCGCCAGCCCGGCCAGTGCCTGCCGCAGCCCGGCCGCGTCGCCGGCCGTCGCCGCCACCGCGTCCCTGGCCTTGACCATCCGCTGCACCGGCGCCAGCGCTCTGGCCCGGGACAGCGGGTCGGCGATCCGCATGACCCGGTCGCGGAGCAGCCGTTCCGGCCAGGCGTGTACCGGGCCCTCCAGGTCCAGGCGCACCGCCCCGAGGTCGGCCAGCCGGGCCAGCAGGGCGCGGGCACCGGGTGCTCCGGCGATGGCCAGCACCTCGCTGATCGTCCGGCTGCCGTCACAGGCCATGAGGATCCGCAGTTCGGCGCCGGTGAGTTCGGCCGGCTTGCGGTGCGGGCGGTGCAGCACGTTCCCGGCAACGAACGCCGACCGGGTCCGCCGGGGCCGCAGCCAGCCAAGCATCCGCCCTTCCGGCGCGATCGTGGCCGCGATCTTGTCGATGGCCCAGACCTCGAAGTAGGTGGTCCGGCGGGCTATCACCTGCTCGCCCGGCGTCATGATCAGGCCAGCCGTCCCTGGCTCCACCGAGGCCCAGCCGACCGGCCCGTAAAAGCCGATCGTGTCGTTCTTCAGGCAGTAACGCTGAAGGTAGTTCGCGATCACCAGCTCCCGCTGACGGTCCTTTGACCGCCGTGCCACACCCGGGCCCGCGTCGTGCAGTATCTGCGCCATCACCGGGTTCTGCCAGGTGATGGCCTCCTGGAAGACCGGATCGGCGGCGATGCCGGCGATGGCACCGGGCAGCCGCCCGGCAGCCTCGGCGTAAACCGCGTCATACCTGGGACCGGCAGCACCGTCCCCGGCCAGGTCCGCACCGCGCGCCAGTGGCTCGTCGCAGATGGCCAGCACCATGTCGGCCGGGAACCCGGCGCTGCGCAGGGCCACGTCCCGCCACACGCTCCAGGCCGTCCCGCCGAGCGGGACCCGGTGCGAGACCGCCGTGGTGAGGGTAGCTGGCGCCGCGGCGGCCATCACCGCGCGACGCCGGCGAGCCGCCGCCACTCGCGGTCCGGCTCGCTCGTCAGCCTGGACAGTATCCGGTTGTAATCCGATGCCCAGCCGGCCACCTTCTGCTCGTCGAATTCGTCGAGGTTGTACACGACGTTGCCGGTCAGCTCGCCCGAGCTGGCGATGGCCATGCTCCAGGCCATGCCGGTCGGGATGTCCGAGGTCTCGGGGGCCGGCAACGTGCGCTTGAAGATCGCGTGGGCACCGTCGGCGATGGGCAGCTCCGCGCCGTCGGACGATGCCTGGTACATCCCGAGGACGACCTGGGAGTTCTTGGGGTCGTCGTGCGGGGCGTTGAAATCGGGCAGATCCTGCTCGATGACGGTGATCGGAACCTCGTGCGCGTAGGCGTCGATGCAGGTTTCCCTGGTGCTCGCCACGATGTCCCGGAAGCTCGTGCACCCGCTGATGTCGGTGCGGAACGGCACAAGGTTCAGGAACAGGCCCATGGTGTTCTGGAACGCGGGCTCGTTACGGCCGGTCGTGAACGCGCGGATGCCCGGGTCGGGCTGGCCCGTCATCTCGTAGACGAACACGCTGAAGGCCGCCATCAAGACCATGAACATGGAACCGCGCGCCTGGGTGGCGCACCTGGCCGCCGCCGCCATCTCCTCGGCGCTGACGAAGTAGTTGTACGCGGAGAACGGCCTGCTGTAGACCTCCGGCCTGGGGCGGTCGTTCGGCAGCGCGAGCACGTGCGCGCCGCGCAGCTTCTCCCGCCAGTACCGGCGCGCGTCGCTGGTGTCAGCGGTGCCGGCCTTCTGCCATTCCGCGTACTCCCGGTACTGCTTGACCGGGGGAAGGTCCGCCACGCGCTGGTTGGCCCGCGCGTCATAAAAGGCCGCCAGGTCGTGCAGGATCACGTTCTGTGACCAGGCATCGGACGCGGAATGGTGTACCACGACCACGAGGACCGAGTCACGGTCGTCGAACCTGGTGAAGACCGCCCTGATGACCGGCACCTGCCGGGGCGTCATGGTGCCCTTCTCCGCCTCGATGATCAGCTCCTCGGCGATCACGTCACGGGGCCGGCCGGTGGCCGGCCAGTCCCGTACCTCGAGCGGCACCTGGCACGGTGGGCAGACCTGCTGATAGGGAGGCTGAGCGTCCCGCACAACGACGGTGCGCAGCAACTCGTGGCGCGCCACGACGTCGTCGAGTGCCCCCTGGAGCGTCGGGATGTCCACGTGGCCGGCGATGCGCAGCGCGGAGACGATCGTGAACCGGTTGCCGAAGGCGCCCTTCAGGTCGCCCTCGTCCAGCGAAAGGAAATACTGCTGGGTAAAGGACAACGGATACCGCCCCATCGCGGCGTCCGGCTGGCTGGGGGATTGCTGTGCCATCGTCCACCTCTCCATTGCCCTTGGCGGTCAGCCGGTCCAGCGGAAGGACCCTCCTAGCGTGCCGGCCACCGATCGCTCCCGCCATCTCGCCCGTTGCGCATGCCGGTGCTGGCCCGGCAGGTCGCCTGCCAGCAGCAATATCGGAGGTGCCTGGTGACGGCGCGACCGGGACGCTAGCGAAGCGTGGCTCATCCTTTGCAGATGGACGGCGTGGCTGACGCCGGCATGATCCTTACGCGGCTCGCCGCTGGCGCTGCCGAGCCGGTCTTGGTGGCCGATTTCCAGGCATTCTCGTCGGCGCCCAGGCTCAGCGGCCTGATCAGCGACCGGGCCGAAGGCCGGCCGGTCTACCAGGTCGATCCGCTCGGCGCCCTGTCCGCCGGCCGGCCCTACATATCCCTGGCTGACCTGGCCGCCGAGGCGGCCGGCTCGTTTGCCCGTTCCCAGCCCCCGGACGGTCCCGCCTTCGTCGTCGGCTACTGCAGTGCCGCTGCCCTGTCCGTGCGTATCGCGGCGCTGCTGGCGCGCTCGCGGCAGGCGACCGCTGTCCTGCTGCGCCCGTCATGGCCCGGCACCGCGACCATCGAGAAGCAGTTCGCGGCGCTGGCGGCCAACATAGGCGCGGGCCAGATCTCGTGTCCCGAGCTTGACGGTGACCCCGACCGCTGCGTGCGGCGGATGGAGGAACTGTTTCGCGCCGAACTGGCGGCGCTGGTCGCCAGCCAGGGCCTGGACGAGTCGGATGACACCTTCGGTGAACTGCTGCTGACCTACCGGTCATGGCTTGCGTTCTTGCTGGCCTGCCGGAACGACTCGCTGGACGGCTTGGCGGCCGGGCCCACGGCGGTGACGGTGCTGACCGAAGCCCCAGACCACATCACTGTTCCCGGCCTGGCTCCTGGCGCCTTCAAGGTCAGCCCACTGCCAGCCCTCGACGACGACAATCCGATCACACCGGAGGTCGTCGAACTGCTGGCGGCGCAGCTCACGGGATAGCTGGGCGGCGGCTCGCGGCGCTACTCCGGTTCCGCGATCATGGCGGGGCTCAGGCTCGTCTCGTTCCGCCCCTTCAGGCCCGCCAGCAGGTAGCTGCCATCAGGCTGAGCGGAGCCGAAGTCGCGGTACTCCCGCTGGGTCAGCCCACCGAGCATGGCCACGCCCAGCACGGCACCCGCGATCGGGAACAACACCGTCGGGCCGAGGTGGCGCACCAGGATGCCGGTGAGCGCGACCGACGCCGGGAACGCGCCCAGCCCGCACATCATGATCAGCCCCATGACCCGCCCGAGCAGGTGCGGTGGTGTCCACCTCTGGCCAGCGGTGAGCCAGATGACGTTGCCAAGCCCGTTGCATCCGCCGAATACGAACATCGCCACCGCCGCTCCGGCCTCGCCGCCCAGGTAGGGCAGCAGGCACGTGGCCGCCGCTTGCACCAGGAACACCACCGCCGCGACATTCGCCGGCCTGCGCAGCTTCCCGGTGCGCGCGGCCGCCAGCGTGCCGATCACGCCGCCCGCCGCGAAGCACCCGAGCAGCGCGCCGTACCCGCCCGCCCCGTACCGGGCGTGCGCCAGCGCCGGCAGTGCGACCTGTCTCAGCCCGCCACTGGTCAGGTTGGCCACGATGATCACCACGATCGTGACCTGCATCGCCCGCGAGCGCCGCAGCAGGTCCAGCACCCCGAACCTGCCCACACCGCCATTCGCACCGGTACCCGGGCCGGCCGCATCGGCGGCCGCGGGCCCGGTAGCCTGTCCCGGCTTGGCACCCGCGGCCACCGGCCGGCGCCGCGGGATGAGCACCAGGGTCAGCGCCGACACCGCGAACGACCCGGCGTCGACCGCGAACGCCGGACCTGACCCCACGATCGCGACCAGCGCGCCGCCGAGCGCAGGCCCGAGCAGCGAGCCCGCCTGGACCGCCGCCGAGGACACCGCATTACCCGCCGGGAGCTGGCCGGGCTCCAGCAACGAGGGCATGATCGAGTAGGACGCCGGGAGGAACAGGCCCTCGCCCGCACCTATCAGCGCGGCCAGCGGTCCCAGCGCCGCCAGCGACGCGACGTGGCGGGCCGCCAGCACCGCCAGCACCGCCACCAGCACGCATCGCACGGCGTCGGCCAGCAGCATCAGCGTGCGTGCCCCGATCTTGTCGGTCAGCATCCCACCCATCGGGATCAGCACCACGCGCGGCAGCCCGTAGCAGGTCAGCACGGTGCCGAGCAGGACCGGCCCGCCGTGCGTGGACAGCACCAGCCAGGGCAGAGCCACCGCGTAGCAGAAGTCGCCCACCGTCGAGGCGAGCTGGCCGCCGGTCAGCAACCGGAAGTCCCGCACCGCCAGCGGGCCCGACCGCCACGCCGCCGACGCCTTCTGCCAGGCTGTCCGGGATACCGGATGGGTCCTGTCCGCCGGTTCCGGTCCTGTGGTCATCGCTAGCCGCCGGTAATGTCGAGCCGGTGGAGTAGCCCGGTGGCCGGGTCGGCGATGATGGTCAGGACCAGGCTGGCGTGTTCGCCCGTGAGGTCCACAGCGACCCCCGAGGCACCGTCGCCCGCCCGGTATGACGCGAGGCGGCAGATCCCGGCCCACGCGCCGGCCGACCGGACGCGGCGCGAGGCCAGGGTGGGATCGAGCCCTTCACCCGTAGGGACGGGCTCCCCGCCATTGAGCCAGCCGATGACGCGGTCCAGCGCGCCGGCCAGCGGGGACCCGGGGGCGGGTGGGACGGCCAGGCTGAGCCACTGGACGCGGGGGGGTTTCTCGGGGGTGAGCATGATCTGGGCCCGAACGGTGCCCGCCGGGCCGGTGAGCCACCAGCGGCACTGCGACGGGGAGTCGAACTCGGCCGGGCGCTCCGGGTCCTCGGCGAACGCGCCGATGCGCTCGCGGATCAGCTCGATGGCGCGCCGCCGTTGCGGATATGGCGCGTCCTGGGCCACATTGGGCGCGAACAGCCGGTCCGCCTCGGCGTCGTCCCAGTCCGCCAGCAGGAGGTTGATCGTGTCCCGCGCCGCCACCGTCTCCGGCCAGGGCTCGCGATGGGGGGCCAGCGCCGAGCCACCGGCCCCCCGGGGGGTCTTGTCCTGGCGGACCAAAGCCTCCAGCAGCTTGACCGTCAGCGGGTACGGTGTGGCATAGGTGCTGTTGGCCAAGGCGACGACGCCGGTGCCGGTGGCTGGATGCCAGCGCATGTGGCTGCCGAAGCCGGGATATCCGCCCGGATGGTGCACGATCCTGCCCAGCGCGGCATCCTGGTCGATGTACAGGCCGAACCCGTAGGACATCGGCAAGCCGCCCGCCAGGAACCCAGGCCACACGCTGGTGAAGACCTGGGGTAGCTGCATCTGCCGGCGGCTGGCTGCGGCCAGCGGGTGGGGGACACCGTCGCCGCCGGGCGGGAACGCGGCCAGAAGCCCCGCCACCCACCGGGCCATGTCGCGCACGCTGCTGAACACCCCGCCCATCGGGGCGAACGCGCCGCACGGGGCCATCGGCAGCTCCGCCCAGCCCTCCGGCGCGTGGCCGTAGCCCAGAGCCAGGTTGCCGGCCGCGAATTCGGTGGCCTCGTAGCCGGTGCGGGTCAGCCCGAGCGGATTCAGCAGCCGCTGCCGGACGAACTCGGGGTAGGCCAGGCCCGACACTGCCGTGATGATCCGGCCCAGGATCGCGTACCCGAGGCTGGCATAGTCGAACTTGGTACCAGGCGCCCAGGCGAAGCTGACCCCACCGGAAAGCATTACGGAGAAATCTTCCAGCGGTAGCCCCTGCTGCCGGTCCGCCCACGGATCGTCCACGGGGAAACCGGCGGTCATGGTGAGCAGATGCCGCACCGTGACCCGGCCCGAGTCCGGGGTGACCGGCGTCCAGCCGCGCATCTCGGGCACGTACTCCCCGGCCGGATCGTCCAGGGCGAGCAGGCCCTCATCACGCAGCAGCATGATGGCCGCGGCGGTAAAGCTCTTGGTCATCGAGGAGATGCGGAACACGGTGTCCGCGTCTGGCGCCGGCCCCCCGAGGAACCGCTGGCCGAACCCGCCGCAGTGCACGAGTTCCCCGTCACGAACCACGCCGAACACCAGTCCGGGCTGGCCACCTGGCTGCCAGTATTCCGCTGCGATGTCATCCAGCTCCGCGAAATCCACCATGTTCCCATTTCTCTAATAAGAGCGGTCAGACGAAAATGAGAAGGCATAGCGAAGTTAGCGGGCGGTGCGTTCCGCCGCATCTCCCAGATTGGCGGCGATTAGCGCTCGGTGCCGGTCAGCGTTCGGTCAGCGCCCCGGTGCCGCGGCTGACTGCGACGGCGGCTGGCCCGGCCGGGGTCAGAGGTGGCCGAAGGCGAGGTTGCCCGGGGTGTGCGGGTCGGGGCTGGTGAAGAACTGGCGGATCGCCTGGGTGAGTTCCGTGACGTCCAGGACGCCGTTGTGGTCCAGGTCGAGCTGGCGGAAGGCCTGGCTGGCCTGCTGTGTGCTGGCCCCGTAGGCGGCGGTGAGCCTGGTGTACTCGCCGGGGTCCAGCACTCCGTTGCCGTCCACGTCGGCCGCCTGCAGGAGGGCGGACGCGGTGGCGCTGATGGCGGCGTCGAAGCCGGGCTGGTCGGCGATGTTGCGGCCGACGGAGGCGGCGAACTCGGCGGGGGTGATCTTCTGATCGCCGTTGGCGTCCATGTGTGCCAGCAGAGCGCTGAACAGGCCGCGCTGTGCGTCCGTGACGTTCTTCCTGGCGCGGGAGCCGGGGGGGTGCCCGAAGGCGTTGCATACCCGCTGTGCCTGCTGCTCGTAGTCCTGCTGCTGCCAGGTGCCGTTGTGGTCGATGTCCAGGACGGCGAAGCGGCGGTCGAGCTGGGCGTTCTGGGCCGTGGCGGGCCCGGGAGCCGGCTCGCCTGCGGTGGCCAGCCTGCTGGCCAGCAGGCCGGCGGCCACGGTGACCAGGAGGACGGCGGCGACGGCGATGACCGACGGGACGGCCCGGATGTCCGGTGCCCACCGCGCCCCGGAGCCGTGCAGGGCGTGCAGCAGCAGCTTCACGCCGATGAAGGCGCAGATGACGGCCAGGCCCTGGTTCAGGTAGACCATGCGGTCGAGCATCCTGGTCAGCAGCACGTAGAGCTGGCGCAGCCCCATCAGCGCGAACACGTTACAGGCCACGACCAGGGTGGCGCTGGTAGTGATGCCAAGCACGGCCGGGATCGAGTCGAAGGCGAACAGCAGGTCGGCCACCCCGATCGCCACGGCCAGCACCAGCAGGGTCGCGGCGCCACCGGACGCCGTGCGAGGGCGCAGCCAGAACAGCAACCGGGGAAGCTGGTCCTCGGGCTGTCTGTTCCTTCCGCTGAACAGCCCGGCCGCCGTCCAGACCAGGAACGCGCCGAGCGGGTAGAACATCCAGTCATACCGGGTGACCGCCGTCACCCCGGCCACGATGAGCACCGAACGGAACACGAGCGCGGCCGCGATGCCCGCCATCAGGACGCGACGCTGACGGTCCGGCGCCACCGCGAGCCGCTTCATGATCACGTAAAAGATGAACAGGTTGTCCAGGCTCAGGCTGTACTCGGTGAGGTAGCCGGCGTAGAACTGGCCCGCGGCCGTCCAGTTGTCCGCGATCCCGGTACCCAGCCCGAACAGCACGGCCAGCGTTATGTACACCCCCGCCCACGATGCCGCCGCGCGCATGGTGAGCATCCTGGCCCTGGCCCGGCGGGCGGTCACCACCTCCGCCGCGACCACGCTCACCAGCGCCGCCGCCGCGGCTATCTGCACCCAGGCGAAGACGGTCATCTCACCACCCTTCTGGCCTCCTGTACGTTATCTTCCCTGCTAGTGACGGTTCGTAACGACAGACCCGTAACACCGTAACCGCTGCAAGATTCTGGCAGCCTGACCGGGTGCGGTTCAGGCCGGTCTGGCAGGTCGCGGTGGACGCCGATTTCCGTAACCAAATTCGCCCACTGGAATCGTAACGAAACAAATCGATCCGGGTTTCGGCCGCCTTGATAGGGAATGGGACGTGGGGTTCGTCCGCCATGAGCGGGCCGCGGCGAGTTCGGGTGGCGGTCGATCCCGCCCGGCTGGCGGTCGATCCCGCCCGGCTGGCGGTCGATCCCGCCCGGGTCGCCTGGTTGGCGGTCGATCCCGCCCGGCTGGCGGTCGATCTCGCCGGGGTCGCCTGGGTGGCGGTCGATCCCGCCCGGCTGGCGGTCGATCCCGCCCGGGGTCGCCTGGGTGGCGGTCGATCCCGCCCGGCTGGCGGTCGATCTCGCCCGGGTCGCCCGGCTGGCGGTCGATCCGGGTTTCGTCCGCCATCTGAGGGTGTCGATCCGGGTTTCGACCGCCTTGGTAGGGAATGGGATTACATTCCTTCTTACGCAGCGGGCGAACGCGTCAGCCAAAACTCTTTCGTGATCATGAATGGCCGGGCGTCGTGCGAACCGAGATTAGGCTGAGGTCATGATCGGGTCGTACCGCTCTGCGGTCCGGAGCCGGTGGCGGCCGGGCGCCGGGTTCCTCGTCCGCCTCGGGCGCCGCACGGTTGTGGAGTCGCTGTACCTGCTCACCGCGCCGCTGACCGCCGGGGCCGGCCTGCTGCTGGTGTTCGGTGGCCTGTGCGCCGCGGTGGCGAGTTTGCCGCTGCCGGGCCGGCCGTCAGCCGGTGCGGTCGTGCTGGCCCCGGCGCGGTGGTACGCCCGCCTGGAGTGGTGGCGGATCACCGGCGTGCGCTCCGTGGCCCGGGATCCTGGCCAGCGCCCGGCACCGAAGGAGACGGCCGGCCCCGGGCCCTGGCTCGGCGTGCCGCACGCGCTGGTGGTGCTCCCGGTCGCCCTGGTCACCTCGGTGCTGACCGCGCTGTGGTGGTTCGCCGGCGTCGGGGGCGGCACGGCCCTCCTGCGCGACCCGTACCCGTCCGGCGGGCCGCTGCGGCCGATGACCCTGAGCGTGGGCAGCGCCCAGTCCCACATCGACGTGAGCCTGGGGCTGACGTCCCCGGACGCCCGGCTCGCCTTCGGCACCGCGGTCGGCCTGCTGTTGCTGGCCACCCTGCCGTTGATGACCCGGGCCTGTTTCGCCGTCCAGGCCGGGCTGGGGCAGGCCCTGCTGACCGACACGTCCGCGTTGTACCGCAGGCTCAGCGGACTGGAGCAGGAGCGGGACACGGCCCGCGCGCAGACCGTCGCCGCGGTGACGGCCGAGGCGGCCGCGCTGCGCCGGCTCGAACGCGACATCCACGACGGGCCACAGCAGCGGCTGGTCCGCCTGGCCATGGAGCTGGGCCGCGCCCAGCACCATTTCGGCACCAGGCCGGAGGCCGTCCGGGAGGCGCTCGCCGACGCGATCGCCCAGACCCAGGAGGCGCTGGAAGAACTGCGGGCCCTGTCACGTGGCATCGCCCCGCCGATCCTGGCCGACCGCGGCTTGGGCGACGCGCTCACCGCCCTGGCCGCGCGCTCCACCATCCCCGTCGAACTGGATGCCACCCCGCTGCCCAGCCGGCTGGACGCGGCCGTCGAGACGGCCGCGTACTTCGTGATCGCCGAGGCCCTGACCAACGTGGCCAAGCACAGCCACGCCAGCCGGTGCACGATCGGGCTTCGGCACGGCGCGGGAACCCTGCGGGTCTGGGTGACCGACGACGGGGTGGGCGGCGCGGCGCTGGACAAGGGACACGGGCTGCGCGGGCTGGACGGCCGGCTGCACGCGGCCGGCGGCCGGCTGCGGGTCACCAGTCCCTCCGGCGGCCCGACCACGATCACCGCAGAACTGCCGTGCCGCTGACCGTGGAGGGGGCAACGCCGGCCCGCCGCCGGCTGCGGGTCGTCGTGGCCGACGACGCGGTCCTGCTGCGCGAGGGCCTGGTCCGCCTGCTGGCCGAGGACGGTCACCAGGTGGTAGCCGTGGTCGGTGACGGTCCCGCCCTGGTCGAAGCCGTGCTTGAACATCGCCCGGACGTGTCGGTCGTCGACGTGCGGATGCCGCCCACCTACACCGACGAGGGCCTGCGCGCGGCGATCACCGTCCGCTCGAAGCTGCCCGGCGCCCCCATGCTGGTGCTCAGCCAGTACGTGGAGGCGTCCTACGCCGGCGACCTGCTCGCCGACGGCTCCGGCGCGGTCGGCTACCTGCTGAAGGACCGGGTCGCCAGGGTCGGGGAGTTCCTGGACGCCCTGGACCGGGTCGCCCGCGGCGCGGCGGTGCTCGACCCCCAGGTCATTGCCCAGTTGCTGGCCGGTCAGCGCCGGGACGACGCGCTGGCGGCGCTGACCGCCCGCGAACGGGAACTCCTGGCGCTGATGGCCGAGGGCCATTCCAACACGGCCATCGCCCGGCGGCTGGTACTGTCCGCCAGCTCGGTCGAAAAACACATCGGCAACGTCTTCGCCAAGCTCGGTCTCCCACCCGACGAGACCCAGCACCGCCGCGTGCTAGCCGTCCTCGCCTACCTCAGAGCCTGACTTTCACGGTTAGCCCCACCTGGAGGGGTGGGGCCTGCCACACCTCCAAGTGTCCGGCTCGCTCCGGTGACCGGGCGGTCCCGCTGCCGAACGATGGTGGGCATGACAACACCATCACGAATGCGGACCCGCACGCGGCACGGCACCTCCCTCCTGATGACGGCGGCCCTGCTGTCCACGGCTGTAACCGGCCTCGCCTTGACTTCGGGCCAGTCAGGAGATGCGGCCACCAGGCCGGCCCACGCCAGTCCCGGCCGCGGGAGTCCCGCCCAGGCCCGCCTGGTGGACCGGGTGCCCACGCCCGTCCTGCACTGGACGGCGTGCCGGAAGACCGACCAGTGCGCCACCGCCGAACTCCCGCTGGACTACAGCCATCCCGACGGCGCGAAGATCAGGGTGGCGCTGCTCCGGGTCAGGGCGAAAGACCGCGCTCACCGCCTGGGCACCATCTTCGTCAACCCCGGCGGACCCGGCGACTCGGCCAGGGACTGGGCCGCCCGGCTGGCGCCAGCCCTGCCCAAGGCCATTGCCGGCCGGTTCGACATCGTCGGGGCCGACCCGCGCGGAGCCGGCGGCAGCACGCAGATCCGCTGCTTCGCCACGAAGGCGGAGCAGACGCGTGCGGAGGCCCCGTTCACCGCCACCCCGTTTCCCGGCACGCAGGCCCAGCAGCGATCCTGGATCGCCGCCGCCAGGGCAGTCGGCCGGGCCTGCTCCATTACGGCGCGATCGATCGCCCCGGCGATGTCCACCACGGAGGACGCCCGCGACCTGGACGTCCTGCGGCGCGCCGTTGGCGACCGCAAGCTGACCTACTTCGGTGAGTCCTATGGTTCCTACCTCGGGCTGGTCTACGCGAACATGTTCCCCGGCCGGGTCCGGGCGATAGCGATCGACGGCATCGTGGACCCGCAGGCGATTGCGGGCACACGAGCCACCGCCCACGTGCCGATGTTCGACCGGATGGGCTCCGCCGCCGCCAGTTACCGCGCGCTGCACAAACTGCTGGAACTCTGCCAGCAGGCCGGCCGGCCCCGGTGCTCCTTCGCCGGCGCGGACACCGCGGCCCGGTACGGCCAGCTGGCCGAACGGCTCCAAGCCCACCCGCTGCACCTCGCCGCCCGGGGATTCAAGCCGGTCACCGTCGCGTACCCCAACCTGATCGCCTACACCGAACAGTGGCTGCATATCCCCAGCGGATACCGGGGCCTGTTCGCCGACCTGACCGGCCTGGCCCGGCTCACCTCGCCCGGCGGGGGAGGCCCCGGCCGGGCCGCCCTGGTGCGGGCCTTCCTCCGCCGCCACCCCGTGGTAAAGCCCCCAGCGGGCTATGACAACCAGTTCGAAGCCCAGTCCGGGGTGTTCTGCACTGACGGCCCGCACGCCGCGAGCGCCGCCTCGTGGCCCGCAGCCGCCGCTGCCGCCGACCGCCATGCCAGCTATTTCGGGGCGTTCTATGCCTGGCTCACTGTCCAGTGCGCGCGGAACACCTGGACCGCGCAGGACCCGAACGTCTACCGGGGCCCGTTCGACCGCCACACCGCCGCGCCCGTCCTGGTGGTCGGCGGCTGGTGGGATCCGGCCACCAGCTACGGCAACGCCGTGAAGGTGGCGCGGATGCTGCCCAACAGCCGCCTGGTCTCCAGCGACAACTGGGGCCACGAGTCCGCGGGGACATCCGCGTGCGCCGACAACGCGATATTCGGCTACCTGATCCATCCACAGGCCCCGGCGCCAAAGGTCACCCACTGCGTCGGCCGCGTCCAGCCCTTCCCCCCGGCACCGTCCACCCACTGAACGAGCTGCCCGGCGCCCGCGAACCGGGCGCCGGGCAGCCTCGTGGCCTCCGGGCTGCTCGCCGCACGATGGATCAGTGGAAAGACCACTGCTTCATTACGGTTCACTGGCTGCCATCCGAGGGCGCCGGCGTGACAGGGTGGCGGCCAGGACCGCGCACCGGCAGGAGGACAGGCTGATGGAAGGGCGCGATGTCGTGTCACCGGAGACCCTGGCTGCCCAGGCGCTGGGCGAGCCGGACCCGGCGTCGGGTGGCCTGGTCCCGGTGATCAACTTGTCAACGAACTACGAGCAGCAGCCAGACGGCAGCTATACACAGGGCCGCGTCTACACCCGCGCCGACAACCCGACCTCCGAGCACGCCGAGCGGCTGCTGGCGGCGCTGGAGGGCGGCGGGTGCGCGTGCGCGCTGTTCGGCTCGGGGATGGCGGCGGCGAGCGCGGTGTTCCAGGCGCTGCTGCCCGGCGATCATGTGCTGGTCTCCCGGGTCCTGTACTGGGGGGTGCGGAAGTGGCTGGCCGAGTTCGCGCTCACCTGGGGCCTGGATGTGGAGTTCACCGACACCACCGACCTCGCCGCGGTAGCGGCGGCGATCAGGCCCGGCCGTACCCGGCTGCTGTGGGCCGAGACACCGGCGAACCCGATGTGGGAGATCACCGACCTGGCGGCCGTCTGCGACCTCGCGCATCAGGCCGGGGTCCGGGTGGCCGTGGACAACACCGTGGCCACCCCGGTGCTGACCCGGCCGTTCGAGCACGGTGCGGACCTGGTGGTGCACTCGGTCAGCAAGTACCTCAACGGGCACGGTGACGTGCTGGCCGGTGCGGTGCTGTCCGCCCGGCGGGACCCCTTCTGGGAGCGGATCCGGTCCTGGCGCCGCAACGCCGGGGCGATGTGCGGCCCGTTCGAGGCCTGGCTGCTGCAACGCGGCATGCGGACCCTGTACCTGCGCGTGCGGCGTGCCTCGCAGACCGCCATGATGATCGCCACGCATTTTGACCAGCACCCGGCCCTGACCGCCGTCTTGTACCCCGGGCTGCCCGGTCATCCGGGACATGCCATCGCCGCCAGGCAGATGGACGGTGGGTTCGGCGGGATGCTGTCCATCCGGCTGTCCGGCGGAGCCAGCCACGCCCGGGCGGTGCTGGGCGAGGTGCGGGTGTTCAAACGGGCCACCTCGCTGGGCGGGGTGGAAAGCCTGATCGAGCACCGGCGCGACAGTGAGGGACCATCCTCGCCGGTCCCGGACGATCTCCTGCGCCTGTCCGCTGGCATCGAGGATCCCGCAGACCTGATCGCCGACCTCGAATCGGCGCTCAGCGCGGCGGCCAAGGAGGCCGGCCGGTGACCGCCCTGACCGCCCGGGTGACCGCCGCGCTGGAACGCAGCGTCCTGCCCTCGGTCATCGCCCGCGGTGGCGCCGTGCGGGTGGCCAGCGCCGAAGCCGGCCTGGCCACCCTGGAGGTGACCGGATCGCCGGGTGCGGTCTTCCCGCTGGCCTCCCGGATCGAGGCGGTGATCCGCGCCGCCGTGCCGGAAATCACCGGCGTGCGGCTCATCACGCCCGGTGCCGCGCCGCTCCTGTCCTCGCCGGGCGCCGGCGATAACCTCGCCAGGGCCGCTCAGCAGGTTCTCGACACCGGCATCAACCCGGCGATCGCCGCTCACCACGGCCACGTGACCGTCACGGGCGCGGCGGAGGGATGGGTTCAGATCCGGTTCGAAGGCGGATGCCAGGGATGCAGTCTGGCCGAGGTGACCCTCCGGCAGGGCATCGAGCCGCTGTTGCGGGAACACCTGCCCGGCATGACCGGCCTGATCGACCTCACCGACCACGAAGCGGGCACCGAGCCGTACTTCTCACCGGAGAAGCGGTGACACCACCCGGGCCAGGCAGGGGGTGCGGAAGTGGCGACGTGCGAATCCACCATGATTGCGAAGGCTGTTTCGTACTCCCACACTGAAGAGTCTTCGTGATCATGGAATCGTCCTCCGCAGCCGGCCAGCGGGTGCTGCTGCTGGTGCCTGCCCGCAGTTACCGGGCGGCCGGCTTCCTGCGGGCCGCCGCCCGCATGGGCCTGGACGTCGTCATCGGCAGCGACGGCGCGCTGCCGCTGGGCAGCCGCCCGGTCATCCCGGTCAGCCCGGCTGACCCCGGCGGCAGCGCCGGCCGGATCCTGGCCCGGGCCGGGCCGGTCAGCGCCGTGATCGCCGTGGACAGCCCGATGCTCGTTCTGGCGGCCATTGTGGCGGAGCGGATGGGCCTGCCGCACAACCCGCCCGATGCCGTGGCGAACACTACCGACAAGACCCGGCAGCGGCAGCGGTGGGCCGCCGCCGGGATTGACCAGCCCGCGTTCCGCATCGTGCCTGCCACGGCCGGTGAGGGCTGGATCCGCGAAGCTGCCCAGGCGACCGGGTTCCCGTGTGTGGTCAAGGCGGTCTCACTCAGCGCCAGCCAGGGCATTCTGCGGGCCGGCGGCCCGGCCGCCGCCATCAGCGCGGCCCGCCGGGTCCGGCGCATTCTGGCTGCCAGCCAGCGCCCCGCCACTGAGCCGCTGCTGATCGAGGAATACGTGCCCGGCCCGGAGCTGAGCATCGACGGCCTGCTGACCGGTGGCGAGCTGACACCCACCGTCATCTTCGGTAAGCCCGCCACCCAGAGCGGCCCCACCTTCGAGGAAACCCTGCTTGTCACCCCGGCCGTGCTACCCGGGCCAATCCTTGCCGCCGCCGTCCGCACCGCCGGGCAGGCCGCTCGCGCGCTCGGGCTGATCAGCGGCCCCATCCACGCCGAGTGCCGGATCGGCGACCGCGGCGGCCAGGCCAGACCCGTCATGCTCGAACTGGCCGCCCGCTGCATCGGCGGCCTGTGCTCACGGGCATTGCGCTTCCCGGGTGGCGAGAGCCTGGAAGAGCTGGTGCTGGCCAACGCGCTCGGCTGCCCCGTTCCGGCGGCCGGCCACCAGCCAGCCCGGCCATCCGGCGTGTTCATGCTCCCCGTGCCACACGAGGGCGTGCTGCGCGCGGTGGAGGGCCGGGACCAGGCCGCCGCCGTACCCGGGATCACCGGCCTGACCATCACCATCCCGCTCGGCCAGCGCGTTGCCCCCCTCCCCGAAGGCGACCGGTACCTGGGCTTCATCTTCGCCGAGGCCGCCACCTCGCACGACGTTCAGCGGGCACTCAACGCCGCCTCCGCCCGGCTACGCGTGATCATCGAGTGACCAGTCCCGGCACCTTGAGCTACTGAGACGGTACACGAACCGCTCTGACCTGCTGTTTGACCACTGTCAGGCAGCAGATCGCATCCACAGCGCCCACCAGACTGTGACTGAGGAAGATCGGCTGCAAGAGCTGGCTTCAGCCTGTCCAGAGCCCCGGCGGCGCCTATTGTCTACGCGCTTCACCTGTGACGACGAGGCCTCTATGGTTGCCAAGTACGACATCGGCATTCCAGCCAGGATCATTGCCGAGGAGTGCCAGATCGGGCTGACCCAGTCTGAAGCGCCTGATCAGAGAGCATGGTGCCAGGCGCCGGGACCAGCTATCCACAGACCGCGATTTGGTCCGCCAAGACTGTCGCCGCGCTCGTTAGGATCACTGGCCATGGCGGTTCATACGCTCAGCGGAACGCGACCACCTTCGCCAGAGCACAAGGGCGCTGAAGCACTCGATGAGCTATTGCGTGAGGGGGTGACCTGGGGTGACAGTGCCGAGTGGTTGCCAGTGTTGCCTGCATCATCGGTTGATCTGTGGTTCACCAGTCCGCCCTATGCCGATGCCCGGGCCTACAGTCGCATCCATCCGGATCACTACGTAGAGTGGTTTCTGCCCTACGGTGAGCAAATGCTTGCTGCTACCAAGGACACCGGCTGGCTTGTGTTGAACATCAAGAACCGAGTAGCCAGCACTGGCCCGCTCCGCGGCCAGCGACACCCATACGTCTACCAACTGGTCATCGCACTCCAGCAGCAGGGTTGGCGCTGGGTAGAGACCTACATCTGGGCCAAGCCGAATGCAGTACCAGGACGGTACGGCCCCCGGACAAAGGACAGCTTCGAGTACGTCTACGCCTTCGCCAAAGGCGCAGCGCCATGCTTCGACCTTGACGCCGTGCGCGTGCCGTACAAGACCACGCCTGAGGAGATTGAGCGGCGCAAGCTCGACAGGCTGGGCAGGCGGAATACTGACGCTGGCTTTGGACGTGATCGGACGACGACCTACCTGCACGGCGGCGCCGATCCGGGTAACGTCGTGTCGGTACCGCAGACATACAACCAGCACAAAGGTGCAGGTGGGCATACGGCAGCCATGCCGGAGGGAGTAGCTGAGTTCTTCATCAAGAGCTGCTGTCCCGCTGACGGCGTGGTGATTGACCCATTCGCGGGATCAGGTACGACTATGGCAGTCGCCCGCCGTTTGGGCAGACGAGCTGGTGGAGTGGAGATTCACCAGAGCTACGTAGAGGCTGCACGCAAACGGCTGTCCTCTGAATCCCAAGAGCCTGATGACGCTCCCGTGCTCTTCCGGCTCGCCTAAAGTTCTCTGGTATGCCGTCACCTGAGGACACCGTTGAGCTGATCGCGGCTGCTACCACCTGGGATGAACGGGTGGCCCGCCTCAGGCAGGTACCACAGAGGCACGGCACTGACGAGCACATGGCTATATATGCTCAGGTAGCCAAGCAACTGTATGTGCCGCATCTGGGTCCGGACTTCGCGTACGTACACTCCGCGGAGTTCTATGGTCTGGCCCACTTCCATGCCGCTTACGAGAAGGTGGCAATAGCTACCTCAAACTTCACCGAAGTATCGGTCAGGAATCTGGCGGCCTGTATTCAAGCTGAGCCCACCACACTGCTGCCGCTCCGCGTAATCACCGGACTGACCAGGAATGAGTTCGCCGCGTCAACCGCCTTGGTAGCAGAACCGCTTGGGCTGAAGCCGCTATCGCAGGGCAAGGTTGATTCCATGGAGCGCTCAGGCAGTCATACCACCATTGACCAGGCTGAGGTAGCCGCCGAGACGATTGACAAGATCATGCGCGGTGGGCTGTTTGGCGAACCGCCGGGCAACCTCAAGTCGAAACAAGACAAGCCCGACACGCTCAAAGGCTGGGCGACTGTCCAGGCGTATGCCGCTGGCCGGGTGCCCTACGACGTGTTCTTGCACCAGCGTCACTATGGCGGGGCTTTCCGCCAGGTGCTCGACGCAACCTCTGAACTGCGCGGCAACCTGATCGAAGATGCCGTAGAGGCGCTATTCACAGCCAACGGCATCCCGTTCATCCGCACCGGTTCACATAATCAGTCGGAGATTGTTGATCGTTTTGAAGTCACCGTACAGCCTGCCCCGGACTTCGTGGTGTACAGCCAGCCACAGACACTCAGAGCCATGCTGGAGTGCAAGGGTGCGAACGACGGCGGTACGGCAAGAGACAAGGCGCTCCGCTTCGAGCGGCTGCATGCTGAATCAGTGCGGCTTGGCGGAATACCGCTGGTGGCAGTGCTCGGAGGTTTGGGCTGGACTCGCGTCAATGACACACTGGGCCCAGTCATACGAGACTGCGATGGGCGAGTGTTCTCTGTGGCTAACCTGGCCGACATGTTGACAGTGTCGCCGTTTCCACAATTGATGGGGTTAAGTCACGTCGACGTTGACGACTTATATGATCATTCCGGCTAATGTGGTTTGAAGCACAAAATCACGTTACGCTGGCGTACCCTGAACCTGACCGCAACCACCCCGAGGAGGCGGTGAGACCAGATGGACGACGACATTACTGTCGGCGCACGTCTGCGTATCCTGCGCCGGTGGCGAGGGATGACCCTCACTGAGCTGGCCGGACTGGCTGGGGTGTCGTTCTCCTACCTCTCTATGGTGGAGCGCGGGCAGCGGATGCTGGATCGTCGCTCCTATATCAGCGCTGTAGCTGCTGCGCTCAAGGTCTCGGAGACCGACCTGGTGGGCGGGCCGCATCTCAGTGCCGATCGCCAGCAGGCTGATCCGCACATGGCCATACCGGCACTCCGTGAAGCCTTCCAAACCAACAAGCTCGATGTTCCGGCCGTGGAGCGTGCCCGGCCACTGGACGAGCTGGTCGGCGCGGTCACCGAGCAGATCGAACCGTTGCGGGCCGACTCCGACTATGCCCGTGCCGGTGCTCTGCTGCCAGACGTGCTCGATGAGCTGCACTGGCATACCGCCCGACGTGGCGACGAACTGTCACAACGGCTCGCCCTAGAGACGTTGATCGAAGCCTGTATCACGGCCGGGCTAATGGCCAAAGACCTTGGCTACATCGACCTGGCCCATGTGGCCGTACTGCGAGCCGAGGAAGCGGCCACCCTGCTTGATGATCCCGTGCAGCAGGGCAAGGTCAACTGCCTGCGTATCTGGACGTTCCCGCGTGAGCGTTCCTGGGATCGACGGCTGCTCACTGCCGAACGAGCTGCCGATGCCCTGGAGCCGTACGCCCGTGATCCGCTTGGGCTCCACGTGCTCGGCATCCTGACTTTGCACGCCGCGCTGGGCGCGGCCGTGGTGCAGCGACCGCACGTCATTAGCCACTGGCTTGATGCCGCTGACCAGCTCGCCACTCGGGTACCCGACGACCTTAGAGGCAATTGGCAGTCGTTCTGTAAGACCAACGTCGGACTCTGGCGCGTGGCTATTGGTGTGGAGCGCGGTGAGAGCGGCGGCACTGTGCTTGACCTGGCCAACACGATTGATCAAAGCAAGCTCACCTGGCGGACGCGCAAGGCCAGCTACCTTGCAGACGTCGGTCGAGGACTGGCCAGAGAGCCGAAGACCAGGGCTGAGGCGGTGCGCTGGTTGCGCCAGGCCGAGGAAGCCGCACCGCAGCACATTCGCAACCACCCGGCCACCAGAGACACGGTTGCTTACCTGCTCGGCAGGGCGACAGCGGCAGCCGGTGGCCGTGAACTTCGGGGTATGGCTGCCCGCATGGGCGTACTGCACTGATTTACTTCTACGAACACGCTTCGTGCTTAGGTGTTTGCACAGTGGTGCAATTCTGGGGTTGACCACCGCATAGCTTCCTGGGCTCATGGAGACCGACCCAGCGAAGCTGACCTACCTGGAGCAACTACGCGATGCCCTGACGACCAAGGGCTTTGCCGTCCAGCTCGTCAGCATCAATACCAAGCCCTACCTCAAGGTAGCCAACGCGGAGACGCCGAAGCTTAATGAGCGGGTGCACTGCGAACAGGCTGAAGACGGTTCGTGGTGTTTCTGGTGGCCGTGGCGGCAGCCGATCGGCTCGGTTGACGACTTGGAGCGCGTGACCGGCAAGGTCGCCTCGGTGCTGCGCTCGGTTGGGGGTGAGTCGTGACTACCGACGCTCCCATGAGCAGCAGGGCCGACGTTGTCAGTGGAGCGGCTAATCCCCTGCATCGATTGCTCCTACAAAGCCTGTCTCCGGCGTCGACCCTGCACCAATCCTGCTCAGTATGGGTGTGACGATCCGATGGCGGTAATGGCAACCGTGGACGAACAACGCGAAGCCCGATTGTCCGTGCTCAGTGACGATGAGGGCCGGGCGATTGCTGAGGACATACGGCGGCAGCGGCCGGGCTGGCTCGTCATCTTCGGATGTTACAGCCGACAGTTCGTCGCATTCCCGCTCTTTGCGGTTAGTCGGCGGACGATTCTGACTGCACGCTATCCTGATGCGCTCATTGACCGAATGGTGCGAGCGGAGCAAGAACGGCGGATTAGGCGAGAGCAGATTGAATAGTAGGAGGAATCCGCGTGACCGACGGGCTAGAGGAAGATAGAAGCCAGGCCTCCAACCGAGGAAGAGAAAGTTTACATGCGGCAGGTAGTGGCCGATTTGGTGGCTGGGACCGGGCTTGTAGCCCGCGAGCGGCCGTATGAGCTGATCATCTTTAACCCACACAATCGTGGACGCCGCGCTTGCAGCCGGTCTCTCGCATCGGGCAAGCGTTACAGACAAGACCGGTCACACGGCCACCCGGTGGCCCTGAGCCCTGTCATGACGCCCGGGGGTGAAAATTTCACTTAGAAACATTTTCGGCCGGCCCCGCGGCCTCCCGCTCACCACCTGCGCAAACCCGCGATTACACGCAGGACGGCGCTGTTTTCCCCGCTTGCTATCGGCTGCCTGGTGGGTGAGATTTCGTCAAATATACCCAACAAACATTCGAAACATTTTCGGAGGCTGGGGAAGGGCAGGTCATGAGAAGAAGACTGAGCGCACTGCTTTCCGTCGGCGTGGTCACGCTGACGGTGGCCGGGTTCCTTACGGCAGCCATTTCGGTGGCGCCGCAGGCGAAGGCCGCCTCGCTGACTCAGGTGACGAACTTCGGCAATAACCCGTCGAACCTGCTGATGTACATTTACGTGCCGAACAATGTCCAGCCCAATCCGCCGATTCTGCTGGCATTGCATCAGTGCACCGGCTCGGGGCCCGGGTTCTTCTCGGGCACCGCGTTCGCGTCACTGGCGGACCAGTACGGGTTCATCGTGATCTACCCGTCGGTGACCAGGAGCGGAAGCTGCTGGGACGTTTCTTCCAGCCAGGCGCTGGCCAGGAACGGCGGTAGTGACCCGGTGGGACTGATGTCGATGATCACGTACACCGAACAGCATTACGGCGGCAACCCGAACCAGGTGTACGTCACCGGCGCGTCGTCCGGCGCCATGATGACCAACGTCATGCTCGGCGACTACCCGGACGTGTTCAAGGCCGGTGCGGCGTTCATGGGTGTGCCGTTCGGCTGCTTCTACACCGGCACCGTCGACGGCTGGAACAGCGCGTGCGCCGATGGCCAGATCAGCAATACCGCGCAGGCCTGGGGCGACATGGTCCGCAACGCCGACCCCGGCTACAACGGCCCGCGGCCGCGGGTGCAGCTTTGGCATGGCACCGCCGACCAGACGCTCAACTACGAGAACCTGAGCCAGGAGATCCTGCAGTGGACGAACGTGCTGGGGGTGAGCTCGACACCGTCCAGCACCATCACGCCGGTATCGGGATGGACGCAAACCCAGTACGACAACGGCTCGGGCACCCCCGAGGTCGAGGCGTTCAGCATCGCCGGCGCCGGCCACGTGCTGCCCGAATCGGGAGCGGGGATGGAGAACTACGCCATCGACTTCTTCGGCCTGAACAACACCTCTCACGGCAACACGGTGACGGTGGCCGGCCCCGGCAACCAGACGTCCACCGTGGGGACCGCCGCGTCGCTGCAGATCCACGCGACCGACTCCGCCCCCGGCCAGACCCTGACCTACGCCGCCACCGGCCTGCCCGCGGGCCTGTCGGTCAACTCCGCC
>DATGGU010000204.1:0-22781 GCA_035308365.1 Streptosporangiaceae bacterium
TTTTCGTCGCCGGGACGCGAGGCTGTCGGTGAAACGCGTTCGCTGCTGCGGCGCGTCGAGATGGTTTTCGTCGCCGGGACGCGAAGTGGTCCGCGAACCCCGTTCGCCACTGCGTTGAGATGGTTTTCGTCGTCGGGACGCGAGGCTGTCGGTGAAACGTGTTCGCTGCTGCGGCGCGGTGAGATGGTTTTCGTCGCCGGGACGCGAGGCTGTCGGTGAAACGCGTTCGCTGCTGCGGCGCGTCGAGATGGTTTTCGTCGCCGGGACGCGAAGTGGTCCGCGAACCCCGTTCGCCACTGCGTCGAGATGGTCTTCGTCGCCGGGACGCGCCGCTGTCCGTGAAAACCCCATCTGACCTGCGCGAACAGGATGAACCCGGCCGCGTCCGGCACACCGTGGGGCGACACGCCGGCCGGTTCTCCGCCTCAGCCGTCCGACCAGGGGTTTTGTATTCACCGGCGGGTTCCCCTTGCTGCGCTGAGGCCGGTGGTCTAGCGTAGCCACCACAACATCTAGTACTTACATTGATGTAATATTTCTATAGGTTGTGTTTCGACGGAGAACCAACGAAGACGGCCGAGAGGGGGCGATCACGTGCGTTGCCCGTTCTGCAGGCATAACGACAGCCGGGTCATCGACAGCAGGACGACGGAGGACGGCTCGGCGATCCGCCGCCGCCGTTCTTGTCCCGATTGTGGCAAGCGGTTCACCACCCAGGAGACCGTGATCCTCATGGTCGCCAAGCGGAGCGGCGTCACCGAGCCGTTCACCCGCGACAAGATCGTCCGGGGTGTTCGGCGGGCCTGCCAGGGACGGCCGGTGAGCGAGGATCAGCTCGCGAACCTGGCCCAGTGTGTCGAAGACACGATCAGGGCACGGGGCTGCGCGGAGATCCCGTCGCACGAAGTAGGTCTGGCGATCCTTGGGCCGCTCAGAGATCTGGACGAGGTCGCTTACCTGCGCTTCGCCTCGGTCTACCGGGGGTTTGAGTCTCTTGCCGACTTCGAGGACGAGATTACCGCGCTGCGCCAGGCCCACGAGAAACAGCGTGAGCTGGCCCGATGAGCCGGCCGAGCCCGATGCGGCGGACCAGGCGCGACCAGCCAGGGCAGTCACCCGGACAGGCGGGGACCGCCAGCCAGCATGAACCATTCGAAGCAGGCCTGGACAGGCCGGATCGGGATCCAGCCGGATCCCAGAAGGGGGAGGTCATGACGGAGACGGCGAGCGGTCAGGCCGGGCAGAGCGGCAAGTACCCCGCCAAGGGGCTCACCATCGGCCGTATTCATACCCGCGAGGGCGTGCACCCCTACGACGAGGTGACCTGGGAACGCCGCGACGTCGTCATGACCAACTGGCGCGATGGCTCGGTCAACTTCGAGCAGCGGGGTGTGGAGTTCCCCAGCTTCTGGTCCGTCAACGCGGCGAACATCGTCACCACCAAGTATTTCCGTGGCGCTGTTGGCACCCCGCAGCGTGAGTGGAGCCTCAAGCAGCTCGTGGACCGGGTGGTGGGCACCTACGGCTCAGCCGGGCGCGCGAACGGCTACTTCGCCAGCGAGGCCGACGCCGAGATTTTCGAGCATGAGCTTGCCTATGCGCTCATCCACCAGATATTCAGCTTCAACTCGCCGGTCTGGTTCAACGTGGGCACAACGTCCCCACAGCAGGTCTCGGCGTGTTTCATCCTGGCCGTGGACGACACGATGGACTCGATTCTCGAGTGGTACCGCGAAGAGGGCCTTATCTTCAAGGGCGGCTCGGGGGCAGGCATCAACCTGTCCCGGATCAGGTCTAGCAAGGAACTGCTGACCTCTGGCGGCACGGCGAGCGGCCCGGTTTCGTTCATGCGCGGCGCCGACGCGTCGGCCGGCACCATCAAGTCGGGCGGTGCGACCCGGCGGGCTGCCAAGATGGTCGTTCTCGACGTGGACCACCCGGACATTTCCGAGTTCATCGAGACGAAGGCCCGGGAAGAGGAAAAGGTCCGCGTACTCAGGGACGCGGGCTTCGACATGGACCTCGGCGGCAAGGACATCGCCAGCGTCCAGTACCAGAACGCCAACAATTCGGTGCGGGTCTCCGGCGAGTTCATGCGGGCCGTGGAGAATGACGGCGAGTTCGACCTGCTGGCCAGGCGGACCGGTGAAGCGGTCGAGCGCATCAAAGCCAAGGATCTGTTCCGCAAGATGGCACAGGCGGCCTGGGAATGCGCGGACCCCGGCATCCAGTACGACGACACCATCAACGACTGGCACACCTGCCCGGAAACCGGCCGTATCACCGCGAGCAACCCCTGCTCCGAATACGTTCACCTGGACAACTCGTCGTGCAACCTGGCCAGCATCAACCTGATGAGGTTCCTGCGCGATGACGACACCTTCGACGCCGAACGGTTCGAGCGCATCACCGAGCTCATCATCACCGCGATGGACATCTCAATCTGCTTCGCCGATTTCCCGACGAAAAAGATAACCGAGACCACCCGCGCCTACCGGCAGCTTGGCATCGGCTACGCCAACCTCGGCGCCCTGCTGATGGCGACCGGCCATGCCTACGACTCCGAGGGAGGCCGGGCCATCGCGGCGGCCATCACCTCGCTGATGACCGGCACCGCCTACCGGCGGTCCGCCGAACTGGCGGCCATCGTCGGCCCCTACGACGGGTACGAGCGGAACCGGACCGCGCACAACCGGGTCATGCGCAAGCACGCCGAGGCCAGCGCCCGCATCAGCTCCCTGGATGCCATCGACAAGGCGATCCTTGCCCGCGCGTCGGCCGCCTGGGACGAATGCCTGGCCCTGGGCGAGAAGAACGGCTATCGAAATGCGCAGGCCTCGCTGTTGGCGCCTACCGGATGCCTCACCGGCGACACCCTGATAACGACAGATCGCGGCCTTACCCGGCTGTCCGAGATCGGCGATATCTACGGTGACCGCTGGCAGGACCTGGACCTCACCGTCTCGACGGACGAGGGTCCGCGACAGGCGACGAAGTTCTTCGTCAACGGGGAAGAGCCGACCCGCCTGATCAGGACCGAGGGTGCATACCAGATTCAGGGCACGCTTACCCACCGGGTCAAGGTCGTGGATCCGCAAAGCGGTGCCTGGGTATGGAAGCGGCTGGCCGACATCGCCCCGGGAGATGTCCTCCCGCTGCAACTCGGCATCCAGATAGGCGCTCCGAGGCGGGTGCCGCTGCCAGTGCTCGACCAGGCGTACTACACCGGGGACCGGGATGTCGTAGTGCCCGGCTCGGTCACGCCGGAACTGGCCGAGCTCGCCGGTTATTTCATGGGTGACGGGAGCCTGCACGCCAAGGGCATCAGGCTGTGCGTCGCCGACACCGATCTCGATGTTGCCGCGCGGCTTGGCATTCTGGTCAAGGAACTGTTCGGCATAACGCCGGCGGTCAGGTCCGGGCCGGGTTACCAAGAGATAAATCTTCAGTCAGTCCGGCTTGCTCGCTGGTGGCAGGCGGCAGGATTCGCAGGGCACCTTCCCGAGGCCGGTCAGGCCGGCCAGGGCTGGATTCCACGGATCCCTTCAGCGATCCTCGAAACCAACGACCCTGCCGTGCACAGTGCGTTCCTGCGCGGGCTTTTCGAGGCAGCCGGCACAGTTCTGGAGGGTGTGCCCAGCGTCTCGACCGCCGATGAGTCGTTCGCGGCCGAGATCCGGACCCTGCTGCTGACGGTGGGCCTCGCCACGACAACCAGGCAGACGGTAAGCGACTGTGGCGGTCCCACTTACCAGGTTCGGCTCCGTGACGTCGGTCACGCCCTGGAATTCGGCAAGCGGATCGGGTTCATCGGCGAGCGCAAGGCGCGCCTGCTGGCGTTCGGTGAACCGGTTCAGTCCGCGGAGAAGGACTACGTCTTCTTGCCGTCTCAGACGTGGATGCAGCTCGTTCCACCGGGACATCCGAACCGCAATGCGGTCATGCAGTCGCTGCGCAGGCACGGCGGGGTTCCCCGGATGCTGGCCGGGCGAATCCACAAGGAGAACCCCGGCCCGCGGCTGGGCGAGGCGCTCGGCTACCTGTTCGAGCGGGTCGCGAGCAACGAAGACGGCGGCCTGCAGCCCACATACGATCTGTCCGTTCCGGACAACGTGACCTATGTGGCCAATGGGATGGTCAGCCACAACACCATCGGGCTCATGATGGACTGCGACACCACGGGCATCGAGCCTGACCTGGCCCTGGTGAAGTTCAAGAAGCTGGTCGGCGGCGGCTCCATGCAGATCGTCAACCAGACGGTCCCGCGTGCGCTGCGCAACCTCGGCTACCAGCCCGAGCAGGTCGAGGCGATCACCGAGTACATCGCCGACCATGGCCATGTGGTGGACGCGCCGAGCCTGCGGCCGGAGCACTATGGGGTGTTCGACTGCGCGATGGGCGAGCGCGCCATCGCCCCGATGGGCCACGTCCGGATGATCGCCGCGGTTCAGCCGCTGCTCAGTGGTTCGGTAAGCAAGACGGTCAACATGCCGGAGACCGCCACCGTCGAGGACATTGAACAGATCTACTTCGAGGGCTGGAAGCTGGGCCTGAAGGCGCTGGCCATCTACCGCGACAACTGCAAGGTCGGCCAGCCCCTGTCTGCGGCAGGCAGGAAGCCCGCTGCCGCCCAGGAGCCGGCTCCCGCCGCGCCCGCCCCCGAGGTCCGTCCGGTGCGCAGGCGCCTGCCGCGCAGCCGGTCGGCGACGGTGACCAGGTTCTCCGTGGCCGGAGCCGAGGGTTACATGACCGCGTCCAACTACCCGGACGACGGCGTGGGCGAGGTCTTCCTCAAGCTCGGCAAGCAGGGCTCCACGCTGGCCGGCGTCATGGACGCCTTCTCCATCGCGGTCTCGGTCGGCCTGCAATATGGAATCCCGCTGGAGACCTACGTCGCGAAGTTCACCAACATGCGGTTCGAGCCGGCCGGTCTCACCGACGACCCGGACATCCGCCTCGCCACCTCGGTGATGGACTACATCTTCCGCCGCCTGGCGCTCGACCACCTGCCCTACGAGCAGCGGGCCGAACTCGGCATCCTGTCGGCCGCCGAGCGCAGCGCCAGCCCGGCCAGCACCGACGGGCAAACCGCTGCGGTTGCCGAGGTGCCCGACACCGAGGAACTTGCCCAGTCCGCGCCGATAGAGGATTTTGCCAGCCGAACGGTGCCCACCGACGCCGCGGCTACGCCAGCCGCTCACTCCCAGGCCGGGAGCTCGGTAGAGGTGGCGGAATCCCGGCAGGGCCGGATGGCGGATGCGCCATTGTGCATGACCTGCGGCACAAAAATGCGCCCTGCGGGCAGCTGCTACGTCTGCGAAGGCTGCGGCGCCACCAGCGGCTGCAGCTGACCGCGAGCAGCAGCCGGACCTGCCAGGTCAGCCCGCCGGACGGGCTGACCTGGCAGGTTCTTGTTGTCCACGTTCCAGCCGCTCATCAATAATCTTCGAACACGTGCTGTGGGTTCGCCAGATGATCGGGGTCGCTTCAAACTTCTATTTGATATACAAGATCAAACTGCTAGCATGGCGGCACGACAGCTATGGCCGGAGGCTTATATGCGACGTGCGGAGTCATGCGACCTGACCAGCCGGGATCTGACCCCGCGTCAGCGCAGGATCGTCCAGGTCATCGAGGACAGCATCCGGCTGCACGGCTACCCGCCGACGTTGCGTGAGATCGGTGACGCGGCCGGGCTGGCAAGCACGTCCAGCGTC
Source organism: Streptosporangiaceae bacterium (assembly GCA_035308365.1). GTDB lineage: Bacteria > Actinomycetota > Actinomycetes > Streptosporangiales > Streptosporangiaceae > PALSA-505. Next base: position 5,718 of record DATGGU010000204.1, read on the forward strand.
AGCTACCAGCTATCGAGCCTGGAGAAGAAGGGGTACCTGAGCCGTGGCTCCGGGCGGCCGCGCACGGCGGTGGTGTGCCCGCTGGATGATCCGGTGATCGAGCACCAGGCCGGCATTCAGGAGCGGAGTGTGGCCCGGGTGCCGCTGGTGGGCCGCATCGCGGCGGGCGGGCCGATTCTCGCCGATCAGCTGATCGAGGATGTCATTCCACTGCCCCGGCAGCTCGTGGGGGAGGGGGAGCTGATCATGCTCAGGGTCGTGGGCGACTCGATGATCGGTGCCGCCATCGCCGATGGTGACTGGGTGGTCGTCCGCCGCGAGTCGGACGTCGAAAACGGCGACATCGTGGCCGCCATGATCGAGAGTGACACGTCGGCAGATGGAGAGGCGACGGTCAAGACGTTCAAGAAGAGCGACGGGCACGTCTGGCTGATCCCGCACAACCCTGCTTACACCCCGATCCTCGGCGACGAGGCCACGATCCTCGGCAAGGTGGTCGCCGTCCTGCGCCGGATGTGACAGCCGGGTGATGCCACCTAGCCATGGGGGGAGGCATGGGCCATGTCCTGCCCCTCCGTCGCCAGCCGCCCGCTTGCAGGCGGGCGGGCCTTCGATCGCTACGCCGGCCTGGGTGCTCCTGAAGCCGATCCGGCCGGTGCGTGGCTGACCGGCGTGGCACAGTCCGCGGGCCCCGCCTGGCCGCGCCTGAATCCCGCCGCCGATCAGCAACGAATTGTCACTTTCTTACATATCTGCTCGCTGCCTACTGCGGTCCCTTTAGGCGTCCTGTGTAACATAGTGACCTGCCAAGCCACTGAACCGATCCCATCGACCAGGGATGTTTACGGAGTGTTAAAGCCGCGTGCATGACTCGCGGACCCGGCACAGCATTGCGGCCGGCGCCCGTACCATCAATTAGTTACCGGCGTGGCACCTTCCTTGTAATGTTCATGTTCAGTTAAAACCGCCAGGTCAAGTCGACGGCCGAACATGATCGATATTGTTCCGGAACTGGCTGGGCAACCTTTCCCGCCCAGCCGCGAGGCGGTGACCAGCGGCAACCCAGCGAGTAGTACACTGAATCCCCGATCCGGCCACGGAGCGTAACAAACGTAACGAAAGGTAACGATTGGGGCGAGAATGCGGCACGTCTGTAGGGCGTGCTGCCGCGCTCGGGTTACGCTCCCGGTGACACACTCCTGCTGGGCAGCGTCTCCGCAGGTCAGCGAGACAGCTCCGGTGATTGCCGGACACTTGGTCAGCATTTTGGCCGAACGGGCAGGGCGGCGGAACAGGTCGCCAGGCCCAGTGTCCGCATGCTCGCGGCGTCGTTGATCTGCGAGTGCGTTCCAAGGAGGCCGTATCGGAACGAGGGCATGCCCACATTTGATCCGGAGCATGCATAACAAGTCATGAGGAGATGCCAATGGTACGTCCTTCCGGGCGCTACAGATCGCTGAGATCTCGGAAGAAGCTTGCCGGTATCGCCATCGTCGCCGCAGCCGCGCTTACCGCGGCCGGCTGCGGCGGTGGCACCGGCAGCAGCAGCAGCAACAGCAATCTTTCGAAGATGCCTACCAACGGGAACACGGCCACCTGGGCCGAGGTCTCCGGCTTCACGCCGAACTACATCTTCCCGTTCACCGATGCCGCGCACTTCGGCACGTGGAACATCAGCGACCTGCAGTACCTGCTGTACCGGCCGCTGTACTGGTTCGGGAACAATGAGCAGCCGACGGTCGACTATGACCTGAGCCTGGCCGGCCCGCCGACGTTCGACTCGACCGGCAAGGTCGTCACCGTGACGCTCAAGCCGTACAAGTGGTCCAACGGCGAGACCGTCAACTCCGACGAGCTCATGTTCTGGATGAACATGATGAAGGCGGAGAAGGCCAACTGGGGCGGCTATGTGGCGCCGTACTTCCCGGACAACGTCGTTTCGTACAAGGCACTCAGTCCCACCCAGTTCCAGCTCACCTTCGACAAGGCCTACAACCAGAACTGGGTGCTGTACAACGAGCTGAGCCAGCTCTACCCGATTCCGGAGGCCTGGGACGTCACCAGCCTGGGCGCCGCTGCCGGCAGTGGTGGCTGCAACAAGTCCGTCGCCAACTGCGCCAAGGTCTACAACTTCCTGATCGCGCAGAACCGGGACCTGTCCGGCTATGCGACCAGCAAGATCTGGAGCGTTGTGGACGGCCCGTGGAAGCTGTCCAGCTTCAACCCGAACGGCGCCCTCACCATGGTGCCGAACAAGTCCTACTCCGGCCCGGTCAAGCCCAAGCTGACCGCCTTCAAGGAGGAGCAGTTCGCCTCCGACACCGCCGAGTTCAACGTGCTGAAGTCCGGTCCGGGCGCCTCCAACGGCGTACAGGTCGGCTACCTGCCTTACTCGGACGTCACCGCGTCGACCACCAACCCGATGAAGGCCGGTGCCAACCCGCTGTCATCGAACTACACGATGACCCCGTGGATCGGTTACGGCATCAACTACTTCCCGATGAACTTCAACAACCCCCAGGTCGGCCCGATCATCAAGCAGCTCTACTTCCGGCAGGCGCTGGCCTACACCGTGGACGACAACGCGATCATCAGGAGCGTCTACAAGGGCTACGCTTACGTGAACACCCAGGGCGTCCCGACCCTGCCGGCCAGCTCGACGCTGGCGCCGGGGCTGCAGAACGACCAGTTCCCGTTCAACACGAGCAAGGCTCGCGCTCTGCTCGTCGCCAACGGCTGGAGCTCGACCGGTGACCCCGCGACCTGCGTCAAGCCGGGTACGGCGGCGGGCGACTGCGGCGCTGGCATCACCAAGGGCGAGAAGCTGCAGTTCCAGGTCCAGTACGCCAGCGGCTCGCAGGACCTGACGACGATCATGAGCGCCCTGGAGTCGGACGCGGGCAAGGCCGGCATCAGCCTGGTCATCTCGGCCCAGGCCGGTCAGACGATCACTGCCAACGACATCGCCTGCACGCCGAGCAAGGCAACCCCGTGCAAGTGGCAGATGGGTAACTGGGGCGGCGGCTGGATCTACGCGCCGGACTACTACCCGACTGGTGAGGATCTGTTCGCCAAGGGTTCGCTGGCCAACTACGGCAGCTACAACGACCCGACGAACAACACCCTCATCGCCAACACACTGACGGCCAAGAACCCGCAGCAGGCGATGTACACCTGGGAGCGGTACCTGGCCAAGCAGGTGCCGGTCGTGTTCATGCCGCAGTTCGCCAACCCGCTGCTCGAGGTCGCGAACAACCTGAAGGGCGCTACCCCGCCCAACACGTTCGCGAACATCAACCCCGAGAACTGGTACTACGTGAAGTAGTCACCTCGCATCACATGGCTATCGCGCTCGTCCCAGGCCGCTGCGGCCCGGGGCGGGCGCGATGCCCGGACAGTGGCGAGCGACAGACAGGGAGCCTGCCGTGACCGCATATCTGATCCGCCGGATCCTGCAATCGCTGGTTGTGGTCTGGCTGGTCACCGTCTTCACCTTCATCTTGCTCAAGCTGCTGCCCGGCGGCCCGGTCCGGGCGATCCTCGGCACGCGGGCAGGTAACTTTGCCCTGGTCAAGAGCCTCACCCACCAGCTCGGCTTCGACAAGCCGTTCTGGTATCAGTACTGGCACTGGCTGGACCAGCTGCTGCACGGCAACTTCGGGTTCTCCTACAACCTGAACCAGTCGGTCGGCTCGCTGCTGGCCGCCGCACTGCCCAAGACCCTGCTGCTGCTCGGCGTCTCCACCCTGATCGCGGTGATCATCGCCATCCCCATCGGCGTGGTGCAGGCGGTCCGCCGCAACAAGTTCGCCGACTACGCGGGCACCGCGTTCTCCTTCATCTTTTATGCGATGCCCGCCTACCTGCTCGGCATCATCCTGATCAACCTGTTCGCCGAGCCGCCGCGTGCCTGGTTCCCCAGCGAGGCAGCCCAGGGCAGCAATGTCGGCTCGTTCTTCACCCAGTTCAACGCGATGGTGCTGCCGCTCGCCTCGCTCGCCCTGATCACCCTGGCGGGCTTCAGCAGGTACATGCGTTCGTCCACGCTCGACCAGATCACCCAGGACTACGTGCGCACCGCCAGGGCCAAGGGCGCGAGCGAGCGCCACATCCTGTACCGGCACGTGTTGCGCAACGCGCTGATCCCGATCGTGACCCTGCTCGGGCTGAACCTTCCCATCATCTTCAGTGGCGCGCTGATCACGGAGAACGTGTTCAACTACCCAGGGATGGGGCTGCTGTTCGTCAACAGCGCGAACACCCAGGACTATCCGGTTCTGCTGGGTATCACAGTGATCGTGGCCGTCGCCACCGTGGCCGGATCGCTGCTGGCCGATATCCTTTATGCGGTGCTTGACCCGCGAGTTAGGTACGTGAGCGCATGAGCATTAACGTTCCGCCTCCGCTGCCGCAGGATCCGACCAAGACGCTGGTGACTCCGCCGGTGGACGTGCTTGACTCCGCTGGCGCGCCTCCTGTCGCGCCGGGCATGGACGCTGCCGTACCGACCCGCAGCATGTTCCGGCGCGGGCTCGAGGTCTTCGCCGAGAACAGGCTGGCGCTGATCGGGCTCGGCCTGCTGGTGCTGATCTTCGTGTTCGCCTTCGTCGGCCCGTTGTTCTACCACACCGACCAGATCCACACGGACCTGCTGCACAACGACCTGCACCCCGGCAGCCCCGGCCACCCGCTCGGCACCGACCAGTCGGGTTACGACGAACTCGGCCGGCTCATGCAGGGTACTCAGATCTCGCTGGAACTGGGCCTGGCATCCGCGGTCGTGGCGACGGTCATCGGCACCTTGTGGGGGGCCGTGGCCGGCTACGTTGGCGGCTGGATCGACGCGGTCATGATGCGCATCGTGGATGCCGCGCTGGCCGTCCCGCTGCTGTTCCTGCTCATCGTGCTCGCGACGATCATCCACCCCACCAAGGTCACGATGATCCTTATCATCTCGATGGCGTCCTGGCTGAGCATTTCCAGGCTGGTGCGCGGTGAGGCGCTGAGCCTGCGGGTACGCGAGTATGTGCAGGCGGTGCGGGTGATGGGCGGCGGTGGAACGCGCATCGTGCTGCGGCACATCGCGCCCAATGCGGTCGGCACCATCATCGTCAACGCGACGTTCCAGGTGGCTGACGCCATCCTGTTCATCGCGGCGATCAGCTTCCTGGGGCTGGGACTCACGCCGCCGGCGATCGACCTCGGCGGCATGCTGTCGTCCGGCGTCGCGTACACCAACGACGGCTACTGGTGGCTCATCTACCCGGCCGGCGCCATGATCGTTCTCATCGTCATCGCCGTCAACTTCGTCGGCGACGCACTCCGTGACGCATTCGAAGTCCGGCTGCAGCGCAGATAAGCACACCGCAGCCATGGCGGATCGCGGTGCCGGCAGGCACCGGCCCGGAACTGAGGAAGGTACCTGACGTGCCGCTGCTCGAAATCTCCGACCTGAAGACGGACATCAGGCTGAAGCGGGCCACCGTGCACGCCATCGACGGCGTGAGCCTGTCGGTGGACCGCGGGCAGTGCCTTGGCATCGTCGGCGAGTCCGGGTCGGGCAAGACGATGACGGCCATGTCCGTGATGCGGCTGCTGCCCAACGGCGGCCACATCGTCGGTGGCCAGATCATGCTGGACGGCCGGGATCTGGTCCAGCTCGACGACGACCACATGCGCAAGATCCGGGGCAACGAGATCGGCATGATCTTCCAGGATCCGATGACCTCGCTGAACCCGACCATGACGGTCGGCGACCAGATCTCCGAGACGGTCCTGCTGCACCGCGGCGCGAGCAAGCAGGAGGCGCATGCGCGCGCCGTCGAGGTGCTCGAACTGGTCGGCATGCCCAGCCCGGAACGCCGTGCTCTCGACTACCCGCACCAGCTGTCCGGCGGCATGCGCCAGCGCGCGATGATCGCGATGGCGCTGGCCTGTGAGCCCAAGCTGCTGATCGCCGACGAGCCGACCACCGCGCTCGACGTCACGATCCAGAAGCAGATCCTGGAGCTCATCGACAGCCTGCGCCGCTCGCTCGGCATGGCCGTCATCCTGGTCACCCACGACCTCGGGGTGATCGCCGGGCGGGCGGACAAGATCGGCGTGATGTACGCGGGCAAGATCGTGGAGACCACCGACACCACCACCCTGTTCGCCAACCCGCGCCATCCCTACACCGAGGCACTGTTCGAGTCGCTGCCCGAACGCGGTGCGGACAAGGGCCAGCGCCTCTACAGCATCCCGGGCATGCCGCCGGACCTGACCGCCACGCTGACCGGCTGCCGGTTCGCCCCGCGCTGCCGGTACGCGCAGGACACCTGCCGGGAGAGCGAGCCGGAACTGTCCGGCGAGACCGAGCTGCACAGGTTCCGCTGCTACTTCCCGGTGGGCGCCGAGGAGAGGCGGGCGGGCAACAGGGTCGTGACCGTCGAGGAAGTCGGCGAGAGTGACGGCGTCGCCATCCAGGCCGCCAAGATCGGTGAGCCGATCCTGAACCTGAAGAACGTGGTCAAGGACTTCCCGATCACCGCCGGTGCCGTCCTGCAGCGCAAGATCGGCACGGTCAGCGCGGTCGCCGGCGTCTCTTTGTCCATCCGGGCCGGTGAGACGTTCGGCCTGGTCGGCGAGTCGGGCTGCGGCAAGACGACGATCGGCAGGCTCATCGTCGGGCTGGAGAAGGTCACGTCAGGGACCATCGAGTTCGCCGGCGAGGATCTGACCAGGCTGAGCGAGCGGCAGATGCGCCGCCGCCGCCGGAAGATCCAGCTCATGTTCCAGGACTCCTACGCGTCCATGGACCCCAGGATGAGGGTGGGCGCCATCCTGCGCGAGCCGATGGTGATCCAGAAGATCGGCACCCGAGCCGAGCAGCAGAAGCGCATCGAGCAACTCCTTGACGAGGTGGGCTTGCCGCGCGCGGCCGTGCAGCGTTATGCGCACGAGTTCTCCGGCGGCCAGCGCCAGCGGCTCGGCCTGGCCCGCGCGCTGGCGCTGCGGCCCGACCTGGTCGTCGCGGACGAGCCGGTGTCCGCGCTGGACGTGTCGATCCAGTCGCAGGTGCTCAACCTGATGCTGGACCTGCAGCGGGCGCGGGAGCTGACCTACATCTTCATCTCCCACGACCTGTCCGTCGTGCGCTATCTGTCGGACCGGATCGGCGTCATGTACCTCGGCAAGATGGTCGAGGTCGGCCCGGCGGACGACGTGTACGCCAACCCCATCCACCCCTACACCAAGGGCCTGATCGACACCGTCCCGGTGGCCGACCCCGAACTGGAGAAGGCCAAGGTACACGAGGGCGTGACCGGCGAACTGCCGTCGGCCATCAACCCGCCGTCCGGTTGCCGGTTCCGTACCCGTTGCCCGTTCGCTCAGGAGATCTGTGCGGAGCAGGAGCCCCCGCTCAGGTCGTTCACCCTGGACGGGCACCGGGCCGCCTGCCACTTCCCGCTCCGCCAGCCCGAAGCCGGTGCCACGTCGCTGGACGAGCCCGCGATGGCGCCGTCATCCTGAGCCGCGTTCAGGTCAGGGCGCTGGAGCCCGGCGACCGCGCGGCCGTGGCGCGGTTCATCGAACTGCACTGGGGCCCGGCGGTGGTGGCGCACGACACCGTGTTCCACCCCGCCGGGCTGCCCGGGTTCCTGGCCTGGCTGCCGGACGAACCGCTGGCCGGGCTGCTCACCTATGAGGTCCGCGACGGCGTGCTGGAGATCGTCACCCTGGACGCGGTGCGGCAGTGGGCCGGCACCGGCACCGCGCTGGTGGAGGCGGCGGCCGCCGAGGCGGCCGGCCGTGGCTGCCCCGAGGTCAGGCTCACCACCACCAACGACAACCTCGATGCGCTCCGCTTCTACCAGCGGCGCGGGTTCCGCCTGGCCGGGCTTCGCCCCGGCGCGGCCGGCCGGGCCCGGCGGCTCAAACCCCAGATCCCACTGACCGGGCTGTACGGTATCCCGCTGAACGACGAACTCGAACTGGCCCGCCCTGTCTGACGGCATTGCGTGCTCCGTAAAAAGCCCATGAGAGTAATCACAGCCGTGCGGTGCGCCGCATCGTTCGATCCCAGTTACAGTATGTAGGCGCCGTGGTACCACCGGATTCCGGCCACCGGGCCGCGTGCTTCGGAGTCTGTGCGCTGTCGTAAGCGCAGCGGGATGCGCTATACAAGGATCCAGCGTGAGGGAGCGACATGCGGCCGACCGGAAAGTCCTTGCGAGGAGGACGAGCCATGCCTGAGTGGCTCGTCCGTGCCCGCGGGGCACTGAGCCGTGCGCCGCTGCCGCTCAAGATCATAGCCGCAATCGTCCTCATCTTCGTCTTCCCGGCGGCGCTGCCGATCGCCTTGGCGGCCGCGCTGGTGTATGCCCCGATCGCGATCATCACCGAACGGCGGACGGCGCTGGCCACGGCGTGTGTGGTGTTCTGGGGCGGTGGCGTGATCGCCCCGCTCGCCGCCTGGGGGATGAGCGGTGTCGGCGAGTTCGTGCTGTTCCTGCTGGCCTGTGGCGTGGGCTACGCCGCGCACAACGGTGTGCTCGGGCGCTGCTTCGTGCCCTGCCGCACCACCGCGTGGGCGCTGCTGTGGTCCATGCCACCGGGCGGGCTCGCCCTCAGGCTGTGGCCCGGCCATCCCTACATCGGCGTCGCCATCGCCCTGCTGCTGGCCGGCCTGACGCTGGGCTGGCGGCTGGCCAAGGCGTGGCAGGCCGACCGTGGCACCGGGCAGGGGCAGGTCCGGGCGACCGCGCTGGCCGCGCCGTACGCCGACGCCGCCCGGGCGGGCCGGGTGGCGACGGACGGCGATCCCCGCCGCGCCGCCACGGCCGTCCCGGGCCGGGCCGTGCGGACGGCCGAGCGGGCCTCACCCGAGATATCCGTGGGCGACGCCATGGCCGAACTGGACAGCATGATCGGGCTGGCGCCGGTCAAGGAGCAGGTCAGGTCGATCGCCGCGTCCATCGAGGCGGCCCGCAGGCGCGCACTGGCCGGTTACCAGACCGAGAAACCGATGCGCCACTTCGTCTTCGTCGGGCCGCCAGGCACCGGCAAGACGGCCGTCGCCCGGATCATCGCCAAGATCTTCTACGCCTTCGGGCTGCTCGAAACCCCCGAGGTGGTCGAGGCACACCGCGCCGACCTGATCGGCGAGTACCTGGGCGCGACGGCGATCAAGACCAACGACCTGGTAGATTCCGCGCTCGGCGGGGTGCTGTTCATCGACGAGGCCTACAGCCTGGTGAACGAGGGCGATGGGCAGAGCGACAGGTTCGGCCAGGAGGCGGTCCAGGCGTTGCTGAAGCGCGCCGAGGACGACCGCGAGGACCTGGTCATCATCCTGGCCGGGTATGACAAGCAGATGGAGGACTTCCTCACCACCAACCCCGGCCTCGCCTCCAGGTTCGCGACCAGGGTGAAGTTCCCCGGCTACTCGCCCGCCGAGCTGTTCTCCCTGGCCGAGTCGAACATGGCCCATCGCGGCGACCGGCTCGACCCGGACGCCCGGCCGGCCCTGTGGCGCGCGTTCGAAGAAGTCGGCCGCCGCCGCATCGGCGACGAGCTGGGCAACGGCAGGTTCGTGCGCAGTCTCATCGAGAAGGCCGGCCAGGCGCGGGACGTGCGGGTGATGAGCGGCGCTGTCGAGCCGAACGCCGACGACCTCGTCACGATCGGGCCGGCCGACCTGCAGCGGGCCTACGCGGAGCTGACAGCGCGGCTGCGGGGCTACGGTGACACCCCGACGGTTGAGAGTGCCCTGGCCGAACTCGATGAGCTGGTGGGCCTTGAGCCGGTCAAACGGCAGGTGCGTGAGATAGCCGCGCAGCTGCGGGTGGCCCGGCTGCGCGACCAGCAGGGGCTGACCAGTCAGCCGCCCGCCCGGCACTTCGTCTTCACCGGGCCACCGGGCACCGGCAAGACCACGGTCGCCCGGATCCTGGGCCGGATCTTCGCCGCCCTCGGCCTGCTGGCCCGGCCCGCCGTCGTCGAGGCGCACCGCGCCGACCTGGTCGGCGAGCACCTGGGCGCGACCGCGATCAAGACGAACAAGCTGATCGACTCCGCGCTCGGCGGCGTACTGTTCATCGACGAGGCATACTCCCTCTACCACGAGGGCTACTCCGGCGGGGACGCGTTCGGCTCGGAGGCCACGGCCACGCTGCTCAAGCGCGCCGAGGACGACCGCGACCGGCTGGTCATCGTGCTGGCCGGCTACACCAGCGACATGGACCGGTTCCTGCGCACCAACCCCGGCCTGGCCTCACGCTTCAATGTCCGGGTGGAGTTCCCCAGCTACTCGCCGCGCGACCTGGTGCGGATCGCCGGGGTGATCGCGCAGCAAGCGGGCGACTCGTTCCACGCCGACGCGCTCCCGGTGCTCGATGAGATCTTCAGCCACGCCTGCCGCGAGGGCCTCATCGACGAGTTGGGCAACGGCCGGTTCGCCCGCTCCCTGTTCGAGCGCGCCTGCGCCGGCCGGGACCTGCGCGTCGCCCACCTGGGCGAAACCGCCACCGCCTCCGACCTGACCACGGTCACCGCCGCCGACCTCCGCTCCGCCTACGAAGAACTGGCCGGCCGCGCTCGCCGCTAGGAGCGCGCTGACGGAGCCCGGCACCAAGGGACGGGCCGGGTGTAGTTCGTGCGCTACAATGTAGTCATGACGGTTCCGCTGTCCATCCGGTTCAGCGCACCGCTCCTGGAGCGTTTGCGTCACCGCGCGCAGGCGATGACGGGCGCGAGCGTCGCTGGGCTCGCACAGCGGCTCATCGATGAAGGACTCCGGATGACCGACCATCCGGGCGTGATCTTCAAGGATGGTTCCACCGGCCGCCGCGCCGCTCTGGCCTACGGCCCCGACGTCTGGGAAGTCATCAAGTTTCTCCGGGAGGTGGACGAGCGCGGCCCCGCCGCCATCGACGCCGCCGCGGAAGTGTTCGCTGTCGATGCCAGCAGGATCAGCGCCGCTGTCGGCTACTACGGCGACTACCAGGAAGAGATCGACGCGGAGATCGCCGCCGCCGATGCCGCCTCAGCGCAGGCCGAGCACGCGTGGCGCGTTCAGCAGCAGCTAATCGCGTGACCGGGCCAGCCGCGGTCAGGCTTCTCCTGGACGAGATGTTCTCTCCGGCTATCGCAGCCGGCCTGCGTGAACTCGGGCATGACGTGATCGCGATCGCCGACCAGCCCGAACTGCGATCCAAGAGCGATGAGGAGGTGTTCGCCTGGGCGTGCGCGGACAAGCGCTGGGTGCTGACCGAGAACGTGAAGGACTTCCGCCCCATCTTGTTGCGCACCCTGCACGGCGGGATGCCCGCTTGCGGCCTGCTCTTTACCAGTAGCCGCACCTTCCGCCGGTCCAGGAAGAACCCAGGGCCGTTGATCAGGGCAGTGCATGCCTGGCTCATCGCGGAACCGCCGGCACCCTCGGTAACCGAATGGTGGCTCATAGAGACCGAATAGAGGTGGACGCTCCGCGCCCACGGGCGTCCCAGGCGCGCGAGGCGCTAGGGCTCGCGTGACCAGGGGAAGCGGGGCTCGATCGGCGGCAGGTCGGCCAGAGCGGCGGCGATGTCGGCCTGCCGGGGGCCTGCCGCCTCGATGACCTCCATCAGCGAGTGCAGCACCGTGTGCCGGTCCTCGCCGAGGTCGAGCAGGCGCTGCGCGGCCTCCCACAGCTCCGGTGGGTCGCCGCGCCAGAGCCGGTCGGCGAGGGCCAGGTGGGCGTCGATGTGCGCCTGGCCGGCCCGCCTGGACGGGCCCTCGTCGTGGTCGGCCGCGAGCAGGATGCGGCGGTCGGCGGGCTGCGAGGGGTCCAGAGTCCCCAGATCCACTCCCGCGTACCAGCCGCTCAGCAGGGGGAACGCGAACGCCCGCCGGGCCAGCGCCTCCAGGTCCGAGTCTGGCAGCAGCCTGGCCAGCAGCGCGGTGTCCAGGCCGAAGGTGGTCGGGTCCTTGTAGGCGGCCGCGAATTTCTCGGTGGAGTCGAAGATCGCATCCAGCGTCTCGGCGATCGCCTTCTTGGCCAGGCCGCGCCGCCTGCCCGCCCACCGGGTCCAGGCGGCCAGCACGTGCGGGATCGCCTCCTGCTCGGGGGCCGACAGCATGACCTTGCGCGGCAGCCAGTCGAGCAGGAACGTGTCGGCCTTGACCGGGCTCATCCGCAGCGGCCTGCCGAAATCGCGGTCGCAGCCATAATCTACGATGTGGTCGGCGCAGCGGCTGGCCGACTTGCGGTCGGACAGGTCCTCCGCCTCGTCCGAGGCTAGGAACTCGGCGACCAGCATGGCCCGGCGGTCCGCACTCCACGGCCGCCGGCCGGCCCGGTCGGCGGGCCCTACGGCCCCGGCCCGGGCCTTGGCCGGGTCACCGCCGCGCGGCGGCAGCGCGCGAATCCGGGCCCGGATGAAGGCGTGGTAGGCGGGGAAGGACTCACTGACCGGAGGGTCGCCGCTCTCATTGGTGACCTTCAGCGCCCGGACAAGCATCTTCCTGGCCAGCGGCGGGTCCAGAGAACTGAACGAGCCTGTCGTGCCGTCAGCGGCGCTCTGGGCGCTGCCTGAGGCGTTCCCTGAAGAGCCGTTCGGGTGCGCCCGGCGGCAGTGATCGAGCAGCTTGCCCACCTGGACGGTCACCCAGCCGTCCCTGAGCATGCCGTCGGCGTTGTAGTCCACCACCGCGACGAGCGCGTGTGGCTCCTCGCCGGCATAGCTGAACACGCAGACGACCTCGTCCCGGTCACCGTAAGGGTCGGAGTTCAGGTAAGCCTCGCCCGCGGTCACGGCGCCGAGGTGCTCCGCCCAGCGTGGCCTGGCGACACCCTGCTCGATCAGTGCCAGGGCGGCCCGCTCGGCCTTGGCCGCCTGGGCCGGGGTACCCAGGCAGGCGATACCCGCCAGCAGGGCGAGCCCGGCCGGGGTGGCCTGCCGGGCCGCGTACTCGACCAGGCCCTCGCCGACCAGTTCCTCGATCCCGTCTTGTCCCCGGCCGCCGACCTGCCGGGATCCAGGCCCCCACCAGGTGCCCAGCATCTCACTGACCAGCAGTTCAGCATCGAGCGGACTGCGCACCGCAAGGAGTTCCCTGGCGGCGCGCAGCATCTCGGCGAAAAGGGCCTCTGGTGGCGACCCGGACGGACCTGGCCGCGCCACTCCGTGACCCCGCCAGCCTGGAGGCTGACTGTGTCGTCGGCTCTGCGGGCTCACTGGCACAGCCTTTCAGACGGGTACGCACCGATGCTACGCGCAACCTGGATGTCACCGGAGGATTCTCGCCGGCTCGGCGCAACCCGGACGCAACCGAGCGGATCATCTGGCTGGCCGAATGATTCCCGGCACAAGCCCCGGCACGAGCTTTTGGCCGCTAGCCTGCTTGTGACGGCAATGAGCGGGAAGGGAGCCGCCTGATGCCAGGCGTGCGGAAACGACGCGGCAGCACAGGATGAGCAGCACCGGATGAGCAGCATCGGATGAGCACAGACACATCCCTGCCCGGACCGCAGGCGGCCGGCCTGGCGGTGTCGGACTCCGCCCTGCTCAGCATCCTGCTGCGCGAGGCCCCCATCGGTTTCGCGTTCTTCGACACCGACCTGCGCTTCCGCCGGGTCAACCGCACCCTGGCCAGGCTGCACGGGATGAGCGGCGAGGATCTGCTCGGGCACCGGCCCGCCGACGTCTGGCCGGCCGAGCTGGCCGCCCGAGCCGAGGCCGCGCTGCACCGGGTGCTGACCGGCGATCAGCCTGTCCTGGAGCCGGACCAGCCGGTCGTGGAGTCCACCCGTTCGCAGCGGGTGCCTGCCGCGCGCCCGGCCGAGCCGCTGTTCCGCCGGGAGCGGCACTGGGCGTTCTCCTGGTTCCCCTGCCACGACAGCGCGACCAGCATCACCGGTGTGGTGCTCATCGCCGCCGACATCACCGACCGGCAGCACTCAGCCGAGGCGGTCCGGCGCAGCGAGGCCAGGTACCGCTCGCTGGTCCAGGCGGGCGCGCAAGTGGTGTGGGTGACGGCACCGAACGGCGAGATCGCCGAGGACTCGCCGGAGTGGCGCTGGATCACCGGCCAGACGCTGGATGAGTACCTGGGCAACGGCTGGCTGGACGCCATCCACCCGGAGGACCGGGACCGGGTGGAGCGCGCCTGGCGGGAGTGCGTGCGGACCGGCAAGACGTTCGACGACCGCTACCGGGTGCGCACCAAGTCCGGCTCATACCGGCACTACGACGTGCGCGCCGTGCCCATCGAGCGGGCGGGGAAGATCATCGAGTGGGTCGGCGCCAGCACCGACGTCACCGGCCAGCGTGAGGCCGAGGAGATGCGCGGCAGGCTCACCGAGCAGCTGTCGGCTGCCGCCCTGCGCACAGCCCGGCTGCAGCAGGCGACGTCCATGCTGGCCGAGGCGCTCACCGTGGAGCAGGTCGTCGAGGTGATCACCGAGGTCGGCCGGTCGGCGGTCGGCGCCGAACGGTCGGCCGTGGCCCTGCTCGACCCGGAAGGGGTGCGGCTGCGGGTGGTCAACCCCGGCGGCCCGGCCAATGAGCTCCCGCTGGACGTGCCGAGCGTGATCACCGCGGCCATCAACACCCGGCGCCCGGTCCTGGCCGAGGACCCGGACGGGCTGCGCAGGCAGTTCGAGCCGGACGCGAACGTCGATCTCTACCTCATGCACAGTGATGAGCGGGCCTGGGTCGGGCTGCCGCTGCTGGCGGCGGGCGCGCCGCTCGGCGCGATCAGGTTCTCGTTCACCCGGCCGCGGCGGATCACCGAAGAGGAGAGGGTCTTCCTGGAGGCCCTGGCCGGCCAGTGCGCGCTGGCCGTGGAGCGGGCCTCGCTGTTCGAGCGCGAGCACACCACCGCCGAGACCTTGCAGCGCAGCCTGCTGCCCGACCAGCTCCCGGTGGTCCCGGGCATTGTCCTGGAGGCGCGCTACCTGCCGGTCACCCGGAACATGGAGATCGGCGGTGACTGGTACGACGCCTTCAAGCTGCCGGACGGACGGCTGGCCATCGCGGCCGGTGACGTCATGGGCAAGGGTCTCACCGCGGCGGCGGGCATGGGCCGGGTACGGAATGCGCTGCGCGCCCTGGCCCTGACCGACCCGCGCCCGGCGGCGGTGCTGGCCGGGCTGGACCGCCTGTTCAGCGCCACCGAACTCGACGAGCAGGTGACCACGGTCGCCTACCTGGTCGTCGACCCGGTGACCGGGGAGGGACTGGCCGGGAACGCCGGGCACCTGCCACCACTGCGGCTGCGCCCGGGTGGTCCGCCCAGGCTGGACACGATCGAGGCCGGAACCCCGCTCGGCTGGGCCAGCCCGCGGCAGCAGCATTCTTTCCGGCTCCCACCCGGCAACACTGTGGTGTTCTACTCCGATGGACTAGTTGAGAACCGCACGCGCGGGCTGGATGCGGGCCTGGACGAATTGCTCGCGGTAGCCGGCCAGGCTCCGCCAGAGGTGATCGGGCACCCCGACCGCCTTCTCGAGTACCTGGTCGACCGGATGCTGGCTGGATACGAACAGGATGACGATGTCACAGTGCTCGTGCTGCATGTGCCCGAGCACACGGGAGGGGTGGGATGACATCGGCCGGTTGTCAATGTCACCCCCCAAGTCCACCTAAGGTTGTGCACAGGAGGGCGGCAATGCCCAGCAGCGGTGCAGGTCCGTCCGCCAGCACGACCCGAACACCCTGGGCCTGGCAGTAGGGTCCATATCTCGCTATACGTACGCAGGAGAATGTCTGTGTCGCCTGCTAGTTCGGTCAGCCGGGAATGGTTGTGGTCCCGGTCGGCCACCGTCCGGCGAAGGAAGAGGTGGCAGCGGTGAGTCCTGCCAGTTCCGCGGCGAGGAAGCGGGCGGCCAAGGCGTCCTCTCAGGGACGCGGCGGCCAGTCCGGCTCACCGGAGAACGGCTCTACGAACGGCGCCGGACGGCGCCCTTCCGGCCCGGATGACCGGGCGGCAGGCAAGAAACCCGCCAACGGGAAGCAGAGCGCCGGAAAGCAGACGAAACAGGCCCCTCCCGCCGAGCCTGTGGAGCCTGGCGAAGCTCAAGAGATGGAGACGTGGGTGCAGGACACCGCGGAAGCCGAGCTGGCGATAGATGCCCTTGACCACCCGGCTGATCTCGACGCTGTCGGCGATATTGCGGGCGACGACGTCGAGGTCGACGTGGACATTATTGATGAGGCACTCGACGAGAGCGACCTGGACGAGGTCGATGTCGTCGAGGACGTGCCCGATGACGACGTGGACGTGCCGGACGACCTCGCCGGGGACGCCGGGCAGGCATCCGGTGGGCCGGCCAAGGGTCAGGGTAAGGCGGCCGACGCGGCCACCGACGAAAGTGAAGACGACGCATTCGTCTACGGCGATGACGATGACGACCTGCCGGCCGCCCAGGTCGCCGCGGCCGGGGCGACGGCGGACCCGGTCAAGGACTACCTCAAGCAGATCGGGAAGGTGCCCCTGCTCAACGCCGAGCAGGAGGTCGAGCTGGCCAAGCGGATCGAGGCCGGCCTGTTCGCCGAAGAGAAGCTTGCCGACAGCCGCGCGCTGCCCGGCTCGGACGAGTTGATGGACCTCGAATGGATCGCCGCGGACGGCCGGCGGGCCAAGAACCATCTGCTCGAGGCCAACCTGCGCCTGGTCGTGTCGCTGGCCAAGCGGTACACCGGCCGCGGGATGCTGTTCCTGGACCTGATCCAGGAGGGCAACCTCGGCCTGATCCGGGCCGTCGAGAAGTTCGACTACACCAAGGGCTACAAGTTCTCCACCTATGCCACCTGGTGGATCCGCCAGGCCATCACCCGGGCCATGGCCGACCAGGCCCGCACCATCCGGATTCCCGTGCACATGGTGGAGGTCATCAACAAGCTGGCCCGGGTGCAGCGGCAGATGCTGCAGGACCTGGGCCGGGAGCCGACCCCCGAAGAGCTCGCGGCCGAGCTGGACATGACCCCGGAGAAGGTCATCGAGGTGCAGAAGTACGGCCGTGAGCCGATCTCGCTGCACACCCCGCTCGGCGAGGACGGCGACAGCGAGTTCGGTGACCTGATCGAGGACTCCGAGGCG
>DATGGU010000205.1:0-33719 GCA_035308365.1 Streptosporangiaceae bacterium
TCACCCACAATCCCGATCGTCCGCCCAGCATCCACACTGAACGACACCCCCCGCACAGCCCGGACCACGCCATCAGCCGTCGGGAAACTCACCCGCAAATCCCGCACCTCAAGCAGGCTCACACCAACCCTCCCTCACGACTTCGCATGGCCTGGCCATCTGGGTAAACGAGGCCATCCGGTAGAACGAGTACGAACCCCGTTCTACCGGATGGCCCCAATCTCGCGCTAGGACAGCCAGAGCTGGGTCAAGTTGTAAGTCGCGGCCAGCGGGTTGTAAATCAGGTTGCGCAACCGCTTGCCGGTGAACAAGACCGTGTCCTGAGTGGTCAGCGGCACGATCGCCGCGTCCTTCATGACTTGCTGGCCGGCCGCGGCCCAGTAGGGCGTGGCGGTGGCCTGGTTGGGCGCCTTCAGAGCCTTGGCGATGTCGGCGTCGGTGATCTTCGAGCTGTAGCACCCATCGTTGGTTGTTGGGTTGCTGCAGTTGGTCTGGAACAGCGGCACGACGTTCGCGCGGCCGTTGTTGCCCAGCCAGTCAGGCACCCAGCCGACCTCGGAGATGTCCCACTGGTTGGCCTTCTTGCTGTTCAGCCCATTCTCCACGAAGGCGTAGTACGGGCCCTGCTGCATCGGGACACCCTTGGAGGTGATCCCGCACGCCTTGAGGCTGGCCTGCACCGAGGTGAAGACGGCCGGGTGGTCACCGGCGTTCCGGTAGACGTCGAGGATCTGGAACCCGTTCGGGTAGCCCGCCTGCTTCAGCATGGCCTTGCACTTGGCCGGGTTACCCTCTGAGTTCGGGGTCGGGTAGTAGTTGTAGTTCGTGTAACCCACGTCGCCCGGTGCGATCGCGCCGTTGAGGATCGGGTTGAGCGTGACGCCACCGTAGATCTTCGCGATCGCTACCTTGTTGATCGCGTACTCGATCGCCTGCCTGACCAGAAGCTTGGACATGGCCTTGCTGGCGTCCGGGCTCTGCAGGTTGAACACGATGTACGGGTTCGCGGTGCCGGTTTGGGTGTAGATGTGCAGGCCGGGGTTGTGCGAGGCCTGCAGGCTTGGGATCGCGGAGGTGGGCGGCGGGGTGTCCCACATCAGGTCGTCGGTGCCCGCCTCGACGTCCGCCAGCTGGGTCTCGTTCGAGGTCGTCCCCTCGGTGATCACGATCTGGTTCACGTAGTCGTGGCGGAGCGGGTCGGTGGACTGCTTCCAGGCCGGGTTCCTGCTCAGCACGATCTTCTTGCTCGCGACGTACGTGGTGACCGCGTACGGGCCATCAGAGAGGAGATGCTGCCTGAACGGCGGGCTGTCGGGCAGGTAGGAGTCGTATTCCACCGGCCGCGCCGAGGCGAACGGCATCGCAAGGATGTTCAGGAAGTCGTTCGCGGGCTGGGTCAGCGTGAACGTGATCGTCGACGAGTTCGGCGTGCCGATGCCGGAGATCGAGTGACCGTTCTGGAACGCGGCTATCTGCGCCGGCGTCGGTGACTTGTTGTTCTTGAACGCCGCCGCCTCCGCCGTGCAGTACGTGGACATGCCGGCGATCACTGGCACGTAGTAGAGCGAGTTGCCGACACCCAGAATCGGGTTGCACATGGCCTTGAACTCACGCGCGAAGTCGGTCGAGGTGACCGGCCGCGGCGGCGAGGTATTCCAGTCCACACCGGGCTTGATGTGGAAGGTATAGGTCAGGCCGTTGGCCGAGATGCCGCCGTTGGCCTTGGTGGGCACCGTGGTGGCTATGTCGGCCGCGATCGTCGTCGCCGTGGTCCTGTTGTTGGACGGGAGGTAGCTGACGAGCTGCCTGGTGAAGGCGCCCTCGAGCTGGAAGGTCGGCGTGTAGTACGCGGACAGGGTGTCCCAGTGGTCGACGTCTCCGGCCGCTACGAGATTCAGGGTGCCGCCCATCACAGGCTTGCCGCCGGCGTTCGAGCTACCGGTGCTGCCGCCGTTGTTAGAGCTTCCGCACGCTGTCACCGTGCCCGCCGCCAGAGCCGCTATCGCGAGCGCGGCGAACCGCTTTGGAACGGGTTTCATGAGCATGCTCCTTCTGGCCCGGCGTGTGCCGCACGGGCATATCTGTTGATCCCCACGAGGCTCTTATCACCAGAGCACGTCAGGCGCCCTGCTGGAAGGGACGCACGGAAGGGGTTACGGAACCGCAATCACGTTGTAACAAAGCAGGAAATCCAGCCTGCCAATCTAATCTCTGCCCCTCGAGTGCATCCTGCATCGGCCTGAACTTCGCCTGCGCCTCGGCAAGCTCAGCAGCCGGGTCCGATCCCGCCACTATGCCACAGCCGGCGAACAGCCGTGCCCGCGCTCCCTCGATCTCGGCACACCGCATGGCGATGCCCCACTCGCCGTTGCCCTGGGCGTCCAGCCAGCCGACCGGCCCGGCATAGCGGCCCCGGTCCATGCCCTCGAGTTCGCGGATCAGTTCCATCGCCGTGTCGGTGGGCGTTCCGCAGACCGCCGCGGTCGGGTGCAGCGCGGCGGCCACCGCGAGCGAGGACGGCGCCGGGCCAGCCCCGCCGCCCAGCTGGGTGCCCTGGTCCTGCTGGGGCGCCAGCGTGCCGGTGAGGGCGGTGGCCAAGTGCTGGACGTTCGCGAGCTTGAGCAGGAACGGGCTGGGATCCACGTCCAGCTTTTCGCACAGCGGGGTCAGCGCCTGGCGCACGCCGGCCACCGCGTAGCCGTGCTCCTCGATGTCCTTGGCCGATGACAGCAGCGCGGCGCCGAGTGCCTGGTCCGAGGCCGCGTCCTTGCCCCGCGGTGTGGTGCCGGCCAGCACGAGCGCGCTTATCTCGGCCGCTTCCCGCCGGACCAGCAGTTCCGGCGTGGCCCCGACCAGCCCGCCGCAGGCGAACGTGTAGCAGTCCGGGTAGCGGGTGGCCAGCCTGTGCAGCAGCACGCGCGGGTCGAGAGGTTCCGGGGCGGTCGCGTACAGATCCCTGGCCAGCACGACCTTGCGCAGCCGCCCGGCCTTGATGCTGGACACCGCGGCGGCGACCGCCCGCTCCCAGTCTGGCGCGGTCAGGCTGCCGTCGTGCCAGCGCACCTGGCCGGGAGTCATCACCGGGAGTGGGTCGCCGATCTCGCTGGGACTCCCGATCGTCGTCAGCCAGGCCTGGCCGTTCCTGCGGCCGAGCACCGCACGGGGGAGCGTGAGCACGGACCCGTCGGAGGTGGGATCGAAGCTGAAGCTGCCGAACGCCACCGGCCCCGATCCCGGGACGCCGACCTCGTCGTCGATCTCGGCCGAATCGAGCAGCGACCGGAACCACTTCCCGGCCACCGTGAATCTGTCCTCGCCTGCGGGCAGCGTGATCCGGGCCGCCTCGCCCCAGCCGATCAGGCCCTCGCCGCGCCGGACCCAGGCGACGGCGGCGGGCTCCGGCAGCCGGGTGATCAGGTCGCCGGGATCCGCGATCGCGATGGTGCGCACCGGGAGCGTCTGGGTCCAGGCGAGGTCTTCGAGATCCATTTCCACGCTGCCTGATTTTACGTTTCGGGGCAGCTACGTCGGCCTTTGCCCCCACGCACCGGTCGGTTTCCGGCCCGGCGGGCAGCGCAAGGTTACCCGGTGATCACAATGCGGCGATTGCCCCTGGAACCTGCGCCGCCCGGCAGGGCTGGATGATATTTAATATATTAACGATCGATTAAATCATAAACTTTGCCAGCCACAAGGGAACCGATGACATCACTCAGCAACAGCCTCGTGGCGGCCGGCCCGCGGCCGCGCCCGCGCCCGCGGCTCAGCCAGGCCCGGTTGGCCCAGGTCGTGGCCAGCACTGCCGCGCATCCCGAGCGCTGGCGCGATCTGGTGCGCTATGATCCCGCGCGGCGCTGGTACCTCCGCATGGAACTCACCGACGATTACGAGGTGTGGCTGTTGAGCTGGCACCCTGGCCAGGGAACCGGGTTTCATGACCACGGCGGGTCCCGTGGGGCCTTCGCCGTGGCGTTCGGTGAACTGCAGGAGCAGACGGTGCGGGCGGGCCGCCGCGTGCCCATGGTGGCGGTGCGCACGGTCACCGCCGGGCAGGCCAGGTCCTTCGGCCCGAGGTTCATCCATAACGTGGTCAACAACTCGGCCCGGAACGCGGTCAGCGTGCACGCCTACTCCCCGCCGCTGCCCGAGATGCGCCGCTACGAACTAACCCTGGCCGGCCTGAGCTACACCGGCACCGAGCCCGCCACCGAGCCCGCCGAGACGAGCCCATGACCGGCACGGAGACGTCAGCTGAAACAAGGACGGCCGCCGGGGCCCAGACAGCCGGCGGGGCTCAGATGGCCGCCGGGGCTCAGACGGCCGCCGGGACTCAGACGCCCGCCGGGCCTCAGACGGCCGCCCGGCCCCGGGCGTCAGCCGGGATGTGGACGGCGCCCGGGACCGGCCGGACCGGGCGGCGCACCATCGACCAGATGCTGGCCGAGGCGCGCAGTCGCCTGCGCCGCGTGGATCCGCGCCAGGCCGCAGCCGAGATAGAGGCGGGCGCGCTGCTGGTGGACATCCGCCCGCAGTCGCAGCGCGCCGTCGAGGGCGAAGTACCCGGCGCGCTGCTGATCGAGCGCAACGTCCTGGAGTGGCGGTTCGACCCCGCCTCGGCTAGCAAGCTGCCCCAGGTGCGTGACCATGACGTCCGCGTGATCATCATGTGCTCGGAGGGCTACACCTCCAGCCTGGCCGCCGCCGCACTGCAGGATCTCGGTCTCGCCAACGCCACCGACCTGGACGGTGGTTTCCACGCCTGGGCCGCCGCCGGCCTCCCGGTCACCGGCGGCTGCGCCGCCCGCACGCCCTGACCTGCCCGCAACCCGGCGTGAGAGGGTTACGTCGAAGCTGACTGAAGGCCGGTGAGCACGATTTGCCACCCGGCCGGCGCCTTACAGCAGGCTGAGCTGGACGGCGTCCGGTGCCGGGGGAGGCTGGCGGGGCTCGGGGCGAGCGATGGACCGGGCCTGTCCCGGGCTGGCCTGGCCGACCTTATGCTTGCGGGCGAACCCGGCCACCAGCTCCGCGATCCGCTGTTGGTACCCGCGCGGCGCGTAGGCACCCGACCGGTACAGGGCGCGGTAGCGGCCCACCAAGCCGGGATGCTGCTCTTCCAGCCAGCCGTAGAACCACTCCCGCGCCCCGGGCCGCAGGTGCAGCACGATAGGCGTGACGTGCGCGGCGCCAGCGGCGGCGATCTCCCTGACCGTCGCCTCGAGCTGCGCGGGGGAGTCGGACAAGAATGGCACCACCGGCCCCATCAGCACGCCGCAGCGCAGACCATGCTCGGTGAACGTGGCGCAGACCTCCAGCCTGCGTTCCGGCGCGGGGGTGCCCGGCTCGATAGATCGCCAAAGCTCTTTGTCGATGGATCCAACGGACACGTTCAGCCCGACATCGGTCTTCTCGGCTGCCTCCTTGATCAGCTCGAGGTCGCGCAGAATGAGCGTGCCCTTGGTCAGAATCGAGAACGGGTTGGCGTGGTCCCGCAGGGCTGTGAGGATCGGCGGCATCAGCCGGTACCTTCCCTCGGCCCGCTGGTAGCAGTCCACGTTCGTGCCCATCGCGACGTGCTCACCCCGCCACCTGGGCGCCGCCAGCTCCTTGCGCGCCAGCTCGCCCGCGTTCACCTTGACCACGATTTTGGAGTTGAAGTCCAGCCCGGCGTCCAGATCGAGGTAGGTGTGGGTATTCCGGGCGAAGCAGTTGTGGCTCACAACGCCGTCGGCGATGAAGTCGCCGGTTCCCGTCGTGATGTCATACATCGGGATGTCCAGGCCCAGCGGCTCGATCGCCGTCACGCGCAACTTCGCGTCGCTCTTGACCGCCGTTCCGGCTATGCCGCGCTTGCGGGTGATGGCCGGGTCGGTGGTGTGGAAGAACCTGAGATGCTCCTTCAGGCCACCTCGCAGCCGTAGCCAGCACAGACCGTTCGCTGGCGATGTTTCTTCGATCGCGATATCGAATCCCAGCGACCGTAGCGACGAGAGGGTCCAGTCAATGATGCCGTGATCGGTGTTCGAGATCCGGAGGATGCCGCCGCTGTAGCTGCCCTCGGCATCGAAGATGCCCGCCAGGAAGCCCTTGCGCCAATCCGGTGACGGTGCCGTGGGCCACTGGATCAGCCGATGAATGAACCGGACCTGATCCGGTGCGGAGGTACCGATGGCATCCATGCGCATTCTCGTGGCATCCCCCGCGAAGAAGCAGAACTCGCTGACCCCAACCCCCACGCGCGCTAGGTAGTCACGCGTCCTGTCCAGCGCCTCCCGATCGGTAAGAGCGAGCCGGAAGTGACGGGCGTCACCGGCCACCCCGCCTGAGGAACGGCAGGCGGACCTCTTGACGTAGGCATGGCCACGCGTCATGCCGCACAGGTAGCCACGCCGGTAGTCGGCTGATTCCTTGGGCGGCTCAGCGAATCCACCGGTACCGAGCAGCTCGCTCTGAAGGGTCAGGTGCGGGCGCTGGAGCGCACCGCCGCAGGCACCCGTCACGTGCTCCCAGCCGCGACCAGCCGTCAGGAAGCGGTGATCGCCACTTGCGACCAGCTTGGTGCCGTCTTCCAATGTGACGCGGTAGGCAGGCTTGACCGTCTGCCAGTGCGCCAGCACATTGGTGATCACATAGCGCCGGCAGTGGCCATCTTTGACGGTCCCATAGATGGCATCGCCGGTCCTGACGTGAGCCAGCGGCCGGGTCCTGCCGCCGGCCATCAAGATCGGCGTTTCTCCCGACAGGCAGTAAACACACTGATGCTGGCATCCCCGGTATGGGTTGATGGTCCAGGAGAAGGCCATGCGGGAGGTTTCGGGGACGCGGTTGATGATCGAGCGGGCCTGGATCTCGTAGAAGGTCATGCCGCGGAAGGCCGGCGTGTCGAAGGTCCGCGTCACCGCCCCCCGCTCGAACAGCGCGGGCACGGCGCCCGGCGGCTCGGTCAGTTGCAGGCTCTTCCAGCGCATGTCAATTAAGTATAGAATGGGAGTTCGAGGACGTCAAAGTTCAGCAAACACCTGTTCGATCACGAGCCGGCACTGAAAGTGCTGGCAAGACAGCAATCAGGGGAATGACATCCATGCCGGAGTGGATAAAGATCTTGCGTTGGGGGGATAGTGGTACTTGATCCCACTCACGCGCTAGGCAGCTAGGCGGAGGTGGCGCCATGGCGCTGTCGAAGGAAGAGCAGCGCGTGCTCGCCGAGATCGAGCGCAGGCTCGCCGACGACGATCCCGTGCTTGCGTCCAGGCTGACCTCGTTCAGGTTGCCCAGGCTGACTCTGGCCCCCCGGTCACCCCGGGCGCGCCTGCTTGCCTCCCTGCTCATGCTGGCCGTCGTCGCCGTCGTGTCGGTGTTTGTCTACGCGCTCATGCCATTTCGCGGCCAGGCCGGCGGCCCGAACAAGTTCCGCACCGGCACCTCGCTGAGCCGGCCCGGGATGTCCGCTCAGCCCAGCGTGGGCCAGACAAGCCAGGCAATAACCGACATGGGGGAGAGCCGGATCATCGCGACCAACAACAACCCCGCGTCCGGCCCCGACTCCGCCGCCTACGGCAAGTAAGCCGGGCCGAGGCCGAGGCGGCGAATGCTGCTTGGTGGCCGTTGGCCACCTGCGCCGTGGCCCGCAGTATTTGCCCGGGGGCCGAGCCCCCGGACCCCCACGCCAGTGGTTGCGGTAGGTGGGTCAAGCCGGTTGCGGTAGGTGGGTCAAGCCGGTTGCGGTGGGTGGGTCAAGTTGGTTGCGGTGGGTGGGTCAGTTGCTGCTTGGTGGCCGTTGGCCGCCTGTGCCGTGGCCTGCGGTATTTGCCCCGGGCCGAGCCCTCGGACCCGCACGGCTGTGGTTGCGGTGGGTGGGTCAAGTTGGTTGCGGTGGGGGGCAACTTCTGTTCGGTGTGAGCCCGTGCGGCCTTGTCGCGGCTAATCCACCGTCTGGCCAGGGGGGCCAGGTTGGCCGGATAGCGACGTTCGGCGGCAGCCGATCAGTCGCAATCCGGGCGGCCTGGCCCCGCCCGCACGGAAAGCCTTTAAGCGTCTAACGAGCCCCGTTACGACTCGCGCCAGAGCTGGATCAGGTACTGCTCCAAGCTCTCCAGGTCTTTCTTCGCCCGCTGGAACTCATCGCCCAGCGGATCGCCGTACCGGTCGAACAGCTCGTGATACAGCCGCACGACCTGCTCCCGGTTCCTGGCGTAGACACGCACGCTGTAGTCTCCCACGCCGCCGGCCAGCCGCAGCCCGCTGACCGCCCGGCCGGCCGAGCCCATGTCGATCGACAGCAGGCCACGCAGGTACAGCTTTCCCTTGGCCTCTTCGTCCCAGTCGTCACCGCACGGGGTGGGAGCTCCCTCCCACTCCTCGAGCACCAGTTTGACCTCGATGTGCTCCTGCAAGCTGCCCACCCAGAGCTGCTCGCGGTTCATGCTGACCAGGGTGCCCACCGGTGGCAGCGGGCTACCGAGAGCGTCGGGATCGACCCCGGCATCGTGTACCCGGAACATCCTGCGTTCCGGGAAGACAGGAATCTCCAGCCGGAGCAGCCTGTGGTTCACCGTCCCCCCACCGGTGCGTTCACCTTCCCCCTCGGCCGACAGTGGCCATGCCGGATGCACGTGCTGCGGTACGCCTGGTGCTAGTTGCATGCCGATGCCCTAAGTCCTGCGGAGAATCACAAATGTACCCAGGTCGCGGCGGGACCGCAGGCGATCCGGCATGATCAGTGCTGGCCCGCCCGGCCATGCCAGGGCGCAATCGTGTGCGGCGGCTCCCGCCAGTACCGGGCGGCCGGGCCGCGCGGCCCGGTAGACAGCGTCTCAACTGCGGTGACGGATCTCACTCCGTCATCTGGAAGCGACCGCCGTGGCCAGGGTATTGATTAGTTGCAGAGCAGCAACAACCCGCCACCCCGATGCCCGCCGAGGTGCCTATGGCCAGCCACAGCAGCCGCAGGCGGTACCTCGTGCTCGCGATCTGCTGCATGAGCTTGCTGATCGTCGGCCTGGACAACACGATCGTCAACGTCGCGCTGCCCTCCATCCGGCACGAGCTGCACGCTTCGGTGTCCGGCCTGCAGTGGACGGTCGCCGCCTACACGCTGGTGCTGGCCTCGCTGCTGATGCTCTCCGGCTCCACCGCGGACCGGATCGGCCGCCGCCGTATCTTCCAGACCGGGCTGGTGACCTTCACCGCCGGGTCGCTGCTTTGCAGCCTGGCCCCATCGCTCGGCTGGCTGATCGCGTTCCGGATGGTGCAGGCGGCCGGCGGATCGATGCTCAACCCGGTGGCGATGTCGATCATCACCAACACCTTCACCGACCGCCGCGAGCGGGCCAGGGCCATCGGTGTCTGGGGCGGTGTGATCGGCATCAGCATGGCGCTGGGCCCGGTGGCCGGTGGCGTGCTGGTCACGTCGGTGGGCTGGCGGGGGATCTTCTGGGTCAACGTGCCGATCGGGATGGCGGCCGCGGTGCTGACCGGCCTGTTCGTGCCCGAGTCACGTGCGCCGCGGGCCCGCCGGGTGGATGCTGTGGGGCAGCTCCTGGTCATCGTGATCCTGGGCGCGCTCACCTACGGGATCATCGAGGGCCCCGGCTCCGGCTGGGCCTCCGCGAAGATTGTTTTCTTCTTCGCCCTGTCGGCCGCCGCGCTGGTGGCACTGCTCATCTACGAGCCGCGCCGCGATCAGCCCCTGGTCGACCTGCGGTTCTTCTCCAGCGTTCCGTTCGCGGGCGCGACCTTGACCGCGGTGGCCGCGTTCGCCGCGCTCGGCGGCTTCCTGTTCGTCAATACGCTCTACCTCCAGGATGCCCGCGGGCTCTCGGCGTTTCATGCCGGGCTGTACACGCTGCCGATGGCGGGAATGACCGTGATCTTCGGCCCGCTGTCCGGGAGGATCGTGGGCAGCCGTGGAGCACGGCTGCCCACCCTGGTGGCCGGGGTGGCCATCGCGGTGGGCTGCTCGGAGCTGACCGGGCTGACCAACGCCACAAGCGCGAGCCTGCTATTCCTTGCCTATGTGATCTTCGGGATCGGGTTCGGCCTGGTGAACGCCCCGATCACGAACGCGGCGGTGTCCGGCATGCCGGACGCGCAGGCCGGGGTCGCGGCGGCTTTGGCCTCGACGAGCCGTCAGGTCGGCCAGTCGCTCGGTGTCGCGATCGTGGGATCGGCGGTCACCTCGGGCATCCACGGCCCGATCCGGGCGAGCTTCGCCGCGGCCAGCCACGTCGGCTGGTGGATGCTGACCGGCTTTGGCGCCGTCGTCTTCCTGCTCGGCCTCATCACAACCAGCCCGTGGGCGCTGCGCACCGCCGCCAGGACCGCGGCCAGGCTGGAACCCGCCGGGGCACGCACCCCCGTGCACACCCCCTGAGCGCAGGATCGCTCAGCTACGCCGCCGCTTCGCGTGCTCGGCCCGGTGGCTGCCCGGCCCGGCCCGCCGGCGGGCCCGGTCGGCGGCGGTGTCATGCTGCTCGCCCGGGCGGGCCGCGGGCGACAGGCGCTCGGCCGGCCTGCCGTGCGGCATGTCGTAGTCGCCCGGCCGGGGCCCGGGCACGGCGTCATCGCCGGGCCGGTGGCCGAGGCCGAACCGCTCCGCCGGGTAGGCCGGGGGATCGCGGAACTCACCAAACCGTCCGCCGTTGCCGGCGGTCTCCTCCGGCGTCCGGGCCTGGCCGCCCGGGTACTGAGCAGCCGCCGGGCGGTAGCCCGCCGCCGGGCGGTAATCAGACATGGGCGGGGGCTCCGGCGCGGCGGGTTCTTCCTCGGCCTGGAACGGCGTCAGGGCGGAAAATGCCGGGTAGTCGGTGTCGATGTCGGCGTAGCTGCCCGCGCGGTCCCGGTTCTGGAAGCCGTTGCCGCCGAACGAGGCATGCGGGTACTCACCGGCAAAGACAGTGTGCGGGTTGTAGCCCGTGCCGCCGCCATAGCTGGAGTAGTCATCACCCCGCCGGTCAGCCAGTGGCGACGCAGTCGACCAGGGGAGCTTGATGGCGGGCATCACGAAGGTGAGCGCGTCGTCCTCGTTGCGGACGGGCGGGCGCTGGTCCCGCTCGGCCCGCGCCCTGGCGGCCTGCGCCGCCTCCCGCGCCCTGGCCGCGTTCTCCCGCCGCTGTCGTGCCCGTGACCTGGACATCCTGGTGCCGCCGTAGGCGAGCGCTGCGACTACGGCAATGGCAACGACGAGCAGCAGAATCATCCGAATCCGCAATCAGGTGAGTGTGGGCCGAAGGGCAAGTCCAATCGTACTCAGCCAGTAACCCTCCGGTGGAGATCTGGGCCAGGTCAGGACCACATATCACGGCTGCCACCGGGATCGCCGGCAACTACGCTCTGAAATGTGTCACTTGACTGGGTAACGATCTCATCGCTTGCCACGGCGGGCGGAACGCTCGTGCTGGCCGTGGCCACGTTTTCTTCGGTCCGTTCGGCCAACCGCTCGGCGCGGGCGGCCGAGCAGAGCCTGCTCGTCGGGCTGCGGCCGATCCTGATGCCGTCCCGGCGGGACGACCCGCCGCAAAAGATCATGTACGGCGACGAGCAGTGGTTCAAGATGCCCGGCGGCACCGCGGTTGGCGAGATCCGGGCCGTGGACGGGACCGAGAACGTCTACCTGGCCCTCTCGCTGCACAACGCGGGCAGTGGCCTGGCCGTCGTGCACGGCTGGGTGTTCTACCCGGAGCGGCCGCAGAGCACCGACCGCCCGCCGCTGGAGAAGTTCCGCTGGAACAGCCGGGATCTCTGGATCCCGGTCAACGACACAGGTTTCTGGCAGGCCGCCTACCGCGACACCAGCGACCCCGAGTACACCGCCGCCCTGGAGGCCATCAAGAACCGGCAGCCAATATCCATCGACCTGCTCTACGGCGATCACGAGGGTGGCCAGCGGGTGGTCACCCGGTTCTCGGTGACGCCGCGCACCGACACCACCGAGACCGAGCACAACGGGCAGTGGATCGCCGCAGCGGTCCGGCACTGGAACATAGACCGGCCCGACCCGCGGGTCGCCCCGCGGGTCGCCCCGCGGGCACCCCAGCAACCTGAGCCGCCCTCCGGTGCGTGATCGGTTAGCCACGGCACGCACCGCCACATGCCGAAATCGGCGGTTTCGCCCCGCCACCTGAAGTAGGGTGCCGAAGGTGGAGCAAATCGCCGCGCCGGAAACGCTGTGGAGCACGGCGGTCGATGAGGCGGACTGGATCGCCGCGAGCCTCGCCCCGTTCGAGGACCGCCTGGTCGCTTCGGTCATTCCGCCGGTCTTCGAGGCGTATGCCCGGCTGCTCCACCCGGCTCACTACATCCTGGCCAAGGGTATGCGGATCGTTCGCTGGCGCGAGATCGCGCAGTGGAGTGGCATCCCGCTGCATCCGGACTCGCAGTTCCACTCGATCGCGCTGCCGCCGGTCAAACCGGCCGGCCCCGCACCGTGGAACAGCCAGGGGCCTGAGCGGGGCAGCCTGGAGGCCACCGACGCCGAGGCGCTCATCGAGCCGCTTGCCGCCTATACCAGCACGCCGTCGAACTGCCTGTTCTGCATGTGGGACGGCTGGGGCTGGGACACCGCGATGTCGGCCGCCCTGCCCGGCGAGGTGCCGATCCCGGTTCCCGATCCGGTGCCGCCCGAGGTCAGGTACGGCCCCAGAGTCCGGCTGCCACACCGCGACTACCTGCTCTACACCGGCCCGATCGAGGCGGCCCTCGCGTTCGCCGGCTCGCCGGGCCAGACGCCCAGCCTGTGGTGGCCCGCCGACCGGGCCTGGTGTGTGGCGTCGGAGGTGGACCTGTGCTGGAGCTACGTCGGTGGCACGGCTCGGCTCATCGAGGACTTGCTTACGGACCCGGCGCTGGAGGCGGTTCCCGCCGTGCCCGATCACCTGCATTCCTGGGTCGAAAATTATGTCGTCGAGACGTCCGAACGGGCCACCGGTGAACTGGTGGGCAGCGGGAAGTCCACCATCGAGACCGCGCGTGGGTCCATCAAGGCCAGCTTGCGCAAGTCCGGCCGGATGGGCCGTGGCGGCACGCTGCGGATTCAGGCCGAAGGCCGCAACAAGGTGAACTCACGGGCTGAGCACCGGCTGGCCGCTTCGGGCGACGAACTGCCGCGCGAGATCTGCGGTTACCTGATCATGGCGATGACCGGCCTGGTCGAGGACTGACCCCTCACTCAGAACGCGGTATTCGCCAGCCAGGTGTGCAGCACCGAGGCGTCGCCGAGCACCTCTATCCCGGGTGTGTCCGCCGGCAGGCGGCGCATCAGCACGAGAAAGAGCGTGGCCACCGGGCCGCGCACCACGGCATCGGCCCTGCTCTCCTTGCCGGGACCACGCCCCACGGCAGCGTGACCTGGCTGGACGGCCACCCCCGACGCCGTCCCGCTCAGCAGCCACTCGCCGCTGCCGTCGAGCCCGTCATCGGTGGCGTGCACGTGCAAGGTGGACCCCCCGGCCAGCGGCGCAGGCCGCCCGCTCAGGTCGCCGCAGGCGATTTCGTACCACTCACTGATCCCGTCCACGGCCAGGTCGGCGGCGACGGGCACCGGGCGGCCGACGGCGAGCTCGGCGTCGGCGCAGTGCACGGCGGTCTCGTGCGCCATCCGGCGCAGCCAGAACCGGGCCGGGGCCAGCCCGGCGAAGGTCCAGACCGGCTCGGCGCCGGCGTCTGCGACAGCGGCGATGAGCCCGTCCGCCCCGGCGGTCAGCCAGCGCGGCCGGGCGGCCGGGTCGCCGGGCAGCTTGCCGTCCGGCGCCTCCCGGAACGGGACCATCTCGGTGGCCCGGCGGTTCACGATCTCACCCGCCCACCGGTGGGCCCGCCCGACGTGCGTGGCGAGCTGGCGCAGCGACCACTCCGGGCAGGTGGGGATGCGGGCCGCCTCGCCGGTGACGGCGACCACGTCGGCGAGCCGCGCGGTGAACTCGCGCAAGCCAGCCCCGAGCCGCTCTTCGGTGATCATGTGGACGCTCAGTGGCCGCAGCCGCAGGCACCGCCGCAGCAGCCACCCGCCCCGCCGCCAGACGGCGATTCCGACGCTGACGCCCGGCCGCCGACCGCGACCGTGGACAGCAGCTTCACCGTGTCATCGTGCCCCTCCGGGCAGGCGCACGGGCCGGCGGACTCGCTCATCGGGCGGGTCAGCTCGAACGTGGCGCCGCAGGCGCGGCACCGGTACTCATAGCGCGGCATGGCGACAGCCTACGCCAGTCCCGGGCCCGTACCCGGTCTGGCCGGCTGGGCCGGGGTGTAGGCGGCGCACAGCTTCGCCTGCGCGTCCGGGCCGGCGTTCACCCGGTCCAGGCCGAGCAGGGCGGCACCGGCGATGGGCGGCACGTCGATCATGCGGATCGCCGCGTGCGGCGCCTGGGCGGCGAGCCTGCTGGTGATGCCGGCGGTGAGCAGCGGGTCCCGGGCGGTGACCACCCCGCCGCCGAGCACGACCGGGGTGGGCAGGCCGAGCAGGTCCAGGCGGCGCATCGCGGAGAACGCCATCAGGAAGATCTCCTCAGCCTGACGGCCGACCAGGCTGACCGCTACCTTGTCACCGGCGGCCGCGGCGGCGAACAGCACGGGTGACAGGGCTACCTGGTCTTCGCCGGTGATCGTGCCCTTGTGAATGCCGACGGCGACGTCGTGCATCGTCTTGACGCCGAAGTGGCTGGGCACGGTCTCGCGCAGCACGGTCTGCTCGCCACGTCCGTCCTCGGCCCGGATCGCGTACCAGATGACGGCCCGGCCCAGCCCGTAGCCGCCGCCCCAGTCGCCGCTCATGCTGCCGAGTGCCAGGAAACGGGAGGTCCGCCCGTCGGGCGCCACCCCGACGCAGTTGATGCCCGCGCCGCAGGTGACCGCCACGCCCCAGTGTCCGCCGGCCTCCCCGCCGGTAAGGCCGGCCCGGAGCACGGCGAAGGTGTCGTTGACCACCGAGGTGGTCTGGGTCCAGCCTTGCTCCTGGAAGGCCGCGCGAACCCTTTCCTCCTCCTCGGGCAGGTCGGCGTTGGCCACGCATGCGGACATGTGCCTGGCGACCAGGCCACCCACGCCGTTGAGCCCGCCGTCCGGGCCGGCGGAAGGTCCCAGGCCGGAAAGACACCCTCCGGCCTGCGCCGCGGCCTTGTGCACCAGCCCGCCGAGCACCTCGACGGTCTCGGCCAGCCCGTCGCTGTGCGGGTTCATCCCCGGCCCGCGGATGCCAGCCAGGAGCGACCCGTCCGAGCCAATGAGCGCGACGTCGGTCTTACTGTTACCCCCGTCCACCGCGATGACCGCGGGCAGCCGGGCCTCGTCGTGTCCGGTCAATTCGCGTCCGCCCAGGGCAGGTAGCGTGCGTTCTCGGCGAGCAGCAGGTCGGTGAGCTGGCGGGCCAGGTCTATCTGGCCGATCAGCGGGTGGGCGAGCATGGCCATCTCCACCCGCTGCCTGCCGCCGCGCAGCGCCGCGTCGACCGCCAGTTCCTCGTACGCGCTGACGTGGGCGATCAGGCCGCGCTGCAACGGCTCGACCGGGCCGGTGGGCAGCGGGATCGCGCCGCTGACGCCGACCCTGGCCGGCGCCTCGATGACCGCCTCATCGGCCAGGAACGGCAGCGTGCCGGCGTTGCGCACGTTGACGACCTGCGTGTCCCCGGTGTCATTGACCAGCGAGGCCATCAGCGCCACGGCCGCCTCGGAGTAGAACGCGCCGCCGCGCTGGCCGAGCAGGTCCGGCTTGCGGTCCAGCGCCGGGTCGGCGTACATGGTGAGCAGTTCGCGCTCGATCCCGGCGACCTGCTCGGCCCGGGTGGGGGAGTGGCGCTCCTCCTCGGCCACCAGGTCGTGGCTGTAGAAATAACGCAGGTAGTACGACGGCACCGAGCCGAGCTGAAGGATTGTCTCGGCCGGCAGCTCGATGTCCTGCGCGATCTGTTCCACCGAGGTGGCCAGCAGGTCGGGCAGCCGGTCCTTGCCGTCCACCAGGACGGCCCGCTCCCAGGTGAGGTGGTTCAGCCCGGCGTGGTCGAGCAGGACCCGCTCGGGCGGCACGCCCAGGATCGCGGCGAACTTGCGCTGGAACCCGATCGCCACGTTGCACAGACCGACCGCCCGGTGACCGGCGTCGAGCAGGGCCCGGGTCACGATCCCGACCGGATTGGTGAAGTCAATGATCCAGGCCGAGCTGTCCGCCAGCCGCCGGGCCCGTTCGGCGATGTCCAGCACCACAGGAACGGTGCGCAGCGCCTTGGCGAACCCGCCGGCCCCGGTCGTCTCCTGCCCGATGCAACCGCACCGCAGCGGCCATGTCTCGTCGCGCTGCCGGGCCGCCTGGCCGCCGACCCGTAGCTGCAGCAGGACCGCGCCCGCACCGTCCAGGCCCTCATCCAGGTTGCTGGTCCAGCGGACCTGACCGGGGTGCCCCAGCGCCTTCATGATCCGGGCCGAGAACGGGCCGACGACCGACAGCCGTCCTTCGTCCGGGTCGACGAGCATGAGCTCGCTCATGTGGACCTGGCCGGCCAGCCGTGCCATTCCGTCGACAAGCTCCGGTGTGTAGGTGGATCCGCCGCCGATGACCGCGATCTTCATCCAAACGCCTTCGTGAGAGTGCCGGCCGTGGCGACATGGCAGGCCGCCTGATGGTCAGGGAGAAGCTCCCGCAACGCGGGCGTGACATGGTCGCATTCATCGATCCGCAGCGGGCAGCGCCAGCGGAACCGGCAGCCGGGAGCCGGGTCGACGACCTTGGGCGGCTCACCCCGGTCGGTCTCGGCGCCGACGCTCAGCGGCGCCCGCGGGTCCGGCACCGCCGACAGCAGGAGCTGGGTGTAGGGGTGCCGCGGCTGGGCGAGCACGTCCTCCACCGGGCCGGACTCGGCGATCTGCCCGGCGTACATCACGATCAGCCGGTCGGCGACGTACCGGGCGCTGGCTATGTCGTGGGTGATGTAGAGGACGGACACGCCCTGGTCGTCCCGCAGGCCGGCCATCAGGTTGAGCAGGCCGATCCGGATCGACACGTCCAGCATGGACACCGGCTCGTCGGCGACGATCAGCTTCGGCCGCAGGGCCAGCGCCTGGGCGAAGCCGAGCCGCTGCCGCTGGCCGCCGCTCAGCTCGAACGGGTAGCGGTGCAGCACCTCGGCGGCCGGGGTGAGCCCGACCGCGTCCAGCGCGCGGATCGCCTCCTGTTCCCGCTGCTGTGCGTTGAGTTCGGGCCGGTGCAGCTTGAGCGCGCGGATCAGCCCGTGCGAGGCGCGGTGCACGGGGTTCAGCGAGCTGAACGGGTCCTGGAACACCATGGGCACATCGCCCCGGTACTGCAGCAACTCCCGGCGTGACCTGATGGCCGACACCGGGCGGCCCTGGAAGTAGATCTCGCCGCTGGTCGGCTTGTAGATCTTGGCGAGCAGCCGGGCGATGGTGCTCTTGCCGCTGCCGCTCTCGCCGGCCAGCGCGACGATCTCGCGGGAGCCGATGGTCAGGTTCACGTCGTCGACCGCGTGCAGGATGCGCCGGGACAGCGCATTGCCGATCTTGAAATGCCTGCTCAGCGCCTCGGTCCGGAGCAGCGGCCCGGAAAGCTCAGCCACGGTCAGCCTCCTTGCGCTCTGCCTCGGTGTACAGCAGGCAGCGCACCTTCGCGTCCCGCACCTGGTACAGGTCTGGCTCGGTGTCCCGGCAGAGGTCCATCACGCGCGGGCAGCGCGGCGCGAACCAGCAGCCATGCTGTGGCTGGGACAGGTCCGGTGGCCTGCCCGGGATACCGGTCAGCGGCACCCGCTCGCCCCTGATCGAGGGGAAGGCTTCGAGCAGTCCAACGCTGTAGGGGTGGCGCGGGGTGTCGAAGACCTCCCGGGTGCTGCCGTACTCGGCGACCTGGCCGGCGTACATCACCATGAGCCGCTCGGAGAAGTGGCTGACCAGCGACATGTCGTGGGTGACGAAGACGACCGCGAAGTGCAGTTCCTCCTGGAGCTTCTTGATGTGCACCATGAGCGAGCGCTGCGCGACCACGTCGAGCGCGGAGGTGGGCTCGTCCATGATCACCAGCTCCGGGGTGAACAGCAGCGCCATCGCGATCATGGAACGCTGGCGCATCCCGCCGGAGAGCTGGTGCGGGTAGCTGCCCAGGTGCACCGGGTCGATCCCGACCATCTGCAGCACCTCGGCCGACCGCGCGGCGATTTCCTCCTTCGAGGTCACCCCGTGTGCCTTCATCGCGTCCTTGAACTGGGCGCCGATCGACGTGACCGGGTTGAGCGCGTTCATCGCGCTCTGCATTACGACCGACAGATCCCGCCAGCGGACCGGAGCCAGCTCCTTGTCGGTCATCGCCACCATGTTCGTGCCCTTGAAGGCCACGCTGCCGTTGGTGATTGCGGCCGGCGGCGCGAGCAACCGGGCGATGGCGAACAGCAGGGTCGACTTGCCGCAGCCCGACTCGCCCACGATGCCGAGGAACTCGCCCGGGTACAGATCGAAGCTCACCCGGTCCACGGCCGCGACGGCACCGCTGTCCATGGCGTACTCGACCGACAGATCGCGCACCGTGAGGATGGCCCCCGCGGCGGGGCCGTAATCCTTCGGATCAGCGCCGGCGTCAGCGCGCACGCTTGCCACGGTTCCTCCTTACCGGTCGCAGTGCCGGATTGCCGACCTCGTCGAAGGCATAGTTGAGCAGGGCGAACGCGGCTCCAAGAGCGGCAATGCAGAACCCGGGCGCGATCGCCCACATGGGCTGGCCGGTCTGCAGCGCCGCCTCGTTCTGCGCCCAGTAGAGCATCGTGCCCCAGCTCTGCGCGTTCGGGTCACCCAGGCCGATGAACTGCAGGCTGGACGCGAACAGCACCGCATACAGCGCGTTGGTCAGGAAGCTGGCTACGATCAGCGAGGTCATCGTTGGGATCAGCTCGACCACGATGATGTAGAACCTGCGCTCGCCGCGTACCCTGGCCGCCTCGAGGAAGTCCCTGGAGCGCAGCGACAGCGCCTGCGACCGGAGCTGGCGCGCGGTGTAGGACCAGCTCGTGGCCGTGATGACCACGATGAGCACCAGGGTGCTGGCACCGTGCGCATAGGCGGTGATCACGATGAGCAACGGGAACAGCGGGATCACCAGCAGGATGTCGGTGATCACACCGAGCGTGCCGTCCCAGGCGCCGCCGAGGTAGGCGGCGGCGACGCCGATGATGACCGCTATCGCCGTCGTGGCCAGCCCGACCACGAACGCGATGATCAGCACGTCTCTGGTGCCGTACACCACCTGCGCCCACATGTCCTGGCCGAACGAGGTCGTGCCGAGCAGGTGCGATGTGGACAGGCCGAGCCGCGGCTTGTAGATGTCGGCGCCCGGGTTGTCCTTGGCGATGACGCCGGGGAAGATCGAGACCAGGATGAAGATGCCGAGCATGATCGTGCCGGCGGCGGCCTTGCGGTTCGAGCGCACCGCACGGGTCAGCCGGGCAAGCGCGTGCGTGGCCGGGCGCTTGGCCGGCCCGGTGACGCCAGGCCGGACGGGCTCGCCGACGGTCGTGACGCCGGATAGGGGCATGGACATGGCTATCCCGCCGTCCTGGTCCGGGGATCGAGCAGGGCTGTAGCGACGTCGGCGACGAGGATGGCCAGCAGCACGGCCACGGTGATGAGCAGGAACAGAGCCTGCATCAGCGGGTAGTCCTCACCCTGCACGGCCTGCAGCAGCATAAACCCCACCCCGGGGTAGTTGAACACGTACTCAATCAGGATCGCACCGCTGACCACGAAGCCGAGCGACATCGCGAAGCCGGTGAGGTTGGGCAGGATCGCGTTGCGGGCCGCGTAGTCGACCATGATGCGCCGGCCGGGCAGGCCCTTGGCACGGGCCATCCGCACGTAGTCCTCGGCCAGCGTGGTGATCATCGTGTTGCGCATGGTCAGAATCCAGGTGCCGATCGTGGTGATCAGCAGCGAGAACGCCGGGAGCACGGCGTGCTGGAGCACGTCCCCGATATAGCCCAGCGACAAGCCAGGGGTGTCCGAGGTGACATTGAAGCCGCCCTGCTCGGGCAGCCAGTGCAAGGTGAGCGCGAAGATCAGCACCAGCACCATGCCCACCCAGAAGTACGGGATCGCGGAGGTGACCACGAACACCGGTGGCATGATGCTGTCCAGCCGGCCGCCACGGCGCCAGGCGGCGACGACGCCGAGCCCGGTGCCGAGCAGGAAGGCCAGGATGGTGGTGATGCCAACCAGGCCGACCGTCCACCAGATCGCGCCGCCGATGACCGAGGTGACGGTCTGGGGATACTGGGAGAGCGAGGTGCCGAAGTTGAAGGTCGCCACCTGGTGCAGGTAGCTGAAGTACTGCGAGATCAGGCCCTGGTGGGCGTTGACCCCGAACAGGATCTCCAGGGCGTGCAGTGCGTTGGGCCCGAGTTCCCCGTGGAACTTGGACATCATCGCTAGTGCCGGGTTGCCCGGCATCATCCGCGGCAGCAGGAAATTGAGCGTCAAGGCGGCCCACAGCGTGAGCACGAAGAAGCCGAGACGGCGCAGCGCGTATCTCAAGCTCTTCCCCTAGTGGTCATGTCGGCCCCTCCAAGGCCCCGAATGGTCGGCTCGGCATCGTTGCCTCACGCAGGCTGCGAGCGTCCGGCCCGGCGCGTGCCCGGGGAAGGAAGCCCCGGGCACGCACCGAGGTCAGGACGACTTGAGGTGCAGGAGCACCTGCTCCATGTCCGGGTAGGCGTAGGCCGCCGGCTGTGCGTACGGGTTGCTCTGGGTAGGCCAGCCGGTCAGCGACTGGGTGTCGTACTGGTACCAGTCCACGGCCTCGACCACCGGGATGACCGGCACCTGGCTCAGCATGACCTGCTCAAGCTGGTTGACGATCGAGTGCTGGGCCGTGGCGCTGGTGGTGCTCGCGTACTGGTGCAGCAGGTTGTCGGTGGCTGGGTTGTTGTAACGCTCGTAGTTGCTGGCGGCCGTCTGCCCGACCGGGGCCGTCTGGGCCGAGTTCAGCCAGTCATTCAGCTCGTAGTACGGGGCCGGGCCGAACGTCTGCTGGTCGTAGTAGGCGAGCTGGAACTTGCCCGTGTAGACGTCGGTGTCGAAGTCCGTGCTGGACAGGTTGTCCGGCGTGACCTGGATTCCGACCGCCTTCAGCTCCTGGGTGATGACCTGCATGGAGGCCACCCAGTCGGAGAAGTCGCCGATGTTGATGACGGTGAAGTTGAGCTGCTTGCCGGCCGAGTTGACCATGATGCCGTTCGAGCCCATGTGGTAGCCGGCCTGCTGCAGCAGTTGCCTGGCCTTCGCCGGGTTGTAGGCGTAGTTCTGGTACTGGGCGGCCGCCGAGCTGTCCAGCCAGCTCGAGAACGTCGGCGTGACGATGCCGGTCTGGTTGGACGGCGGCTCGTACCCGGACTCACCGATCTGCGAGACCCGGGTGCGGTCGATCGCGTACGACATGGCCTGCCGGACCTTGACGTTGGCCAGCAGCGGGTTCGTCAGGTTCGGGATCAGCGTCACGTTCACCGTCGGCGGGAACCAGTAGTGGAAGGAGCTGCTCTTGGCCAGGTAGAACGCCTGGATGCCGGGGATGTACTGGGATCCCCACTGCGCCTGGCCGGTGGACAGTTCGTCGTTGGCGGTGTTGTTGCTGGTGAACGCCGGGTACTCCACCTTGGCGATGTGTGGCAAGCCGGGCTGCCAGTAGTGCGGGTTGGCCGTGTAGGTGATGTTGGTCTTGGTGCACGGGTTGACCTTGTAGGGACCGGTGCCCACCGGGTTGGGGTCCGCGAACGCGGCCGGGTTGCTGATCTTCGACCAGATGTGCTGGGGCAGGATCGGGGTCTGGTCGGCTATGTAGTAGAACTCCGGCACCGCCGCGTTCTTGAAGGTCATGGTGACCTGGTCGGACCCGGTCTGGCTGACGCTGGACAGCGCCGACCACACACCGCTGAGGTCCAGCGCCGGGACCCTCTTCAGCAGGTCGAACGTGTACACCACGTCGGCCGGGGTCATCGGCGTGCCGTCGTTGAACTTGACGCCCTTGCGGATGTTGAACGTGAGCGTCTTGTTGCCCGCTCCCCATGTCCAGGAGGTCGCCAGCATGGGGGTGGTCTTGCCGTTCTGCAACGGGTTGACGTAGACGAGCGGCTCATAGACGAAGCCGACGGACAGGAAGGCGACCGAGCCGTTGTACGGATTGAATCCGCAGGTCCACAGGGCCCCGGCCTCATTGGAGATGGTCACCACGCCGTTGGTCCCACCGGAGGCGTTGTTCTTGCTGCCGGGGGAGTTGGAGCTGCAGGCGGCCGCGAGCAGGCTGGCCGCCACGGCGACGCCGAATATGCCCAGGCGCCGTCTCTTGCGGAAAAGTCTCATGCCGTGTCCCATGCCTCTTAGTCCTTTGTTTTGTGTGCGTTGTTCAGGGCCGGCTCGGGCGCGGCCTTGCCGTCCCCGGGCTGAGCCAGATGCGCCGTCACGGTACCGAGCCGGTCCTGCGCTGCCTCAACGGCAAGTGCGACCGCGCCGATGAGGGGCGCATCGAAAGGGAATGCGGCCAGAACGAGCTCGGGCGGAAAGGGTACTCCTGCGGACAGAGCCCGTTCCAGGCCGGGCCGCAGGCGGTCCCATGAGCCGGTCATGCCACCGCCCACCGCGATCCGCACCGGGTCGATGCTGATGGCTAGGTTAACGAGGTGAAAGGAGAGTTCTGCGACGAACTCGTCGATTACGTCGCCCAGCGTCTTGTTTTCCGCGCTGGCCTCGAACACCTCCGCGGCGGTGAGGTCGCGGGCCGAGCCGACGGCGCTGGTCCCGCGCTTGGCGAGCGCCCTGGCGCTGACCATCCACTCCAGCGGAACCCGGTGATCCAGGGCGAGCCCGGCGTCGTCGACGGCCCGCAGGTTGTAGCCGATCTCGCCGGCCGCACCGTGCCGGCCGAGCAGCACGTTGCCTCCGGTGATGATCGCGGCGGACAGGCCGGTGCCGAGGTTCAGGTAGATGGCTGGATCGCAGCCAACCAGGGCGCCCCAGGTGGCTTCGGCGCTGGCCGCGGCCTTCGCGTCGGTAGCCATCCGGACGACGGCGCCGGGAAAGGCTGCCCGCAGTTCGCGGCCGAAGGCCAGATCGTCCCAGCCCGGGATGGCCGGGGCGAGCTCGACGCGGTCCTCGAACGGTATGCCGAACGTGGACACCCCGACCGCCACGAGTGGACGGCCGTCCGCGCCGTCAAGGAGTTCTCTGGCGGCGCGGACACCACGGTCGAAGGCCGCCCGCGCGCCAAACTCACCCGCACTGTCCACCGTGGCAGTGGCGAGCCTGCGGCCGCTGGGATCCGCCAGGGCAACGGCGATTTTGGTGCCGCCGAAGTCGATCCCGAGCAGGACAGGGGGAGTGCTCATGCTGTGGTGATTCCTCCGCTAATAAGATAGTTAGGACAGTATCCAAACTATTTGTCGCCGACAAGGTTTCCGCTGGTCGGCGAGTTCTGACGAGGCCCTCGCCAGGACCAGGAGACCTTGTCGCCGCAACGTGCCATGACCGCACAGATTTATTACCGAAGTTTTCCCGTAGGGTGTGGTTCCGGCACAGGAAGCACCGTTCAGCGTCAGCCGGGGCCGGCCGGGCACCGTTCGTGTTCGTGTGATTCCGGCGCAGGAAGCACCGTTCAGCGGCCAGCCGGGCCGGCGGGGCACCGCTCGCGTGGTTCCGGCGCAGGAAGCACCGTCCGGTCTCGGGCTCGATCCGGCGCCGGACGGGTGACCGTGTGTGGTTCCGGCGCAGGAAGCACCGTTCAGCGTCAGCCGGGGCCCGCGGGGCACCGTTCGTGTTCGTGTGGTTCCAGCGCAGGAAGGACCGTCCGCCCAGGCGCCGCCGGGGAACCCGGCAGCCAGGCCCATTGCTGGTGCTGCCGGGATCGCCGGGCGCATGGTGGAGCGGTGGGGCATGGATTAGTGGTCCTCCGTGTGAGATAGTTAGGACAGTATCCTAACTATGTCTGCGGTACAAGGCGCGGATTGACTAATCCTCGTAACATCCTGGAGGGGGCGGGAGATCATGGAACGGGAGGTGACCATGGCCGCATTGCCATCGGGTGCGTCACTGTCATCCAGCGCGGCGGTCGCCGAGCCACTGGGCGTGGCTGGGGGAACCCCGGATGCCCAGGGGCAAGGCGTCCGCGGCGGGCCTGGTGTCCAGGGCGGCAGCTTCTCGGCGGCGGCCCGGCCCCCGCTGATCCGTGCCATGAACGAGCAGTTGCTGCTCGAGCACATCCGCAGCCTCGGCCCGTGCTCGCGCGCCGAACTGGCCCGGGCCTCGGGACTGTCCAAACCGACCGTCTCACTCGCGCTGGCGAACGTGGAGGCGGCGGGGCTGGTGCAGGAGGCGGGCCAGCGCACCGGCGTGCCCGGCCGGTCCGCCAAACTGTTCGAGATCCGCCCCGACGCGGGCCTGGTGCTCGGCCTCGACATCGGCCACGAGTACGTCAGGGGCGCGCTGGCCGACCTGGCCGGCGAGATCCGCGCCCGGTCCACCTTGCGCGCCAGGGCCACCAGCGTCCGCGGCCGGGTGGCCGAGCTGGTGCGCCTCGGCGACATCGTGTGCAACGAGGCCGGCGTCACCAGGTCCGCGATCACCCAGACCGTGATCGGCAGTCCCGGTGTCTACGAGCCGGGCCGCAACTCCATGGCGCTGACCGGTGGCCTGGCCGGCTGGGACCGGCCGGCCGCGCTCGCCGGGCTGCGGGCCGCGTTCGGCGACTCGGTCATGATCGAGAACGACGTGGACGCCGAGGCGCTGGCCGAGCGTGCCCTCGGCCACGGGCGCAACGTGGACGACTTCGCCTTCGTGCACGTCGGCACCGGCATCGGCATGGGCCTCGTGCTCGGCGGGCAACTCCGCCGGGGCGTACACGGCGTGGCCGGGGAGATCGCCTTCATGCCGCTGTCCGAAGGCTCGGGCGCCGACGAGACCGACGCCCGCAGGCGTGGTGAATTTGAGGCATCCGCCTCCGCCGCGGCCGTGGTCCGGGCCGCCCGCCGGGCCGGCATCCGCGGCCCGGTCACCGCCCGCCGGGTGTTCGACGCCGCGGCCAGGGGAGACGAACGGGCCGCCGCCGTGGTCGCCGAGGAAGCACGGCTGGTCGCCAAGGCGATCTGCGTGGTCATCACCGTCGTGGACCCCGAGCTGATCGTGCTCGGCGGCGGCATCGGCCAGGCGCCGGGGTTCGCCGACGCGGTCAACGGCCACCTGCAGACCCTTGCCCCGGCCCGGCCGGCCGTCCGGGTCAGCGCCCTCGGCTCGGACGCCGTGGTGGACGGCTGCCTGGCGGCCGGCAGCGACCTGGCCTGGAACCAGCTCATGGCCGCCCTGCCCACCGGCGCCTCGGCGTGATCATCCGTCCGGAGAGACCCTGAACCCCACCTTAGGCGGGGGCACCCACTCGGCCATCCGGCTGGTCGGCTGGTGCCGAACGCCGGCTGTCCGAC
This sequence comes from Streptosporangiaceae bacterium, assembly GCA_035308365.1. Lineage (GTDB taxonomy): Bacteria > Actinomycetota > Actinomycetes > Streptosporangiales > Streptosporangiaceae > PALSA-505. The sequence continues at coordinate 25,445 of DATGGU010000205.1, forward strand.
TGGGTGCCCCCCGCTTTGTATTGCACTTAATGCCCTATTCAAAGCTCGTGGTCAGCGGGGCCGGGTTGGCCGGATAGCGACGTTCGGCGGCAGCCGGTCAGTCGCAATCCGGGCGGCCTGGCCCCCGCACTGCAGCGGTTCAAAGAGCTCAGCGGACGCCATCAGCCGCAGTGGTTCGGTCCGCTAGGCGGATGTTCGTGACGTTGCAGCGCGCGTTGCCGCTGGCCTGGAAGGGCTCGTGGCTCCGTCAAATATCAGCGCAAACGTGTGTATCCCCGGCAGGTGCTGTTTACCTATGCTGGTGCCCGCGCGCGGGCAGAGACCGGGAAGCAGGCCGTGAGCGTGGGCAGGACTTGACGTCTAGCTTGTTCGGAAACTATACAAACTATTGCGACTCGGGCGGATGCGCTCCTGGCGGGGTTCGCGCTCACAGACGGTAGCCGGGAGAACGCTGCCCCGGACGGTAGCCGGGGGGAACGCTGCCCCGGACGGTAGCGGGGGATCGGCAGGCCGGGCGGACCGCTATCGCGGCTGGATGCCGCGGAGAGGAGCACAACGGTGCACGTCACGAGTCGGATCCGCCGGGCCGGTGGCACTGTCCGGTCCGCAGCGGGTGGCGCTGTGCGGACCGTGGCTGTGGTCGCGGTGGCAGTGGTGCTGCCAGGCGGACCGGTGCTGGGGACCTCCGGCCGTGAGCCATCCGGCAGCGCCCCATTAGGCCTGGTCACGCCGGGACCGGGGCTGTCCGCGCTGATCGCCAGGGCCGAGGCGGCCCTGGCTTCGCCGTCGGACACCGGAGCCAGCAACCTGACCGACCTGGGGGCAGGTGGCTGGCGGGTGGCCAGCAGCGCCACTGCTCCCGAGTCTGGCGCACAGATCTCCGAGCCCGGCTTCAACGCGAGATCCTGGCTGCCGGTTCGCAACGATGATGCGGGCGCACCAGGGACCGAGATCGAGGCGCTGCTGCAGAACGGCGACTGCCCCAATGACCGGGGCCTGAAGGTGAACCAGAGCAGCGGCAGCAGCCGGCAGAGCGTGTTCTTCTCGGCGAACATGAAGTTCTGCTATGGCTTCCTGAGTGGTGTCGGGCGCGACACCGACCCGCTGTTCGACGTGCCCTGGTGGTTCCGCACCGATTTCAGGCAGCGGGTGCCTGCCGGCGGCCGGGCCTCGCTCGTCGTCAATGGGGTGGCCGGGAGCGCCGCCGTGTGGCTCGACGGCCACCTGGTCGCCAGCCCGGGCACGGTCACCGGCGACTACACCCGCTTCACCTTCCCGGTCAGCGATCTGCTCCGGCATGGGATGAACACCGTCGCCCTGGAGATCCTGCCGAACGACCCGAGTCACATGTACACGCTCGACGACGTGGACTGGAACCAGGTCCCGCCGGACAACAACTCAGGGCTTCAGTTCCCCGTCCAGTTGCGGGTGAGCGGCCCGCTCGCCGACGGCGACGCGCACGTGATCGAGCACAACGCGGCGAACCTGTCCAGCTCGGCCCTGACCATCAAGGCCGGCATCACCAACGGCAGCGAAGCCGTGCAGCACGGCAGCTTCGGCGTGGCCATCGTGGTACCCGGCGCCGGCGGGAAGGTGATCCTGGCCAGCACCCCGGTGACCGTGCCGGCCGGCCGGACCCGGACGGTAACCCTGACCCCCGCCCAGTTCCCCCAGCTCCGCGTCTCCCATCCGCACCTGTGGTGGCCCTACCGGATGGGCGGCCAGCCGCTGTACACGCTGGTGACCTGGGTCTCGCAGCACGGGCGCCAGCTGAACTCTACGCATGAGCAGTTCGGCATCAGGACGGTGACCTCGTACCTGACCGGCGCCTCACCGCTGGAGCCGGACGGCGGCCGGGTGTTCACCATCAACGGCCGCCGGTTCATCGTGCGCGGCGGCGGGTTCTCGCCCAACATCTTCCTGCACTACTCGGCCGCCGATATTGCCAGGCAGATCGTGCTGATGCGCAACCTCGGTATCAACACCCTCCGCCTGGAGGGCCACATCATGCCGGACAACTTCTTCACCCAGATGGACCGGGCCGGCCTGCTGATCAATGCGGGCTACCAGTGCTGTGACGCCTGGCAGCTCCCTATCGACGGGCACGGCGTGACCAGCGCCGACTACCGGCTGCTCCAGCTCTCCGCACTCACCCTGGGCCAGCGGCTGCGCAACCACCCGAGCGTGTTCAGCTTCCAGTGGAGCGACAACGCGCCGATCCCGCGCCAGGAGAAGGTGTCGCTGGCCGGATTCCGGCGGGCGGATTTCGGCGATCCGCTGATCTCCTCCGCCGAGTACAACAGCAGCCCAATCCTCGGCTGGTCGGGAGAGAAGGAGGGGCCCTACGACTGGGTGCCGCCGGACTACTGGTACGACACCACCCATTACCGGCCGGACGACCCGACGAGGACCGACGTCGGCGGCGCCTGGGGTTACGACAGCGAGCAGAGCGCCGGGGACACGGTGCCGACCATGTACTCGATCCGGCGCTTCATGTCCTCGTTCGAGCAGACCCAGCTCTGGAAGAACCCTGGCTACAACCAGTACCACACCAACTACGAGCCCGGCCATGCCGGCTATGCGTTCGGCACGCTGTTCAACTTCGACAAGGCCCTGGCCGCGCGGTACGGCAGGTGGGCGAGCCTGGCCGGTTACGTCGAGAAGGCTCAGCTCCAGGACTATGAGGACACCCGGGCGCAGTTCGAGGCCTACATCGCCGAGTCGGCCCACCGGCCGGCCCCGTCGACGGGAACCATCTACTGGCAGGTCAACAAGGGCTGGCCCAGCCTGCTGTGGAACCTCTACAACAGCGACGGCGACCAGGCGGGCAGCTACTTCGGCGCCCAGGAGGCCAACCGGGCCCTGCACGTGCTCTACGCGCTGAACACCCGGACCGTCACCGTGGACAACCTGACCGGCTCCCGGCAGACCGGCCTGACCGTCCAGGAGCGGATCTACAACCTGGCCGGAAAGCTGCTGAGTCACGCCCAGTCCAAGCCGGTCACCCTGGCCAGCCAGCAGGTCGCCAGCAACGTGCTGAGGGCCAGGGTGCCCGCGACGACTGCGGTCGGCAAGCGAGCCCAGGTCTACTTCGCCGAGCTGCTGCTGAAGCGGAACAGCACCGTGCTCGACCGCAATGTGTACTGGCTGTCCACCCATCCTGACGTGGTCGACTGGGCCAGGACCGCCGGCAGCCCGCAGGCCACCATGACCTCCTACACGAACCTGGCGGCGCTCAGCTCACTGCCCAGGGCGCGCATCAAGGTCACGGCGGTCACCACCCGCCGGCCCGGGCCGGACGGCGCGGACCTGGCCACCACGGTGACGATCACGAACACCTCGAAGAAGCACACCGTCGCCCTGTTCCTGCGCGCCGACGTCCTGCGCGGAACGGCCAACGGCCACCTGCCGCCCGGCGCCGGTGAGCTGGAGACAGCCACCTGGAACCGCAACGACATCACGCTGTGGCCGGGCGAGTCACAGCCGCTGACCGTCAGCTATGACTCATCCGAGCTGGCCGGCGCCACCCCAGTGATCAGCCTGTACGGATGGAACGCGCCCGTTCGCGACATCGCCGCCCCCGTGCGTTAGAGAAAGGAAACCCCGTGAGACTCCGCAGACCCCGCACCATCGCCCTGGCAGCGGTCATGGCCACCATGGCCGCCCTGGCCGTCCCGGCGGCGAACGTGTCCGCCGCGTCCGCCGCCCCGGCCACGCACCCGGCAAGCCAGACCCGTGCCACCATCCCGCTGCCGGTCTACGCGCCCTACTTCGAGACCTACCTGCCCAGCAGCATCTCCGCCGTGGCCAAGCAGTCCGGCGCGCGCTACCTGACCCTTGCCTTCATCCAGACGCCCAAGCGAGGCTCCTGCACCCCGGCCTGGGACGGCAACGCCAAGGAGCCACTGTCGGCCGGGCATTACCTGTCCGAGATCGCCACGCTGCGCAAGATGGGCGGCGACGTCATCCCGTCCTTCGGCGGATTCAGCGCGGACCAGGGCGGCACCGAGATCGCCGACTCCTGCACCAGCGTGACCAAGATCGCCGCCGCCTACGAGCTGCTCATCACCAAGTACCACGTGACCCGGCTCGACATGGACGTCGAGGCGAAGTCGCTGGGCCGCAAGGCCGGCATCAACCGCCGGGACGAGGCGATCGCCATGGCCCAGGCATGGGCGGCCAAGCACGGCACCAGGTTGCAGGTGGACTTCACCCTGCCGGTCGAGCCGAACGGGCTGCAGGGACCTGGCCTGGCCGTGGTCAGGAACGCCATCGCCGACGGCGTGCACGTCGGCGTGGTCAACATCATGACCTTCGACTACTACCAGACCCACGAGGGCGTGGTGGACATGCCCGTCGCCGCGATGAGCGCCGCGATGAACCTGCACAACCAGCTCGCCGGGCTGTATCCCAAGCTCACCGGCAGGCAACTGTGGGCCATGGAGGGCATGACCCTGCTGCCCGGCATCGACGACCGGGGCAAGATCGAGACCACCTACCTGCACGGCACGGCCGAGGTGATGGCCTTCGCCCAGCACGAGCACATGAGCCTGCTGTCGATCTGGGCCATCCAGCGCGACAACGGCGGCTGCCCCGGCAAGACCGACAGCAACACCTGCTCCGGCATCAAGCAGGGCCCCTGGGCCTTCAGCCATCTGCTGGAGCACTTCACCGGCTGACCGTCTGCGCCGCTTGCCGGGGGTGAGCCCCGCACTCCCGGCAAGCAGCCAGGCGACCGTAAGAGCGGTCCTCCATTACGGACCGCGCTGGACAGCCGGTATACCGAACCACTCCAGGGTCACGCCGCAGGATCTCGACATCCGCTGGCTCTTCGTGCCGGAGACACCGGCTGCGGTCAACGGGCCGGGTGATCGGCCTCGGCGGCGCTGACGGTGGCCGGGACTGGCCCGGCGGGTGCCCGGCGGCGGGGCATGGCGCCCGCGCTCAGCAGGATGGTGGCCGCCAGGGCGGTCACCACGACGAACGAGCCGGACAGCGAGAACGCCGCGCCGATCAGCCCGATCGTGCTCGGGGCGGCGAACTCGGCGGAGTAGGCGATGGTGGCGACCCCGGCGACACCCTCACTCGCGCTGGGGGCGGCGTTCGCGGCGGCGACGAAGACCAGTGGCACGATGACCGCGACGCCCAGGCCGATGCCCATGAAGCCGGCGATGGCCGTGCCCGGGGTGCGGGCGACGATGACGGCCGCCGCGCCGGAGGCGGCGATGGCGCCGCTGATCCGCACCGACCAGACCGGGCCGAGCCGCCGGATGACCAGGTCGCCGCCGAGCCGCCCGATCGCCATGCTGAACGCGAACGCCGTATAGCAGGCGGCGGCGACGCCGGGGGAGGCGTGCGTGATCTGCTTCAGGTAGACCGCGCACCAGTTCTGCCCGGCCGACTCACAGAAGATCGCGCAGAACCCGATCAGCCCGATCACCAGGATGCCGCGATGCGGCAGGACGAACCGTGGCGGCGGCTCGGCCAGCGGCTCGCGCGGTGCGTGTGGCAGCCACAGCCCGGCGGTCAGGCCCGCCAGCAGCAGGGCCGCCGCCACCGCGGCCAGGTGCACCCGGGCGTCGATCCCCGCCTGCGCCGCCCAGGCGCCGACCGCCCCGCCGGCCAGGCCGCCAGCGCTCCACATGCCATGCAGGCCGGACATGATCGACCGGCCGGCCCGCTGTTCGACGGCGACGCCCTGGGCGTTCATCACGACATCGGACATGCCGGCCATGGCACCGTAGGCCGTCATGCACACGCACAGCACCGGGAGGTCCGGGGCCAGGGCGGGCCCGGCGACCGTACAGCAGAACACGGCTATCAGCAGCCGGGTCGCCGCAGTCCCGCCGAGGCGGTGTGCCAGCCGCCCGGCCATCGGCATCGTGAGCAGGGAACCGACGGTCGGTGCCAGCAGCGCCACCCCGAGCGCGCCGGCGCCGATGTGCAGGTGTTCCTCGATCCACGGGATGCGGGTGGAGAAGCTGCCGCAGACCGCGCCGTGCACGGTGAAGATCGCGGCTACGGCTCTCCTGTCCCGTCGCAGCCTGTTCCGCACGGGCACACCGGGCGCGCGGGCGGCCGTCATGCGATACCGGAGTCCGGCGGCCACAGCAGCTCATAGGCCACGCCGGAGAACGGCGGCTGCGGCTTGCCCGCGAACACGGTGCAGACGACGACCTGGCTGCCCGCCGCCGTCAGCGCGGCGATGGTGGCCCCGGCGGACATCGCCGCGTCGTCGAGGTGAGGGGAGATCAGCAGCACCGAGGCCGGGATCCGGCCATCATGCCCGGCGGGAGTCATCATGGAAACCTGTGCAATCCATTCGGAGGGTTCTTCATTCAGTGCAGCAGCCCGTAGATGAGCAGCTCGCCTGATGTTCCGGCGAAGACCCGCCCGTCGGCGATGGCCGGCAGCGTGAAGTTGCCGTAACTGGGGATCGCATCACGGCTCGGGTCCTGCGTGGTGCTGTACAGCTCGTCGGCGAGGTTGCTGGCCGAGTAGGCGCGCAGCGCCGGCCCCTTCTCCTGGTCGAGGATCCAGACGATCGCGCTGGCCGGGTTGCTGCCGTTGCTCGACCCGACCGGAATGCCGCCGGGATAGACCATCGTCTGGCCCGCCTGTGACGAGGGCTTGGCGGCGATCCGCCCGCCCGCCAGGGGCCACGCCTTCAGCTGGTCGGCTTCCCCGGCGACGTAGACGTACTGGCCGGACGGGCCGGTCCAGGTCGTCTCGGCGCTCCAGACGCCACCCCGCACGGTCTGCGGCGCAGTCTCCTGGACGATGTGGTCGACATGGGTGTCGTTCATGCGTGAGCAGGGGTGCGAGATCGTGGTGTAGCCGCCGAAGCTGGACCGGCTGAGCACGTCGAAGGCGCCTTCCTTGCCGATCGCGATGATCTCCTTCGGCAGCAGCAGCGGCGCCCCGGAGCCGAAGTCCTGGTCCTTGTCCGCCAGGCAGGCCTGGAAGAAGGGGGTGAAGTAGTTTTTCACCACCAGCGTCCCCCTGCCGGGCTTCATCTCCAGCACGCTGTCGCTGGCGTCCCGCCCGCCCGACGCCAGGTCGAAGGTGCCATCGCCGGTGATGAAGACGAGGTCGCCGGACTTGGTGGCGGCCAGCCCGGTCGCCGCCTGCCACACGCCGCCGCTCACCCCGTCGGGGGAGGTGTTGTAGACCACCACCCGGTGCAGGTCGCCGGCCTGGTAGCCGAGAATCCAGCCGTGGAAGGGGTTCCGGTCGCAGTAGGAGGCGAACGCGGCGTACACGACTCCGTGGTCGAGCAGCAGCGCCGCGTGCTGCTGCTCCTCGCGGGCGGAGAACGCGACCACCCCGTGGCTCGACCCCATCCCGGTGCCGCGCACCGACGCGCTGATCAGCACCGGGCGCATCCGGTCGCGGCCGGTGGTGATGTCGATGGCGTGCAGGTAATCCACGATCGTCCCTGACGCGTCCATCGCCGCGATCACGTAGAGGGTGCCGGTATCCCGGTCAATCACCGGCGTCCCGGTAATGCCGAACCCCGGGACCACGGAGTCGCAGGCCAGAGCCTTGTCCGGCACCGGGACCGCGCCGTTCACCAGGAACGAGGTATGCCAGAGCGGGGCCGGCGCCCTGCCGGTGGCATCGGCGTCAAAGGCATAGACGCTGTCGGTCTCGGTCGCCACGATCACGACGTTGTGCAGCCTGCCATCCACCCGCAGCCCCGGCAGGAACAGCGGCTGGGCGTAGATCTTGCCGTCCACCGGGTAGGAGACCACCTTGCCGAAGCTGGCGACGCGGACATTGTGGTCGTTGAGAATCGTCTCGTGGCCGTTCCAGCCGACGCGGCTGTTACTGCCCCGCTGGGTGAGCAGCGCGGTGTCCGATGGCGCCGCCGGGTCAGCGGGGATCCGGTACGCGGCCGGGCTGACGACCGCATGCCCGGACCAGTTCAGGGCCGCGCCGCTGGCATTGCTACAGGACGTGACCAGGCCTGCCGTCAGCGTGGCAAGGCCAAGGCGCGTCCGACGGCTGCAGGTCATCCGGTTACCACCTTCTACCCACGCACGAGATCAGATTCTCACTCGTTATAGTTAGGAAGTATTCCTAACCAGACACATGCTGCCGGATCCATACCCTCCCCGTCCACACAATGGGCCGCAGGCGGCCGCGGCAGGGCCGGATTCATCACCACCGCCCTCCACCCTGGCAGCATTCTTCCTGTTCAGACAGATCCACACGGACGAGAATCCGGAAGCGCCCTGACCGGCCGGAACCCTCCTGGCGGCGCCCTGCGCCG
>DATGGU010000206.1:0-4995 GCA_035308365.1 Streptosporangiaceae bacterium
GTGGGTGAAGGCGGAGGTGGTCAGGAACCGCATCGGCGGCTCGCCGATGGACAGGTAGTACTCGGCGATGTCCATCATCATCTCGTAGAACCGCTGCCCGTGCCGGACCAGCTTGGACCGCCCCGTCGTCCCCCCGCTGTAAAACAGCGACTCCGGCTCCGGCCCCACCACCAGCGAATCCAGCGGCGGCGCCTGAGCCGACAGCGCGGCCAGCAGGTCCTCCCCCGGGCCATCGCCCTGGCCGAGTGCGAGGACCAGCCGCGACGGGTCACGGCGTGCCAGTTCGGTGGCCATTTCCTCCCGGCGGGGCAGGCCCGCGGTGTAGATCAGGACCCTCGCCTTGGCGAACTCGAAGAACTCGATCTGCATGCGCAGCGGCTCGTAGTGCGCGATCCACAGCGTCCGGCAGCCGAGCAGGTGCAGGGCGAGTTGCAGGGACGCGGACTCGGGGCAGTTGCGGACCAGCATGGCCACCCCGTCGCCCGCCCGGACGCCCTTCTCGTACAGGGCCGCGGCCAGCGCCAGCGTGGTGTCCACAACCTCGGTGTAGGTCAGCCTGCTGCCGGCCTGCACCACCGCCTCGGCGTCGCCATAACCGGCCAGCACCTGCAGGGCGCGCAACACGTAGTTGCCTGGTTCGCCGTCGTCCTGGCTGCCGGTCCGGCCGTACTGCTCGCTCACCGCTGTCCTTCCCTAGTGCTTCAGCTCGGACGCCCACGGCATCAACAGTGCGTCCTCGTAGCTGGCGTCACCCAGGTCCTTGCCCGGCCAGGTCTGCCGGTGCCAGCGGCGCAGGGTCCGCGGGCTCACGCCGGGCGGCGCCACGATCAGTTGCGAGCTGAACCAGTCGCGCAGCTCCGCCATCCGCCGGTACAGCGCATCGGCGTCGGCCGCGGCCACCACGGCCATGCCGACATAGGTGTTCATGTCCTCGTAGGAGCCGGGGTTGACCGAGCCCACGGGTTCTTCGAGCGTGACGAAGCGGGTACCCTCCCTGGCCAGTACCTCGGCGGGCGTGGGCGAAGACACCAGGGTGCCGGCCGGGCCAAGCAGATAGGTATTGCCGATGCTGTCCGGCGACACCTTCACATCCAGCCGCGGCGTCAGCCCCAGCGCGCAGCGCACCGCTTCCTCACCGAGGTCGACGTTGAACTTGTAGAAGATTTCCTCGGGCACGAGCGCCCCGCCGCGGCGGCCGTTGCACTCGCCGAATGTCAGCTCATCGGTGTCCGGGTCGTGGAACAGCTCCATGTGGAAGATGCCATCCTCAAGCCCGATGGCCGCGATCGCCTGCCGCACGAACGGCCCGGCCAGCCGGAACACATCGGCGTCCACCTCGGGGTCGAACCGCCGGTAGGTCAGCGCCTCCTGTTTCTCCAGCACGGTCAGGCACGGCTCCTGATAGGTCGCCACCGACAGGAACATCAGCTCACCACGGAACATCACCCCATCCGCGGTCCACTCATCACCCCGGCTGAATTCCTCGGCCACATAGGTCCGGTAACGAGGCATCTTCTGGTAGAACCGGGCAGCCGCCGCGCGCAGCTCGGCCTGGCTGGACACCAGGGCGGTCAGCGCCGTGCCCACGCCGTACATCGGCTTCAGCACCCGTGGCCAGGTGTCCAGCTCCGGCAGCTCGTCCGGGTAGGCGATGTCCTCCATGACATCCGACCGCGCGGTGCGCAGCCCGGCGGCCCGGATGACCTCCTTCTGCAGCCACTTGTCCCGGAACCTGACCGCCACCTCCGGCGGCATCCCCCGGCAGCCGAACACCTTGGCCAGCACCGCGGCATGCACCAGCACGTGCTCATACACGCTCAGCACGGCGTCGTAGCCGCGCCCGGTTGGGCCGTTCGCCAGCCCGGTCCGGTGCAGCGCCGTCAGCACCGCCTCGGGCGTGCGCTGATCCTGCACGAACACCGTGTGCACGTTCTGCCGCTCGGGGACGTTGACGGCGTCCGCGTCCCGGGCAGCCGTGCTGTAGACAACGACCAAATTGACGCCCAATTCCAGGCATGCCCGCACGACATAGGGCTCCGGCCCGATGAGAAGCAGCGACGGCGCGTCGGTTGAGGTCATGACAGGTCCAGCTCCCAAGCACTCGATCGCCCGCGTCGTCCCTCCCGCAGGCGACGACCCTAGCCCCGGCTCGGTGAAAGAGTAACGGAACTGGCTGATCCGTCATAGAGACACCCACAGCTAGTGGATAAGGTCAGCTCTGCGCTCTCGACGTCATAAGGTCGCTGCGGCAAGCTATGTTCAGCCCCCGCACCCGGCGCGGCGGCACGCCATTCCGTCCCGCCGGAGCCGAAAGGGCGCCGCGTGCCAGAGCGAAAGGATCCACATGGCCGCACCGCAGGCAGCGCAGGAAGCCGCGCGCCGTGAGGCAAACGCCCTGCTCACCGAGTTGGGGACGGAAAGGGGCCAGAATGATCCCTATCCGGTCTACACCCAGTTGCGCGAGATCGCCCCGGTCTGCCTGGTCAACGACAGCACGGCATTCCTGACCACATACGACGACTGCCTGGCCGTGATCCGGGATACGAAGCTGCACGCCCAGAACGCGGAGTGGATGGACACGGTCCGGGCCGACTGGCGTGATCATCCGGGCCTCCGGGTCACCCACGAGTCGTTCGTGTTCCGGGATCCGCCCGATCACACCCGGCTGCGGCGCCCGGTCAGCGGGCCGTTCACCCACCGGCAGGCCGAGGCGATCAGTGACTATATCCGCGACCGCATCGACCGTGTCCTTGACGCGATCGCCGAGTGTTGCGCCGACGGCGGCGAGGCCGACCTGCACGAGCTGCTCGCCACCTCGCTGCCCATCTCGGTGATCAGCAAGATCCTCGGGGTGCCCGAGGCCGACCAGCCACTGCTGCGCAAGCCGCTGGAAGGGCTGCGGCTGTCCGTGGACGGCTCGTCCCGCACCGACCTGCTGCCGGTGATCGACGAGGCCGCCGTCGATCTGCTCGCCTATTTCGCCGACCTGGTGGCCGCCCGCCGGGCGCACCCACGTGACGATCTCACCTCCGAACTGGTAGCAATGCTGGACGCCGGTGCGCGGGTGGACGGCGAGCCGGCCATGACCGGGGAAGAGCTGCTGCAGACGCTCACCCTGATCTTCAGCGCGGCCATCGAGAGCATGGTCGATCTGCTGCTCAACGGCACGGCCGCATTGCTCGCCAACCCGGCCCAGGCCGATGCGCTGCGGCACGATCCAGGCCTGGCCGCGAGTGCGACCGAAGAGGCCCTGCGCTACGACGCCCCGGTGCAGATGATCGGCCGGATTCCGGCGGAGGACTACACCATCGGCGGCGTCACGATCCCGGCCGGCGGCTACATCCTGGCAGTCTTGGGCGCAGGCAACCGGGATCCGGCCAAGTACACCGACCCCGACACGTTCGACATCACCAGGATCGGCGCATCACCGCTGTCGTTCAGTGGCGGCGTACATCACTGCCTCGGCGCTCCGCTGGCCCGGGTGCAGGCCACCATGTTCTTCCCGGCCCTGCTGACCCGGTTCCCCAGCCTGCACCTGGCCGGCCCGCTCGTCCGCAGGGGAAACGTGCTGCGCGGCTTCGCACACTTCCCGATAGCGATCCGCTGACCCCACCGCCTGGCCCTTAGCAACGGAAATTATGCGCCAAATGCCGCGAAGGTCACATTTAACCTTAGACCTTGACGTGTTCTGAAATTACCACCAATCTACTCCTAGCAGTCCGGCACTGGACTCTGCCTGGAGACCACCCGGCTCGCGCTCACGCCCGCAAACGACGCAGGTTGCGGGCGAGGGACCCGGAAGGAGGTGTACAGGATGAGGGACGACTTCGTGAAGGTCGAGGCGTAGCCTTTTCCTGGCCGCCGGCCGTCCGCGCACAGCGTGAGCTCGGCGGTGCGAAACACGCGAGGACCCCCAGCGGCTTCTGCCGTCAGCACGGCACGGGCACTGGGGGTCCTTTGTGACGTTGTGATTACCGGCCGCTGGCCGCCCGCTCGCGCAGCGCCTTCTTGTCCACCTTGAACAGCGGGGTCATCGGCAGCGCGTCGACGAACTCGACGCCGGTGGGAGCATAACCGGCATTGAGTTCGGTTTTCACGAGCGTTCGCAGCTCCTCGGCGGTGACGCTGGCACCGGGCACGGTCACCACGTAGGCGTAGAGCATCTCTCCGAAGTCTTCATCCGGCACACCGATGACCGCGGCGGCGGTCACCTCGGGATGGCTGGCCAGCACGTCCTCGATCGGCCTGGCGTACAGGTTGGCCGCGGCGCTGGCGGTCACGATCATGTCGTTGAGCCGGTCCACCAGATAGAGGTATCCATCCTCGTCCAGGTATCCCACGTCCCCGGTGCGCACCCACTCGCCCACCATGGTCTCGGCAGTCAGCTCCGGCCGCTGCCAGTATCCCGACATCAGCAGCGACCCGGTCACCCACACCTCACCGGTCTCCCCCACCGGCAGCACCACGCCGTTTTCGTCCCGGACCTCGATCCGGGTGTCCAGGAACGGCCGCCCGCACGAACCCAGCCGCTCCGGAAACTCCGGATCATGATCAAGAAACGGGTAATCCGCGACCAGCGGCACCTCGCTCAGCCCGTAAACGATGCGAACCACCGGGCCGAACCGCTTGATCGCCTGGGCCAGCCGGGCCGGCGAGGCCGCCGCACCGCCCACGTTCAGGTACCGCAGGCTGCTGGTGTCGGCGGTATGGATCGCCGGATGGTCCAGCACCTTGTACAGCAGGGCCGGGGTGAGGAACGTGCTGGTGATCCGCTCCCGCTCGATGGTGGCCAGGAAGGCGGCCGGATCCCAGCTCGTTTCCTGGAACAGGGTGCCGCCCTCGAACAGCGTCAGGAAGGCCGGCATCTGCCCGCTGGTGTGGGTGAAGGCGGAGGTGGTCAGGAACCGCATCGGCGGCTCGCCGATGGACAGGTAGTACTCGGCGATGTCCATCATCATCTCGTAGAACCGCTGCCCGTGCCGGACCAGCTTGGAC
>DATGGU010000207.1:0-37937 GCA_035308365.1 Streptosporangiaceae bacterium
GCAGGCCCCGATGCCGGCGCAGGCCCCGATGCCGGCGCAGGCCCCGATGCCGGCGCAGGCCCCGATGCCGGCGCAGGCCCCGATGCCGGCCCAGGCCCCGATGCCGGCGCCACTGCGGAGCCGGCGGGGCTGGGTGATCGCGGGCGCCGTCGGCGGGGTCTGGGTGCTGCTGTTCGTGGTGACCGGATCCTGGATCGGCGCGACCGCGCTGCTGCTGCTCCTCGCGGCGCTCGGCGTCGCGTGCGTGCTGTCGCTGCGGTCCCTGGGCGTCGGCCGCGATCATCCCCGGGTCCGGCAGCTTGCCGGATTCTGGAACGACGGCCGGGACCGGCTGCAGCCAGCCGGCTCGTCCCCGGCCGGCCTGACACCGGCAGGCCTGACACCGGTCGGCTCGTCCCCGGTCGGCCTGACACCAGCAGGCCTGACACCGGCCGGCTTTTCAACCGGCGAGCGGGCGCGGGACTGGGAGCGACGGGACTGGGAGCGACGGGACTGGCCGGTGACGGGGTGCAACGTTCCTTACACCGAGGCGATAGGCACCCGGGCCGAGTGGATGCCGTCCGGCCACGCCGGGCAGATGACGGTCGCGGAGCCGGTGGCCCCGGCAATTCCGGTGCTGACGCTGGTTACCGGCGACACCGTTGCGCAAACCCGGCGATCGGGGGCCCGAGCCGGGCGCGGCGAGGTGGATCTGATCCTCCCCCAGGTGGCGACCGTGTCCAGAGAGCACGCCAGGTTCACCTACGCCGACGGTCAGTGGTGGGTGGCCAACCTGGGCAGGAACGGCCTGACGCTGAACGGCACTCCGCTGGCCGGCGGCGGGCACCCGCTGCACGACGGCGATTCGATCCGGTGGGGCATGCGGCCGGACGCACTGGTATCCCGGGTCGAGATCGGCTGATCGCCGGAGCCCGGCCCGGACTTCTGGATAAGGCGCTGCGATTTCCGCCGCTATCGTTGTGGAGGCGGTACAGAGCCGAACGGATCCCCCCGGCGCCCCGCCAACGCCGGGGCGGCACGGGAGAGGGGATGGCCCAGCTCTTCATCTGGTCATCGGCGAAGGGCTCGTGGGTGAGCTGCCCGGCCGATGAGATCACCTGGCTGGACCGGGCCCTGCTCAGCGACAACGAGGACCTCACCCTGCACCGGGCGCCACGCTGCGCCGGCCTGCGTTATGTGCACCGCCGGTGGGAGCTGTTCAGCCGGGACACCACCTATCAGGTGTATCTGGCGCCGCACAGCAGCGAGGCCGTCAAGGACCACGTGGCCGTGCGGCGGACCGCGCAGCGCGTCCTGCCGGTGGCGCCCGCCGAGCGCTACGAGACGCTGCCGGTGGTCCTGTCCGATGGGGCCTGGCTGGTCAGCGTTGGCACCTGGGTGCTGCCGATCCGGGTCGAGGTCTCCGCCCGGCGCGAGGCCGAAGGATCTGCCGCACCGGGCGACGAGCAGCCGCCCACCCAGGACGCGCGGGTCTGGGCGGATGGCACACCGCCGGGCCGGCGGGGCAGCCGCACCCGGAAGGAGGCGGTCGCTCATGTCCGTGGTTACTTCGAGCGCAACACCACGGCGCGGATGGCGATGGCCTACTACTACCAGGAGTTCATCCTCGGCCTGGCCGCGCCGCAGCCGGTGCCGATGATGGACGTGGTCATCGCCCTGGACCTGAGCGGCGAGGGGGCGATTTCCGACTACAAGAAGCTGCTCCAGGGCTTCATCTGGTCCGAACGCGGGCACCCGCGCGAGCTGGCCGAGTTCCTGCTGTCCAACGGCCTGCTGACGCACGCCGATCTCGACCTGGCCCGTTCGGTGGCGCTGGCGAACGAGCGCAGCGGCAAGAGCGAGATGGCCAGGCAGCGACTCCGTTACAAGCCGAAAAAGGCCAAGCAGGGCTGACCGGGAGCGCCCGCCGGCCGTCGCCGGCGGGCGCGGCTGACCATTTACAGCGAGCGTGGCTGGCGCCACTCCTGGCCGAGCACGTGCTCGGCCAGGAAGGCCAGCACGGTTTCGTACCAGACGACGGCGTTGCCCGGGGTGAGGATCCAGTGGTTCTCGTCCGGGTAGTAGAGGAACTTGGCGTCCACCCGATGACGCATGAGGTCCCACCACAGCCACAGTCCGTGCCCGATCGGCACCCGGTAGTCCTTGTCACCGTGGATCACCAGCATCGGTGTGCGGATGTTGGCCACGTGCCGGGACGGGTCGTTGGCCTCCCAGCGCTCGGCATGTTTCTCCGGATCCCCGAACTCGCGGACGAAGTAGTAGCTCTCGTCGGAGGTGAGCATGCTGTCCAGCCGCCACAGGCTGGCGTGCGTGACGATGGCACGGAACCGGTCGGTGTGCCCGGCGATCCAGTTGGCCATGTAGCCGCCGAACGAGCCGCCCATGATCGCGGTCCGGTCTGCGTCGATGTCATCACGGGCGGTCGCGGCGTCGGTGATCGCCAAAAGATCAGCGAGGGTGGCGTCACCCCACTTGCCATGGGCCCGGCGCAGGTGACCCTGGCCGTAGCCGGTGGACAGGGCTGGGTCGGGCAGCAGGACGGCGTAGCCGTGCGCGGCCATGATCCACGGATTCCACCGCCAGCTCCAGTCGTTCCAACTGGTGAACGGGCCGCCGTGCACCCACACCAGCAGCGGTGCGGGTCCGTTGGCGCCATCGGGCAGCACCAGCCAGGCCCGGAGTTCGGCCCCGTCCGCTGCCGTCGTGGTGACCTCGGTCACCCGGCCAGGCACCGGCAGCGGTGATCCCGGCGCCTTCAGCGGGGTGACGAGCCCGGCCTGGACATCGATGCGCACCGGCCCGGGCGGCGCCCCGATCCCCGACCGCAGGGCGTAGATGCAGCGTCCATCAGGGGAGGCGGCCGGGCTGGAGTAGGCCGCGTCATCGTGAGTGAGCTGCTCGACCGCACCGGTGACGACATCCACGGCGAAGAGCGGGCAGCGGCCACCGGAATCCCCGGTGAAGTAGATCTTGGCCGAGTCCGGCGACCACGCTGGATCACCCGGCCACAGGTCCAGCTCGGGCAGCAGGTCGCGCGGCTCGCCCCCGTCGAGCGGGACGAGCCACAGGCTCTTGTCCGGCGGCCGGCCGAAGGTGGCATGTTCCTCACCGGAGCAGACGACCGCGCTGCCGTCGGGCGAGATGACCGGCTGGGTAAAGTCGATATCGTCGCGTTTGAGCAGGATCCGGCGCTGGCCGGTCGCGGCATCGATGGCGGCGAGCTGTATGCCAACGTCGCCGGGGCCGATCAGCACCCGCCACCCGGTGACCACGGTCGCGCCGTCGGGGGTCACCGTGGCCGACTGGTCCACCAGCGCCTGCCCGGCGTCCGGCGTGATATCGCGTCCTTCATCGGGGCGGCCGTCCGCCCCAGGCGGCCGCACAACGAAGAGCCGTGGCTGGTCGGGGCCGAGCTGGTGGTCCCAGAGCCGCACCGGGTAGCTGTCGTGCAAGATCGCGGTGACCCCCGCGTCATCGCGCCGCTTGCGCCGCTCCGCGTCGCCGTTGGCATCGCCCGGGAGCGTGCCGGCGGTGACGACGATCGTCCCGGCATCGTGGGCGACCACAGGGTCGCCGACCCCGCTGGCGCGCTCGGCGACACGCCTGGCCTCCCCACCGCAGAGGGGCAGCGCCCACAGGGCACTGGGGGATTCGCCGTCCTTGACCGTCCCGTTCGGCCCGTCCTGTGCGCCGGGCCGCTCGGAGACGAACAGCAGCGTGCCGTCCGGGAGGAAGGCCGGACTCGATTCGCCCTGCGCCGACCGGGTCAGCCGGCGTGGCTCCGCCTCGCCGCCGGGGTCGATTTCCCACAGCGAGGTCGTCTGCTTCTTGCGATCCGGCCGGAGGGACTTCACCACCGCGACGAGCCGGTGCCCGTCCGGCGACAGGCGCAGCTCCTCGACCCGGGGAATCGCAATGTAATCCTGGAGATCATGAAATGACGTCACCGGACCATACTGCCGTGATCGTCGGGTAACCGGGTGCCCGGGCCGGCCGCTTGACCAGTGCTGAGGGCCGGTGGCGGGCCGTCTGCGCTCAGTGCTTGTGCCTGGAGTGCTGTGGCAGGCGATGTGAGCTTGCTGTTAACACCCGGTTGGCCGGCAGCGAGTCCTTCTTGACGATCCAGCCGCTGCTGGTGCTCGCTTGATGCATGGCCTGGTAGCCGTCGAGCCACTCACCGATGAAGGTCACCAGGTCGCCCTCGCGCCTGAGCTTGGTCACCCGGCGGAAGCGCTGCGAATGCAGCCGCTCGTCCTCGGAGCCCCCGTACGGTGGCCGGCAACAGCAATCGTCGGCAAGTACCCACATCTCATCGGCCAGTTCGTCGCCGAAGACGATGACATCCTCGGCCGGGTTCATCACATACGTGGTCACCGCCGTGCTCACGCCCCCGCGTCCTCGTGGACCCCTGTCACGCCTGGCCGCGGCCACCACCGATGCCCGGGGTCTCATGCGAGTCTCCCGGCCGTGGCCGGAAGGTCTCTGAGCTTACTCATAGTGGCCATGTTGTCACGCTAATACGACTTCCGCCTAGCGTTCTGGGAAGTATGTGGTATGCGTGGCCGACGTGACTAATCTCCTTCGTAAAATTTAAAAGACCGGCAAATGCCCAGCGCACGGCCGGTTTCCTGGGGTTAGTTCGATGATGTGTGCGGTGGTAATTCCTCAGGAATTGCCATTGTTTCTCCGGGTTGCGTTGAATTCTTCCCATTCTCTGGGGCCGCCGGGTGAGGTGCCCTTGAGGTAGACGATGAGGAGAATCAGGGGAACCATCATCAAGGCGAGCCAGCGGGCCCGGCGGTCCACACTGGCCAGGACTATCGCTATGGCCGCCCCACCGAGCGCCACCGCCCAGCCCTCGGCCGAGACCGGGCCGAGCCCCCAGCCGAACCGCCGGGGACCGAACCACGCCTTCTGGCCGATTACGGGTTTCGTCCGCATCCTCCGAGTATCCTCCGCGCGAATAGCCCGGGCAACGATGGTGGGAGGCGGTCGGCCCGGGCCGGCCGCCTCCGGCGAGGATGTGGGTGTGACGGTCAGCCGGTGTACTTGGTGAAGATCTTGGTGAAGTCCAGCGGCTGCTGGCTGATCTCCGAGCAACTGGGCAGGCCGCTGACCCCGCCGCCACATGGCTGATCCCGGTCCACCGACCAGAAGGCCAGCCTGCCCAGGTGGTTCTGCTGGGCGAAGCTCTCCAAGGTCTGGGCGTTGGCCTCGGTGAACACCTCGGCCGAGTCGTCGTTCTGACCGATCATGGGAGTGACGCCGATGTTCGCGTAGGTCATGTTCGGCCACAGCGTCTGGGCGTAGGCCAGGGTGTTCTGGGCCGCCTGCACCGCGTAGGAGCCCATGTTGGCGCCGCCGGAGTCCCAGCTTCCGTAATAGTCCATGGCCATCACGTTGATGACGTCGATCCTGGTGCCGTTGGCCTTGGCCTCCTGCAGGAAGGCGTCACCGTTGTTGTCCGGGCCGCTGGGCAGGGTCGGGATGGTGACCGAGACGACGAGCCCGGGGTTGCTGGCCTCCAGTTGGCTGATCGCCTGGAACCTCATGTTGTTGTTCGAGGTGTAGGCGATCTCCGCGCCTTCGATGTCGAAGTCGATGTGGGTGATGTGCAGGGTGTTGATGACCGACTGGTAGGCCGCGGTGAGCTGGCTGAGGTTCGTGCAGGAGTCGGCGAGCTCGACACCGTCCGCGCCGCCGAAGGAGACGACCGGCTGCGCGCCATCGCTCTCCGCCGTGGTGATCTCGCTGGTCACGGTCGGATCGTTGGTGACCGGCAGCGTGTCGCCCCAGATCGGCGTGCAGCCGTTGCCGATGACGAACGCCGCGCTGAACGCCTTCAGGCCTGCCTGGGTGGCCGCCTGGTTGAGCATCGGCTCCTGGTTGTTGGTCATGTCCGCGTACGGTGCGACGGCGAAGCTGCCTGGGCCACCGCCACCCCCGCCCGGCGAGGTGGTGGCCTGCACCGGGCTCGAGGCGGGAGACCGGCCCGCGCTGTTGAAGGCGATGACGGTGAACGTGTAGGTCGTGGCGGCGGCCAGGCCGGTGATGGTGGCCGAGGTGGCCGAGGTGGTGGCTACCTGGCTGCCGTTCTGGTCGACGTCGTAGCCGGTGACCGGGCCGCTGGGGGCGGTCCATGACAGGGACACCGACGATGAGGTGGTGCCGGTGACGGTCAGCCCGGCCGGCGCACCGGGAGGTGTGCCGCCGCCTCCGCCGCCGGGGCCGGTCAGCGAGAGATCGTCGGCGTAATAGGTACCCTGCGCGTACCAGCCGTGCACATAGATGGTGACGCTGGTGGTGGACGCTCCGGTGCTGAACGACGTGGAAAGCTGCTGCCAGCTACCCGCCGACGGCGTCCAGGTGCTGGTGTCCGACGTGCCGGTGCCGCTGTCGCCGATGAACACGTAGTTGCCCTGGACCCAGCCGGTCAGCGTGTAGGCCGAACTGGGCTGCACGGACACGGTCTGCGAGCACTGCGCGTCGTCGCTGCCGGTTGCCGCGCCCGCGAGCGCGTAGGAACCGGAGTGCACCGGGCTCGTGGTCACACTGTCCGCCGGGGAGCAGGTCCATCCGGCCAGTGCGCCAGCCTCGAAGCCAGAATTGGCCAGCAGGCTGGTGGCGGCGGCCGCCGGTCCGGCGCCGGCGGTGAGCGCCATGCCGCAGGCCAGCAGCGCGACGGCGGGAGCGGCAAGGAGCGCAAGGGGGCGGGGGCGCTTCATGTTTCCTCCAGACAGGAGGGGAGGGCTGAGGATGTGGGAGGGAACTCGTTCCCTGAAGAGATGCCTAATTAATAAGAAACTTTCCTATTAATTAAACAAAATGTAACTCTGCCACCCCATTCCGTCAAGAGGGACGGAGTGCGTCAGCTGGTGGCCTGGACGCGAGGCCAGCCGTCTGGGCGTACCGATCGCCTGGACTGAGACGGAGGCGCTGAGCGCCGGGGCATCCGGTATGGTCAGCAATCCGGGCCGAACCGGCCCGCTGAAAGCCGGCGTCAAGCGGTTGCGGCGCGAGGCGGGACGGAAACGTGGCCAAGGCGCGGATGGAAGCCGGTCCCTCCGGGCGCGGGGTCAAGTCTGGTCGGTTGCCTGGGTGATCTTCGGGGGGAGGGGTGCCGCTGCGTCGCCGGAGGCGGCGGCCATGCGTTCGCCCTGCCTTCTTTTGTGCGCGCCGTAGGCAATCGTCCACGCGGACATGACCGCCCCGGCCAGGAACGGCATGACCTTGGAGATGGCCAGGGCCGTCCCGGCTGAGGTGCTGTAGATAATGACGATCCGCACGGCGGCCTCGAAGAGGAAGGCCACGCCCCAGACGACTGTGATGACCCGGAAGACGCGCCGGAAGCCTTCGTACTGCCAGAGCCTGGTCATCTCGCGGCCCTTGCTGGTGTCAGGCCCGGTGAACTCCAGGGCGAAGCCGAACATCAGCGGGCGCCGTGCCCAAAGCGAGCCAAGGCACGCCACGCCGAATACGCCCGTCGGCACCGATCCCTCGGCCAGTAGCAACCTGGCGCTGTGACTGAGCAGCCCAGCCACCGCGCCCACGACAATCCCGGCCAGGACCAGGCCCCCGACCACATCGAGCCGGCGGTGCCGGATGGCATTAATGATCACGCCCAGGGCTGGGAAGATGCCGCTCAGCAGCAGGGCGGTCACGGCTGTCAGACCGGCGGAGTGCAGCAGGTTGTAGGCCGCCAGTGGGCCGGCGATGTCGAAGATCACGAGCATCGCGACCGAGCGGAACCGGCCTCCGTTCGGACTGGTGGTCTCGGTGCTTCGGTGGGCATCGCTGCTGGTGTCCATCGATGAGGACCTTTCGTGATGGTGCGAAGACCGCGCCTAGCCCCACCCCGTGGCCTGCGTTCCCGTGCCCGGCCGATGGACCGGCCGGCTCACCCTCGGCTCGCTTGCTGGACAAGCATAGGTCGTTTCGACCTATCGTGCCAAGGTAGGTTGGCTGTCATGGCTGGACGGCAGCTCACCGCGTTCGAGCACATACTGCTCGGGCTGATCTGCATGGCGCCGTCGTCCGGCTATGACCTGAAGCGGATCTTCGCGATCACGCCGATGGGGATCTACCAGCCAAGTTCGGGTTCGCTGTATCCGGCACTGCGCCGGTTGGAGCTGAAAGGCCTGGTCCAGGCCCAGGCCCAGGCCCCGGCCGGCCGGGCTGGCGAGCCGGCGCGGCGCCGCCGCGTGTACGAGATAACCCACGCCGGCCGGGCGGACCATGTGAACTGGCTGCGCGCCCCGGTGGATCCGGCCACGGTCTCTCGTGATCTCGGCCTGCACCTGATGCGTTTCGTGATGATGGAACACCTGTTCGCGCCGGACGAGGTGCTCCGGTTCCTGCGCAGTCTCGCGGACGCGCTCGCGGCGTTCGCCGCACAGTTGGAGCAAGCCGCCGCGTTCCCCGGCCATGGCAGCAGTCATCCGCGTCTTGCCCTCGATCACGGGCTGGCAGTCCACCGGGCCAGCCTGCAATGGGCCGAGCACACCATCGCGGAACTTTCCGCTGCTCCCGTGCCCGCCCCGGGCCAGCCCGGATCGGTTGCCTGAGGACGGGCACCGGACTCGATGGTGCCTGTACGCATCCAATTCCGTAGTGCAATTCTGTTTCAGCGGGTTTGGGCACGCGCCCGGGTTCACCGCCGAAGCTGAGGCCGAGGCCGCCGAAGCCGGCCCGGGAGCAGCCGAAGCCGCCGGGGTGGCTGAGGCCGTGGCGGCGGCGGAACCGGCTCGGGCGGCGGCCTGCGGCCCGGCGGGGTCCTGCGATCTGGCGGGTAAGGACAGCTACGCGCCCATCCCCTATCTGGAACGGGAATGGGGCGATGGGAGCTACCCTCCGCTCTCTGGCGCTACCTCGCGGCCCGGCAGCATGACAGCTTCTACACCTCGATGACGCTCATCGACATCGTCGCCGGTTACGAGCTCACGGCGGATCTGTTCGGTGAGCGGCGGGTGCGCCGGGCCCTGCTGCAGGCGGGCACCGCCGCGGTCATCGTCAACGACCTGCACTCGGCCGCCAGGGAAGCGGCCGACGAGCTGCCGGACTCCAACCTGGTGCTGCTCATCGCCGCCGAGCAGAACTGCTCCATCCGGGAGGCGACCGTGCGCACCGTCGAGCTGCACAACGACTTCGTCCGGAGCTTCGAAGCCGCCCAGCGCAGGCTCGCGGCCCTACCCTCGGTGGAGCTGCAGCGGTTCCTGCGCGGGGCACAGGCCTGGATGGGTGGCGGGTTCGAGTGGCACAGCACCACCAATCGCTACAAGTAATGGGCTATAAACAAACAAGCGTCCCGGGCGGGCCGGAGCCCTTTCACCACGCCCGGCCGGGCCGGCCGGCCGCCGGTGATGCCGTGGCCGGCGAGGGTGGATACCGATGGAGGCGCCGATGAGTGGCCGCGAACACATGCTCGTCGAACTGGTCGACGAGACTGGGACGGCCGTCGGTGCCTGCTCGGTCGCGGAGGCGCACAATGCGCCTGGCCAGCGGCACCGGGCCTTCTCCGTACTGCTCTATGACTCCGCCGGGCGCGTGCTGCTGCAACGGCGCGCCGCGGTCAAGACCCGCTTCGCCTCCCGCTGGTCCAACACCTGCTGTGGGCACCCGGAGCCGGGCGAGGACACGCTCGCCGCGGCGGCCAGGCGGCTGTCCGCCGAACTCGGGCTGACCACGGACCACACCACGCCGCTCACCGAGACCGGGGTCTTTCCGTACCAGGCGGCCGATCCCGGTTCCGGCCGGGTCGAACTCGAATGGGACCACGTCCTGGTCGCGACCCTGACCAGCGGCACCCCAACACCGGACGAGACCGAGGTGTCCGACTACATCTGGGTTTCCCCGGCCTCGCTGCGGGGCCAGATCGCCGCCAACCCCGGCGCCTACACGCCCTGGCTGCCCGGCGTGCTGGAGGTCGCCGGCGCCTGGGACACCAGCGACGGCTGACGCCTACGGCTCGCATCATCAAACGGGTACGAGAGCCGGCCGGGGAGGGTCACACGCTCATGGCGTCGCGGGGGGATGGCTCGCGGTCCGGTTCTGACCACATCTCCCTGGCCGCCATCATGAGCAGGGACGGCACCAGGTCCGTGCAGCGGCGGACCACCCATGCCGTTCCCTTGGTGGCCAGCCAGCCGAACTGAGCCAGGCGGGCCGGCGGTGGGTTCTCCGGCTCGGGGCCGGGGGGTGGGCCGACCGGAAGGCCGGCCTCGGCCAGCCGGCCGTGGAACCGCCGGGCGATGTGCCGGTGGCCGCGCTCGCTCGGGTGCAGCCGGTCCACCGCCCACATCCGCCGGTCGTAGGTCTCGGTGTCACGGGCGGCGTCGAAGTGCAGGGTGCCGAACCGCTCCGCCACCACGTCCATGATCGCGTTGATCTCGGCTGCCCGCCGCGCCAGCGGCCTGGCCAGGGCGCCGGGCAGGCCGAGCATCCAGCCGGGGTCGGGCAGCCGCATGGTGAGCACCTCGGCGCCGGCGGCGCGCAGCGCCCCGACGGTGTGCGTGGCGGCCGCGGCGATGCGGGCCGGGTCGAAGCCCGACCTGAGCGTGTCGTTCACGCCGAAGACTACGCTGGCCACGTCCGGGCGGAGCAGCAGCGCCTGGGGGAGCTGATCGTGCTCGATCTGGGCCGCGCAGGCCCCGTTGGTCGCCAGGATGTGCAGATCCGGGTCTACCAGGGCCTCGGCGAGCAACACGGCCCAGCCGCGCCAGGCCCACCGGCCCGCACCGGCGTGGTGGCCCGGGCCGGCCGGGCGCACCGGGTCGCCGACACCGAGAGTGATCGAGTCGCCGAGCGCGGTGAATGTTGTCATGCCGGGGCTCCTGCCGCGAGTGATACCGCTGAGGCGGTCGCCAGGACGGATTCGTAGTGGCCGATCAGCTCGTCGCAGCGGGAGGCCCAGGTGCGGCTGGCCACGCTGAGCCGGGCGGCGCGGCTCTGCGCCGCCCGGAGCGCCGGGTCTTCCACCAGTTTGGCCACGCCGCAGGCGAGGGCATGGGCGTCACCGGGAGCGACCAGGAAGCCGGTGACTCCCTCGTCCACCAGGTCGATGGGCCCGCCCGCGGCCGGTGCCACGACCGGCAGGCCGCTCGCGGCGGCCTCCTGCAGCGTGTTGCCGAACGTGTCGTGTGGCCCGCTGTGCACGAACACGTCGAGGCTGGCGTAGATGGCCGCGAGGTCGTCACCCTGCCGCTGCCCGAGGAACACCGCTTCGGGCAGCGCCCGCCGCGCCTCAGCCTCGGCCGGGCCGCTGCCGACGATCACCAGCCGCACTCCGGGCAGCGCCGCCACCTCGGACAACAGGTCGAGCCGCTTCTCCGCGGCCAGCCGCCCGACGTAGCCGGCGATGACCTCGCCCGAAGGGGCCAGCTCGGCGCGCAGGCTGGCGCTGCGCTTGGCCGGGTGGAACCGCCTGGTGTCCACGCCGCGGCCCCACACGTCCACCCGCTGCACGCCGTGGGCGCGCAGATCACCGGCCGTGGCCGTGGAGGGAGCCAGCGTCAGGCCGGCCGCGTTGTGCAGCCGGCGCACCCACCGCCAGCAGATCTTCTCGCCCGCTGAGCCGGTGTGGTACGTGCGGGCGTAGGCGGCCATGTCGGTCGCATACACCGCGACGATCGGCAGCCCGAGCCGCCGGGCGGCGGCACACCCACTGGCACCGAGGACGAAGGGGCCGGCCAGGTGCACCAGGCCGGTGCCGTGCTCGGCCATGGCCGCCTGGACCCGGCGCCCGGGCAGGCCCACCCGCAGCCCCGGATAGACCGGGACCGGCATCGACGGCACCCGCACCACGGGGTAGCCGAGCGAACCGTCCGGGCGGGGCAGCCCATCGGCGGGCTCCGGCGCGATGATCAGCGGCTCATGACCGCGGCCGGCCAGCTCCTCGCCGACCCGGACGGCGGTATGGGCAACGCCATTGACGTCGGGGGGAAATGACTCGGTTACATACGCGATGCGCACGCACACACCATCACCGACGTAACCCTATGCAACCGCCGCGCAGCCGCGACATTCAGGCGAACAGTAGATGACATCTCTGCTCCTGAACGCGCAGGTCTCTTGGCGCTGCCACCGGGGGCCACGGTGCCGCCGCCGGGGACTAAAGACCCGGCCCGGACCCACGCTCAGGGTTGCGATTCTGGATGACGCTGCCCCATTTGCTGCTTGTCAGGCCGGCCACCAGCCGGGTCATCATTAAGAGCGGCTTGATTTGAGGAAGGTCATGAATCGTGACTAAGGGGGAAAGTCATGAATAGCTTGCTGCTGCTCAGGAACCGGGTTGCCGCGTTGCCTGGCGGGCTGCTGATCGCTGTGCCCGGCATTGTTCTGCCCGCATCCGGTGGCACCGCGCCAGCCACGGCCGCCCGGTCGCCGATCCAGCATGTGGTCGTGCTCTACCTGGAGAATCACTCCTTCGACAACATCCTGGGATTCTGGTGCCACAGCAATCCGGGCAGGTGCCCGGACGGTGGCATGCCGTCGAGGGTCAAGCTGTCCAACGGGGTAGTGGTCACGCCCTTCACCGACCCGGATGTGGTGCCGGTGGTCCAGCATCGGGTAGCCGACCAGATAGACGCCATCGACAACGGAAAGATGGACGGCTGGGAACTCATTCCCGGCTGCTTCGCGAAAAAGAAGTACGCCTGTGTCAGCGGCTATCAGCCGTCGCAGGAGCCGAACCTGGCCGCACTCGCGAAGAAGTTCGCGATCAGCGACAAGTTCTTCTCGCTCGCCGACAGCCCGTCGTTCGGCGGTCATCTGGACATCGTCACCAGCGACACCGACGGGTTCGCCGGAAACCGGCCCAGAACCGTGCCTGGGGTGACGGCGGGACAGGGCTGGGGATGCGACAGCTTCCGGGCCGCACCCTGGTCGGCCGGGCCGGGCCGGCCCGTCAAGAACGTGCCGGCCTGCGTCCCGGATCCCAAGCTGGACGTGCCCAACGGAGGGGCGTTCGAGCCGACCCCCGTGTCCTACGAGCGGACCATCATGGATGAGCTGGGCGCCGCGGGCAGGTCCTGGAAACTGTACGCCGGCAGTTGCACCAACATGCAGACCAAGGGCAACGGCCTGCTGTACTGCCACGCGGCGGCCCTTGGCTATGACTGGGCCATCTGCCCGGTGATCGCCGAGTGCCTGTACACCCAGGCCGCGACGCACGCCACCTACACCGGGCGGATCCTCACCGACGCGGCCGGCGGGAAGCTGCCGGCCTTTTCCATCGTCACCCCCGCCGGGGCCTATGCTCCGGATTCCGAGCACGGCGGGTTCTCGATGACCGCTGGGGACGACTTCGCCGGCCAGGTCGCGAACGCGATCATGACCGGGCCGGAGTGGAAATCCACCGTGCTGTTCATCACCTGGGACGACTGCGGCTGCTTCTACGACCAGGTCCCGCCGCCGGTCAACGCGGACGGATCCAGGGAAGGGCCGCGGATCCCGCTGGTGATCGTCAGCCCGTATGCCAGGCCGGCCTACACCGACACCACGTCCGCGTCGTTCGCGTCCATCCTGGCCTATGTCGAGCACACCTACGGGCTGGCCGCGCTCGGGGTCAACGACGCACACGCCTATGACCTGTCCGGCGCGTTCAACTACGGCCAGGCGCCGCTGAAGCCCATCCCGATGGTGAACCGCCCCGTTCCCCGTGGCGGCCACATCGACTGGTCCCAGGCCAATGCGGACACCTGACCTTTCACCTGCCGAAGCCGCCGCGTTCAAGGGTGCGCAGGACGGCGAGGGCCGCATTGTGGGCGGCCACACCCTGGTGATATGCCTTCCGGTGCCGCTTCCGCCCGTCTGCCCAGTCACATATCGCCTTGACGATCACCCAGTCCACCAGGTGCCGTTGCGCGGCGGCATAGACGCCGTAGCCCTCCATCTCACCGCCGATGGCCTCGGGGCACAATGCGGTGAGCTGATCCCGGTAGTCGGCGTTGTCCACCAGCTTCTGGCCGGACAGCATGGTTCCGTCGCGCAGGGTGAGCCCGAAGACGTGCAATCGCGCCATCTGAAACCGCCCGATGAGCCGTGGCGATGCCATCGTCCGGTCACCCCGCGACACCTGGACGAGCCGGCCTGCCTCGTCGGTCCCGGCGCGCTGGAGTTCGTAGTCGAAGACGCGGGTGGACAGGAGGACGTCGCCGAGCTGCTGGGTTCGCGGGTCCGTTCCGAAAGCGATCCCGACCATGATGACGCTAGCCGGTTTCAGCGCGGTGATCGCCTCGGCAACCGTCAGCTCGGGACCCCCGGGGCCACCGGCTCCCATGGAGCAGCGAACCAGGGCAACGCTGGCGCCCGCCACCGGGGAGAAGAACTGGTAGGTATTGATCTGTGAGAACGATGGCCCGGCCGGTGCGTGGCCGTATTCGGTGAAGACAGCGAAAACCGCATCGGCCTCGACCTGCGTTGCCACCACGAGCAGCACGTCAGCCTGAGCCGGCGGGAAGTAGTCGTAATACAGGCGATCGAGCGCGTCCGCAATTGCGCGGTTCCCGCGTAGCTGGGCCGCAAGCGCCATGGCATTCTTTTGCGCTATTTCATACCGGACGTCGCCTGTCACCGGTCCGGCCGCGGCGGGCTGCGTCGTCGTCAGCGTGCGCAACCAGGTGATAATGCGGAACCGAACCTCGTCCTGCCGTGAGCTGCCCGGCTGCGCAGCCGCCACGCCGGCTAATGCCGAAATGATCCACCGGTACGTGGCTGCCAGGAAGGTATGCCCGCTGGATTCGCGGGCGTACAGCAGGGCATCCCAACCGGAATCCGGCCGGTCGGTGGCCACCGCGCCGGCCAGGCCCGACAGCCTGATCAGGTGCGAGAGAATCTGGACATCGTAGTGCGGGAAGTCGAGCGCCAGCGCCTCCTCGAAGAAGGTCAGGCCGCGTATGCCGGTCGGCACATCGTTGCCGCCGAAATCGCGGTAGTCGGTGGCGAACAGCCGGGAGATGGTCCGGCGGACGTGCCACTGCGCCGCCGGGACATCCGCCAGCTCCCCAAGGTGCGGCCGGAAGAGCGAAAAGGTGACGGCCCGGTCCTCGCGCTGCTCGAGGGCGCTGAGGACCGGGCCGCTCAACTCCGCCGCCGTCAGCCGGTGCCGGTGGGCTGTATCGGGCAGCCGCAGTGCCCACTGGGACATGCCTTCGGCGATCCGTTCGGTCGTCCCCCCGGTCTTGACGATGGTCGGATTGATCGCCGGAAGCGAGATTCCGCCGAAGTAGGCCGGGTAGCGCTCCGCGTCATGCCGGTACAGGGTGACCCGGCTGGCCAGAAACTCGCCGTAACCGGGATAGTGGCTGATCGTGTCCAGTACCCCGGCTTCCAGCAGACGGCCGAAGAACTCGATCGTCGGTGGATCGAGGTTGTCGTTCTCGTATAACAGGGAGAGTCCGCACACCAGCCGGGCATTTGTCGCGATGGTGAGAGTCTGTGCGGCATGCCGCGCGACCAGCGGATCCAGGCGGTAGCTAACCGCATCGCCCAGCTCTCGATCGAGGAAATACAGGTACAGGGAACGTTCAGGCGGTGACACGAAGCGGGCGTCCCAACACGGTTGCGAGGTCTGAGAAGCGGCCCTGGCGCATCTGGGCCAGGACTTCGCTCTCATCCAGCCCGGCGACTTCCGGGACGTCTCTCTCCAGACGCAGCCGGTCCAGGTCTTCTATTTCGCGGATCTCATCAGCCTGGTTGCTGATGGTGAAGTACCTGATCGTCTTTTCCTCCGTCCTGGCCTGGGCGATCTCCATGAGCACACCGTCGGCGAGTTGCTCGCCGAACACCCACACCTCGTCGCAGCGGGACAGGACCTCCTGATTCGCGGCCCGGATCGCGTCCCGTTCGACCCGGTCACCGAGGAAGTAGTCGAATACCCGGAACGGATTTATAGGTATGCAATCACCGTGCCGGAAGACATACTCGCACACCGCATCGCGGCAGTAGAAGTACTGCTTCGACTGTGCGGTGTAAACCAGCGTTTTGCCTGGCATTCTCATATCCCTCCCTGAACTATGCCGCGATGGCTGCGGCCGCCGCGGCCGAGCCCGCCACGTAACCGCTTACCAGTGCTGCGGTCAGCCCCCTAAATACCCCCGTCGCATCCCCTGCGACAAAAATAGGACGCGTTGAAATCTGCAGGTTCGATCCGATTCGCGGATACCATCCGACTCCTTCGATGGCCGGCGCGTGCAGCTGCGCATCTAATACATGTATACCGGTCGAGGCGCTCAGCTGGCTCAGTCCTTCGGCGAGGCGCCGGGCCGCCAGAAAGCCAAGAACGTGGACAATGCGGCTTTCTGGCCTGATATTTCCAGTGGACGAATCAATAACGTCGCCTATGTTTTCCACCACCGGCTCGCTGAGCGGTTGATGACAAAGCGATTCGCGCCAGGCCGCCATCCCGGTGCGAAGGTCGGTAAAGCGCACCAGAAAACCTATGTTGGACCGGCCGCTCGGCGGGCAGTCGGCCCGGCCGGAGACCGAGGTCAGGCCCGAGGACTTCGCGGTGACGACCATCCCCTGGCGGCAGCAGCAGAACGTCCGGCAGCCCCATCCGCCGGATGCGCCGATCATGAGCTTGGGATCGAGGCACCGGTCGCCGGCCAGCACGAACTGCTCGGCCGGCTGCTCCACCCGCACACCCAGCTCCACCCGGCGGAAGACCATCTCCCCGGCCGTCAGGGACCGGCACAGTCCGATCGGCCCCAGCCGCCCCGGGGCTAACACCACGCGCCGGGCCAGGGTGAGCACCGAGCCGTCGCTGCCACGCAGCACGGCACGGTCGTCCGCCCGCTGCTCGATCGATACCACCCGGACGCCGGACCGGATGCACCCGGCGAGTTCGGCTGCCAGCGTCCGGACGATCGAATTTCGCTCGGCGGCCGGCAGGTAGTAGGAAGGATAGTCTTTCCGCCGTAACCCATCGGCGGGGGCTGCTGCCACGGGTGCCCGGATGTCGCTGGGGAAGTCGGGGACTTTCATTCCGGCCGGGCGCAAGATCTCTTTAAGCCATTCATAGCCGGTGCGCAGCAGCGCGGTGGGCTGAACCGACCACAACGCGGTGGCCGACGGGAAGAACGAGAACTTCCCATCCGAGCAGAGACCGGCCCCGCCCACCCCGCATATGAGGTCCGTTTGATCACCGCGTGCCCGCTCGGCGAGCGGCTTGCCCTGCTCTAAGATCACGACGCTGGCACCGAGCCGCCGGCCGGCTAAGGCCGCCGCCAGCCCTCCGGGACCCGCACCCACAACTGCCACGTCGTACATTAACCTCACGTCCGGCGGTCTCCGCTGAGCCACTAATAGCGCATCCAGGTAATAGTACCTGCCGCGGTTGTGATCATTCCAGCACCAACACGTCCGGGCGCCATTGACTAATTCGTGCGTGCTGTGCTATTGACCGCCATGCCGGATGACCGGCAGACGGTGGCCGCTTATCCGATTTGCTTGCGGCGGTTGAGAGGACTTTCTGAAGCTGACTTCTGGGTTCTATGTTTCCTGTGTGCTTGGTGTAATCGATGTAAGCCTGGCGTGAGTTTCCGGGGTGGTGGCCCGGGTCAGCAGTACCGATATCTCCAGTCCTCCGGTGGGCCTGCTGACGGCCCGTACCTGGCCGCGGTGCGCCGCCACGACCGATTGGACGATGGACAGGCCGAGGCCGGTCCCACGCGGTGGCGGCCCGTTCGGGCCGTCCAGCCGGCGGAACGGCTCGAACAGCGACGGCACCAGGGCGGGCGGGATCACCGCGCCGTCGTTGGCGACCGCTACGAACGCCATGCCCTCCCGCACCCCCGTCGCGACCTGGATCCAGTGGCCGTAGGAGTCGGAGGTATCGGCATCGCGAACATCATGGTCATCTCGGTTCTCGAACGCCGCGGCGAGATCGGCCTGCGCCGTGCCCTTGGCGCGACCAGGCGGCACGTCGGCGCCCAGTTCTTCGCCGAATCGCTGCTGCTGTCCGCGTTCGGCGGGGGGAGCGGGGTGCTGCTCGGCGCGGCGGCGACGGCCGGCTACGCCGTGGCCAGGGGCCAGCCAGCGGTGGTACCCGCCCTGGCCGTGGCCGGTGGCATCGGCGTCGCCCTCGGCGTGGGCGTCCTGGCCGGGATGTATCCGGCCGCTCGCGCCGCCCGGCTCACCCCGACGGAGGCGCTGCGGACCGCATGATTCGCCGGCAGGCCAAACAACTCTGGGACCGGCCGGATTAACCAGAACGGGACGGGCATACTGGACGGGTGATGGAGGCCGCTTTCGGAGCTACCCTGGCGCGGGCTCAAAGCGGTGATGAGGCGGCCTTCACCCGGATCTTCCGGGACGTGCAGCCGGCCCTGCTGCGTTACCTGCGGGTGGTGGCGCCCGAGGCGGCCGAGGACGTGGCCGGGGAAACCTGGCTGCAGGTGGTGACCGGACTGGCTACCTTCCGCGGCGAGGAGCTGGCGTTCCGGGCCTGGCTGTTCACCATCGCCCGGCACCGCGCGGCCGACTGGGGCCGGTCGCGGGCCCGCCGCCAGACAGTCCCCATGGCCGACCTCGAAGCGCCGGAACGGCTGAGCGCCCCGGACACCGCCGATGTAGCGCTGGAGCGGATGGCCACCCGGGCCGCCCTGGCGGCGGTCGCGGCGCTGCCCAGGGAACAGGCCGAGATCATCATGCTGCGCGTGGTGGCCGGGCTGGACACCAGCCAGGTTGCCGGCATCGTCGGAAAGTCCCCGGGGGCCGTGCGGGTGGCCGCCCACCGGGCGCTTCGCCGCCTGGCGCAAACTGCCGACCGGGCGGGTGTAACGCTTTGAACCCCTCAGACGCTTCATCGGCTGAGATGCCTGGGTCCCCTTTCCCGGGCCGGCTCAGCTGCGAGCGTGAAGAGCTGGCACTGGACATGATTCTCGATGGGCTGTCCCTGCCCCCTGAAGCCCCTCGGGAAATGTACGTGCTGCCTCAGATGCTGGCGGACCTGTCCGGCGCGGCGGGGCCCGACGAGCTGACCGGGGAGGCAGCAGCCCTCTCCCGGTTCAAGGTCTGTTTCCCCCCGGTCAGCGTCTCACTGGCTAACCATGCTTGTCCGCCTCCGGCCGACTGCGCCGGGGGCCTTGATTTTGCCCGGGGGGCCGAGCCCCCCGGACCCCCACGATCGGGGCTGGGGTTGGTCGGTCGGCGATCGGGGCTGGGGTTGGGTGGCCGGCGGCTGGGGTTGGTTGGTCGGCCGCTGGGGTTGGTCGGTCAGCGGCTGGGGCTGGGTGGCCGGCGGGCGGGGTTGCGGGGGCGCGTGCGGGTGGCGGCGGGGACGGCTGCTGCTACGTTTGTGCTGGGTGGTGCTGCTGCGGCTTATGCCGGGGTGCTGCCTGCGCCGGTGCAGAACTTCGTCCACCAGATGTTCGGCGCGCCGCCGGCCCAGCCGGTCTCGCGTCACGTATCTCGTATCACGTCACCCGCCAGCCAGAGTCTTCCGGATGCGACGGTCTCCAGCCGGGCGAAGAATCCCGGCAAGCCCGCCGACCCGGATCACCGGCGCAGCTCAAGCCACCAGAGTCACTCGGGTGACCAAGGCAGCCAGGGAAGCTCTGGTCCTCAGGGAGGACAGAGCGGCTCAGGCCAGCAGGGCAGCCCGGGTCACCATGGCGGTTCAAGTCATCACGGGAACCCGGGTCACCGGGGTAGTTCAGGCCAGCAGGGCAACCACGGCAATCCGGGGCGTCAAGGAAATCACGGAAACCAGGGAAGCCCGCACCGCTCACCCTCCAGCCACCCCGCGCAGCCAGGTCACCCAAGTCACCCAGGCCATCCGGCGCATCCGGGGCACCCTGGTCATCCGGGACACCCGGTCAGGCACGGCGGAGCCCCGCACGTCCGCTAGGCGACTGCGGTACACGGTCAGATCTCTGGCACGTCCTCATCCGGTGAGTTGCCGCGGTCGCCGGAGACCGGAAGCCGGTCGAAGAACGGCGGGGGATCGCGCCACAGCGGGCGGCCGCCCGCGGCGGCACCGGGGCCACCTTCGGCCGCGGCCCTGATGGCCTGCCAGACCCGCTGCGGAGTGCAGGGCATGGCGATGTGCCGGACGCCGAGGTGGGAGACGGCGTCGACCACCGCGTTGTGCACCGCGGGCATGGACCCGATCGTGCCCGACTCGCCGATTCCCTTGGCGCCCAGCGGGTTGTTGAAGGTGGGGGTCTGAGTGTTGGCGGTGTCGAAGGACGGCAGTTCGGCGGCGCTCGGCATGGCGTAGTCGGCCAGGCTGGCGGTGACCGGGTTGCCCTCTTCGTCAAAGATCATCTGCTCCCACAGGGCCTGGGCCATCCCCTGGGCGATTCCGCCGTGCTGCTGGCCGGTGACCAGCAGCGGGTTGAGGATGCGCCCGCAGTCGTCCACGGCGATATGACGCAGCGGGCGGACCTTGCCGGTTTCGGTGTCCACCTCGACCACCGACACGTGGGCGCCGAACGGGAACGTTGCGCCCTCCTGCTTGAAGTCCAGTTCGGCCGCCAGCGGGCTGGGTGCGGCGCCCGCCGCCTGGCCATTCGGGCGGCGATTCCCGTCCTCGGCCAGAGTTGCGAGTTCCGCCCAGGTCAGGCCGCTGGAGGGCACGCCAGCCACGCCGAGCCGGCCGTCGTCGTGCACGACGATGTCCTCGGTCGCGGCCTCCAGTTCGGTCGCGGCCAGCGACCGGGCCTGCCGCAGCACCTGCTCGGCCGCCCGGAGCACCGCGCTGCCGCCGAGCTGGAGCGACCGGGAGCCGCCGGTGCCGCCGCCGCGCGGGACGGCCGCCGTGTCGGACTGGACGAAGCGGATCTGCTCGATCGGGATGCCGAGTGTCTCCGAAACGATCATGGAAAATGCGGTCGCGTGTCCCTGGCCGTGTGCGGAGGTGCCGACCCGGATGGTCGCCGA
This sequence comes from Streptosporangiaceae bacterium, assembly GCA_035308365.1. Lineage (GTDB taxonomy): Bacteria > Actinomycetota > Actinomycetes > Streptosporangiales > Streptosporangiaceae > PALSA-505. The sequence continues at coordinate 20,881 of DATGGU010000207.1, forward strand.
GCCGTCCCGGTGCACCTCCACGATGCCGAGTTCCTGCCCGCCAGCCCCGGCCGTTATCTCCACATACACGCTGACGCCGATGCCGAGCTGCAGCCGGTCGCCCGAGGCCCGCCGGGCCGCCTGCTGCGCCCGCAGGTCCTCGTAGCCGGCCAGCCGGAGCGCCTCGTCCAGCGCCTTGGTGTAGTCGCCGGTGTCGTAGGTGGCCCCCATCACGGTCTCGACCGGGCTGGTGAACGCGGGCCGCAGGTTCCGCCTGCGCAGCTCGACCGGGTCGATGCCGAGCTGGCAGGCGGCGATGTCCATCATCCGCTCGAGGAACTCGGCGGCCTCCGGCCGGCCCGCGCCGCGGAACGCGCCCATCGGTGTCGTGTTCGTGACCGCCACCGCCGCGTCGTAGCGGATCGCCGGTATCTGGTAGACGCCCTGGGCCATCATCCGGGTCGGCCCGGTCGCCAGGGCTCCGCCGAACCCGGCGTACGCCCCGGCGTCACCCAGGATCCGGCAGTGCATGCCGGTAAGGTGACCGCCGGTGTCGAAGCCCATCTCGATCCACTGCACCTGGCCGCGGCCGTGCGGCATGCTCATCAGGTTGTCGGACCTGGTCTGCACCCAGCGCACCGGCCGCCCGAGCTTGCGGGCGGCGGCGATGATCACGGCGTGCTCGGCGCTCATCCCGGCCTTGCCACCGAACGCCCCGCCGACGTGCGGGGTGACGACCCGCACGTTATCCAGGTCGAGATCCAGGTTGGTGGCCACCTTGCTGGCGAACGTGTGCGGCATCTGGGTGGACACGTAGACGGTCAGGTCGTGACCGTCGCCGTCGTCTCCAGGGACGGCCGCCACGGCGTCGCCCTCCAGGGGCACCACGGCGATCCGCTGGTTCTCCAGGCAGGCCCGGACCACGGTCGCCGCCCCGGCCAGCGGATCGGGCTGCGGCGGGCCGGCCGAGCTGGCCACCAGGTTGGTGCCGAGCTCCTCGAACTGCAACGGCGCACCGTCGGCCAGCGCCTGCTCCGGATCCACGACCGCCTGGAGCGGCTCGTAGTCGACGTTGACCAGCTCGGCCGCGTCCACGGCGGCCGTCTCGGTCTCGGCGATCACGACGGCGACCGCGTCCCCCACGAAGCGCACCTTCCCCTCGGCCAGCGGCGGCCGTGCGCAGGCCTCGTTGAGCACAAAGAAGCTGTGGAAAGGCCGGATACCCAGGTCGGCGGCGGTGAAGACACCGAGCACGCCCGGTGCGCGGCTGGCCTCTTCGGTGTCGATGGCGACCAGGCGGGCGTGGGCGAGCGGCGACCTTACGAACGCGGCACAGGCCAGGCCCTCGATCTTCAGGTTGCCGACGTAGGTGCCCTTGCCGGTCAGCAGGTCGGGATCTTCGACCCGGCGGACGCTATTACCCAACAGGGATCCAGGCATGATCAGCAGTCTATCCAGAGATTGGCAGCCGGCTAAGCTCTGCGGTCCCCGGCGAGCCCGCTACCACCTCGGCCAAGGCCTGGAGGGAGGCGACGGAGTGTCCCTCCAGGAAGTCGTCGACGTAGGGCAGGGCGGCGGCCATTCCCCGGGCCAGCGGGGCATAGCCAGGGGCCGCCTTGAGCGGGTTCACCCAGATGACCTTGTGTGCCATGAGCGAAAGGCGCCGCATCTCCCGGGCCAGCAGGTCCGGCTCACCACGGTCCCAGCCGTCGGAGAGAATCACCACCACGGCGCCCCTGGCCATGCCGGGCGCTCCCCAGCGGGTGTTGAACTCGCGCAGTTCGCTGCCGAGCCGGGTGCCGCCGGACCAGTCGGTGACGGCGAGCGCCGCCCGGGCCAGCGCGGTGTCCGGATCGGGCCGCCGCAGCTCCCGGGTGATCCGGGTGAGCCTGGTCCCGATCGTGAACGCCTCCACCCCGGCGCGCCCGGCCACGGCGACGTGCAGGAACCGGAGCAGCGCCCTGGCATAGACATCCATGGAACCGCTCACGTCGCACAGCAGCACCACACGCCGGGGCCGCTCGCTGCGCCGCAGCCGCTCCCGCAGCACCAGCTCACCGCCGTCGGCCAGCCCTCGCCGCAGCGAACGCCGCAGGTCGGGCCAGCGGTCTGCGGGCCGCCCGCGACGCCGTCTGCGGCTGCGGCGGCTGGCACCGCGCAGGCTGATCGACGCCATGAGCGCCTGCGTCTCGGCCAGCTCGGCCGCCGTGCACGCGGCGAAATCCTTGGTCCGCAGCACCTCCCGGCGGCTGTACCGCACGGTCAGCACCCGCTCACCGTCCGGGGTGCCGGTGGGTGGCCCGTCCGCTGGCCGCTCGCCGTCGTCGCTGACGGCCGCCACCTGCCGCGTCGCGGTCGCGGCCTGGACCGCCCGGCGGTCCAGCCAGAACGCGCTGAAGGCACGGTCATAGGCCACGACGTCCTCGCGGCGGTTGACCAGCGTGGCCCGGCCCGCCCAGTAGACGCCCGGCCGGCTTCCCAGGCCCACGGCGGCCAGCGCCTGCGCGAACGTCACGGTCGCGTCCGGCGAAACGCCGATGCCCGACTCGCGCAGCACGTGGGCAAAGGCGACCGCCAGGCGTTCCGGTGCGGCGGATCCGGTCGTGGCCTCAGGCATCCCCCCCACCCGCCTCCCTCGCCCCTTCACTCGCTGGCCGGCCGTTGCCGTGCGGCGGCCGCAGCCAGGCCGGCCATGCCGTTGGCCCGGATCAGCTCGGCGTCTTCGTGATATTTGACGACCGCGCCCAGGGTGAGCGCAACGGCCTGCTCGTCCAGGCTGGTGCGGCCCAGGGCGGCGATCGACCGGGCCCAGTCGATGGACTCGGCGACGCCGGGCGGCTTGTACAGGCCCAGTTGCCTGATCCGCTCCACCGCGCTGGCCACCTCGCGGGCCAGCACGATCCCCGCCTCGGGGGCGCGCAGCGCGACGATCCGCGCCTCCTGCTCGAAGCCGGGGTGCTCAACCCAGTGGTAGAGGCACCGCCGCTTCAGAGCGTCATGCAGGTCTCGCGTCCGGTTCGAGGTGATCACCACGATCGGCGGCACGGCGGCGCGGAAGGTGCCGAGCTCGGGAACGGTCACCGCGTAGTCGGAGAGCATCTCCAGCAGGAACGCCTCGAACTCGTCGTCGGCCCGGTCCACCTCGTCGACCAGGAGCACCGGGGCCGGACCGGTCGCGGGCGCGGTGATGGCGGCGAGCACCGGGCGGCGGACCAGGAAGCGCTCGGTGTACAGCTCGTCCTCAAGGCTGTCAGGCACGGCGCCGCCGCTGGCCTGCGCGCGGGCCTCGGCGGTTCGCACGTGCAGGAGCTGGCGGGAGTAGTCCCATTCGTAGACCGCCTGGGCGGCGTCGATTCCCTCGTAGCACTGGATGCGCAGCAGTTCGCCGCCGCTCCACCGGGCCAGCGCCTTGGCCAGTTCGGTCTTGCCCACCCCGGCCTCGCCCTCCAGCAGCAGCGGGCGCCGCAGCCTCAGGGCGAGATAGACGACCGTCGACAGGCCCTCGTCGGCGAGATAGCTGACGTCCGCAAGGGCCTTGCGCACCTCATCGGGACCGCCGGGTGCGGGCCGCTGCGGCTGTGCGGGCATCCTCAGCGCGCCTCGGTGGCTTGGGCCGCCGCAAGCGCCGCACGCACGATGTTGTGATAGCCGGTGCAGCGGCACAGGTTGCCTTCGAGGCCGTCGCGCACGTCCGCTTCGGTTGGCTCGGGGTGCTCGCGCAGCAGCGAGGCGATGGCCATCACCATGCCGGGCGTGCAGTATCCGCATTGCAGCGCGTGATGCTCACGGAAGGCCTCCTGGATGGGGTGCAGCGAGCCGTCGGGCCGGGTCATCCCCTCGATCGTCGTGATGTCCGCGCCGTCGGCCGCCACGGTGAGAACCGTGCACGACTTGACCGACTCGCCGTCCAGCAGGACCGTGCAGGCGCCGCAGGAGGTCGTGTCGCAGCCGATGTTCGTGCCGGTCAGGCCGAGGACATCGCGCAGGTACTGGACGAGCAGCAGCCTTGGCTCGATGTCGTGCTGCTGTGGGCTGCCGTTCACCGTGAGCTGTACCTGCATGATCCTCCATCCGTATTGCCTGCCCGGCCGCGTCGCCTGCGAGGCCGGTCCGCTCCGTCAATTCTGGATCATTCAGCCAATCGCCGCCGGCTTCGGGTTCCGCGTAACACCGGGGGTGCCGGGAGGTCGATGAGCAGGACGTCGGCCACGGGCGAGCCTTGCCGGGGAGCGCGGGTGCGGGCGACCTTGCGCCAGCCCCACCGCTGGAAGGCGCTTTGCGCCGGGGTGGCCGTGGGCAGCACGGTGAGCGTGGCGCGTTCCTCCGGCCGGCTGCTGAGGACGAGGTCGTGCAGGGCCCGCCCGATGCCCTGGCGCCGCCAGGAGGCGCGGACCAGCAGTTCGGTCAGGGCGAAGGTGCGGCCCGGGTGCTCGGCGGTGACATCCTCGGGCAGCGCGGTGGTCAGCTCCCGCCACCAGGACGTGGCCGGCCGCAGCGGCATCCCGGTGGCGTAGCCGACCAGGTAGCCGCCGCTGCGCGCCTCGGCCAGGGCGAAGCCGGGCTGGCGGCGCTGCACCAGGAACCGGTGCGCGAACTGCGCGGCGTCGTCGTCGTGCAGGTACGGCGGGCCGGCGTAGACCTCCGCGTAAATCTCGTGCAGCTCACCGGTGTGCTCGGCGGCCTGCGCGCCGTCAAGGAGCTGGAACGTCATCTCGGACCCGGGCACTGCCACCTTCCGTCAGTCATGGGCCGGCCCGCGCCGCGCCGAACCGGGTCACAGTTCGAACCGGGTGCCCACCGCGTCGGGGATGAAGGCGGCGGGGAACCGCCGGGCGAGAGCGTGCTGCGCTCGCCATCCGGTGCAGTGCGCGGGCACGATGACCTGCGGGGCCAGAGTATCCAGGTCGTCGAGGATCCGGCCGATGAGCGGCTCGAACACTGGCCCGTTGAGATGGAACCCGCCGAGCACGGCGTAGATGGGACGGCCGCCGGTCAGCTTCTGCGCGTAGCGGCATATGTTGATGACCCCGGCGTGCCCGCATCCGGTGATGACCAGCAGGCCCTTGTCCCTGATGTCGATGATGAGCGCCTGGTCGTCGAGCACGAGCGGGTCCGGCTGCCAGGCCCCCTGTAGCCAGGCCTGCTGGGGCGGGAAGCCCGGCTCATAACCGGTGGTGCGGGCCACCTCGCCGGTCACCAGGACACAGTCGCGGAACAGGAAGCTGGGCTGCCGCTCCTCGATCACCTCGAACCCGGCACCGGTGAGGGCATGACGGCTGGTGGTGGGGATCTCCCGGGGCTCGCGTCCGGGGATGGTCATCCGGCGGCGCCGCCAGAAGTGCGGGTGGATGAGCACCGGCAGGTTCACCGTGCCACCCAGCGCCCGGATCAGGCCGTCGAGCCCGGTCGTGTGGTCGAAGTGGCCGTGACTGCACACGATCGCCTCGATGCCGGACGGGTCGATGTCCAGCCGCCGCATGTTCTCGGTGACCCCGTCCGGGCTGGTTCCGGCGTCGTACAGGATCTGGTGCTGCGAGCCGTTGCTGGAGACCGTCACCAGTACGGAGAACCCGTGCTCGGCCAGCAGCGTGGCCGGGGCCTGTCCGCCGTCCATGGTGGCAACGGGCCACCGGCCGCGTATCGTGCCCGGATGCGCCCGGTGAGCCGGGCCCTGGTCGGGCATGAAAATGTCGGCCACGTTGTCCATCAGCGTGGTCACGGCGACCGAGTCGGCGGGTACGAGATCGAACACGATCCCGGGGTCGAAATCGTGCAGCACCTGGGATGTCGGGGCGGCCGGGGTCTCGTCCGTGCACATGGGCGCCGGTCACAGGTCCAGATCGTGCCCAGGGTGCGGGGACTCGCGGACGGCAAGGTGTTCGCCGGCCACCAGCCCGGCCGCCCGCAGCTCGTGGATGGCCGCGCGCTGACCCTGGATCGTGACGGTCACCCCGGTGCCGGCCAGGCCCGACAGGGCTGTGATCGCCTTGCCGCCGCGCAGCCTGGCGCTGCTCAGGTCAACCCGCACGGCAGTCTTGGCCGGCAGGACGTCCAGGGCCAGCCATAGCTGGCTGACCGCGAAGGAGTCGACCTCGCCCTCTATGCACAGCTCGCCCTCGCCGGCGAACAGGCGGAACTGGGGTACTGGGCTGGCGGCCGAGGACAGTGGGTGCAGCGTGGCCAGGTGCCGCAGCCGGTTCACGTCGATCTTGTCCCGGTTGAAGGCGCACAGGCCGGTCACCGCGTTCTCGGCGATGAACCGGTCGGCCGCGATCTCCCACTCGATCCACGCCTTCAGCCGCTTATCGTCGGTGACCAGGGACGTATTGTCGGCGGCGACCCGGATCCCGGTGTACCCCTGGGCGAAGGCATCGGCAAGAGCGGCCGAGAACGTGGCCCGCTGGCGGGCCAAATCCACGATCCCCGAGGTGCCGTAGACCTCGGCAATGCTCCTCACCTGGAACCCGTCCAGCCCGGCCAGGCCATCCAGCGAGGCCAGCGCCGCGGATCCGGGATCTTCGGCCACGTACATGAGCTTCTCGTGGCGCTCGGCGCCCTCGGCCAGGAACGGCCGGGCCAGCGCGGCGAACTCGGCCGGGCCGGCGAAAACCCAGCCGATGTGGTCATGCGGCCGCATCCGCAGGCATTCAAAGCGCGCGCCGCGGTTGCGCATGGCACACCATCCTTACAACGAGCCCAAGGCAGTGTCAGCATCGCATTCCCCCCGCAAAACTGTCCAGAACCCCCACTTCTGTCCGGGGTCCGGGTCGCGCCGCTGGCCTAACATCCGCGGCTGGCGGCCCGGATTCTGGCGAGCGCCCAGGCGGCGAGCAGCCCGGCGCAGTTGGTGGTCAGGTGAAGCAGCACGGGCGTGGTCAGGCTGCCCGAACGGGCCCGTAGCCAGGAGAACAGCGCCCCGCCTGCGGCGGTCACCGCGACGACGGCGGTTACCCGCGCGGTCATCTGACGGCGGTCACCGGCCAGCCCGTTGATCCGCAGCGCCCCCACGGCCGGGCGGATGTGCCAGACGCCGAACACGCCGCTGGCCACGGCGATCGTGGCGGGCTCGGGCAGCACCCGGCGCAGGGCCGCCTGCAGGACGCCGCGGAAAGCGATCTCTTCCCAGAGCACGGTCCCGATGGGAATGCGGTAGGCGACCTGGTAGAGCAGGCCACGGCGGTCCAGGTGCGTCACCCGTTTATCGTCAAGAAACCGGCGCGTGGCGGGCAGGACAGCGGCCGTCAGGTACCCGGCCACGGTGGCGGCGGCCAAGGTGGATCCCAGCCGCCCGGGCCGCCATGCGCCGCGGCCGAGACCGAGGTCGGCCGGGGTCAGTCCGCTCGCCCTCGCGGCCGCCAGCGCGCCGGCGGCCGCGCACGCGTTGGCCGGTGTGTACCAGCGATGGTGCCACGGCTGCGCGCCGATCACGTTGTTGTAGGCGGTCAGCGCGGCCGATGACACGATGATGAACGTGACGTCCCGCCTGCGGCTCACCTGCTCAGCCGCCGGGGTGCACGAGGCCGCTCTCGTAGGCGACCACGACGGCCTGGGTGCGGTCGCGCAAGCCGAGCTTCATCAGGATGCGCCCCACGTGGGTCTTGATGGTCTGCTCCGCGACGACCAGGTGGCCTGCGATTTCGGCGTTGGACATGCCGCGGGCCACCAGCGCGAGCACCTCGGACTCCCGCTCGGTGAGCCCGTCGAGTTGCTTGCGGCCCGGGCTGCGGGGCGCACCCATCCGGGCGAACTCGGCGATCAGGCGCCGGGTCACGCCCGGGGCGAGCAGCGCGTCGCCGGCCGCCACCAGCCGTACCGCGTTGGCCAGTTCGGTGGCGGAGGCGTCCTTGAGCAGGAAGCCGCTGGCACCTGAACGCAGCGCCTCGTACACGTAGTCGTCGAGGTCGAAGGTGGTCAGCACGAGGATCTTGGGCGGGTCGGGCATCGCCGTGATCTCCCGGGTGGCCTGCAGGCCGTCCATCACCGGCATCCGGACGTCCATGAGGATCACGTCCGGGTGCAGCTCGGCGGCCTGAGTGATGGCCTCCTGGCCGTTCACCGCCTCGGCGATGACCTCGATGTCCGGCTGGGCGTTCAGCAGGACCGAGAAGCCGGACCGCACCATTCCCTGATCGTCGGCCACCATCACGCGGATGGTCATGTTGTCTCCTCGGCGCGTTCGGCCAGCGGAAGCGAGGCGGTCACCAGGAACTCCCCGCCCGGTGTCGGGCCTGCCTCGAGGTGCCCACCGAACATGGCGGCACGCTCACGCATGCCGATGATGCCATGGCCGCTGCCCAGCCCGCCCAAGGTGGCCCGGCTCGCCTCGGCACCGTTGCCGAGGCCGTTGTTGCGGATCTCGATGACCAGGGCGGCCACGCCATAGAACAGCTTCACCTGGACCGTCGAGCCTGGCGCGTGCCGCATGGCGTTGCTGAGCGCCTCCTGCACGATCCGGTAGGCGGACAGGTTCACTCCCTCCGGCAGGGAACGGGGGGTGCCGGTGACGTCCGACGTGACCGTCACCCCGCCCGCCCGGGCCGACTCGAGCAGATCCGGCAGATCCTCCAGGCCGGGCTGGGGTGCGGTGTCCGGCTGGTCGCTGCGCAGCACACCCAGCACGCGACGCAGCTCGTTGAGGCCGCTCAGCGCGCTGGCCCGGATCTCGCCGAAGCTCTCGACCAGCTCCGGCGGCGGGTTGGCGGCCTTGTACGGGCCGGCCTCGGCCTGGATCGCGATCACCGACATGTGGTGCGCGACGACGTCGTGAAGCTCACGGGCGATCCGCTGCCGCTCCTCGAGCAGCGCGCGTTCCCCTTCGTGCCGGCGTTCGGCTACCTCCAGCTGCTCGCGGCTGCCACGCCGGGAGCGGACGATGACCCCGGCGAACACCGGGACCGCCGCCGCGATGATGGCGACGGCGGTCGACTGTGACTCGATCAGGGCACCGCCGATCACCGTGACCAGCCCGGCAGTGATCACTACCCAGGGTTTGCAGCGGATCGCGACCGCGTACAGGCACAGGACGTAGACCACGACCCCGCCCGGGATGTAGGCGGCCGTGGAGGTAGTACCCGGCCCGAGCACCGCACTGCCCAAGATCAGGGCGACGGCCGACGCCGACCACGAGGTGAGCGGGAAGGATGTGCGCAAGATCAGCGGTGCGCTGACCAGAACCGACAGCAGGAACAGCAGAAAAGCGTCGCTCGTGCCGAGCTGATGCTTGTGGTTCGACAGGTAGCTTTCGGTGAAGCCGAAGATGATGACGGCGAGTATCACGTCGGTGGCGAACACCAGGTCAACCCGGCCGCGCCGCAGCCGCGGTGACCGCGGGGCCGGGGGCTCGGTGACCCCGGCCACGATCATCGCGGTGGTCCGGCTCCTGAGATCGGTGGTCCGGCTCCGGAGATCAGAGCTCATGCCATCAGCGTAGGGCGGCACCGTGTGCTTTTCGTGACCCTGGAGGGTGATCCAGCAGGTCGTACCCGAGTAGGGGCCGGGTTAGGGAAACCAGGCCGCCGGGGCATCCCGGCTGCCCCCTCTGATACCTGCGGGGCAGCCCCACAGTGGGCTCCGCAGGGTGACGCCGGCCACCCGGCCGGGTCCGTAGCTTCCTGGCCAGCAGCCCATCTAGCTGGACAGGAAGGGACTCTCCGATGAGACTCCGCCGCAAGATCATCGCCGTCACGGCGGCCATGGCCGCCCTGACGGCGACAACGGCCTTCGCCTTCCCGAGCGCTCCCGTTGACCAGCCGCAGCCCTTCCCCGCGCTGACCGCCCAGGCCCTGGCGGCGCGGTACGCGGCCGACTCACGCATGATCTCCCGCGCCGCCCGCGCCGCCAGCCGGGCGGGCAACCAGAGCCTGGCGAGTTCGCTCGCCGGTATGCGCGGCGAGCACTTCATCGACTTCAACCCCAGGGGCCACGGCCTGGCCGTCGAGGTCATCGGCAACCTGGCCCAGGCCACGCGCGTGGCCGTCCTGGTGCCCGGCTCCGACACGTCCCTGGCCACGTTCGGCTCCCGGGGCACGGCCTCCCCGGCGGGCTCGGCCCAGGCCCTGGCCGCCCAGGTGCGCGCGCTGAACCCCGGCGCTCACCTCGCGGTGATCGCCTGGCTCGGCTACAACACGCCGAGCACGCTCAGCACAGCGGTCCTGACGTCGGGCAACGCGGGGCAGGGCGCCCAGGCGCTCCGGCCGTTCGTGGACGACCTCGCCCGCCACGGCCGTCAGGTCGCCCTGATCTGCCACAGCTACGGAACGGTGGTGTGCGGCCTGGCCGCGCCACACCTGCCGGTCACCGACATCGCGGTGATCGGGAGCCCGGGCATGGACGCTTCCTCGGTGCAGGCGCTGCACACCACCGCCCGCGTGTGGGCCGGCCGGGGCACCGGCGACTGGATCCGCAACGTGCCGCACATCCATTTCCTCGGGCTCGGCTTCGGCCAGGACCCGATGGCCCCGGCGTTCGGCGCCCGGCTGTTCGCCGCCGGCAACGGCGGGCACAGCAGCTACTTCCTGCCGGGGAGCACCTCCCTGCGCAACCTGGCTTACATCGCCCTGGGTGACCCCGCCAAGGTGAGGGAGGCAGGGCGATGATTCACCGAATTCGCTCCATTACGGAGGGATTCGCCGCCCGGGTCGACGCGGCCACCCCCACTGACCGTGACCGCACGGTCGATGCCCTTCGCGCCCTGGCCATCATGGGCGTCATCCTTGGCCACTGGCTGGTCACCGCGCTGGTGCTCACGAACGGCAGACTGCACGACGCGAGCCCACTGAGCAGCATGCCAGCGCTCACGCCGGTCTCCTGGATCTTCCAGACGCTGGCGATCTTCTTCTTCGTCGGCGGCTACTCGGCGGCGCGCGGCTACCGCGGCGGCTACCGCGCCTGGCTGGGCAAGCGCCTGGCCCGGCTGTCCCGCCCGGTGGCAGCCCTCGCGGCCGTCTGGGCGCTGCTCGGCACGGGCCTGTACCTGGGCGGCGTCGCGTCCCCGACGCTGCACACGATCCTGGTGCTGGTGCTCGACCCGCTTTGGTTCCTGGGTGTGTACGCCGGCCTGACCATGCTGACCCCGCTGGCCGTATCGTCGGTACGCCGCTTCGGAGCGGCCGCGGCGCTGATCCCGCTGACCGTCGTCGCCATCGTCGATGCGGTACGTTTCGCGCTCGGCGGTCCCGCCTGGGTTGGTTACATCAACCTGGTGGCGGGCTGGCTGGTCCCGTATCTGCTCGGCATCGCCTGGGCGCGAGGTTCGTTCGCCAGCCGCAAGCTTCCGGCCCTGATGCTTTCCGGCGGCATCGCGGCCACCGCGGCGCTGGTGCTGTGGGCCGGATACCCGGCCAGCATGGTCGGGGTGAACGGCTCCAGAATCTCGAACCTGAACCCGCCCACGCTCGCCGTCGTGACCTTCGGCATCGCCCAGGCCGGCCTGGCGCTGCTGGTGCGGGACTGGCTGGCCCGGTGGATGCGCCGCCCGGTAGCCTGGGCGGCCGTCGCCACCGTCAACCTGTCGGCGATGACCCTGTTCCTCTGGCACCAGACCGCGTTCCTCACGGTCACCATGGGCGGCCTGCTCATCGGCCGGCTTCCCGGCCTGCACACGCCACCCACCAGCGCCCTGTGGGTGGCGGAACGGATCGCCTGGCTGCCGCTGTTCGCCACCACGCTGGCGATCCTGTGGCTGGTGTTCCACCGCGCCGAGCGGGCACCGCGGCCCCGCCGGCACAGCGATGCGGAGGTGCCCCAGGGCCCGCCCGCTCAGCTGAGGGCGGCCTGAAGTGTGACGGCGCCGCAGCGCCCGGGTGGGTATCAGGCCGGGCCGGCGCCTTCTCGGCAGGTGAGAGCCGGCCCGTTGCATTTGACCGGTGCCGGTGCCGGTTGTCCCGGTCTGTGCTGATGTGGTTCACTACCGCATCATCGGCCGCAGGTGGGCGCCGGCACCATGGTCGTGGCGTCGCTGGACCGGCGCTACCCGGGCAGAACGCGTTCGCCTGGATCGGGGAGGAAGCTATGACAGCCGCGGCCGAAGAACTGGTGCCCCCCAAGCGCATCCTGGTGAACGGCAGGCGGATCAGGCTGCGCTGGCTCCAGCAACTCATCTGGTCGTTCCTGGCCGCGAACGCCGGTGCCCTGGTCATCTCCGCCCTGTACTACCTGTTCGTGGAGCGGAGGTGGTACATAGGCAGCCACACGTTCCTGAACCTCAAGCCGCAATGGGATCACCTGTTCACGTTCCACGGCTGGACGGCCGACCGGCACGATTTCCGCAACGTGTACGAGGCGCTGCTGGCCACCCTGCTGGTCAAGTCCCTGCTGGCGAACTGGCGGAAGACCCGCTGGCGCGCACCGGCCTGGTATGTGGTGATCTCACCCATCCTGATCGTGGTCGTCGCGTTTCCCATCGTGGCCGGGGGTGTCTGGCTGATCAACTACGGCCTGCCGGATCTGTGGCATGCCGTGATCGGGCACCACGTGCTGCACAACCCGGTGCACTTTCCGCACCGGGTGGCCTGGCTGGGCACCTACCTGGCGGGCTACCCGTGGCAGCCACTGCTGATCGGCATTCTGGCCGGCCTGGTCGTGCACCGCGTGTATGCCCCGGCCGGCAATACCATCCAGCTTCACTTCATCGAGCGGGCGGTGGACCGGACCAGGGACGCGATCGCGTACGGAGAACAGGACCCCCACCGGTACCTGCCCCACTGGCCATGGCCGCCGGTGATCCGCGAACGTGCCGCCTGGATCATGCAGAACGACCTGCCGGTACCGGACCGGAAGCGGAGCATCCGGTGGGCGGTGTGGCTCATGATGGTGATCTTCGCCGGCCTGGTCATCTACGGTGGGTACGTCCGTTACTGGGTGGCGAAGGGACACTGAGGGAGGCCGATGGCCGAGTACCCGCGGTTGCTGCATACCGTCCTGGATGCCACCGATGTCCGGCGGCTTGCGGAGTTCTACCGGGAGCTGCTGGGACTGCGGTACCGTCCCGGGGACGAGCCACCCGCCGATGGGTCACCAGACGATGCGGACTGGCTGGTTCTGGTGGATTCCCATGGAGCGCGCAAACTAGCGTTCCAGCGGGTGGATTCACTGCCGCGCACCACCTGGCCGGAGCCGGGGATCCCCATGCAGCTGCACCTTGACCTCACCGTGCCGGGCGCCGCGGAGCTGCGACGGCAGCGGGAGCGCGCGGAGGCTCTGGGCGCGGAACTCGTGCTCGACCGGACCGATGATCCCGGCGAGCCGCTCTACGTCTTCGCCGACCTTGCTGGGCACCCGTTCTGCATCTTCGTGGCATGAGCCGCCGGCCCCCATGGGGCCGGCGGCCAGGGATTGGTTTGGGTTGTGGCCTGGCTGGTCAGGCTGGCCGGCCGGTCGTGGCCAGTTCGCGCGGGCCGGGTGCGGGCTGCGTGGCCGGGGCGGGCCGGGTGGCTGGCGTGGTGATGGTGTGGGTGACGCTCTGCCCGGCCCTGGCTGGCAGGAAGATGACGGCGGCCAGCGAACCGAGCAGGGCTGCGGCGATGGCGGCGAGCAAGGCGGTGTTGGAGCCGGTGACGAAGGCGTGCTGGGCGGCGTGGGCTAGGGCCTGGCCGGCCGGGCCATGTGCCTGGCGGGCGGCGGTCAGCACGTTGGCCAGGGAGGTGGCGGCGTGGGCGTACCGGGCGGGCAGGTGGGCCAGGCTGGCGTGCAGGTGGCTGGCGAACACCGAGGAAGCGGCTGATCCCATCACCGCGACGCCGATGGCTCCGCCGATTTCCCGGGTGGTGTCGTTGACCGCCGAGCCCACGCCGGCCTGTGCGGGGGGCAGCGAGCCCATGATGGATTCGGTGGCGGGCGCCATGGCCAGCCCCATGCCGATCGCGAGGATCACGCTGGCCAGGGCCAGGAACGGGTAGCCGGTGTGCACGGTGGAGGTGGCCATGAGGCCGAATCCGGCGGCCATGAACGCCAGCCCGGCGGCGACGGCCAGCTTGGTGCCGATCCGGGCGGTCAGCCTGGCCGACGTGGCGGAGGTGACCCCCATGGCCAAGGCGAAGGGCAGGGTGCGCGCCCCGGCCTGCAGGGCGCTGTAGCCGAGCACGAACTGCATCTGCTGGGTGAACAGGAACAGCCAGCCGAACAGCGCGAAGAAGATCATGGTGACCGAGAAGCTGGCCGCGCTGAACCTTGCGTTGGCGAAGACGTGCAGGTCCACCATCGGGTGCGAGCTGCGCAGCTCGACCACTGCCCAGGCGGCGAGGATGACCAGGCCGGCCCCGGCGGTGCCCAGTGTGCTGGCGCTCAGCCAGCCGTGCCCGGGGGCTTCGATGATCGCGTAGACCACGGCCAGCAGGCCCGCGACCGACAGCACCGCGCCGGCCGGGTCGAGGGGCTTGGGGTGCGGGCTGGCCGAGGGCGGGACCACGAAACGGCCGGCGACCAGTGCAACAGCCACGATGGGCAGGTTGACCATGAAGATCGATCCCCAGGCGAAGTGCTCCAGCAACCAGCCGCCCGTGCTGGGGCCGATCGCCACGCCCAGACCCGCCACCGCCGCCCAGGCGCCGATCGCCTTGGCCCGCTCGGCCGGGTTGGTGAACACATTGGTGAGGATCGACAGCGTGGCCGGCATGATGGCGGCCGCCCCGATGCCCATGAGCACCCGGAAGGCGATGAGCTGGCCGGCTGAGCCGGCCAGGCCGGCCAGTGCCGATCCCAGGCCGAAGGTGGCCAGCCCGGCCGCGAGCAGGCGGTGGCGGCCGATCCGGTCGCCCATGCTGCCCAGGGTGAGCAGCAGCCCAGCCACGGCCAGCGTGTAGGCGTCCGTGATCCATTGCAGGGAGGTGGTTGAGGCGTGCAGCGCGCGGGAAAGGGTGGGCAGCGCCACGTTCACGATCGAGCTGTCCACCACCACCAGGAGCAGGGACAGGCAGAGCACCGCGAGGGTGGCCCAGCGCCGTGCCTGGATGGTCTCAGGTGCCATAGTCTTCATGTCAACTCCTACATGTAAATTCAGACATGTGTAGTTGAACACTTCTGCCTTTGACATGTCAAGTGCTACATGTGAAAATTTATGTATGTCTCTACGTCATGCCCTGATCAACCTGCTCGCCGGTGAGCCCAGAAGCGGCTACGACCTGGCCCGCCTGTTCAGCGTCTCGATGGCGAACGTCTGGCCGGCCCAGCACAGCCAGATCTATCCGGAGCTGGCCAAACTCCTGGCCAATGGCCTGATCCGGCAGACCGGCGAGGGCCCGCGCGGCCGCCGCATCTACCAGACCACCCCGGAAGGACTGGCCGAACTGCAGTCCTGGCTGCGCGACAGCGAGCCGGACTACTCCATCCGCAACCCCGCGCAGCTCCGCGTGTTCTGCATGTGGGCCCTGCCCACCGGGGAAGCGCTGGCGCTGCTGGCCCGCGACCGGGCCGAATACGTCCGCCACCTGGCCCAGATCGAGCAGACCATCGAGAACGTCGACTGGTCAGCCAGCCAGCCGCAGCGGGCCAGCCGCCTGGTCATCGAGTTCGGGCAGCGCTTCTACTCCTCGCAGATCGAATGGATCGACTGGGTCACCGGGCAGATAGCGGCCGGCGCCCTGCAGCCCGGCAACCCACCCCCCGGCAACCCACCCCCCGGCGACCCGCCCGCCGCCCTCCCCGGCTAAGACGCGAGCAGTTGGCCGATGAGGATGTCCTTCAGCCATTGTTCGAGCTTCCGCGGGTCTCAGCCTGGCAGGGTTTCGCCGCCAATGGGCGCGAGCACCTCGCCGGTGTAGTAGCTGGACAGCCTGCCCGAGGCGAAGAATACGTAGGACGGCGCGATCTCGTCCGGGTGAGCGGCACGGCCCACCGGCGCTTGCTGGCCGAACTTGGACACCTTGTCCTGGTCGAACGTGGCCGGGATGAGCGGTGTCCACACGGGGCCAGGCGCTACGCAGTTCACCCGGATGCCGCGTTCGGTCAGTGCCTGGGCGAGCGAGTAGGTGAACGCCAGGATCGCGCCCTTGGTCGCTGCGTAATCGATCAGGCTCTTGTTGCCGCGCAGGCCATTGATGGACGAGGTGTTGATGATCGACCCACCGTCGGGCAGGTGCCGCAGCGCGGCCTTGGCCGTCCAGAAGTAGCTGTGGATGTTTACCCGGAATGTCCGCTCCCACTGCTGGCTGGACAGTTCCGCGAAGTCGCTCACGGGCTGCTGGGTGGCGATGTTGTTGACGAGCACGTCCAGCCCGCCCAGTTCGGCCACCGCGTGCTCGACCGCGTGCTGGCAGTTCTCTTCCACCGCCAGATCGCCGCGGAACGTGACACATCGCCGGCCTGCCTGCTCCACCAGCTTGACCGTATGCTGGGCATCCTCGTCCTCCTGTTCGGACAGGTAGGCGATAGCCACGTCCGCGCCCTCCTTGGCGAACGCGACGGCGACCGCCCGGCCGATCCCGGAGTCGCCGCCGGTGACCAGGGCGCGGACCCCTTCGAGCAGGCCCCGGCCTTCGTAGTCGCGCATCTCGTCCTGCGGCTGCGGCGCCATCTCCCCGGTCCGGCCCGGGTACTGCTGCTCCTGCTTGGGCGGTGGCTGCTGAGCCGATGGTGCCGTCATGAAATCCTCCCTGCGCGGGCGGGTGCCCGCGGTCCCCGGCTGGTAGCTGTTCCAGCCGTTCTGCGAGTTCTGGTCCCGCCCACCTACCTCCTGCCTGGGCAGCCAAACGGCATGTCCGGCCGCCGGGGTCCGGCCAACCCGGGCCCCGGCGGCCCAGCGCCCCGGGCTGGGCGGTGGCTGAGCTAGGTGCCCTGGATGGGCTGGTAGGTGAGGAAGGCGAGACCGTCGCCGATGGTTCTGGCGTCGAGGAGGCGCATGGGTTTCTTGCTCATGGTCTCGCCGAAGAGGCGCTCGCCGGCCCCGAGAGCTCGCCGTGCTCATCTTGCGCGATGTCCTCGGATTCCACGCCGCGAGGTGGCCGGCCCGGGCCCGCGCCGGGCAGCAACTGCACTGGCACGTGGTGCTCCGCGACATCCCCCGCCGGGCGCTTGGCGGCTACCGGCACCAGCACCTGTCGGTCCCGGCCCTGCTGCCGGCCGGGGCGAAGGATTTTGGGCTGTCC
>DATGGU010000208.1:0-13509 GCA_035308365.1 Streptosporangiaceae bacterium
CTGACCGCCGGCCGCCTTGCCGGCGCCATCGCCGCCGCGACCACAGACGCCGCCATGGCCCGGCGTGCCCAGGATCTCGGCAGCCTGGTGAGCGCCGAACATGGAACAGATGACGCCGTTGCCATCATCGAGCGGATTCTCGCGGGGGTAACCTGACGGGCTGCGCGATCATGTTGGCATGCGCATCCTGGTCACCGGGCACCGCGCAATCCAGGCGTTCCGGTAGCACGGCAACTGGCAGACCTCGGGCATGTGTGTTGCCGGCATTGCCGCCACCGAGCCCAGCATGGACATGGCGACGAGGCTGGCCCCCACCGTAATGATGAAAGATCTTGACCGTTACCGGGCAGATCCGTGGCGAGCCCTTATCGACTGCTCAGCCGCCGGGCAGTGACAAGCGGGCGCTGACAAGACGGGCACTGACGAAACGGGCACTGACGAAACGGGCACTGACAAGATGAGCACTGACAAGGCGGGCACTGACAAAATCGGCTTCATGACCGACGGTATACAAGCGGTCTTCGAGCACGCTGGGTGTGCCGGCACGCTCTGCGTTCAGCCGCTCGACGGCGATGCCACCATCGAGCTTGCCGCCGATGAGCTGGTGAGCCCTGCCTCGGTGGTCAAGGTGCAGATCGCCCTGGAAGTGGAGACCTGGATCGCCGAAGGCCGACTGGACCCGTCGGAGCCGGTCAGCCTCCGCGCCGCCGGCCGGACATTCGGGACGACCGGGATCTCGCTGTTCGACGACGACGCCATAATCTCATGGCGGGATCTGGTCGTGCTGATGCTCACCATCAGCGACAACCAGGCCGCCGACAGCCTGCTGAACCGGGTCGGCGCCGGCGCGGTCAACGCGACCGCGGCACGGCTCGGCCTGACCAGCACCGTTGTAACCTCCGGCATACAGGCCATGCTGGACTCCATCGGCCAGGAGCTGGGCAGCGCCGGCTGGTCCGGCCTGCTCGCCCGTGCCGCTGAAGCCTCGGCGGATGGGCCGGCCCAAACTGATCAGCGACTGCTGGCCACCCGCGCCCTGGACCCGGCGCGGGGGACGCGCACCACCGCGCGGGACATGGCCCGTCTGCTGAGGCTGATCTGGACCGGCCAGGCCGGGCCGGCCGCCGCCTGTGACCGGGTCAAGGCCCTGATGGCCCGGCAGTTGACCCGGCACCGGATGGCCAGCGCCTTCCGTCCCCCGGTGAAGGTCGCGGCCAAGAGCGGCAGCCTGTTCGGCGTCATCCGCAACGAGATCGGCGTCATCTCCTACCCCGACGGCCACCAGTACGCCGCTGCCGTCTTCACCCGCTCCCCGTTCGGCTCGGACGAGGCAGCGATCAGCCACGCCATCGGCACCGCCACTGCCCAAGCCGTGACCGCACTGCGGCAGGGGCTCAGAGCTGCTTGAAATAGACGGCGACGTGCACCGGCACGCACCCCATACTCTCGTAGAGTGCCCGGGCCGGAGCATGGAACGAATCGGTCCCGCCGGTCCCGATGGTGACCACCTCGACATCTTTTCCCGTCATGTCCTCGAAGGCGCGCTCACACAGGGCCGTGCCAAGGTGGTCGCGGCGGTGCGCCGCCGCCACGGCGAGCATCACAACATCGCCATGACGGCGGCCCGGGTCGATCGCCCAGGCGACGTACCCGGCGATCGCTCCATCATCGGTCTCGGCGACGGCCACATGCTTGCCGGCCGCTGGGTCGTGAAGCCCCGGGACTTGGGCGCGGTAGTCATCGGCCCACCGGCCATGCTGATGATGGAAGATCGTCTCCCCGGCCAGCGGCCGGAAATGATCTTCGTAATATGGGCCGAACGTCGCGATCGTCAGCTCGGTCAAAGCATCCAGGTCGCGCGGATGATAGGAACGGATAATCACGGAGTGCCTTTCTGGGGACGGAACCGGCGGAAAGCCCGCCGCGTCACAGGACGGCGAGCTGATCATGCGGCTCCGAACGAGCCGCCCGTCAACCCCGGGTACGCCGGCTGGCGAAGCACTCCATGTGCGGGACGGTACCAGAGGGAGCGCAGCCCAAGGCTTCCGGAGCCCGGCGATAATCAGGTGATCGCCGCGCACCGTCTGAGTACGGTTGGGCGATGCCCGAGCTGCAGCGCCTGCGCCCCGACCATGGCCCGGCGATCCTGGCCTTCGAACTGGCGAATCGCTCCTACTTCGCCGGTTTCATCTCCGACCGCGGCGATGACTTCTTCGGCCAGTTCACCGAGCGGCACAACGCCTTGCTGGCCGAGCAGGAAGCGGGTGTCGGCGCCTACTACGTGCTGGTCGGCGAGGATGGCTCGGTACTCGGCCGGTTCAACCTGGCCCGCATCACCGGCGGCACGGCTGAACTCGGCTACCGGGTCGCGCAGCACGTCGCCGGCCGTGGCGTGGCGACCGCGACCGTAGCGGAGCTGTGCCGGCTGGCGGCGGCGCAGCACCGGCTGCGTACGCTCAGGGCGGCGGTCAGCCGCGACAATGTGGCGTCCCAGAAGGTGCTGGTCAGGGCCGGATTCGTCCCGGCCGGCCCGGCCGACCCGGCCCATCTCGGCGGCAAGCCGGGCACCTGGTATCAGCGCGACCTGGCTGCTGGCTGACCAGCATGTCTGTGTCCCCTGTGAGCGGCCGTGAGGTCAGTTGACCACGAACCAGGCCACGTCGGTGGCTACCGTCACCGCCTTGCTCAGGCTGATGGTGAAGGAGTTGCCCGCGACGTTCGGCACCGCCGAGCGGACCCAGACCCCGGGCCGGTCCTGCTGCATGGTGGCCAGCACCAGGCTCGCCGCGCTCAGCCCAACCCCGGTCACCGTGCCCGACAATGACCCGGCGGCGATGGTGAGCAGGCCACTGCGGCTGAACGCCGCGATGCCAGACACCTGCAGCGCGTTGCCGTTGACCGCTTGGGCCAGTACCCCCGGCCCGGTGCCGCCGTCGGTTCCGCCGCCATAACCAGCCACCCCAGCACCGGTGCCGCTGCCGTAGCCACCCACCCCGTTGCCGTTGCTGCCGGTGCCGCCGAAGCCCAGCACGCCGGCGCCGTTGCTGCCGCCGCCGTAAGCCTGTACGCCGGGACCGGTGCCGCTACCGTAGGCCAGCACGCCAGTGCCCTGACCGCTGCCGGCGAAGCCGGCCACGCCAGCACCGCCAGCACCACCTCCGCTGCTGCTTGGGCCGCCAATGCCGGCCACCCCCGCGCTCCCGCCCACCCCGAAGCCGACGACGCCACGCCCACCGCCGGCCCCGCCATGGCCCAGTACACCGGGCCCGCCACCGCCGCCGATACCGTGGACACCAGGCCCGTTACCGCCGACGTCCGCATAGACTCCCAAATCCTGCCCGTGCGCGTAGACCCCGGCCGACCCCAACCCGCCGCTTCCAGGCACGGCTAGTTGCGCCCACTCCTTCTTGCCGGTGGTGAACACTGCCGTGCGCCGGGTGTTCCCGGTATTGTCGGCGCTCTGCAGCACCGGCTGTCCCGGGCTCGCCGCCGCCGGCTGCGCGGCCGCGATCATCTGCGCGGCCAGCGCTCCCAGCGCCCCAGCCGCACCGGCCAGCAACCCGCGCCGCGTGTGCCGCACCCCATCCCGTGCCCGGTCTTTGCTCCCGGCCATCACGGCCTCCCTTCCCCCGCCGGCAAGGTCACCAGCGAGCCCGGGGTACCGGGCCCACCCGGCTGGCCCGGTACCCGGTCAAGCGACGGGCCGGCCAGGTCCCGGCGCTGGCTGGAGCTGGAAAATTCAGGATATTTCGGTTTCGGGCCGGGTTACGGGTAGCCGCCCCGGCAGTCTGACGGGCCAGTCGTCAGCACAGAAGCACATCTGGGACCTGGGTTCCGCAGTTAATCGGGTTCCTGGTCCACGTTCCGGGGTGGAAAGGCAGGTCAGGAGCGGGCCGGGTGCTCACAATCGCGAGAATGCCTAGATACACGCCTGTTCATGGTTCCGCTGATGAGAGCAGTTGCTGAGCGGTATCTTCTAGTCCATGTACTTGCGGTCGACGCCACGGCGGAACAAGGACGGCTCCGAGGTCCGCTACCTGCAGCTCGCCCACAACGTGTGGGACCCGCAGCTGCGCAGGTCGAAGGTGCAGGTCGTGTACAACTTCGGCCGCGAGGACACCGCGAACCGCGAGGCGCTCCAGCGCCTGGTCGCGTCCGTCACGCGGTTCCTGGACCCCGGCGCGGCGCTGGCCGCCACGGCGCAAGGGCTGGAGTTCACCGAGTCCAGGCCGCTGGGCGGCACCTGGGTCCTGGACGCCCTGTGGGCGCAGCTGGGCATCGGGGCGGCGATGCGGAAGCTGCTGAAGGGCCGCCGCCTGGACGATTCGGCTGAAAGGGTGCTGTTCGCCCTGGTCGCGAACCGGGCGCTGGCGCCGTCGTCGAAGCTGGCTGCCGCCCGCTGGATCAGCGAGGACGTCCTGATCAGCGGGCTGCCCTCTGCCAGCGACGATGCCTGCTACCGGGCGATGGACTGGCTGCTGGAGATCAAGGACACGCTGGAGAGGCAAGTCTTCGACCAGGTCGCGGACCTGCTGAACCTCGAGGTGGACCTGCTGTTCTTCGATACCACCTCCACGTACTTCGTGACGGAAGAGGAAGACGAGCCCGTCGCCCGTGACAAGAACGGCAGCGCCGTCACCAGCGACGATGACGCGGAAGACGGCAAGGCCGGCGGGTTCCGCGCCTACGGCAAGTCCAAGGACCACCGCGATGACCTGCCCCAGGTCATCATCGGGATGGCCGTGACCAGGAACGGGATCCCGGTCCGGGTCTGGTGCTGGCCCGGGAACACGGCCGATTCCGCGCTGATCCGGCAGGTGAAGGACGACATGCGGGACTGGTGCCTATCAAAGGTGATCTGGGTCGCCGATCGCGGCTTCACCTCCGCCGAGAACCGCCGCTACCTGCGGAAAGGCGGCGGGTCCTACATCATCGGGGAGAAGCTCCGCTCCGGCTCCGCCGAGGCACA
Source organism: Streptosporangiaceae bacterium (assembly GCA_035308365.1). Classification (GTDB taxonomy): domain Bacteria; phylum Actinomycetota; class Actinomycetes; order Streptosporangiales; family Streptosporangiaceae; genus PALSA-505. Next base: position 4,970 of record DATGGU010000208.1, read on the forward strand.
GGCCGCGCTGTCCCGGCAAGGCCGCTACAAGGACGTCGCCGGGAGCCTCAAGGTCAAGGAAGTACGCATCGCCGAGGACGAGCGGTTCGTCATCTGCTATAACCCCGGGGCAGCCGAACGCGACGCCGCCGCCCGCGCCCGCATGATCACCCGGCTCGAAGAGATGATCAAGGACTCCGGCCAGCTCAGCAGGGACAAGCGCGCCGAGCTGCGCGGCGTCATCTCCACCAAGCCCGGCCTGAACCGCTACCTGCGGGTCACCCCCGGCGGACTGCTCAGGGCAGACGCCGGCAAGGCGAAGGCCGAGGAGAACCTGGACGGCAAGTACCTGCTGCGCACCGCCGACCCCGCGATGACCGCCGAGGACATCGCGCTCGGCTACAAGCAGCTGCTGGAAGTAGAACGCGGCTGGCGTGACTTGAAGCAGGTCATCGACCTGCGCCCCGTCTACCACCGGAAAGAAGAGCGCATCCGCGCCCACGTCATCCTCTGCTGGCTCGCCCTGCTCCTGGCCCGCATCGCCGAGAACGCCTGCGGCGGCACCTGGCCGGAACTGCGCCGCGAGCTCGACCGCATCCACGTCGGCACCTTCACCGGCCCCGCCGGCACCTTCCGCCAGCGCACCGAGATCACCAAGGCCCAGCGCGACATCCTCCGCCAGCTGAAAATCGACCCGCCGCCCCGGATCTACCAGCTGAAACCCGCCGTAGAACCCTGAGGCCCCCGGCCCTCCACGCCTAGATACACGCCCTCCAACCAGGCCGGGACACGTTCCCGCACGTCAACCCCCAGATTCACCGACTAGACCGCTACATCAACTGCGGAATCCAGGTGGGAGGTATCTCATGAGAAAACGGTGGTTCTCTTCCGCCGCACTGGCCGCTATGACAGCGGGTGCCCTGACCGTGGGCATCACCGGTTCGGGCCTTGGCCCCGGCGTGGCCAGCGCTTCGCAGACTCGGCCGGTGACGGCGGCCGCCGGCCACCCGAATGCCACCAGCGGCTCGATGCTGCCAGTGAGCGTTCCGGCCACGCTGAACGGAGTCGCAGGCACCCTGAGCGGCACGGTTCCGAAGTTCTCCCACAACCCCGGCCACGTGCTCGCCGATCTCGCCTTCACCCGCTTCACATCGAACACCGGCAAGGTCACGCGTCTGCGGACCGCCCTCACCAGAAGTCTGCCGGTGACCAACGCCGTCACCAAGAAGGTCTGCAAGATCCTCAACCTGACCCTTGGCCCGCTCCACCTCAACCTGCTGGGCCTCGTCGTCAACCTCAACCGGGTGCACCTTACGATTACGGCTGTCCGCGGCCCAGGTAACCTCCTGGGCAATCTCCTGTGCGCGGTGGCTCACCTGCTGGATGGCTCTGCTCCGGTGGCCAAGAAGGCGGCTCTGCTCAATGACGTGGTCGGGACTCTCAGTATTCTCGGACGACTTTGAGCTGGTGATTGACGTTGTCAACGTCAATTAGCCGCGGCATACTGCCGTCCCTCTCAAGAGGCGTTCGGGCAACACCATTGCCGGCGCCGAGAGGGACGGCGCCCGACCTGCGGGCCGGCCACGGCGGCCGAGTACGCGGACCTCAGCGGCGCCATAGCGAACAAGACCTCATCCACCGCGATCAGCCCGCCACCGTTGACCTGATCATCACGCTGCACAAGGGAAACTATCCGGCGGGGCCTGGCCGCCGGGCCGCACCCATCGCGTGGCGCCTGCGCGAACTCACCCTCGACCCCCAGCCGCGACTACCGGCCGTCCACCCGGAACACCCGCAACACAGAACCCGAACCCATGATCGTGGGTTCGGGGTGTCCTCGATGTCTTGCGGCATCACGACGGAGCGGGCGAAGGTAATCGCACCCTCATGACCAGCTTGGAAGATCGGTGGAGGGTCAGTCTGTCTGACCTGCGGGAGCGAGGGTCCTGGTCACCGGCTGGCGAGTCCCCGTGAGTGACCGTGATTTACCGTTGGTCACCGTGGCGTGTGGCACGTGTGTGGCACGCAGTGAATCCGTCATTACCAGGTCGCAGGTCCAGGTGTGCGACGATGGATAGTGCCGGGGCATAGAGGAGGTACCCATGAGCGTGGCAGGCTTCGCGGAGCCCGGACATAGCTCGTATACCGCTGCCTTGGATGAGCAGGCGCAGCGCAAGGGTGTGCACCCGATCGCCTCGGTGGATGAGCTTCGCGCCGATCTTTTCGAGACGGACGAGGAACTGGATGAGTTCCTGGCCGATCTCAGCACGTTCCGGCATGAGCACATGGCGTAAGTTGTGGGCCGGGTCGTTCTTGATACCGACATCGCCTCTCTGAGTTACAAGGGCCGATTGCCTGCGCTCGTTGCGGAACGCCTGGTTGGTCATGAGATTTGTGTGAGTTTCGTGACCGTGGGCGAGCTGGCAAGGTGGGCTGAGAAGCGCCATTGGGGCCTGCGGGCGCGCGGTGAACTGATGCGCTGGCTCAGGACCGTGATCGTGCTGCCCTACGACGAGCAGGTGGCGTGGAAATGGGGTCAGCTCAGTGTCGTGTCTGAACGCCGTGGCCGTGCACGGCCCATCAACGACACTTGGATCGCCGCCTGCTGTCTTGTCGCAGGTCTGCCGTTGGCGACGCTCAACCATAAGGACTTCATCGACTTCGCTGAGAACGATGGCCTACAGATGATCATCCCGTGACCATGTGGCATGTGCCAGGCTGGTAGTGTTGCCGCGACTCTCCGCTGAGGACAGAAAAGCGCCCTGACCTGGTCTTTCATGGAGCGGGCGAAGGGAATCGAACCCTCATGACCAGCTTGGAAGGCTTCGGACACCAGACCGCTGACGGGCGGTCCCGCAGGTCAGGGTGCATGCGGCTGTCCCCGTGAGTGACCGTGAGTCCCCCTTGTTCACCACCCTGACGGGCACGCAACGGGCACGCCGTGCGGTCTATGGCACTTAGCGGAGACCCAGGACGGTCGTCAGGGCTTCGTCGATACCCCATTGCTGTTCGGGAGTGACCCGGCCGACCAGGTTGCCAAGCCGTCCGGCGTCGATGGCGCCAACTTGTTCGACCAGGACCCGGGTAGTCTCGCCGAGCAACTCGATCTCGGGGCGGAATGATGCCGCTCTGGCGCTGTGAGACGTGGGCGCGACCAGCACCACCGAACGTGGCAACAGCTCGTTCGCTTGGACGATTACTCCGTACCGGCGGCCACGCTGCTCGTGGCCTGTTCCGCGTGGCGGCCGGAATTCGTGGATGTCACCCCGCAGCACGCATGCTCTCCATGAGGGCGGCGACCTCAAGCATCTCGCGCCGGTCGTCCTCGTCGGCCTCAAGGGCCGCGACTTCAGCGGCGAGGGCGGCCTTGCGTTGTAGCAGGGCAGCACTGTCGAGAATCGCGCGGCGGATAGCCTCAGATCTGCTGAGGCCGGTCGCTTCAAGCTGTGCTAGTGCTCGCAGAGCTTCGGGATCGAGACGCACACTGATAGCTGAAGTCACGGCAGTACTGTATCACGATTCGTCATACAAACGATAGAGTCCGGACGCCGTTGCATGGGAGCGGGCGAAGGCAATCGAACCCTCATGAGCAGCTTGGAAGGTGTATGACGCACAGCCGTTACGGCGGCTGACCTGGCAACTCCCGCCTGTAAGTCGGGTTTGTTAGCTGGCGAGTGCCCGCTCGACCAAGGCGCGGTAGTCGTCGACGAGGCCGGGCAGGAGCTTGAGATGGACGATCGTGCCGTCGCCTGCTGGGGTGAGGTCGATCACCTGGCATATGGCGGCGGCGTCTTCGTCACCGGCGACTACGAGGCTGCCGGGCTTGATCTGGCTGGGATCGCGGGCCTCATCGAGGAAGGTCCAGACGTAGCCAGTCTCGTCTTCGTCGTTGAGGTCGGCGGTGATGTCCACGTGGTACATCTCAGCTCTCCTCTCGCCAGACCGCACTTCTAGCGTACTGGGGATTGGGCTGTGGGGCACCGAGGGCGGTGAGCAGCTGGGTCAGCTCTTGATCGTCGGCGCGGTGGAGGTGGATGGTGAAGTGTGGCCGTTGCCCAGTGGCGAGCAGCCCGAACCCGTGCTCGGCCAGCCGGGCGACGGTGGGCAGGTAGATGGTGCGGAAGCTGGTGAACCGGCGGCGGAGCAGCTCGTCAAGCGGTATGTCGAGGACTGCGAAGACGGAGATGCCCAGCAGCGGCTGACCGTCCAGGGACCAGGCGCGTGCTGTGCGCTGTGCATGGCTTCGCAGTTTGTCCGGGGTATCACGGCCTCCCCGGATAACCAGTGTCGCGGTGCTGGGCGGTCGCTCAGCTCGCAACCGTGACCGCTGCTCGATCCGTTCACCAGGCATCCGCCAAGGTTATCGTCGATCGCTTACGCGCTCGATTTCAATGCCCTCACATGCAGTGAGTGGTGAGAGCGGGCGAAGGGAATCGAACCCTCATGACCAGCTTGGAAGATCGGTTTGGTAACCCCCCTCGTGACCTGGGCATACGTTGGTCCTGCTAGGAGCGGGCCGACTGTCCGTGAGTGACCCTGATTGTCCATCGCTCTCTCTGGTGTGTGGCCCATGTGTGGCCCACGGTTACCAGCTACCAGCAAGATCACCGTCAACCAGTTCTTGACGCTTAATTGTCAACCGACTGCCGCATCTTGGTCTGACAGCACCGGAACGAGCAAGATCGATTTGAGCCCGTTCCCTCGATAGGTGCCACTGGGTTTCGCCGTGGAAGATCAGAGGCAAGGGTGACGCGCAGCGTCATCGCGTGCGACGCGACCGGAGGGAGCGCCCTTGCCTGTGATCTTTGCGCGGCGAAAGGATGCCTAGCGCGAGGGGGCGGGCGGTTGCGTCGGCAGGCGTGCCAGCCCGCGAGACGGCGAGCTGCCCGCCACGGCGGGTCAGCGGCCAGCGGTGCGGGGCAGCCGCCGCGTCCGCAGGGCCACCGTCCGAAGGACGCGGCAACGCTGCCGCCCCGGCCACGGTGGGACGCCTCCCTGCCCCAGCCCGGGCGGCGGGCTGCTGCGCCGGTCCGGCGCGCGGGTGACGGCGGGCCTGCGCCTGGCGCGGCGGGGAGCCCGCCCGGCTGGCGCCGCAGGCGCCCTTGAAGCCGTAGAGAAAGTTCTCACAGGGCATGGGCAAGCAGCTCGCGGAGCGCTCGCGCGTCTGACCAAAGCTGATCTTCCGGTACCTTCGCCTCTGGCTGCTTCGCGGACAATGGAAATGGCTCGCCAGGACGTGGGTCGTCGATAAATCGGGGAATCAAGTGTGTATGCAGATGAGGAAGAGAGTTCCCCAAAGTCTCGTAGTTCATCTTGAGAGGCTTGTACATCTCTATCAGCGTCCGAGCCACGGTCAAGACCTCAGACCAGTAGCCTGACGCCTCCGTGCCGTTCAGCTCGGTCGGCTCGGTGACGTGACGGCCTCGCCAGATAACTACTGTGTATCCACGCTGCACGTCTGCGCGCTGCAAATAGGCGTCGGTGTAATTCCCTGCATGAATCCGTACCCCATAGCGATCGGCGTCAGGTCGTTCGTTGCCGCACATCTCACAGCCGATGCCGTGAGTCAGCTCGTCCCAATTACGCGGCCACTCAGTCATTTAGCGGTGCTCCATCCGGTTCGGACCACTCGAACGCGAACTCGTGCCGATCGGCAGCGTAGAGGTCGTCGGCAACCTGCAAGGTCCGTCCTTCGGCGTCGTAGTCGATGTGGAACATCCGGACTACTGGCACGCCAGGAGCAAGCTCTAGCATTGTTACTTCATCCGGTGTCGGCATCCGCGCCTGGAGTAGTTCCATGCCTCGGGCGAAGCGATGGCCCAACTGCTCAATGAGGTTGTCCGGCCCTTCAGGCAAGGCATCTGGTGATTCCAGCCGGGTACCCTCAGCCACCCACAGCGGGTAATAGCTGGTCGATATTACGGCAGGTTCACCATTCAGCAATTGCAGCCGCTTCCGGATCACAGCTTCTTGGCCAGCCTCTGAGCCCAGCCAAACGGCTACATCTTTCGGCACTGGGCCTCGGCCGACCATGAGCATCTGCCGTGATGGCACCTGTCCTTGCTCGACCGCCTCCGTGTCAAACTCTGGCTTGCCGGAATCTCGGTGTGACGCATGACGACGTATGGAAGATACTCGTCGCAACGGTGGGCGGTTACGCACGGTTCGTCCGCGCGTTGAGTGGACTACGATCAATCCCTCTTGCTCCAGGGCCTTCAGCGCAGCTCGTGCGGTCTGACGGCTGACGCCGTACCGCTGTGCCAGCTCTGGCTCAGAAGGCAGCAGGGCACCCGGTCCATAAGTCCCGTCGCTGATTCTCCGGCGAAGGTCGTTGGTGATCTGGTGTGTTATCGGTGCCGATGGCATACCTGTTCCTACCTCTCTGTCGATCAAGCCTACACTACGGACCTGACTGTGTGACTTGACAGTCAAATCCGACTAGCCTACGGTGGAGGTAGCGAACCTTCTCATGAGTAAGGCCCCGACGGTGGCACCCGTCAGGGCCTAGGGCACCTTCGGTGCCAGGGTTTGGACGTTAGTCCCGAGTTTCACACCGGGTGATGGCCTTGAGGTGGGTTGTGGGCATGCCAGATTACGTCCGGGCGGCGGGCGCGGATCGTGATGTGTGGTCAGGCTGCGGCGGGGACGCGGGCCTTGGTGATGTGACTGGCGACGAGCTGGTCCAGGGTGTCCAGCGCGGTGAGGAGTTCGGGTGGCGCGTTGGGCCGGTCCGGGGCCATCAGCGGCCGGAGGAGGTGGTCGTAGACCTTGACGTAGAAGCAGGCGAATAGCAGCCCGTCGCGGGTGAGGGTGTAGCGGTTGCGGCCGGGTACTTTCTGGATCAGGCCGTTGCGGGCCAGCCGGGCCAGGTCGTAGCTGGCCTGATTCATGCTGTAGGCGCGGTGCAGCAGGCCGGTCATCAAGCCGCGGAGGGTCTTGTTGGTGATGCCGGTGACCGTGAACAGCAAGGCGGTAATAGCGCCGGCCAGGGCCTGGACTCGAAGATCGCCGAACCGCAGTGCGGGCGCCTTCCTGCCATCGTCTGTGACGGTGGGCCTGGTGATCCGCTCAATGACTGGACTCACAAGTGCCGTGCCCCGGCCAGCAATTTCAGTGTGCAACAGCCGGTCGTTGATCGCACGTGACCTGGCCTGCAGCTCGGGCAGGTTGGCGAGCATGCGGCGGCAGCCCAGGTCATCGGGGGAGTTGACGACGGTCTCGATACGCAGCGCGACGCCGTCTTTGAGGTACTGCTTCAGCCGGGAGTTCTTGTAGAACACGTTCAGGGTGACCATGTCGCAGTGCCGGTCGATCGCGGTCCTGAATCCGCGGGCGGGCGGTCTGGCAGGAGCGCCGCGCCGCTGGCCGCGGCGGAACAGCAGCTCGACGTTCTCCGGCCGGCCCAGATCCATGTTGTCGCGCAGCAGCGCCTCGAAGAACGCGCGGGCATGCACGTCATCATCGAAGACCAGGGTCCGGGAGGTCTCTACCTGGCGCATCGACAGCTCCCACCAGTACCCGGCGTCCCGGTCAGCGCCGGTGAGCGGCAGCGGCAGCCTGGCCATCCACCGCTCGAACCACACCTGCACGGTGCCCGGGCCGAACCGGTCACAGATCTGCTGGAGAGCGGCCGGGTCGCCGGTCGAGGCGAACCCGTTGGACAGCGCGGTGAAGCTGATCCCGGCCCTGGCGGCTTGCCGCTTGGCCCACTCGTGCCCGTTCACCCAGACCTTGACCGGATACGGGAAGTAGGTGCAGATCTTGATGAACCCCGGGCCCATCTGCTCGTCGAAGATGTACACGTAGAACACTGACACCCGCCGCTGCTCCTTGGTGAAGGAGAACTGGGGCGGCTTACCCGGATCGGTGTCCCGCTTGCGCGCCGTCCAGACCAGCTGGAACTCCTGCGCGCACCCGATGGCCGCTACCTGCGAGCGCCCGGACGCCGCGGCGGCCTGCAGAAACGGGGCCATCGCATCGGCCTTGCGCTCCCTGGCCTTGAAACGGATCACCGGCACACCATTGGCCTGCGCCCAGTCGTTCATGTCCCGGCGGAACTTCTCCCCGATCGGCTCGAACAGCGCCGGGGACACGATCGGCTTGCCGCGGTGCTCGTGGAAGAAATAGACCACCCCGCCAGGCGTCTGCAGCTTGGCGGCATAGCCGTTGAGATACAACCGGTCCAGGCAAGAGATATCCAGCCTGACGTGCCCGGCCACCATCTCCGCTGCCGTCACCACCGCAGGATCAGGCGTAAGCACCGCCGCACCCGTCACCCCGGCACCGTTGTCTTCCACGGTCCCGAGAATGGATCAGCCGTCGGCTCCGTGCGGCGAGAACCAGGGAACTCGGCGGTCCGAGGCGGAGCCTCTCTGGATCGTTGACCGGGATTTCGTTGCTGGTTGTTCGGCTGGTATGGCAGGGGCCAGGGGCAGGCGGTGGAGGATCTCGTAGTCGAGGGTTGGGTAGACGCGTTCTTTGATGACCAGCAGTTCGCTGACGTCGATGTCGAGGCAGAACGTGGTGGCTGCGGCCCATTGCAGCAGTGATGCGGGGTCGCG
>DATGGU010000209.1:0-79466 GCA_035308365.1 Streptosporangiaceae bacterium
CCGCCAGATCCAGCGGGGGCAGGATCGTGGGGATTCGCTCGGCGAGCATTGTTTTGCCTGTCCCGGGTGGCCCGAGCAGCATCAGGTGATGGCCACCCGCAGCGCAGATCTCGGCCGCGCGTCTGGCCAGTGGCTGGCCGAGAACGTCGGCCAGATCAAGCCCGCCGGTACGGCCATCGGCCTGGGGCAGGTGCCTGTCCGCCGTGGGGTGACGATCCGCCGTAGGGTGACGGTCTGCCGTGGGATGACGGTCCGCCGTAGGGTGACGGTCCGCCGTTGGATGACGGTCCGCCGCTGGTGGCTGCCTGCTCCGGTCGAATTCCTCCGCCGCATCGGGGCCAAACGCCGCCGGATCACCACGGATCCAGCCGAGTGCGGCCGACAGGCTGGGCGCGCTGATGACCCGCATGCCGGGCACCAGCGCCGCCTCCGCCGCATTGGCCCGGGGCACCATCACCTCGCGGAACCCGGCGGCAGCAGCGGCGGCCACCCCGGGCAGCACGCCGCGCACCGGGTGCAGTCTGCCGTCGAGCCCTAGTTCGCCGAGGAACACCGCCCGGTCGAGGAAATCGACGGGTGCGGCGCCTGCCGCCGCCATGATCGCAACGGCGATACCCAGGTCGAAGCTGCTGCCACGCTTGGGCAGGCTGGCCGGCGACAGGCCGACCGTGATCCTGCGGTACGGCCATGCCTCGCGGCTGTTGACGATCGCCGACCGGATCCGGTCCCTTGCCTCACGCAGCGCCGTGTCCGGCAGGCCGACCAGGAGCAGCCCGACCAGCCCATCCTCGATGTCGGCCTCGATCCGGACAACGTGGCCTTCCACCCCGACGAGCGCGACTGAATACGTGCATGCCAGCGCCATCAGCCGACCCCGCGAACGTGCTCGACCGTCAGGCTGCCATCGGCGCCGCGCATGATTGCGATGACGTCTATCCGCACCTCGTCGCAGAGCACGCCGTTCGCGGCAAGCCACCGGACGGCCAGGCGCCTGAGCCTGCGCTGCTTCGTGCGGGTGACCGCTTCAAGCGGTGTCCCGTACCTGGTGCTGGAACGGGTCTTCACCTCGCACACCACGAGCACCCGGCGCTCCGTCGCGACGATGTCGATCTCGCCTTCGGAGCACCGCCAGTTCCGGGCGAGTACCCGCAGCCCGGTCTTCTCCAGGTACTCGGCCGCCGCCTGCTCGCCCTCCCGGCCTAGAGCATCCTTGGCTCGCATCAACAACCACCTCCCGCCATCGACTGTGGCGGGGGCGGGCATAGTCCCGCAGGGTTCGTTGTGCGGCTGTGGAGAGCTCCCGCCGAGAACGATGACCTGTGGATACCGGAGCCGAACTGTCAGCGGCTGATGCTTCGATGCCCGGGGGATTCTCGTCCCGGCCTGGGCGTGGGTGAGACGGCGGGCGCGGGCGGCCTGGGTGAGCAGGCGGCTGGCTGAGCCGGGCAGGGGCGCGGCCGTGGCGGCGTTACGGGCAGCGGGGGGCATAAAGCTGGCGCGAAGGGTGGCCGGGCTGGTGCTGGAAGACGAACATATTGACTGTGCGGGGGATCGCTGGACTCCTGATCCTCCCCACTGCCGGTGTGGGCGCCAGGGCGGCCGCCTCCACCTGAATGATGCCTGCCCCGCCAGAGGATGGAAGCCATGAGAGTTGTCCTGCACCACCTGGGCAGAAAGCGCGCCGTCGCGCTCACCACCGTGATCACCGCTGCGGCGCTGGTCCCCCTCGGGGTGGCCGCCACGGCGGGAGCGACGCCAGCCCCACCGACGTGGAAGGCCACGACCGTCTTCTCCATCCGCCCGATCAGCGGAAATCACGACAACCCGGTCCAGGGCCTGAACCATACCTGGGCGGACGCCTCGTTCACCCGTTCAGCGACGGTGTCGTACTACGGGCAGGTGTCGAAGTCGTTCTGCCCGGGGATCACCAGCGGCGAGTGCTACTACTGGATCGGTGAATCCCTGGATACCAAGGGCAGGTTCACCACCAACCCGACCGCTACGAGCGGAGCGTACTCGCCGGGGAACGGTACCGATGGCACCGGCGTGACCGGGCCGTTCACGATCGGCGTCGCGGCCAGGGGGCAGATGGCCGGCCGCTACCACTATGGGTTCTACACCAACTTCGATACCGGGAAGAGCTCCCGGGTGCCGGCGGCCGAGAACGACCACGGGACGATGCCGCTGGCGGCGGCCACCAGCACGTGCACTGGCGGGGTGTACTGCGGTGTCACCGACTGCCAGTGGATCGAGCAGTTCTTCCCGCACGGTGCCCAGTTCTGGGATCTTAACGGCAATCTTGACCCATCGTGCCTCGGGCTGTACGGGTCGTGGTTCTACTTCCTGCCCCAGGGCTCTGATGAAAGCTGCTCGCTGGTGATGAGCAAGTGGGTCACAGCGTCCTGGAACAACTGGGGTGCGGACCCGGTCGACGGGAACGTGCTCGCCCCGGACGAGTCGCACTGCTGACCGGCATACGGTGGCCCTCCCCCACCCACTGGGCGGGGAGGGCCAACCCCAGGTCAGGAGCCGAATTCCGGTTTGCTGTCCGGGAGGTCCAGATCGCTCTTGGCAAGTTCCTCGACGTTCACGTCCTTGAAGGTGACAACCCGGACATTCTTGACGAACCTGGCCGGACGGTACATGTCCCAGACCCAGGCGTCCTGCATCGTGACCTCGAAGAAGACCTCGCCGTTCTCGGCGGTGCGCACGTTCAGCTCGACGTGGTTGGTGAGGTAGAACCGGCGCTCGGTCTCGACCACATGGCTGAACAGCCCCACGACGTCCCGGTACTCGCGGTATAGCTGCAGCTCCATCTCGGTCTCGTACTTTTCGAGATCTTCCGCGCTCATGACGTCCCCTCCAACCGCGCCCCAGGAGTTCGCATACCATCCGGGCCGATCACTACAAGAACCATTCTCCCCCTGTCAACGTACGCCGAGCGTATGAGCTTCCAGGACCACTTCATCATCCGCCGCAGGGGCGGGCGCGGGGACGGCCTGGGCTTCGGCGCGGGCGCGGCTTGCTTCGATCACATTTGCGTAGGAGAACCGGTGCACCGGACAGGGACCGTGATCCAGCAGGGCTTCCCGGTGGTCCGAGGTGCAGTAGCCCTTGTGCCGGGCGAACCCGTAGCGCGGATGCTGCTCGTCCAGGTCGGTCATGATCCTGTCCCTGGTCACCTTGGCGAGTATCGACGCGGCGGCGACGCACGCGGCCGCCTGGTCGCCTTTCCACATGGCCAGCGAGGGAATACCGAGCCCACGGACAGGGAACCCGTCGGTGAGCACGAACCCGGGCTTGCAGCGGAGCCCGGCCAGCGCACGGCGCATCCCGGTGACGTTGCAGACGTGCAGGCCGAGCCGGTCGATGTCGCCCGGCGGGATGACCACGACATGCCAGGCGAACGCTACCCGGATGATGTGCTGGTACACCGTCTCACGGATGGCCGGCTGGAGTTCCTTGGAGTCGGCCAGGCCGGGGATCGCCGCCGGGCTGTCAGAGGGCAGGACCGCCGCCGCGACCACCAGCGGGCCCGCGCAGGCTCCCCGGCCGGCTTCGTCGATGCCCGCCACCGGCGCCAGCCCGGCCCGGCTGAGGACGCGCTCGTAGGCTGCCAGCCCATTGGAAACGCGCGGCGTGTAGCCGGGCGGGCGCCGGCGGGGCTGCTGAAACCAATCAGGAGCGCCCGCAGCGGTCTCGTCGGGGGCCTGTGTCACCGGCGGTGTGCGAGCCGGAGCCTGATCCGTTTGCGCAGCCGCCGCTGTGCCCAGGTCAGCGGGATCGCGGCGGCAAACCCGGCGGCCAATGGCAACGCTGGCGCGGTCGGCGCGACCGGGATCGACATCCCGGAATCCAGCGCGCCGGTCAGCGTAGCGGTCTGGCTCTGGCTGCGGTCGGCGTTGGGCTTGCTCGAATTCAGCGCGGGCTGCTCGAAGGTCGACGGGATGTTCAGCACCCGCCACCTGCTCGGCGGCCAGACGATCCAGAAGGCGCGGCCCACCACCTGCTTCTCCGGGATGGATCCGCCACCGGGGAAGCCCTGGTGCCCGCGCGAGTCGTAGGAGACGGCCCGGTGGTCACCCATCACCCAGAGATCGCCGGACGGGACGGTGATGTTGAACGGGGTCGTCGATGGGGAGTTGCCCGGGTACAGGTAGGACGTCTCGTGCAGCGGAACCCCGTTGACCGTCACCAGTCCTTGTGGGTTGCAGCACCGCACGTGGTCGCCGGGAAGGCCGATGACCCGCTTGATGTAGTCCGTCTGGCCCGGCGGCGCGCCGAACAGCCCGATGATCGCGTGGTAGAGGCGGTCGAACGGATTGGGCGTCTTGGGCCCGGGGCCCGGGTTCCACGAGCCCTGGCCGTTGAAGACGATGATGTCGCCACGGTGAATGGAGCGCAGGTGATAGACGATCTTGTTGACCAGTACCTTGTCGCCGATTCCCAGGGTGTTCTGCATGGAGCCGGTCGGAATGTAATAGGCCTGGAATCCGTAGGTCTTGATGCCCAGTGCGAGGGCCAGGGCGATCACGATAAGGATGGGCAGCTCGCGCAGGAATGATCCGCGCTTCTTGGGCTTGGGCCGCCTGCGGGGCTTTCCCGCCTCCGGTCCTTCGCCTGCCGCCTCCGTCTGCGTGTCAGGCTGTGGCCCATCGCCAGCGGCGCCATCGGCCGGCGGTTCCTGATTTCCGGTGGGGATGCGGGCATCGCCAGGCATTCCCGGGGTGCCCGGGGCGGCCTGCGGACGGGTGGGGTCAGCTGAAGGCCGCTGGCCATCACCTGAGCCAGACAGGTGCGCGCCTGGAGGGACAGGTCCGGCCGCGCTGTGCTCATCATCCATTACCGAGTCGTCCATCACCGATGTGAGCCTAGCGTCGACCGGGGGGCAGATGGCCACCGGCTCTGATCGTCGCGCTGATCATCCACCCACAGGACATTCTCACTCCCCATGCCAGCCACGTCCCGGACGCAGCGCCCACCCGGTTGCGGCGCAGCAGGCTCGCCGATAGCGGTCCGCTCAAGCCTACCGACCAATCGGCGTACTCCTTTGAGCTCCGCACGCGCGAATCCCCGCCGGCGGGTCATGCCCGGCGGAGCGCGGGTGGATCCGGAAGGCACTCCGGGATGCGAACCTGGCCCCAGGGAATATCAGCGCCCCTCAGCGGACGAACCCCGCATCCGGGGATTCCGGGGAGTTCGGCTCCCAACCCCAGCCCGCAGCGTGGGGTCTGGGGGCTCGGCCCCCGGGCAGAATCCGGCGGACGGGCTCCGTCGAAAGTGAGCGAAGCTCACCGAGCAGGGTTCACCTGCCCGGCCACCGGCCTAGCTGGTATGAACGCGCCGCTCCCGGATCCGGGCCGCCTTGCCGCGCAGGTCGCGGAGGTAGTACAGCTTGGCCCGGCGGACGCGGCCGTGCGTGACAACCTCGATCTTGTCGATCGACGGGCTGTGCACCGGGAAGGTCCGCTCGACGCCGACGCCGTAGCTGATCTTGCGAACGGTGAAGGTCTCGCGCACGCTGCCACCGGAGCGGCGGATGACGACACCCTGGAAGACCTGGATCCGCGACCGGTTGCCTTCCTTGACGCGCACGTGCACCTTCAGCGTGTCACCCGGGCGGAAGGCCGGGATGTCCGTGCGGACCTGAGCCAGCTCAAGGTCGGCGATCGCGGTGTCCATGACAGTAGTTCCTCGCTGATAGTTGTGCGTGCGCGCGGTAACGCGTGCGACGTGGCGTTTCTGGGCCGGGGACCGGTTCCCCAGCATGCGCCCCGGCGTGACACGACAGCAGGGGGCCGCGTTTCAGTGTGCCATATCCTCGGTGTCAACCGGAAAGCCAGGCCCAGAAACCGGCGCATCGGCCTCAGAAACCCCGCAGCTCGCTCCCGCTGCCGCGTCGCGTGCCGGTGCTCCAGAAACCAGCGCATCGGCCTCAGAAACCCCGCAGCTCGCTGGCGCTGCCGCGTCTTGTGCCGGTGATGGTGCTGCCGCCTCGTCCAGTATCTGCCTGTCCCGTGCGTCCAGCGGGTTCAGCCTGGCCGCCAGGTCGGGCCGGTTTGCCACCGTACGGCGCAGTGCGGCGTCGCGCCGCCAGCGGGCGATAGCAGTGTGATCGCCGGACAGCAGCACGGGCGGGACCTCCCGGCCGCGCCAGACCCTGGGCCTGGTGTAGAGGGGGCCTTCGAGCAGCCCGGCCATCTCGCCGCCGCCCCCGCCGAACGAGTCGTCCACCACCGAGCCGGCATTGCCGAGCACACCGGGCAGCAGCCGGCAGATCGCCTCGATCATGACGAGAACCGCGGGCTCCCCGCCTGCCAGCACGTAGTCGCCGATGCTCACCTCATCGACCGGCACCCGGGTGCGCGCCTCTTCCACCACCCGGGCGTCAATTCCCTCATACCGCCCGCAGGCGAAGACGAGGTGGCTCACCTGGGCGTAGGCGGCGGCCATGTCCTGGGTGAACGTCCGGCCGCTCGGCGAGGGCACCACAAGCCTGACCGAACGACCATCATCAATTGACGGAGGCAGCACGGCGTCGAGCGCATCGCCCCAGGGCCCGGGCTTCATCACCATGCCTGGGCCGCCGCCGTAGGGAGTGTCGTCCACAGTGTGATGAACATCACGCGCCCAGTTCCTGAGATCGTGGACGGCGAACTCGATGTCTCCCCGGCCGGCGGCCTTGCCGATGAGTGACATTCCGAGCGGCGCGAAGTACCCAGGGAAGATCGTGATGATGTCGATGCGCATGGCCGGTCAGGGCTCCAGCAGTCCCGGCGGCGGGTCGATCACCAGCCGGCCACCCGCCACATCGACCTCGGGCACGATCGCTGCGACGAACGGAACCAGCAGCTCGTCGTCGGTTGCCGACTTGATGACCAGCAGATCCTGCCCGTGATGCCGTACATCGGTCACCGGGCCCACCACCTCGCCGTCCGTGGTGACCGCGGTGAGCCCGATGAGCTCGTGATCGTAGAACTCATCGGGGTCACCGGTCGGGCCGAGGTCGGCCGAATCCACCACCAGCCAGGTGCCGCGAAGCTGCTCGGCGGCGTTCCGGTCCGGGATCTCGCTGAAGGTCAGCAGCAGGTTGCCGGAATGCCAGCGAGACGCCTGCAAGGTGAGCGGACCATGCTCGGCCGGATCGGTCGCCAGCGTGCCACCCACGGTGAACCTGCGGTCGGGGTCATCGGTACGTACCTCGACGGACACCTCACCGCGGATCCCATGCGGCCGCCTGATCCGGCCCACAACGATCTGCATGCGCTACCGCTTCAGCGGACCTCGCTGGCGTCCACCAGGTCGACACGTACATACTGACGGCCGGCCAGTGAGCCGATGACCGTCCGCAGCGCCCGCGCCGTCCTGCCACCTCGGCCGATGACCTTGCCCAGGTCTTCGGGATGCACCCGGACCTCGAGCACCCGGCCGCGGCGCAGCCCACGGCTGGCTACCTGGACGTCGTCCGGGTGCTCGACGATTCCCCTGACGAGGTGCTCGAGGGCTTCCTCAAGCACCTCAGTCTCCGCTCCCGGACTCGGCGGCAGTCTCCGCGGGCTTGGCTTCCTCCACCGCGGCGGTGGTCTCGGCCGCGTCGGCGGTGGTCTCGGCCGCGTCGGCGGTGGTCTCGGCCGCGTCAGCCTTGGCCTCGGCCGCGTCAGCCTTGGCGTCGGCCACCTCGGCCTTGGCGTCGGCCTTCTTGGCCTTGCCGCCGCCGCCCCTGCCCTTGTCGCCACCCTTGTCGGCCGCGTTCGTGCTGGCCTTGTCTGTGCTGGCCTTGTCTGTGCTGGCCTTGTCTGTGCCGGCCTTGTCTGTGCCGGCCCGGTCCGTGCTGGCCCGGTCCGTGTCGGCCTTCTTGGCCTTGCCGCCGCCCTTGGGCGTGGTCTCGCCGCCGCCGGAACGGGCGCCGACCGCCTCGGCGAAGCGCTCGTTCCTGGTCTGCTTCGGCGCGGCCGTACGCAGCGTTCCCTCCGCGCCGGGCTCGCCGCGGAACCGCTGCCAGTCGCCGGTGATCTCCAGGATGCGGCGCACCGGCTCGGTCGGCTGCGCGCCAACTCCGAGCCAGTACTGGGCCCGCTCGGACTCCACGTGAATGTACGACGGCTCGGCCTTCGGGTGGTACTTACCGATCTCCTCGATCGCCCTGCCATCCCGCTTGGTGCGGGAGTCGGCGACGACGATGCGGTAGTACGGCGCACGGATCTTGCCCATGCGCTTGAGCTTGATCTTGACAGCCACGGGTGTGGTCTTCTCCCAGATAACGTCGGTACGGTCGGCGGCTCACGGCGGGCGGGTTAGTCCCGGACTGGCCGCGCTGGACGGGCCTAGCGAGTGAGAGAGGGCCTCGCGAAGGCGTGCAGTCGCCCCCACATTGTGCCAGACCGCGGCCGCCAACACGAATTAGCCCATGATCATGAGAATGTCAGTGCTTCGAGTCGCCGCGTTTGGACTGGCGGCGGCGGAAGCCAGCCGGTACGCCACCCGGCTGCGTGCGGCGCGCAGTACCAGGGTCACCGTCCGCAGGCAGTTTCAGCCCGCGCAGCAGCTCGTCCGCCGACGGCATCCCGTTGCCGCCCAGCCCAGGCGGCAGCTCCCCGCCCAGCCCGCGCAGCGGCCCCGGCGCACCCGCACCGGGCGAACCGGCACCAGTGCCAGCAGCCGGGCGCGCAGGGCTGCCACCAGGCCGTCCGCCCTTGGGCTTCTTCTTGTTCCCCTTCTTGCCCTTGGCCGACTTGGCCGCGGCGCGCCGCATCCCCGGGATTCCCGGCATCCCGGGAATCCCGCCGCCCAGCATCTGGCGCATCATCTTCTGGCCCTCGAAGAACCGCGTCACCAGCGAGTTGACCTCGCCCACGGTGACGCCCGAGCCCGCCGCGATCCGCGCCCGCCGGGAGCCATTGATGATCTTTGGGTCGCGCCGCTCGGCCGGGGTCATCGAGTTCACGATCGCCTCGGCCCGGTCCAGGTCCTTGTCCGAGACCTGGCTGAGTACGTCGCGGTTCTGCGCCGCGCCAGGCAGCATGCCGAGCAGGTTGCCGATCGGCCCCAGCTTGCGGACCATCTGGAGCTGGGCGACGAAGTCTTCCAGGGTGAATCCGTCCCCGGTGACCAGCTTGCCGGCCATCTGCGCGGCCTGCTCCTGGTCGAAGGCGCGCTCGGCCTGCTCGATCAGGGTGAGCATGTCGCCCATGTCGAGGATCCGGGAGGCCATCCGGTCCGGGTGGAATACGTCGAAGTCCCCGAGCTTCTCCCCGGCGGAGGCGAACATCACCGGGCGCCCGGTGAGCTGCGCGATGGACAGCGCGGCACCACCACGCGCGTCGCCGTCCAGCTTGGTGAGCACCACGCCGTCGTAGCCGACGCCGTCGAGGAAGGCCCGGGCGGTGACCACCGCGTCCTGGCCGATCATGGCGTCCACCACGAACAGGATCTCGTCCGGGCCGGTCGCGTCCCTGATCGCGGCCGCCTGCCGCATCATCTCCGCGTCGACGCCGAGGCGGCCGGCCGTGTCGATGATGACCACGTTGTACTGGCGGTGCCGAGCCTCGTCGATGGACTGCCGGGCGACCGCCACCGGGTCACCGGTCCCGTTGCCCGGCTCGGGCGCGAACACCGTGACACCGGCCTGCTCGCCGAGCACCTGGAGTTGCTGCACCGCGTTCGGCCGCTGCAGGTCGGCGGCGACGAGCAGCGGCGTGTTGCCCTGATCGCGCAGCCAGCGGGCCAGCTTGGCGGCCAGCGTCGTCTTACCCGAACCCTGCAGGCCCGCCAGCATGATGACGGTCGGCGGCGTCTTGGCGAACCTGATCCGGCGCGCCTCGCCACCCAGGATCGTGACCAGCTCATCGTGCACGATCTTGATGACCTGCTGGGCCGGGTTGAGCGCGGCGGACACTTCCTCGCCGCGTGCGCGCTCGCGCACGTTGGCGATGAACTCCCTGACCACCGGCAGGGCAACATCGGCCTCGAGCAGGGCGATGCGGATCTCGCGGGCCGTCGCGTCGATGTCGGCATCGGACAGCCGGCCCCTGCTGCGCAGCGCGGAGAAGGCCTGGGTCAGCCGATCGGAGAGAGTCTCGAACACGCTGCCAGGCTATCCGGTTCGGCAGCCGAAAACGCCCTAGCCGGTAAGCGCTTCGAGCACGCGGGCGGCAATCCGGCCGCGCAGGTGCAGGTCCTTCACCGGCCGGCCGGAGCCGTCCACCACGTAAAACACGTCCACGGCCTCCGCGCCCAGCGTCTCCACCCTGGCCGCCCGCACGTCCAGGCCGCACTCACCGAGCGCACGCCCCATCCGCCACAGCAGCCCCGGCTCGTCGTGCGCACGGATCTCCACCACCGTCGCGGTCCGCGACGCGTCGTCCACCAGCGTCACCTTCGGCGGCGGCACACCCGGCACCGCTGGAGACCGGCCAGACGAGGCAGCAGCACGCCGCCGCAGCCGCTCGGTCACATCCAGCCGCCCCGCCAGCATCCGCCGCAGGTCCCCCGCCACCGCGCCAGCATCCGGCGGGTCACCGAACTCCGGCGCCACCCGCAGCACGGTCACCGCCATCCCGCCCTGTGTGAACACGTTCGCGGACCGCACGACCAGCCGGTGCGAGGCGAGCACCCCGGCCGCCTGCCACAGCAGCCCATGGCCGGCCGGCCCGGCCACGGTCACTTCCCCGCCGCTGACCAGCGCCTCGGGCGCTCCGGCCGCGGCAAGGGCCGCCAAACGACGGGGCAACTCGGGAAAAGGAGCGGGCTCACCGGACAGCTCCGCCGACACCCGGTCAACCAGTTCGGCAACCAGGGAAGCCTTCCAGTCACTCCAGGCGGCGGGCCCGGTCGCCTGCCCGTCCGCGATCGCCAGCGCGTGCAGCAGGCCGAGCAGCGCCCGGCTGCCGACGATGCCGGCCACCCGCGCCACCGTCACCGGGTCGTCCAGGTCCCGGCGCACGGCCGTCTGCGGCAGCAGCAGGTGGTGCCGGACGGCCGAGGCCACGAGTTCGGCGTCGGCCTCGCCGAACCCCGCCCGGTGGGCCACGTCCCGGGCCACCACCTCGCCGCCGACGCTGTGGTCGCCAGGCCAGCCCTTGCCGATGTCGTGCAGGAACGCGGCCAGCAGCAGCAGGTCGGGCCGGCCCACCTCGCGGGTGAGCGCGGCCGCCCTGGCGGCGGTCTCCACCAGGTGCCGGTCCACCGTGTGCTTGTGCAGCGGGTTGCGCTGCGGCCGGTTGCGCACCCGCTCCCAGTCCGGCAGCAGGGCGTTGATCAGGCCCTCCTGGTCGAGCGCCTCCCAGACGCCGACCGCGGCCTGGCCGGCGCCCAGCAGGGCGGTGAAAGCATCCCGTGCCCCCGCAGGCCAGGGCACGGGAAGCGGTGGGGCCGCGGCGAGCCGGTCCAGGGTGCGCGGCGCGAGCGGCAGCCCGGCCTGGGCGGCGGCGGCCGCACAGCGCAGCACCAGTCCGGGGTCGGCCTGCGGGTCGGCGGATCTGGCCAGCACCACATCGCCGTCCTGCTCCACCACGCCGTCGGCCAGCGGACGCCGCTCCGGCGGCTTCGGCCGCCGGGGGCGCAACGGCACCCTGCCCGCCTGACGGAACGTGTGATCCACGGCGTAGGCCACGGTCCTGGCGGCGCCGGCCAGCACCCGCAGCAACGCGTCGCCGTCGAGCAGGCCGGCCACCTTGGCCACCTCGTCCTGCTCCTGGAACACCAGCCGGTCGGCCGCCCGCCCGGTGACCTCGTGCAGCGCATGCCTGATGTCCAGGATGATCTCGTAGGCCGCCCGCACCCGGGGCCCGGGTGCGGGGGCCACCCAGGCGGCCGCCACGGCCTGGATCGCGTGCGCGTCGCGCAGGCCGCCCTTGGCGTCCTTCAGATCCGGTTCGAGCAGATAAGCCAGCTCGCCGGATCCCTGCCATCGTTCAAATGAAAAATCCCGGAGCTCAGACAGGCGGGTGGCAGCGGACGCACGCCAGTCATGCAGCGTCCCCTCGCGCAGGCGGCGGGACAGCATCGCGTCGCCGGCGATGTGCCGGGCATACAGCAGGCCGAGGGCGACCCGCAGATCACCGGCCGCGGCCTGCTGCGCCTGCGACAGCGTGCGCACCGAATGGTCGAGGCGGACGCCGGAGTCCCAGACCGGGTACCAGATCCGGTCGGCGATCGCCGCGATCGGTTCGACGCCCTCGTGCAGCAGCAGCAGGTCCAGGTCGCTGCCGGGCAGCAGCTCCCTGCGGCCGTACCCGCCCACCGCGACCAGCGCGACGCCTGGCTGGGCGCCCAGCAGGCCGGCCAGCCAGCGGTCCGCCTCGGCGCTGCGGCGCGCCCGGTCCGCCGCGAACGACGTTACGGGGCTCACCGGTGGCCGCCAGGTCAGATGGCGTCGGGGCCGCGTTCCCCGGTGCGGACCCTGACCACGGTGTCGACCGGCACGACCCAGACCTTGCCGTCGCCGATCCGGCCGGACTGGGCCGCCTTGACGACGACCCCGACCAGGTCGTCGGCATCGTCGTCATCGCACAGCACCTCGAGGCGCACCTTGGGCACCAGGTCGATGTGGTACTCGGCGCCCCGGTAGACCTCGGTGTGCCCGCGCTGCCTGCCGTAGCCGGTCGCCTCGGTCACGGTCATGCCGTGCACGCCGAACGCGTGCAGCGCGGCCTTCACATCGTCCAGCTTGAACGGCTTGATAACGGCCGTGATGAGCTTCACGCGACCACCCCTCCGGCGCTGCCTGCTCCCTGCCTTCGACCCTGCGCCCCGGGAGTTTCGCCGGCGAAGCCCGGATGTTTCGGCCCTGTGAAAGGCGAGCGCCAGTGTTAAAGGGATGTTTCGGCGGCTAGCGTGATTGCCATGGCGCTGGCGCTGATCGACCACCACTGTCATGGCGTTGTGACGCAGGATCTCGACTCCGCCGGTTTCGAGGCGCTGCTGACCGAATCCCCGTGGCCGGCACCGCCCGGCACCTCCATGTTCGACAGCCAGCTCGGCTTCGCCGTGCGCCGCCGGTGCGCGCCGCTGCTCGGGCTCGAACCCTCCGCGGACGCCGAAGCCTACCTGCGGCGCCGCAGCGAACTCGGCGCTGTCGAGGCCAGCCGCCGGCTGCTGACGGCGGCCCAGGTCGGTGCCTGGCTGGTCGACACCGGCTACGAGGCGGACCGCGTCACCGGCCCGGCGGAACTGTCGGCGCTCAGCGGCACACCCGCCCACCGGATCGTACGGCTGGAGCCGGTGGCCGAACAGATGGCGGTCGGCGGCATCGACGCGGCCGCCTTCGCCACCAGGTTCGCCGAGACGCTGGAGGCGGCCGTGACCGGCCCGGCCAAGGAGGGCAGCGCGGCCGGCCTGAAGACCATCGCCGCCTACCGGTTCGGGCTCGACCTGGAGCCTGCACGCCCTGATGCCTTCGAGGTCACCTTCGCGGCCGGCGCCTGGCTGCGGGCAATCGGCGAATCCCGGACCGCGCGGCTGACCGACCCGGTGCTGCTGCGGCACATCATCTGGGCCGGGGTCGACCTTGGCCTGCCCATTCAGTTCCACACCGGATTCGGCGACCCGGACGTGCGGCTGTACAGCGCCGACCCGTCACTGCTGCACGACTTCCTGGCCGCCACCCGGGGCTCCGGCGCGTCGATCATGCTGCTGCACTGCTACCCCTACCACCGCCAGGCCGGCTACCTGGCGAACGTGTTCCCGCACGTGTACATGGACGTCGGCGAGGGCCTGAACCACGTCGGTGCCCGGT
This sequence comes from Streptosporangiaceae bacterium, assembly GCA_035308365.1. GTDB lineage: Bacteria > Actinomycetota > Actinomycetes > Streptosporangiales > Streptosporangiaceae > PALSA-505. The sequence goes on from DATGGU010000209.1 coordinate 13,736, forward strand.
CGGCGGCCGTGCTCGCCGAGGCACTCGAACTGACCCCGTTCCACAAAATGCTCTACTCTTCGGACGCCTTCGGCCTCGCCGAGCTGCACTACCTAGGCGCCACCGGCTTCCGCCGCGACCTGCGCCAGGTCCTCAACGGCTTCGTGGCCAGCGGCGCCTGGGCAGCCTCGGACGCCGAGCGGGCCGCGTTCCTGATCGGCTCGGCCAACGCCCGCCGCGTCTACAACCTGGACGGCTAGCCGACGATCGCGTCCACGAACGCCCCGGGCTCGAACGGCGCCAGGTCGTCGGGTCCTTCGCCCAGCCCGACCAGCTTGACCGGGACGCCGAGCTCGCGCTGCACCGCGATGACGATGCCGCCCTTGGCGGTGCCGTCCAGCTTGGTCAGCACGATCCCGGTGACGTCCACCACCTCGGCGAACACCCGCGCCTGGCGCAGCCCGTTCTGGCCGGTGGTCGCGTCGAGCACGAGCAGCACCTCGTCCACGGTCGTGCTCTTCTCGATCACCCGCTTGACCTTGCCCAGCTCGTCCATGAGCCCGGTCTTGGTATGCAGCCGGCCGGCGGTGTCGACGATCACGGTGTCCACGTGTTCGGCGATCCCCTCCTTGACCGCCTCGAAGGCCACGCTCGCCGGATCCGCGCCCTCCCGATCGGACCGGACCACCCGCGCCCCGACCCGGTCGCCCCAGGTCTGGAGCTGATCCGCCGCCGCCGCCCGGAACGTGTCCGCCGCCCCCAGCAGCACGGTGCGCCCGTCCCCGACCAGCGCCCGGGCCAGCTTCCCGCAGGTCGTGGTCTTCCCGGTACCGTTGACCCCGGCGATCAGCAGCACGGCCGGATGCCCGGCGTGCGGCGCGGTCCGCAGCGACCTGTCCATGGCGGGCCCGACCTGGGCGAGCAGCTCGGCCCGCAGCAGCGTCCTGGCCTGGTCCACGCCGTGGCTGCCCGCGACCTTCATCTTGGTCTGCAGCTCGTCCACGATCTGCCGCGCCGGGGTCACCCCCACATCGGCGGTGATCAGCGCGTCCTCGATCTCCTCCCAGGTCTGTTCGTCCAGGGTGGCCCGGGACAGCAGGTTGAGCAGGACGGAGCCGAGCCCGGTCTGGGATCTGGCCAGCCTGCCGCGCAGCGCGCTCAGCCGCCCGGCCGACGGCGGCGGCCGCTCGATCTCCGGCGCGGCCACCCGCACCTGGCTGACGGCGGGCGCCCCGTCCCCGTCCCCCCCGGCGGCGCGCGGCGCCCCAGCCTCAGCCTCAGCGGATGGCGGCGCAGGCCGCGCCGTAACGGCGCGGCGGGGGCGCACCAGCAGCAGCCACCCAGCCGCGCCCAGCCCCAGGACCGCAATGACGATGATCAGGATCACGTAAGCCATGACGCACCCAGTGTCGCAGACCGTCGGCTGTGCCCTGCGCAGCCACGGCCGAATGCCAGGTCCGCAGGCCCGCCCGTGGGGATGCTGAGTCCGCCGCCGCAGCCCGGTCCGGTGACCGCCGTGATCAGCCGCCTCCGTAATGGAGGATCTCTTTAAGAATCTTGAGCTTCATTACGGAGCACCGAACCCTGGTGCTCAGGGGCGGTCGCTCGCGGGTCTGCATCTCTCTGCAAGGGGTGTCGATCCGGGCTTCGACCGCCACCGGAGGGGGTCGAACCGGGGTTCGTCCGCCTTCGGGGGGGGTACCGGCCGGGTGCTGAAAGCGGGGATGTTGGGGTTTAGGGGGCTCGAGTTGCGGGTTGCACCGCGTGGGATGGCTCTAGACGCGCTCGCGCAGGCGCTGGCTCATGACGGCCGAGACGCCGTCGCCGCGCATGCTGATGCCGTACAGCGAGTCGGCGACCTCCATGGTGCGCTTCTGGTGCGTGATGATGATGAGCTGGGAGGTTTCCCTGAGCTCTTCCAGGATGCCGAGCAGCCGCTGCAGGTTGGTGTCGTCCAGGGCCGCCTCGACCTCGTCCAGGACGTAGAACGGCGACGGCCGGGCCTTGAAGATCGCCAGCAGGAAGGCGATCGCGGTCAGCGAGCGCTCGCCACCGGACAGCAGCGACAGCCGCTTGACCTTCTTGCCCGGCGGCCTGGCCTCGACCTCGATGCCGGTGGCCAGCATGTCGCCCGGCTCGGTCAGGACCAGCTTGCCGTCGCCACCGGGGAACAGCCGGGCGAAGATCGCCTCGAACTCCCGCGCGGTGTCCTCGTAGGCGGACGCGAAGACCTGCTGGACCCGGTCGTCCACCTCCTTGACCACGGTGAGCAGGTCGCGCCTGGTCTTCTTGAGGTCTTCGAGCTGGGTGTTGAGGAACGCGTGCCGCTCCTGCAGGGCGGCGAATTCCTCCAGGGCCAGCGGGTTCACCTTGCCGAGCTGGGTGAGCTGGCGTTCGGCCTGCTGGGCCCGGCGCTCCTGCTCGGCCCGGTTGTAGATGAGCGGCTCCAGGGTGTCCGCGCCGTCGGGGGGCGGCAGCGGGACGTCCGGGCCGTACTCGGCGACCAGCGAGTCCGGGTCCACCCCGAATTCTTCGCCCGCCCGGCCGCTGATCTGCTCCAGGCGCATCCGGTGCTCGGCCGCGACGATCTGGGCGCTGTGTGCCTGGTCTACCAGCGCGTCCAGTTCGGCGGCCAGCGTCTTGGCCCGGGACCGCAGCGCCGCCAGTTCCCCGGCCCGGCCCGCGGTCGCCTGCTCGGCCGCCTGCCGCTGCGCCTGCGCCTGCTCGATGGACCGCTCGATCCGCACGATGGCCGTCCGCGCACCGTCGGCCACCGCGCGGGCGATGGCGGCGTGCCGCCTGCGCTGGGCAAGCCTGGCCGCGGAACGCTCGCGCGCCTTCCGTTCGGCCGCGGCCGCCGAGGCCAGCGCGTCAGCCCGCCCGGCGATAGCCTTGACCTGCTCCTCGGCGGTCCGCACCTCCAGCCGGGCTTCCATCTCTGCGGCGCGCGCTGCGGTACAGCGCTGGGAAAGCTGGTCCCTGGTCACCGGGTCGGGCCGGTCCGGGTCATCCGCCTCGCCGGCCGCCTCGGCCTCCGCCTTGGCCAGCCGCCGCTCCAGGTCTTCGAGCCGGGCGATGTCGGCTTCCCTGGCGCGCCGCGCGGCCTCGTGAGCCTTGGCCAGCCGCCCCGCCTCGTCCCTGGCCGCGCGGGCGGCGCCGGCCAGCATCCCGATCCGGCCCGAGATCCCGGCCGCGGCGCTGTCGGCCTCGCGCAGCGCGGCCTGCGCCTGCGCCAGCACCTGGCGCGCCCGTTCCTCGTCCTTGACGGCCTCGGCCAGCTCGCGTTCGGCCTGCTCGCAGCGCTGCTCCGCCGCGGTCAGCCCGGCCTCGGCGGCATCGGCGGCAGACCGGATCTCGATCAGGCTCGGCGGCTTCGCCGACCCGCCGTGCGCCCAGTGCGTGCCAAGCAGATCGCCGTCCCTGGTAACAACCCGCAGCCCTGGATGGTCGCGCACGATGGCCGCCGCCTGCGGCAGATCGGCCGCGACAACGACGTCGCCGAGCAGTTCGCGCAGCACTGCGACGGCTCTGGCCGGAGCGCGCACCAGGTCGAGCGCTGGCCTGGCTCCGCCGGGAAGCTGGACCGGCGGCCCGCCGCCGGTGCCCGCGACGGCGGCCGGCGTGCCGCTTCCATCGGCCAGGCCGGCGCCGCCGGACGGCCCGGAGCTGGCCGGGCCGACTGCTGGGTCGCCGTCGTCTACCGCCGGGGACGCGATGACCAGCCCGGCGCTGCCGGAGCCTTGGGCGCGCAGGGCTTGCAGGATCGAGACGGCCTCGGCCAGGCCGCAGACGGCCACGGCGTCCGCGGCGGCGCCCAGGGCCGCCGCGATCGCCAGTTGTGCGCCTTCGTCCACGGTGAGCATGGCGGCGAACGAGCCGAGTACGCCGCCGAACCTGCCGGGCTCACCGAGCAGCAGTTCCGAGGCGTCGCCGCCCCGGCTGAACGCCTCTTCCAGAGTCTCCTTGCGCGCCTTCAGCGCCGCGTGCTCGCCGCTGGCCTCGCGCTCGGCCGCGCGGAGTGCGGACACCCGCCTGGCGGCCTGGCTGACCGCTGCGGCGGCCTGCTCATGGGCCGCGGCCAGTTCGGCCCGGCCCTCGTCGCGGTCGGCCGCCATGTCCTGGATCTCGGCGTGCTCCTGCTCGGCCCGTTCGGCGCGCCGGTGGGCCTGCTCCCGGGCTTCGGCGAGGCGGGATATCTCTTCCCCGGCCGCGACACCACGGCTGCGCGCGGCGCCCACCTGGCCGCGCAACTTGGCGAGCCGCTCGGCCTGGGCGGCGGCCTCCCGGGCGTAGCTGGCGAGGCGGCGTTCCACCTCGGTGAGCGCGGTCTCGGCTGCCGCGCGTCCCTGCACCGCAGCGGCCAGGCGGTCCCGGCTGGCGATGAGCTTCTCGCCGAGCGCGGCTTCTTCCTGGCGCAGCACCTCGGCCTCGGCCTCCAGCGCTTCTGGATCGCGGCCGGGCCGGTCGGGCTCGGGATTCGACGACAGGTTGCGGTGCCGTTCGGTGGCGAGGCTGGCCACCCCGCGCAGCCGCTCGGCCAGCGACGACAACGCGAACCAGGTCTCCTGGGCCCGGGCGAGCCTGGGCGCGTGCTCCTGCGCGGCGGCTTCGAGCTCGGACTCCCTGGCCCGCGCCTGGCTCAGCTCGGCCTCGATCTCGGCGCGCCTGGCGGTGACCACGGCCTCGCCGACCCGCTCCCGCTCAAGCTCGGCGGCCAGCGAGACGTAGTCGTCGGCCAGCAGGCGCAGCCTGGCGTCGCGCAGGTCCGCCTGGATGACGGCGGCCCTCCTGGCTATCTCGGCCTGGCGGCCGAGCGGCTTGAGCCGGCGGCCAAGCTCGGTGGTGAGGTCGACGAGCCTGGTCAGGTTCGCCTGCATGGCCTCCAGCTTGCGCAGCGCCTTCTCTTTGCGCTTACGGTGCTTCAGGACGCCCGCGGCCTCCTCGATCAGCGCGCGCCTGGCCTCCGGGCCCGCGTGCAGCACCTCGTCAAGCTGGCCCTGGCCGACGATCACGTGCATCTCGCGGCCGAGGCCGGAGTCCGACAGCAGTTCCTGGATGTCGAGCAGACGGCAGTGGTCGCCGTTGAGCGAGTATTCGCTCTGGCCGGACCGGAACAGCAGCCGGCTGATCGTGACCTCGGCGTACTCGATGGGCAGGGCGCCGTCGCTATTGTCGATGGTCAGCGTGACCTCGGCGCGGCCCAGCGGCGGCCGCGAGGTGGTCCCGGCGAAGACCACGTCCTCCATCTTGCCGCCGCGCAGCGACTTGGCCCCCTGCTCTCCCATCACCCAGGACAGCGCGTCCACGATGTTGGACTTGCCCGAACCGTTCGGCCCGACGACGCAGGTGATACCCGGCTCGAAGCGCAGCGTGCTGGCCGACGCGAAGGACTTGAACCCACGCAGGCCAAGCGTCTTCAGATGCAGCGGGATCTCCTCATTCTCCGCGTGACGGCTTTCCTGTGACGCCCAAGCTCATCGAGGCTGGCTCCCTTCCCCGTGCGGCGCTCTCACCGGTGGCCAGCCAGATTCCACGCTGACTCCCTCCTTGGCCCTGCCAGGGCTGCCTGGACCTCGCCACCCCACTGCGACGGGGGGACATGCCAGGCCATTGGCGGGCACCCAATGCCGAGCGCGCTTGTCCGCACCTTACCTTGCGGCACCGCCAATTTCGGGTATTAGCGCCGGACACGGGACCGCCGCCGACAGCGATCAAGCACGGCCGGCCAGCCGGGGGATAACCTTTTCCAGGCGCCGCGCCACGGTTGCTCTTCAAACAGAACAAGGGACACCGCAAGGGGTGTCCCTTGTTCGCCGTGTCTGCCAGGCCGGGCTAGCGCTTCAGGTAAGCACCGGCTCGCGGGGCCGAACCAGCAGGTCATCGCTGATCTCCGCGACAAGCGCGTCCTTCTCACCCTGAAGCCGGACAAGCTCGGCTTCCAGGTCACGGACACGTTGCTGGAGACGGCGCATCTCATTGACCATGCGGAGATCGGGTCCGCCGACGTGGCCGAGTAGAGCCTTCGCCATTGTAAAAGGTCCTCCACACTGAGTGACCAGAGTGGGCACGCACGCGATATAGGCACGGGGTGCGCGCAAGTAACATAACCAGGGTCCCACGGGTCGGGAGTCAGGTCAAGTTGACTGCCCGATCCGCCTGTTTACTGCCCTGGCCAGGGACGTTATAGACTGGTAAATGCATAGGAACCGCCCTGAGCCTGGCTCCATTCTGCGTTGACATCGCTCACCCGGCCGGGCGTGCCGGGCCCGTTCAGCAGGGCCAGTAGTTCGCGGCAGGTGCGCTGATCACCCTCGGCGACGACCTTGACCCGGCCATCCGGCAGGTTCTCCACGGTGCCGGTCAGCCCGAGCCCGCGCGCGTGCGCCCGCACCCACCAGCGGAACCCGACCCCCTGCACCAGCCCGTCCACCCAGGCGGTCAGCCGGACGGCATCGCCGGTCATCTCACCACCGCCCCCGCTTGGGGCGGGGCTGGCACTTCGGGCAACTGAACGACGACCGGTTCATGAACGGATCCCGGCGCACCGGAGTCCCGCACCGGGGGCACGGTTTGTCTTCCCTGCCGTAGACGGCAAGGGACCGGTCGAAGAAGCCGCTCTCGCCGTTGACGTCGATGTAAAGCGCGTCGAACGAGGTGCCACCGGCCGCCAGCGCCTCGAGCAGCACCTCGTTGACCGCCGCCAGCAGCCGGGCGATCTCCGGCTTGGTCAGCGTCTCGGTCGGCCTGGCCCAGTGCAGCCTGGCCCGCCAGAGCGCTTCGTCGGCGTAGATGTTCCCGACTCCGCTTATCAGCGACTGATCGAGCAGCGCCCGCTTGATCCCGGTGTGCCGCATCCGCAGCCGGGTGGCCAGCGCGGCGGCGTCGAAGGCCGGCTCCAGCGGATCAGGCGCGATGTGCGCGATGGCGGGCGGCACCCCTGGACCACCCGTCACCAGGCACAGGTGGCCGAACGTCCGCTGGTCGGTGAAGCGCAGATCGGGACCGGCATCGGTGAAGGTGAAGCGCGCCCTGACATGCGGGCCGACCGGCCGGTCCGGGTCAGCGACGAGAAACTGGCCGCTCATGCCGAGGTGGGCGAGCAGCGCGTCCTCTCCGGCCGACATCCACAGGTACTTGCCGCGGCGCTGCGCCCCGCTGATCGTGCGCCCGGCCAGGGCCGCCTCGAAGTCGCGGGGACCGGCGAGATGGCGCCGCACCGCTCGCGGGTGCAGGACGGTGACGGTTTCGAGCGTGCGCCCGGCCACGTGGCGTTCCAGGCCGCGCCGCACGGTCTCGACTTCGGGAAGCTCAGGCACGGGCCGCTACCTCATGGCTGACTGCGTTGACGGGCCGACGACAGCGATACTAAGTGGACGGCTGCTACGACTCGGCCTGGTCGCCGTCTGAGGCCTCGGCTTCCTTGGCTTCCCTGATGATCGCTGTGTACGCCGCCTCTGCCGCCTGCTGCTCCGCCTCTTTCTTGGACTTGCCCTCGCCAGAGCCGTAGCTGCGGCCCTGGATGCGCACCGTGGCCCGGAAGGACTTCTGGTGGTCCGGGCCGCTGTCGGCGACCTGGTAGTCGGGAACGCCGAGGAACCGGGCGGCGGTGAGCTCCTGCAGGGATGTCTTCCAGTCCAGGCCCGCCCCGAGCCGGGCCGAGGTCGCGATGACCGGGTCGAACAGCCGGTGCACGAGCTTGCTCGCGACCTCCAGGCCGTGTTCGGTGTATACCGCGCCGATCACCGCCTCCAGGGTGTCGGCCAGGATGGACGGCTTGTCCCGGCCGCCCGTCCCCTCTTCGCCGCGGCCGAGCCGCACATAGGCGCCGAGCCGCAGTCCACGCGCGACCCCGGCGAGGGCCCGCATCTGGACGACGGCCGCGCGCAGCTTGGCCAGTTGCCCCTCGGGCAGGTCGGGATGCTCGTGGTACAGCGTGTCCGTGACGACCAGGCCGAGCACGGAGTCGCCGAGGAACTCCAGCCGCTCGTTGGTGGGCAGCCCGCCGTTCTCGTAGGCGTAGGACCGGTGTGTCAGGGCACGCTCGAGCAAGTCGGGGCTGAGTGCCACGCCAACGGCATTGAGCAGTCTCGTCCGGTCTTGCTCAGCACCGCCCCCACCGGGCAATACGTTCCCTGAGCTCACGGCACCCTCCTCCCGGCTGGCGTTCTCCTGGGCCGCGTTCCTCTGGTCGCCGGGTAAGGTCAGGCCGGGTTGACGATCTGACGCTGCCGGTAGGTACCGCACGTCGGGCAGGCCGCATGCGCCAGCTTGGTGCTACGGCACTGCGAGCAGGTCACGAGCGTCGGTGCCGTGGTACGCCACTGTGCACGCCGTGATCTGGTGTTGCTGCGGGACATCCTCCGCTTGGGAACCGCCACCTCAGCCCTCCTGTTGTATTTCCGCGGCGCGAGCGCCGTCCGCACTGTCTGGAATATTCAATTGACGCAAGCTTGCCCATCGTGGATCGAGCACTTCGCCGTGCCCGTGGGCCAGGCCGGCCTCGGCCAGCTTGATCCCGCAGTCCGGGCACAGCCCCTCGCAATCGCTGCGGCACAGCGGTGCGAGTGGCAGTGCGAGCACTACCGCGTCGCGGAACTCCGGTTCGAGGTTGAGCAGATCCGCGTCAAGGAACCGCCTGTCCTCGTCATCGTCCCTATCGGACCGGCCGTCGCCGGACTCATACAACTCCTGGAAGGTGACGTCGACCGACGTGGTCAACGGCTCCAGGCAGCGCGCGCACTCACCGGTCACCGGCGCCGCGACCTCCGCGGTGACCAGCACTCCCTCCATCACAGCTTCCAGCTTGACGCTCAGCTTGATGTCCGCGCCAACTGGGACGCGGGCGAGAGCGACACGCAGATCCGCCGGAGCCGGCACGATGCGGTTCTCGCTGCGTGCCGATCCCGGTTGGCGGCCGAGTGTCCGGATGTCGAACACTAGCGGGCTGCGGGGGCTGGGATGCGTGGTCGGCTTGTTAGGTGCGTGTGGCATAACGGTTACCGGTGTGGCTGGCCGAAGCGCTAGCCTACCTGCGCCCTTCGCCAAACCCCAACTTAAGGTATCCCACCACCCGGCTCGGTATCGGGCTTCAGGGTGCCAAGCCGTTCCCGGAGCCGCTCCACGACCAGCGCGGGAACCAGCCCATCCACGTCTCCCCCGTACCTGGCGACCTCCTTGACCAGGCTGGACCGCAAGAATGCGTACAGCGGATTCGTCGTCATGAACAGCGTCTCGATCCCAGCCAGGCGATAGTTCATCTGGGACATCATCTGCTCATACTCGAAGTCGCTGACCGCGCGCAGCCCCTTCACGATTGCCGAGATATCGTTCTCACGACAGAAGTCGACGATCAGCCCGTGGAAGCGGGTCACCCGGACGTTCTGGTAGCCAGCCGTGACCTCACGCAGCATTTCCACCCGTTCATCGGTGGTGAACAATGACTGCTTGGAGATATTGATCAGTACGGCGACGACGACCTCGTCGTAGAGCCGGGCCGCCCGCCCGATAATGTCGAGATGCCCGTTCGTGACTGGGTCGAAAGAACCGGGACAGACGACGCGACGCACTCGGTTCCCTCCTGGCGGTGTCCGGGCAGCGGTCATGTCAGTCCGCGGCACCCGATGCGTGACCGTACCAGAGGGTAGCTTCGCCGTACCGCCTTGACCTGTCCTCTGTGTAGCCACCGGGCCAGTGCAGCGGGCCTGACCTGGTGCTCCGCTCCACTGCGACCAGCGCTCCCGGCGCCAGCCAGCCCCCCTGGACAAGCGCGGTGAGCACCGCGGTGACGGCATCGGCGGCCATCGCGTACGGCGGATCAGCGAACACAACGTCAAAACGTGCACCAGCGACGGCCTCGGGGCCGGGGTCGGAGTCGCCAGGCACGGCCTGGGGGTCGGCCTCGGGGTCGCCGGGCGCGAGAGTCCGGCCCACGGCGGCGGCCGGCCCCTTGGCGAGCACCGGCTCCACCCGCCCGGCAATGACGTGCGCTCCCGGCAGATTCAGCGCGGCGATATTGGCCCTGATCACCCGGACCGCACGAGGATCGGCCTCGACCAGCACCGCACGGGCCGCACCCCGGGAGAGCGCTTCCAATCCCACCGCCCCCGACCCGGCGTACAGGTCAAGCACGCTCGCGCCGGCGAGCGGTCCGCGAATCGCCTGCACAGTGGCGAACAAACCCTCCCTGGCCCGATCACTCGTCGGTCGGGTATCGCGCCCAGCGGGCACGGACAGCCGCCGCCCACCCGCCGTCCCAGCGATCACCCGGGTCATTCCCGAAGGCTAACCGCCCTCCCCCCGCACCCGGTGTCCGCAGCGCTGTTCGCAACGCGACCACGAACCGAGACCACCCCATGTTCAGCGTCCAGTTCGGGTTCAGCGTCCAGTTCAGCTCGGCGATACCAAGAGCTGCACCGCAGCAGCCTGAGGCACCGGTTCGGGTTTGCGGCGGCCGGACGAGTCGGCCGCCGCAAACCGGAACATAGTGTCCTGGGCTAGACCGCAGTTCCCCAGCGGTGAACCGGCATAGCCGCTGACCAGGTAAAACGGCCGTAGCCCATGACCGTGCAGTCATGTAATTTCCGCGATCAAGGGCTCTGCCAGCTGGTCAAACGTGCCGGCAAACCGGCTTGGAGGGAGCTTCGGTCTAGCCGGCGCGCCCGAGCCAGCCCGCCAATCGCGCATACGGTCCGGCCTCGGCCGGTACTGGCACGACGGCGCCGAACGGGGTCTCGCCGCCACGGATTTCGGGTGGCAGGACGCGGTGGGCGAAGGCGAGCGCGAACTCGGCGAGCTCGGGATCGAGTTCGGTGGGCTGGCCGGTCGCCTTGGCCAGATCCCAGCCGTGAGTCAGGACCTCCTGGACGTAGCCGGTGACCGCCGCGCGGCCGGGGACCTGGCCCCACGGCACGTTGACCATCATGTCGAGTTTGGCGTCATCGGCCCAGGCTGCCCTGGCCCGGGCGCCGGCCTTTTGGAAGGCCTCCAGCCAGCCGTCGTCCGGCACGCCTTCAGCCACGGCCGGCTTGGCCAGGCCGTCGCCGCCCTCGCCGAAGATCGCGGCCCGGTTCACCCCGCCGACCATGTGGCTGAGCAGGGAGCGTACGTCGTACTCGTCGCACGGTGTCGGTTCGCTGAGCTGTCCCTGCTGGACCTTCTCGATGATCGATTCTGTCTGGGCAAGCGCCCGGGTGTACATCTGCCTCGGGTCGGTTGTGGCTGTCACGGTTGACCGCTCCTGTCTGCGATTGACTGTCAAGATCGATCACATGGTGACAGGAAAACATGACATCTAATGTCAGGTTTTTCCAGCAGAATAGGGACCGTGAGATCCGGCCGGCTGCTGTCCATCTTGATGCTGCTCCAGTCGCGCGGGCGGGTGCCTGCCAGCGAGCTTGCCGAGCGTCTCGAGGTGTCCATCCGCACGATCTACCGTGACGTGGACGCTCTGTCGGCGGCCGGTGTCCCGGTCTACGCCGAGCGGGGACGGCACGGCGGGATCGCGCTGCTGGCGGGCTACCGCACGGACATGACGGGCCTGACCAAAGATGAGGCGCGAGCGTTGTTCGTCCTCACCACTCAGAGCGCGCACGCGGACCTGGGCTTGGGCAACGCGCTGCGGTCGGCGCTCGGCAAGGTGATGACCGCCCTGCCGGAGCCGTTCCGCCCGGAGGCGACGGCGACCAGCCAGCGAATCCTGGTCGACCCGGCAGGCTGGATGCGCCAGTCCAAGCCGCCGCGTCACCTCGCCGTCCTGCAGAATGCCGTGTTCGCCGATCGCCGTATACGGCTGCGCTACCGGCACACCGGCCAGCCCGCCGCGCGCGGCTACACCGTGGATCCGTATGGCCTGGTCTGCAAGGCCGGGGTCTGGTACCTGATCGCCGACCACCGCGGCAAGCCGTTGCTGCTTCGGGTCTCCCGGGTCGAGTCCGCGTCGCTGGCCAACGTCGCGGTGCGCCGCCGGCCCGACGCGGATCTGGCCGGGGAGTGGGCCATACTCCGCCGTCAAGTAGAGGACAAGCCAACCCCGGTGCACGTAGTGGCCCGGGTGCGGCGCGAAATCCTCGACATGTTCTGCCGGATCAACACCCAGCACCTAGCCGGCCCACCCCACCCCGACAGCGACGATCCCGGCTGGGCGCATGTTGAACTGCGATTCCGGGGCGTCCCCGCAGCTCGCCCCCTGCTCGCCTTCGGCGCCGACATCCAGGTACTCTCACCCGCTGACGTGCGCGCCGATCTAGCGACGATTGCCTCGCAGGCCGCCGCCTGTCACAGCTCTGCCACCAGCGAACTCGCCGCATCGCGGACGTGACACGGCGCGGGCGTGGCCTAAGCAGCACGCGAGCTCAGCAACAGCCAGATCCGCCCCAGAATCGCCCAGGGGGCACCTGTCCGGATAAGCGGCGTTCGGCGCAGCCGGCAGTCGCGGTCCGGACATGGTTCCCCCCATCAGGCCTTTTCCAGGAAGTCAGCCCGATCCGGGCCCAGAAGGTCGGCGATGGCGGTGGCCAGGGCGCGGTGATGGACCAGCTCCGGGTCGGCCTTCACCAGGGCGGTTGCCTCTTCGCGGGCCTGGCCTATCAGCTCTTCGTCTCTGAGCAGGGTCAGCAGCCTCAGGCTGGACTTGCGGCCGGCCTGGGCAGCCCCTAGTACGTCGCCTTCGCGGCGTTGCTCGAGGTCGAGCCGGGACAGCTTGAACCCGTCCACGGTTGCCGCCACCGCGTCGAGCCGCTCCCGCGACTTGCTGTCCCCGGGCACCTCGGTCACCAGCAGGCACAGGCCCGGGGCGGTCCCCCGGCCGACCCGGCCGCGCAACTGGTGCAGCTGGGAGACGCCGAACCGCTCGGCATCCATGATCACCATCGTGGTGGCGTTGGGCACGTCAACGCCTACTTCGACGACGGTGGTCGCCACGAGGACGTCGACGGCCCCGCTGCTGAAGTCACGCATGATCTGGTCTTTGTCCTCGGGGCGCAACCGCCCGTGCAGCACGCCGATGCGCAGGCCCTTCAGGGGTCCCTCCGCCAGGGCTGGCGCCAGGTCGAGCACGGCCAGCGGTGGGCGGCCGGCCGTCGCGGGCTGATCCGGCGTGAGGTCGTCGCTGGGTTCGTCGTCGCCGTCTGGCTCGTCACCGCCGATACGGGGGCAGACCACGTACGCCTGCTGGCCGCGTTCGACCTCCTCGCGTACCCGTTCCCAGGCGCGTTCCAGGTATTTTGGCTTGTCCGCGGCCGGGACGACGTGAGTGGCGATCGGCGACCGGCCGGCCGGGAGCTCGCTCAGGGTGGATACGTCGAGGTCGCCGTAGACGGTCATCGCGACCGTGCGCGGGATGGGCGTTGCCGTCATGACCAGCACGTGCGGGCGCCCGTCCTGGGCTTTCTCACGCAGCACGTCGCGCTGCTCCACGCCGAACCTGTGCTGCTCGTCCACGACGACCAAGCCGAGGTCGGCGAACTGAACGCGCTCTTGCAGCAGCGCATGGGTGCCGATCACTATCCCGGCGGCGCCCGAGGCCGCGTCCAGCAGGGCCTCACGGCGGGCCGCGGCACCCAGCGCACCGGTGAGCAGAGCGACCCTGGTGGCGTTGCCGGCGGCGCCGAGCCGGCCTGCCTGGCCCAGCGGGCCGAGCAACTGGGTGACCGACCGGTAGTGCTGCTGGGCGAGCACCTCGGTTGGGGCGAGCAACGCCGCCTGGCCACCCGCGTCGACCACCTGCAGCATCGCCCTGACGGCGATGATCGTCTTACCGGAGCCGACCTCACCCTGGAGCAGCCGGTGCATGGGGTGTGCGCAGGCGAGGTCGTTGGCAATGGTCTCGCCCGCGACCCGCTGGCCGGTGGTGAGCTTGAACGGCAGCGCGGCGTCGAACGCCGACGCGAGGCCGCCGGCTTCGGCCGGGCGCGGCATGGCGGGCAGGGCTGCCGCCTTACGGCGGCGCTGGGCCAGCGCCGTCTGGATGAGGAAGGCCTCGTCCCATTTCAGCCGCTTCCTGGCCCGCTTCCAGTCGTTGTCATCCAGCGGCCGGTGAACGGCGTGGATCGCCTCCGCCAGGCCCATCAGGCCGTACCGTTCGCGGACGCTGGCGGGCAGCGGGTCCTCACCGGCGTCCAGCACGTCCAGGATGGTGCCGGCACACTTCGCGATCCGCCAGGACGGCAGCTTCCTGGTGGCCGGGTAGACCGGGATGATCGTCGCGGCGTACTCGGCGGCCAGCTCGGTATCCGCCTCGTCGGCAGTGACCGGCTCGTAGTCCGGGTGGACGAGCTGGCGCCGGCCCCGGAAGCTGGACACCTCGCCGGAGAACAAGCCGTACGTCCCGGGAGACAGCCGCCGCTGCCATGGGTTGCCGCGCGCGCTGAAGAAGGTCAGAACCAGCGTTCCCACACCGTCGGAGACGGTGATCTCGACGATCTGGCCCTTGCGGTGTCCCATCGGCCGTGTTCTGGCGTTGACCACCTGGGCCAGCACGGTCACGTGCTCGCCCTCGTGCAGCGAGGCCAGGTCGGTGAGCTCGCCGCGGTGGTGGTATCTGCGCGGGTAGTGGCGCAGCAGGTCGCCAACGGTCCGGATCTCGAACGCCTCGTCGAAGGGCTTGCGCGCCTTCGGGCCGAGTATCTTGTCCAGCGGATCCTGCAGGGTGACCATACCCGCAGGATAGGGCGGACCATCAATATCCCGTGGCACCGTCGATGCGCTCACGAAGCAGGTCGGCATGGCCATTGTGCCGGGCGTATTCGGCGATCATGTCCACCAGGATCCGGCGCAGTGAGACGGGCAGTCCGGTCCTGCGCAGTATGCCGGTCTCATCCAGCGATGACGCGCCGGCCACGATCTCGCGGGAGCGGTCGCACTCCGCCCGCCAGACGGCCAGCGCCTCGTCCACGTCGCCGTCCAGGGAATCGAAGTCCTGATCCGGGTCGTCGTCGGAGTAGTAGAGCAACGGCACCTGCTCACCGGCAAACTGCACCCGGAACCACCAGCGCTCGACCCCGGCCAGATGCCTGATCAGACCATGCAGGCTCAGCGAGGACGGCGGGACGCCCCGCTCGGAGAGCCTGGCCGCCGGGACACCCGAACATTTCAGCTCGAAGGTCTGCCGGTGCCAGTCGAGCAGGCCGGTGAGCGTCTCCCGTTCGCCGGCCGCCGGGGATGGTTTCTCTCTGGTGTCATCCGCCCAGGACTGGGAGAAGTGCTGCGGAGTCTGGGTCATGACGAGAGCATGTCAGCAGGTACCGACACTCATAATCAGGCCGGTGCCAGTTTGGCGGCCGGTTCGCGTCCGGCAGGCAGGTCGGATATCCTTCGACGACTGCCCGCGTGGACCTGGAGGCTTATTCAGAACTCCCGATGGTGAACCTGCTACCACAGTCAGCAGATCTGATGGCAGGTTAACCAGGCTAGTTTTGAACAAGTCTCCTCAGCGCCGCGCCGGGGTCACTGACCATCCACGACCCAATGGAGCGAACCGTGGCTTCCGTCTGCGAGGTGTGCGGCAAGGGGCCGGGTTTCGGCAACAGGATCTCGCACTCGCACCGCCGCACCCGCCGCCGCTGGAACCCCAACATCCAGACCGTGCGAGCCGTCGTCAGCGGTACACCCAAGCGCCTCAATGTCTGCACCTCCTGCATCAAGGCGGGCAAGGTAGCCAGGTAACCTGGGCGAAGCCGAGGCGGCCATCCCTTGCTCGCTGCGGCCGGTTTCGCCGGGGCCCGCAGTATTTGCCCGGGGGACGATCCCCTGATGTGCCGGATGCGCCGCCACAGTTCGGGCTTCGGGCTGGTGCCCGTGTGTCTCTGGCCCATCCGTTAATCGTGGGCGCACGCATAACCTGCGAGAACGCTGGATATCAGCGGCCTGGGTCAGCGGCTGAAGCTGCAGTGGTTGCCGTCGAAGACGCAGCCGTCCGGGGCGCCGGGAGATCCGCTGGACTCGAAGGTGAAGCGGATGGTGGCCCCGGGGCGGAGGATCTGCTGGCTGGGCTCGGGGACCGCAAGGCCCGTGTCGCGGGCGCGGGTGCTCGCCGGGAACCAGCGGGCTCCGGTGATGTGGATGATCCGGCTGGACTTGTAGTGCATCCAGAGCTGCCAGCCCTTGATGGGCGTCTTGCTGCGGCTCGAGATGGTGATCGCCGCGATGAATCCGCCGTGCACGTTGCGGAGCATCCGGTAGACGATGACCACACGCGACTTGGCTGGGCCCGCTCCCGCCGTCGCTACTGGGGCGGGCCGAGCGCCGGTCAGGCCGCCGCCACCGTTCTGGCTGCTGGTGGAACCGCCTCGCTGACCGCTGGCGCCGGAGCCACGATCGCCCCCCGAGTTCGAGATCGTCCCCGAGATCGAATTCTGGCCGGCCTTGGGACCCTGCTTGGCGGACGAGGAGTTCGGGGCGCCGCCTGAGGCCTGCGGGCTGGTAACGGTGCAGCTCGCCGAGGCGCAGGCCGGACCCATGCCGCTGTAGAGCAGGTGGGTCCTGGTCGTGCCGTAGGCGATGATGGCGACGATGACAATGGATGCGCTGGCGATGAAGGTCGGCGTCACCACCAACCGGGCCACCGCCCGGCGGGCACGCTGCGACGAGGGCTTGGCTTCCGGGAAAGGGGTCCCGCGCTCGCGGGCTGGCATCCCCCCGGGCCCGCTCGCCCCCTCGTGCTCGCGTTCTGGCATCAGGGGCGATTTATATCAAGCGCAGCCCCTTTTTACTAGAACTCAAATTGTAGCTAGATAATGACGATATGTAATAAGTGGCTGGTCAGCGAAAGTGCCGCCAACCGGCTTCCGCGGAATAATTCTTCCCGTCGACCCGTACCCCTTGACCCTCGTACACCCGGCCTATCACTAGCCAACCGGCCGGTATAACAGTGTTAGCCGGAAAGGTGGCGGCCAGCGCGTGATCTTCGCCCCCGGTCAGCACCCAGCGCAACGGGGCCTGCACCCCCTCCGGCTCCACTGCCGCTTGGGACCCGGGTTCTGCCACGCGGGCCCCGGGCGTCGCCGTTGTATGAGGCCTGGGCTCCGCCGACGCGAGGCCCAGGGCTTGGGCCGCGGCGAGGACAAGACCGCCGGTGTCGAGCTTGGCGGTCTCGATGTCGATGAGCACGCCGCTCGCCTCCGCGATATGACCGAGGTCGGCGATGAGGCCATCGCTGACATCGATCATCGAGGTCGCGCCTGCCGCGGCTGCCTGCGGCCCAGCTTCGTAGGGTGGCCTCGGCCGCCGGTGCGCGGCCACGGCGCCGGCCGGCTCCGTCAGGCCGGCGCTGAGCAGAGCGAACCCGGCGGCCGAGTGACCCAGCCGGCCCGCCACCGCCACGAGGTCGGACGGCCGCGCACCGCCTCTGGTGACCGGCTCACGCCCGGCCATGGTGCCGATCGCCGTCACGGCGAGGACGATGCGGTCGGCGCCGGACAGATCGCCACCGACCACGTAGGCTCCCCCCCTGGCGGCCTCGTCGGCCAGCCCCGAGGCAACGTCCCTGGCCCACGATACGGGCACGTCCGGCGGCGCGGCGAGCCCGACGAGCACGGCCTCGGGCACCGCGCCCATCGCCGCCACGTCAGCGAGATTCTGTGCCGCGGCCTTGCATCCGATGTCGGCGGGCCCGGACCAGTCACGGCGGAAGTGCAGTCCTTCTACCAGCAGATCCATGCTGGCGACCACCTGGGAGTCGGGGACGCGCAGCACCGCCGCGTCGTCGCCGATTCCGACGATCGCATCCGGCGCGGCTGGCATCCTCGCTGCCATGGCGGCGATCAGACCGAACTCGCCCAGTTCCCCGATGGTGATCGAAACCTCCGGTGATCGCGTGGCGTCCGGGTGTGCGATAGCGTGGCCATTTCCGGTACTGCTCATTCTTTGATCTAACCCGCCTGGGAGGACGTCGTGGTCCACGCATACATCCTCGTCCAGACCGAGGTCGGTAAGGCCGCGCAGGTTGCCGCCCGGATCGCGCAGATCCCAGGAGTGACCCAGGCGGAGGACGTGACCGGGCCGTATGACGTTATCGTGCGCGCCCAGGCCGAAAACGTCGACGATCTCGGCAGGCTCGTCGTCGCCCAGATCCAGGCGGTGGACGGGATAACGCGGACCCTCACCTGCCCAGTCGTCCACTTCTGACCCACTGGTTCCACAGCGCCGGCGGCTTCCCAGCGGCCAACGGCTCCGTGGGCCGGTCAGCACCGGTCGGCCGGCGCGGCCGGCAGCAGTTCTGCGGCGATGGCGGCGGTGCGTGGGCCGAGGCCGAGCCGGGCGGCCGAATCCAGATCCTCCGGCGTGTCCACGTCCCGGCGCAGCCCGGCGATGCCGGGCAGGGTGATTTCCGCGGCACCCGCCTTGCTGTGCTCTGTCCTGGACTGCGGCCCGAACCTGGGCTGGAACCTGTTCCCGGGCGCCGCGGTGTACAGCGTGGTTCCAGATCCCGCGACGTCGGGAACGAACGCCTCGGGCCAGTCTGCCGCCGCACGCAACGCGCGCCCGAGCTCAGCGGGCCGCAGCGCCGGCAGGTCGGCCGCCATGGCGCCGGTGGCCGTGCCCGGGTGCATCCTGGCGGCGGCCGCCGCGCCGTGGACCAGGGCAGGGTTCAGGCCATTGCCGGGTTCGTCGGGGATGACCAGTGCGCCCAGGCCGGTAAGCTCGGCAGCCGCCGCCGGATCGTCACTCACCACGATGACCGCCGCCACTTCCTGGCAGGCTACAGCCGCGGCGACCGTATCCGCGGCCAGCGCGAGGGCCAGTTCCGGCCTGCGCGTCCCGGCCAGGCCGGTCAGCCGGGACTTGGCGCGGGCAAGTACCTTGACGGGAATCACCAGCGACCAGGAAAGAGGTACATCAGCGGCCGTAGCTGCGGTCATGTTCCGGCTCCCGAGCGCCCCCCACCACTGACGCGCGGGAGGGCCGCCGCGAACGACCGGGCCTGGGACATCACGCGTTGGCACGTCATTTGGGGCCTATTCAACACCTGCCTCCAGGGTAACTTGGCCGCAGGTCAACCCCCATGGAAGATGATCTTGTGAAGTTTGGGCAGGTCTCATTGGATGATGTGATTTCGGGCAAGACACACCGGGTGGCGGAGAAAGCATGCCAACCAGGAAGAACGCCGGAGGGGCGGGTCGATGACCATGAGTAAGCGGGCCGAGCGGGACTACTCGCCGGGCTGGCGGCTCTTCACCAAGATCATCTTGCCACCGCTGATCAACGGCGTCATGAAGCTGAAGATGAGCGGCAAGGAACACTTCCCGCGCACCGGGGGAATGATTCTCGCGGGCAACCACCTGTCCTATGCGGACTGGGCTGCCATGGCGCTGTTCAGCTACAGAGCCGGGCATTACCCGGTATTCACGATCAAATCGCCGGTATTCGATGTCAAGATCATAGGTCCGCTCTTGCGCAAGCTCGGCCAGCTGCCGGTCTTCCGCGGGCGTGCGGACTCGGCCCTCGTCCTGAAGGACGCCGAGCAGCGGATCGGCCGGGGCGCGTGCGTGATCTTCTACCCCGAAGGCACCGCCTCCAGGGACCCGGACCAGTGGCCGATGGTGGCCAGGACCGGCGTGGCAAGGCTGGCCCTTGACACCGGTGCCCCGGTGATACCCGTCGCCTGCTGGGGCGCGCAGGTCATCCTCCCCTACGGGGACAAGCGGCCGAAGATATTTCCGCGCAAGACCGTACACATCGTCGCCGGCCCCCCGGTCGACCTGTCCGCCTACATGGGCAAGCCGATCACGGCGGAGGTCCTGCGCGGCGTCACCAACACAATCATGGCCGACGTCACCAAGCTGCTTGCCGGGGTGCGCGGCGAGGAACCACCGGCGGCCCCCTACAATCCGCGAGCCGCCAAGCCCGCCGAGCCAGCCAACGACACCGAGCCAGCCAACGACACCGAGCCGGCCGATGGCGCCGAGCCAGCCAGCGATACCGAGCCGGCCACAGGCTCCCAGCCAGACAGCCAATCCAGGGCAACAACCGCCTCCGACGCAGCAGGCACAGCTCAGCAGGGTTGAAAGCGGCAGCGGCGCAGTACTGACCAGCGGCGAGGACAGCGGGGGCTGCGCAGAATGCCTGGCACACGTGAGGGTAGCGAGCAACGGAGGGCGCAAAGGGTGAAGGCGGCGGTCATGGGTGCTGGGTCGTGGGGCACGACGTTCGCGCAGGTGCTCTATGACGCCGGCACCCAGGTAACGCTCTGGGGCCGCCGGCGGGCCATCACCGAGGTGATTTCCTCCCGGCACGAGAACCCCGACTACCTGCCGGGGATCGCGCTGGCACGAGAACTGCACGCGTCCAGCGATCCGGCCAAGGCGCTCGCCGGGGCGGACCTTGTCGTGCTCGCGGTTCCCGCCCAGTCCCTCCGGCAGAACCTGGCCGAGTGGGCACCGCTGATCCCGCAGGGGGCACTGCTGGTCAGCCTCATGAAAGGCATCGAGCTCGGCACCTGCGCCCGGATGAGCCAGGTCATCAGCGACGTGCTCGGCGCGCCGCCCGACCGGGTCGCGGTCGTGTCCGGGCCCAACCTCGCCCACGAGATCGCCTGTCGCCAGCCCGCCGCCTCGGTGGTGGCCTGCGCCGACGAGGCCGCCGCCAAACTGCTGCAGGGCGCCTGCCACGCTCCCTACTTCCGGCCCTACACCAACCCCGACGTGACCGGCTGTGAGCTTGGCGGCGCGGTCAAGAACGTCATCGCGCTGGCCGTCGGCATGGCGATCGGCATGGGCCTGGGCGACAACACCAAGGCGACCCTGATCACCCGGGGCCTGGCCGAGACCGCCCGGCTCGGGGCCGCGCTCGGCGCCGACCAGCACAGTTTCGCGGGCCTGGCCGGCATGGGTGACCTGGTCGCCACGTGCAGTTCACCGTTGTCCCGCAACCGTACGTTCGGCGAGAAACTAGGCCAGGGCTCGACGCTCGCCGAGGTCACGGCCGGTACCACGCAAACGGCCGAAGGCGTGAAATCCTCGCTGTCCGTGCTCGAGCTTGCCCGCAGACATGGCGTCGAAATGCCGATCACCGAGGTGGTAACCGGCGTTCTGCACGACGGCCTCGAAGTGACCCAGGCCGCCGAACTGCTCACGTCGCGCAGTGCTAAGCCCGAACGTTATGGGGTGTTATGGAGCCTGAGAACCCGCAGGAAACAGCCGCGCGGCGGCTCGGTGAGAACACCCGGGCCGTCCACCTCCCGGCCGCACCGGTCCCGGACCAGCAACCGCTGGGCACTCCCGTGTACCGTACGGCAGCGTTTTCGTTTAAGTCGTCCGCCGAGTATGCGGCGGTGCTCGGCGATAGAGCGCCCGGCTACACCTACAGCCGGATCGACAACCCGACGGTGGACGCGTTCGCCGCCGCCGTGGCGGCGCTGGAGGGCGTGAACCTGTCCGGGCAGCTCGCCGCGCAGGCGTTCGCGTCCGGCATGGCGGCGGTCAGTGGCGTCTTCCTGACCTTCGCCGGCGTGGGGGCGCACGTTGTCGCCCCGGCGGCCGTCTACGGCGGCACCTATTCGTTCCTGAAGAACGTGGCGTCCAGGTTCGGGGTGGAGACCGACTTCGTGGACATCACCGACCTGGCCCAGGTCCGGGCCGCCCTGCGCCCGGCCACCAAGGTCGTGTACGCGGAGACCATCGCCAACCCGACCACGGACGTGGCCGACCTGCCGGCCCTGGCCCAGCTGGCCGGCGAGGCGGGAGCGCTGTTCGTGGTGGACTCCACGCTGGCTCCGCCGGTCGTGTGCAGGCCGCTGGAGCACGGCGCCGACCTGGTGCTGCACTCGGCGACCAAGTACATCGGCGGGCATTCCGACTCCACCGGCGGCGTCGTGACCGGCAGGCCGGACCTGATCAGGCAGATCAGGGACGTGCGCATCGACACCGGCGGCTCGCTGGCACCCGATGAGGCGTTCCTGCTCCGCCGCGGCCTGGAGACGCTGCCGGTGCGGATGCGCAGGCAGTGCGACACCGCGGCGGTGTTCGCGGCGACGCTGGCCCGGCATCCGGCGGTGGAGCGGGTGAGCTACCCCGGCCTCGGGGGGCACCCCGGGCACGAGACGGCCAGGAAGCTGTTCGACGCGGGGCCGGAGGGCACCAGGTTCGGCGCCATCGTGGCCATCACGCCGCGCGGCGGCCGGGAGGCGGGCATGGCGCTCGCCGACCGGCTCCGCATCGCCCAGGTGGCCACGTCGCTCGGCGGGACGCATACCAAGGTCAGCCACGCGGCGTCCACCACGCACCGGCAGCTTGACACCGGCGCGCTGACGGCCGCGGGCATCGACCCGGGCGCGGTACGGTTCTCCATTGGCCTTGAGGATGCCGAGGACCTCATCGATGACGCACGCCTCGCCCTCGATTCGCTGACCATGAAATAAGGAGCAGACGTGGACGGGCGCAAGATCAGGGTGGCTGTGGTCTTCGGCGGGCGCAGCACGGAACATGCCGTGTCCTGCGTGAGTGCCGGCAACATCCTCGGCGCGATCGACCGGGACCGCTACGACGTGGTGCCGGTGGGGATCGCCCAGGATGGCCGCTGGGTGCTGACCGCCGACGATCCCGGCCGGCTGGCCATCCAGGGCGGCGAGCTGCCCTCGGTGGACGCGGTCGCCACGCCGGGCACCGAGATAGCGGCCCGGCTGGACCATGGCGCGGCCGGGCTGGTCGTCACCGGCCCCGGTGAGGTGCCGCGCAGCCTCGGCGATGTGGACGTGGTGCTGCCGCTGCTGCACGGCGCCTATGGCGAGGACGGCGCGCTGCAGGGCCTGCTGGAGATGGCCGGCACCAGCTACGCCGGGGCGGGTGTGCTGGCCAGCGCGGCCGGGCTGGACAAGGAGTACATGAAACTGATCTTCGCCGCGCGCGGCCTTCCCATCGGCCGGTACGTGGTCGTCAGGGACCGGGACTGGGCGGGGCGGGTGGCCACCGAGCGCAAGCGGGTGCTCGACGAGATCCGTGAGCTGGGCTGGCCGGTGTTCGTCAAGCCCGCACGCAGCGGATCCAGCATGGGCGTGAGCCGCGCCCACGACCAGGACGAGCTGGAGCAGGCCATCGAGGCGGCGCGCGAGCACGACCCCAAGGTGCTGGCCGAGGCGGCGGTGCAGGGCATCGAGGTCGAGTGCGCCGTACTGGAGGGCATCGACGGCGGGCCGCCCGAGGCGAGCGTGCCCGCCCAGATACTCATCGGGGGTGACGCGGATTTCTACGACTTCCAGGCGAAGTACCTGGAGGCCGGCACCGCCCTGAAGATCCCGCCGCCGATCCCGGCCGAGCACGTCGAGCAGGTCAGGCAGCTCGCCTGTGCCGCCTTCGACGCCATCTCCTGCGAGGGCCTGGCCCGGGTGGACTTCTTCTACACCCCGGCCGGCCAGATCGTGGTCAACGAGATCAACACCATGCCCGGGATGACGCCGGGCTCAGGCTTCCCGGTCATGTGGGCGGCCAGCGGCCTGCCCCTGCCGCAACTGGTGGACCGGATCATCCAGACCGCCCTCCGCAAGCGCACCGGCCTGCGCTGACCCGGCGGGCGTGGCTCTGCGTGGTTTCGCGCTTTGGCCGTAAACACACTCTACGGCCGAGATTGGTTACTCTGAGTGACCAGGAAGCGGCACCCGGCGGTTACACCGGGTGCCGCCCACGTAGTTACTATCTGGAACTACTTCTTCTTGGCGGTTGCCTTCGCGGGCGCGGCCTTCTTCTCGCCGTTGACGGCGGCCTTGAAGTCCGCGCCGGGGCGGAACTTGGGCACGGACGAGGCCGGCACCTTGATGCTCGCTCCGGTGGCAGGATTGCGGGCCGTGCGCGCAGAACGCTCCGACTTCTCGAAAACGCCGAATCCGGTGATCGCGACCTTGTCCCCCTTGGCCACGGCGGACTGGATGGTGTCAAGCACCGCGTTCACGGCCTCGGTCGCGGCCGCCTTGCTGCCGAGCTGTCCTGAGATCGCATCGATCAGGTCACGCTTGTTCATGAAATCACTCCTGCGATTCCCCCAACACACAAGGTCGCGCGGACTGGGAGTTCGCGACCTCTGACCTGCCTGAAAGTAGGCGATGTCACGCCGATGCACAATGACATTGGCCAGAAAAAACAGCGTGTCGGAGCTTGTCAGTGACCATAAACCGAACGTATACGGCAAAATCGGACGCTGCGTTCATCAGGCGGTTACAGGCAGCCACGACGGACGGCGGGCCTCGTAGTCGGTGATCTTGCTCGTATTACGCAGCGTCAGACCGATGTCGTCGAGTCCTTCCATCAGCCGCCACTGCGTGTAATCGTCAATCTCGAACGGTGCGTTCAGCCCCGCAGCCGGGGCCCGGACCTCGCGAGCCTTCAGGTCCACGGTGATCTCCACGGCCGGGTCCGCCTCCACCGAGTCCTGCAGCGTGGCCACCACACCGGCAGGCAGCCGGACCGGCAGCAGCCCCGCCTTGGTCGCGTTGTTGCGGAAGATGTCGCCGAACCTCGGGGCGATCACCACCCGGAATCCGTAGTCGGCCAGCGCCCACACCGCGTGCTCCCGCGACGAGCCGGTGCCGAAGTTGTTGCCCGCGACCAGGATCGTCGCGCCCGCGTAGGCGGGCTGGTTGAGCACGAAGCCCGGATCCTCGCGCCAGGCCGCGAACAGCCCGTCGCCGAACCCTGTGCGGCTGACCCGCTTCAGGTACGACGCCGGAATGATCTGGTCGGTATCCACGTCGCTGCGCCGCAGCGGCACACCGCGCCCAACATGCGTCACGAACGGTTCCATCGAAGCCTCCTGCGGCTGGGATTTTTCATAATCACGAAGACTTTTAGTGCTGGGGTGCTAAAAATCTTCCTGACCATGAGCGGTGGGGGTCCAGGTAATCATGGGGATCGGGCGGGGCTAGAGGTCGGCGGGGGCGGTGAGGCGGCCGGTGATCGCGGTGGCGGCGGCCACCTGCGGGGACACCAGATGGGTGCGCCCGCCCTTGCCCTGCCGGCCCTCGAAGTTGCGGTTGGAGGTGGACGCGCTGCGCTCGCCTGGCGCCAGTGTGTCCGGGTTCATGCCCAGGCACATGGAGCAGCCCGCCGAACGCCACTGCGCGCCGGCCGCGGTGAACACGGCGTCCAGCCCCTCGGCCTCGGCCTGCGCCCGGACCGCCATGGAGCCGGGCACGACCAGCATCCGGACGCCGTCGGCGACCTTCCGGCCGCGCAGCACGCCGGCCGCCGCCCGCAGGTCCTCCATCCGGCCGTTGGTACACGACCCGAGGAACACCGTGTCCACCGCGATGTCCCGCAGCGGCGTACCCGGGGTCAGACCCATGTAGGCGAGCGCCCGCTCGGCGGCGGCACGCTCGGCGGGATCGGCCAGCGCGGCGGGATCCGGCACCGAGCCCGCCAGCGGCGCCGCCTGACCCGGGTTGGTGCCCCAGGTCACGTATGGGGTCAGCTCGGCGGCGTCGAGCACCACCTCCTGGTCGAAGACGGCGCCGGGGTCGCTGGGCAGCGACCGCCAGTGGTCGAGCGCGGCCTCCCAGGCGGCCCCCCGCGGCGCGTGCGGCTTGCCCTCCAGGTAGCCGAACGTCGTGTCGTCCGGCGCGACCAGCCCGGCCTTCGCCCCGGCCTCGATGGACATGTTGCAGACGGTCAGGCGCCCCTCCATGGACAGCTCCCTGATGGCCGCGCCACGGTACTCGATCACGTGGCCCTGGCCGCCGCCGGTGCCGATCCTGGCCACGATGGCGAGAATCAGGTCCTTGGCGGTGACTCCCCCGGGCAGGCTGCCGTCCACGGTGATCGCCATCGTCCGCGGACGCTGCTGCGGCAGCGTCTGGGTGGCCAGGACGTGCTCGACCTCACTGGTGCCGATGCCGAACGCCAGCGCGCCGAACGCGCCGTGCGTGCTGGTGTGCGAGTCACCGCACACGATCGTCATGCCCGGCTGGGTGAGCCCGAGCTGCGGGCCGATCACATGAACGATGCCCTGTCCCGCGTCGCCCATGGGGTAGAGCCTGACCCCGAACTCGGCGCAGTTCTTTCGCAGCATCTCCACCTGGGTGCGGGACACCGGATCGGTGACCGGGCTGCCCGGCCCGTCCAGCGGGACGCCGGGCCCGGTGATCCCGGTCGTCGGCACATTGTGGTCCTCGGTGGCGACCGTCAGGTCGGGCCGCCTGACCTTGCGCCCGGCCAGCCTGAGCCCCTCGAACGCCTGCGGGCTCGTCACCTCGTGGACAAGGTGGAGATCGATGTAGAGAAGGTCCGGCTCGCCCGGCGCGGCATGTACGACGTGCGAGTCCCAGATCTTCCCGGCGAGTGTCCGGCCCATCTTCGCGCCCTTTCGACCGTGGCAACTTGCGTCTCGAATCGTGAGACGTCAATATCGTTCTATGGACAACTCTAGCGGAGTAGGCGTTCTCGACAAGACGGTTTCGGTGCTCAACGCGCTAGAGTCAGGCCCGGCCTCGCTGGCCCAGCTCGTCGTGAGCACCGGCCTGGCCCGCCCGACCGCACACCGGATCGCCGTCGCGCTTGAGCGGCACCGCCTGGTCGGCCGGGACACCCGGGGCAGGTTCATACTCGGCCCGAGGATCGCCGAACTGGCCGCGGCCGCCGGGGAAGACCGCCTGCTGGCCGTGGCCCAGCCCGTCCTGAACCAGCTCAGGGACCTGACCGGCGAGAGCGCCCAGCTCTACCGCAGGCAGGCGGACATCAGGATCTGCGTCGCGGCCGCCGAACGGTCCACCGGGCTGCGCGACACGGTCCCGGTCGGCTCGGCACTCCCGATGACGGCCGGCTCCGGCGCCCAGGTGCTGCTCGCCTGGGACGAACCGGAACGCGTCCGCCGCGTGCTGCAGACCGCCAAGTTCACCGCCGCCGCGCTCGCCCAGGTGCGCCGGCGCGGCTGGGCGGCCAGCGTGGCCGAGCGCGAGGCCGGCGTCGCATCGGTATCGGCGCCGGTACGCGGCCCCGGCGGCCGCGTGGTCGCCGCCGTCTCGGTCTCCGGCCCCATCGAGCGCCTCACCCGCTCCCCCGGCCGCCTGCACGCCCCCGTCGTGGCCCGGGCGGGCGAAAAGATCAGCGAACTCCTCCGCCGCACCGCCTGACAGTCATAAAACCCATACTCCATTACGGTGACCACAGACACCTGGTCAACGCGAAAGCCGGCACCGCTACGCCGCGCGACTCTGCGGCATTGGTATCCCGTCTGCTTCCGGGACGATATCATGTGATATCAATGGAGGTGAGCCATGACCGATATGCTGATCCGCGACGTGCCCGATGACGTCATCGCGGCAGTAGACGCGCACGCCAGGCGGCTCGGGCTGTCCCGAACCGAATATGTCCGCCGTCGGCTGACCCAAGATGCCGCCGTTCAAAGCTCCGCGGTCGGAGTCCAGGATTTGCAGCGGTTCACCGAGGTCTTCGCTGATCTCGCCGATCCCGAGGTGATGAATCAGGCATGGCGGTGACGACGTGGCTGATCGACAAGTCGGCGCTCGTCCGCCTCGCGGCCAGCCCCGGCGCAACCGAGTGGGCTAACAGAATCGAGCGCGGCCTGGTGCGGATCACCACGGTAACCCGTCTCGAAGTTGGCTACTCGGCCCGGACAGGAACTGAACTGCGCACCGGATTGCGCCAGCCGCCGCTGGCATCGATGCCGGTGGAGTACCTTACCCCGGCCATTGAAGACCGGGCCTTGGAGGTTCTCAGCCTGCTCGCCGATCGAGGCCAGCATCGTGCTCCTTCCATTCCCGATCTGATCATCGCTGCCACGGCTGAACTTGCCGGCCTCACCGTTCTGCACAGGGATAAGGACTTCGACATCATCGCCGGCGTGACAGGACAACCCATGGAGCACCTGAATACCGGGTGAGCCCCTGGGGCGCACTGAACCGCGGGGCAAGCTCCACACACGCCTCGCCGTTGCTGCTGCGAGTCGTTGCCGGGCCATCCGGGCCCGGACACCTGCGGACCCGCCAAAGGTGGGACGCGGAGGTTCCGGCAAGCAGCGCAGCCGCGTAGCCGGACGTGTGGAGTGGGCCGGGCAGCAGCAGTGATTTACAGTTGAACTCCGAGGTGGCCAGACCCGCCATGCCGGCGAAGGTCCTCAGCCAGCCGGCAGCACGTATGGGTCCCGGGGGCACCGGCTGGGCAAGTGTGGCTCGCCCCGGCGCCGTTTCACCCGCTCGGGTCAAAGGTGGCGGCCCAGGTCAGTCCACGATGGAGGCAACGTCCAGCTCCCAGGACTGCTGCTCGTCGAGAATGCGGTAACCCAGCTCGGCGTTGATGGCGATCATGTGCTGGTTCGCGTCCGCGTTGTCGGTGAGGATGCGGCGCACCTCCGGCTCGGCGGTGGCCAGCATGTCCAGCATGTCGACCTTGACCAGCAGGCCGAGGCGGTGGCCGCGGTGCTCCTTGGTGACCGCGGTGATGAACTGGCGCGCCCACGGCAATTCCAGCGGATCGGCGGCGATCTGGGTCAGCCCGGCCAGCTCACCGGTCCGGTCGCACCTGGCCGCCACACTGTAGCGGCGCATACCCACCTCGATCGAGCGACGCTCGTTGTGGCGCAGCCGCTCGGGATCCACGCCGCGCGGCTTCTCCCCGGGATTGTGCGGCGCGTCCGCCATCGCGGCCTGTACCGTCGCCACACCGAGCAGGTCTTCCTCGGGTGTCGGGCCGGCCCAGCGCAGCAGCGAGTAGCCCTGGGCCGCCGCCTCGGCCCGGGCGCGTAGCCCGGCCAGTTTCCCGGCGGGGATGCTGTCGAGTTCGAGCACGCGCCGGATCGCCACCACTCCGGCGCGGGCGCCCATCGCGGCGGCGAAGCCCGAGCCGGGCGAGTCGCGCCGCGTCTCGGCTGACAGCAGCGTGCGGCCATGGGCGGCCGCGCGGCTGGCCGCGTGCCGCAGCAACGCGGTCCCATAGCCGTGCCTGCGCTGGTCCGGGCTGACGACGAGCTCCAGGAAGCCGAGGTGCGTGTTGCTCCGCTGCGGCAGTTCGAGCAGGTACCAGCCGGCCGGAGCGCCGGCGGAGTCCATGGCCAGCGCTACCTCCCGCGGCTCACCACCGAATCCCAGCTCGAACCATGCGGCCGCGTGGTGCTCGGGGAACGGCGGACCCTCCGGGTTGTCCACCGGCAAGCCCGCGACGTACATCTTGTAGCAGGCCCGGACCTTGTCAGGCTCCGCGACCGGATCGAACCGCTCGATGCGCATCCATCAAGGAAACCCGGCCGTGCCAAGAAACGCGATTGGTTTTCACCCGGTGCCGCCGGGGCAAAGGCCGGGCCCCGCCGGGTCGCCCGGGCGACGGTCCGGCGGACGCGGCTGGCGCCTGTCTGGCGGGCCGGCGATGCCCGAAGCCCGGCCAGCGCGGCGAGCCACAGCGGCGGTCAGCTCCGGAGGCTGATTATCCACAGGCCAATTTGTCTGTCCACAGGGCGGAAGACCCACCGGATGCGGGCCTTTCTAACCTGGTAAACCATGGATGGGACAGAAACCCTGGTCGTACCGTCCTACCCGAGCCGTCAGGCTGCCGTGATAGACATGGCGCCGGGAGCAACAGCATTACTGCGAGGTCGCGCCGATGAAAGCAAGTGCCGCGAAGCCGCACGCACCCACAAGGTTGCGCGCACCCGCGAGGCCGTCCGAGCGCGCGGGGTCACGCGCACGCGCGAGGTCATTCAAACGCGCGAGGTTGTCCGAACGCGCGGGGTCGTCCGAGCGGGCGGGGTCACGCGCACGCGCGAGGTCATCCGAACGCGCGGGGTCGCGCGCATGAAGGTCGCCGTCATCAAGGAGAGCGCCCCGGGCGAACGGCGGGTGGCGCTGGCTCCCGACGCCGTGACCCGGCTGAGCGCCAAGGGTCTCGATGTGCTCGTCGAGTCGGGCGCGGGCGATGGCGCCTGGTTTCCGGACAGCGCCTATGCGCAGGCCGGCGCCACCGTCGTGTCCCGCGACGAGCTGCTGGCCGGCGCCGACGCGATCATCATGGTCGGCAAGCCGGACACCGGCCTGGTACCCCGGCTGCGCAGCGGCCAGGCGGTTATCGGGATGCTGGCGCCGCTGACCGACCCGGAGCTGGCCGCCACGCTGGCCAAGGCCGGGGTGACGGCGATCAGCCTGGACGGCCTGCCGCGCACGCTGTCCCGCGCCCAGCAGATGGACGCGCTCACCTCGCAGTCAAACGTGGCCGGCTACAAGGCCGTGCTGATCGCGGCGGCGGCGTTCGGCAGGTTCTTCCCGTTGCTTATCACGGCGGCCGGCACCGCCAAGCCGGCCAAGCTGCTCGTCCTCGGCACCGGCGTGGCCGGGCTGCAGGCCATCGGCACCGCGCGCAGGCTCGGCGCCGTGGTCAGCGGGTACGACGTGCGGCCCAGCTCCAAGTCCGAGGTCGAGTCGCTCGGCGCCACGTTCCTCGAACTCAAGGCCGTGACCTCGGCCGCCGGGGAGGGTGGTTACGCGCGCGAGCTCACCGACGAGGAACGGCGCGCCCAGCAGGCCGAGCTGAGCGGCCACATCGCGGCACAGGACGTGGTGATCACCACAGCCCAGGTGCCGGGCCGCAGGCCACCACTGCTGGTCACCGAGGACACGGTCAAGTCCATGGCGGCCGGCTCGGTCATCGTGGACATGGCGGCCAGCGCGCTCGGCGGCAACGTGGCCGGGTCCGTGGACGGTGAGCAGATCGTCACCGAGAACGGGGTGACGATCATCGGCGCGGGCAACCTGCCGTCCACCGTCCCCACCGCGGCCTCGTCCGCGTACTCGCGCAACATGACCGCGCTGCTGCTGGCGATGGCCAGCGACGGCGCGCTGGCCATCGACCTCTCCGACGAGATCCAGGCGGGCGTGGTGATCACTCACGAGGGCAGCGTCGTGCACCCCGCGACCGCCGCGCTGCTTACCCCGGGCACCACGGGAGGTGCATCCCAGTGACACCGGCACTGCTGACCGACATCGCCATCTTCGTGCTCGCCCTCCTGGTCGGGTTCGAGGTGATCAGTAAGGTCCCCGCGACCCTGCACACGCCGCTGATGTCGGCGGCCAACTCGATCCACGGCATCGTGCTGGTCGGGGCGATGCTGATCGCCGCCGCGTCGGGCAACGCCCTGGGCTATGTGCTGGCCTTCATCGCCGCCGCGTTCGCCGCGATGAACGTGGTCGGGGGATACGTGGTGACCGGGCGGATGCTGAAGATGTTCCGCCGCCGGGCCGAGCCCACCCCCGAGAGCCGGGCCGTCGACGGGGCGACGGCGGCGGTGACCGCGCAGGCGGACGGCGCCGGCGGGAGCCGGCCGTGAGCACCGTCACCTGGGTTACTCAGCTTCTTTATGTCGCCGCGGCCACATGCTTTGTGCTGGGGCTGCACCTGATGAACACCCCGGCCACCGCCCGGCGGGGGAACCAGCTCTCCACGGCCGGGATGGTGCTGGCGGTGGTGGTCACCTTCGCCCTGATCATCCACTCGGGGGCGATCACGGCCACTGGGTGGGCGGTCATGCTGGCCGGGGCGCTGATCGGCGGCGGGGTGGGGCTGTACGCCGCCCGCACCGTGGCCATGACGGCGATGCCGCAACTGGTCAGCGTGTTCAACGCGGTCGGCGGCGGGGCGGCGGCGCTGGTGGCGATCAGCGACTACGTGCGCGCCGGGGCGGCGGTGGGCGAGGTGGCCACGGTCACAACCGTGCTGGACGTGCTGATCGGAGCGGTGACGTTCTCCGGGTCGGTCATCGCGGCCGGCAAGCTGCAGGGGTTCATCAGTGGGGCTCCTGTCACCTTCCCCGGCTCCCGGCTGGTCAACATCGCACTGGCCGCCGCCGGGATCGGCGCGGCCGGCTACCTGATCGCCACCCCGTCCACGGCGGTGCTGATCATCGTGATCATCGCCGCCCTCGGCTTCGGGGTAACGATGGTGCTGCCCATCGGCGGGGCGGACATGCCGGTGGTGATCTCGCTGCTGAACGCGTTCACCGGCACCGCCGTCGCGATGGCTGGCTTCGTCATCGGCAACTGGGCATTGATCATCGCTGGGGCGCTCGTCGGCGCGTCTGGCAGCATCCTGACCAAGCTGATGGCCGACGCGATGAACCGGTCGCTGAGCAACATCATGATCGGCGGGTTCGGGACTGGCGACACCGCGACGGCGGCGGTGGCCGGGCCCGGCGGCGATGTCCGCTCGATCGCTGCCGACGACGCCGCCATCCAGCTTGCCTACGCGTCCAAGGTCATCTTCGTGCCCGGCTACGGCCTGGCCGCGGCGCAGGCGCAGCACGAGGTGGCCGAGCTGGCCGGGCTGCTCGAAGAGCGTGGCGTGGACGTCAGCTACGCCATCCACCCGGTGGCCGGCCGGATGCCCGGGCACATGAACGTGCTGCTGGCCGAGGCGAACGTACCCTACCCGCAGCTCAAGGAGATGGATGAGATCAACCCCGAGTTCCCCAGGGCCGACGTGGCCCTGGTCATCGGCGCCAACGACGTGACCAACCCGGCGGCCCGGCGGCCCGGCACGGCCATCTCCGGCATGCCCATCCTCGACGTGGACCAGGCCAAGAGCATCATCGTGATCAAGCGGTCGATGGGCACCGGCTACGCCGGGATCGACAACGAGCTCTACACCGACCCCAAGACCAGCATGTACTTCGCCGACGCCAAGACCGCCCTGGCCGAACTGACCGCAGCCGTGAAGGTCTACGTGGGCTGATAGTCCGCCGGGTCCTGGATCCCGCGCACCGGGCCACCGCCGAGGTAGGCAGCGACGTTCCTGGCCGCGTCGGCGGCCGAGGCGGCGTCGATGCCCGGCACGGTGCCGGAGTTGTGCGGCGAGCCCAGCAGGTTGGGCAGGGTGAAGAACGGCAGCCGGGTGTGGAAGGGCTGGCCGCCGCGCGGTTCCTGCCACCAGGTGTCGATCCCGGCGCAGAAGTCCGGGTGCGTCCGCAGGTGCTCGTACAGCGCGTCTTCGTCCACGATCGCGCCCCGGGCCACGTTGACCAGGATCGCCGCCGGTTTCATCAGCGACAGCTCGCGCGCCCCGATCAGCCCCCTGGTCGTCCTGGTCAGCGGCAGCGCCACCACGACGACGTCGGAGCCGGCCAGCATGTCGTCCAGGTCCGCCAGGGTGCCAGCCTGGTCGGCGCCCTCGTCGGCCTGGCCGCTGCTGTTGATCGCGTAGATCCGCATGCCGATCGCCCGCAGCAGCCTGGCGCTCGCCCGGCCGATGCCGCCGTAGCCGAGGATGCCGGCCGTCCCGCCGCGCAGCCACAGTGTCTCGAAATGGTCGAAGACACCCGAGGCGAGCTTGGCGTGGTTCTGCGGCAGCCGCTTGGCCAGCGCCAGGGCCATGGCCAGCACGTGCTCGGCCATCGGGCCGGCATAGGCGCCCACGTTGCCCGCGACCTTCGCCTGCCGTGGCAGTGCGGCGAAGTCGATGTGGTCCGCGCCCGCGCTCAGCAACTGGATGAGCTCGACCCCGCCCAGCGCCGCCAGGTCCTGCTGGCTGAGTTCCCGGGACGGCACCCAGGTGATGATCGCCTTCGCCGCCTTCAGCATGGTGGCCCGTGCGTCCGGATCTTCCCCCGCGTCGGCGAGATAATTTATTCCACCGAACGGTGCCAGGATCGGCCTGATTGCCTGGCGCTGATCCTCGTCGGGACGGAACGTAAGAACGACTGGCGCGGTCATACCCGAATTTTCTCATCCGCCCCGGTGACGGCCGTTAGTCGCGCGGGGCGGTCAGGTGGGCGAGGCGCTCCACCTGGCGCATCTTGTTGGTCGCGTCCAGAGCGGCGACCTTGTAGGACTCGGCCAGCGTGGGGTAGTTGAACACGGCGTCCACCAGGTAGTCGATGGTGCCGCCGCAGCCCATCACGGCCTGGCCGATGTGCACCAGCTCGGTGGCCCCGGTGCCGAACACGTGCACCCCGAGCAGCGTGCGGTCCTCCGGCGAGACCAGCAGCTTGAGCACGCCGTAGGAGTCGCCGATGATCTGGCCCCTGGCCAGCTCGCGGTACCGGGAGACGCCCACCTCGAACGGGATGCACTCCTGGGTGAGCTGGTCCTCGGTGCGGCCGATGAAGCTGATCTCGGGCACGCTGTAGATGCCGATGGGCTGCAGGAGGTGCGCCGTGTGTACCGGCTCACCGCAGGCGTGGTGCGCGGCCAGCCGTCCCTGTTCCATGGACGTGGCGGCCAGCGCCGGGAAGCCGATCACGTCGCCCACCGCGTAGATGTGCGGTACCTCGGTGCGGTAGAACTCGTCCACCCTGATCCGGCCGCGCCGGTCGGACTCCAGGCCCGCCGCCTTCAGGTTCAGCTCGCCGGTCCAGCCCTGGCGGCCCGCCGAGTACATGACCGTGTCGGCCGGGATCCGCTTGCCGCTGCGCAGGTTCGCGATGGCCCCCTCGGGCAGCGCCTCCACCGAGTCGACCACCTCGCCGAACCGGAACGTCACGGCCAGATCCCGCAGGTGATACTTGAGCGCCTCGACGACTTCGAGGTCGCAGAACTCCAGCATCCGGTCGCGCTGCTCGACCACGGTGACCTTGGTGCCGAGGGCCGCGAACATGGACGCGTACTCGATCCCGATGACCCCGGCGCCGCACACCACCATGGACCGCGGCACCTGTTCGAGCTGCAGGACGCCGTCGGAGTCGATCACCGTGCGGCCGTCGAACTCCACGCTGTCCGGCCTGGCCGGCCGGGTGCCGGTGGCGATCACGATGTTCTTGGCGGTGATCCGGCGGGACCGGTCGTTGTCGTCTGTCACCTCGACCGTGTTGGGATCCACGAAGGCCGCGGTGCCGCTCAGCACCCGGATCCGGTTGCGGCTGAGCTGGCTGCGGACCACGTCGATCTCCCGGCCGACCACATGCTGGGTGCGGGCGGTCAGGTCGGCGATGGTTATATCGTCCTTGACCCGGTAGCTCTGCCCGTACATCTCCCGCTGGCCGGCGCCGGTGAGGTAGAGCACCGCCTCGCGCAGCGTCTTGGACGGGATCGTGCCGGTGTTCAGGCAGACCCCGCCGATCATGCCCGGCCGCTCCACCATGATGACCCGGCGTTCCAGCTTGGCCGCGGCGATGGCTGCCTTCTGCCCACCCGGCCCGGAACCGATCACCAAAAGATCGCAGTCATCCACGTCTCCCAGTGTGCCGACCACCACCGGTCACCGAAACCCCCTGACCCGCGCCGTGCCTGCCGCCACCGGCGCTGCGCCGTGCCCGGGCACGGCGCAGCGTTCGCGCCGGTGCCGGGTTAGGGTGTCCCGGCGCCCGCCACGCTACGGGCGCGTCGTTCCTCCAGAGCCCGGACCAGCATGAGCGGGAACACCGCGATCAGGACCACGGCGCCGGTCAGCCAGATGCCAGGGCCCCACAGCGCCGACCCGGCGACGAGCAGGACGGCGTTGACGGCCGCGAAGACCACCGCCACCGGGGCCAGCCAGCCGGCCATGACCAGGGGCTCACCGGCCTGGGCGCGGCGACGCCGGACGGCCAGGAAGCCCAGCGGCAGGATGATGAAGACCAGCAGGTACCCGGTGTTCGCGGCGGCGACCACGTTGACGACGTTGGTGCCGAAGATGCCGGCTAGCAACGCGATCACCACCGCGTCGCAGAGCACCGTGTTGAGCGGCACTCCGAACCGGTTGACCCGCTGGAACATGCGGGGCATGTAGCCGTCCCGGGACATCTGGCAGAGCGTCCGGGACGAGGAGATGATGTACGCCTGCGCGCCGACGATGAGCGCGCCGGCCAGCATCAGGCCCGTGATCGTCGCGCCGGCACCGCCCATGACCACCCGGGCCGGCACCAGGAAGACCGTGGCCGGGTCGCCGCCCAGTCCGCTGGCGCCGACGATCCCCGTCATGACGAACGGCACCAGGGAGAACCCGATGAGGCAGGCGGTCCCGGCGACCGCCATTCCGCGCACCGCCGCGCTTTTGGAGATGCGGCACTCGGCGAAGATCGTCGAGGCCATCTCGGCGCCGTAGGCCGACCAGGCGGCGACGAACAGCCATTTGACGACCAGCGCGACGTCGGACCCATGGCGGGCCGGAACGTGGAATGGCCACACCTGGGCACCGTGAAACAGCGACGGCCGGAATACCGGGGCCATCAGCATGACCACGACCGGCACCGCCGTCAGGATGATCAGCCCGGCGGTTATCTTCACGTTGAGGCGCAGGCCGCGGGCATTGACAGCATACAGCCCAGCGCCGATGATCAGGCTCAGCACAACCGTGTTGACGTGCGGTGCAATAGTGGCCCGAATATATTTGGAAGCCAGGATAAGATTAACGGCGATTCCTGGCGTCCAGGCGAACCAGTATGCCCAGCTCGACAGCGCGGGAAGCCATTTGTTCCGGTCGCCGAATGCCTCGTGGGCATAGGTGGCGGTCCCGCCGGAACGGCACGGAAAATGAGTCGCAAGCTCGGCGATGAACAGGCACTGAACGAGCCCGGCGGCGGCAGCGAACGCCCAGATCAATGGCTGGAGGTTGCCCAGCTCATTGGCCATCGGGCCCATGATAACGGTAATCTGCAAGGCCGCCGCGATGGCCAGCAGAATGGATGACCGCCAGGAGATCGTCCGGCGAAGTTCACTGTCGGTGGTACCAGGCCCGGAAAGCTGGGCGCCGACGTTCGCCACGCGACCCTCCTTGTTTAGCTGGATCGCCGGTGAGGGTTCTTCAAGACCGGCTAGCGAGGGCAGGCGATTGGGGCCTGCCCCAGGGCCAGTGGAGGTTCTTCAAGACCGGCCAGCGAGGGCAGGCGATTTCGGCCTGCCCGAGTGCCGGTGCAGGTGGCAGTCACAGCACCGGAGTGGGTTTCTTGAAGAACCGCAACTTCAGAGAGGCAGAGTACAGGTGGCACAGCGGCGACCGAAGCGGGTATCTTGAAGAACCCGAACTTCTGAACAGGCACAGCGCAATGGTAAGTATCCCGGATTGATCAGCCTAGCGATTGGCGACTTCTCGCCGCACTACTGGTCAGCAGTGATGTTAAATTATTGGAGATTGGATGGTATGAGCACTATGGCAATGCCGCAGCTTCGTCATCCGGGAGTACATGGGTTGGCCGACGGTGACAAGGTTGCGGTTGTCATGGCCTCGACCGGGCAGGCGCGGACGTACCGGGAGCTGGATGCCCGGTCGCGGCGGCTGGCGCGGCTCCTGCGTGATCGCGGGCTGGGGGGCGGCGATCACGCTGCCGTGTTGCTCGATAATGAGCTGCCCTATCTTGAGGTCTGCTGGGCGGCGCAGCGGTCGGGGATTTACCTGACGCCGATCAATTCCCATCTGGCGGCGGCCGAGGTCGGCTACATACTGGCCGATTGCGGGGCCCGGGCACTGGTCGCGGGAAAGGCCCTGGAGAACCTGCTGCCCCGGGTCGGGCCCTCGCTTTCCGGCGTGGAAGTACGGCTGGCCGTGGGGACCGGGGGACTGCCCGGATTCGAGCCTTACGAAGAGGCGATCGCCGGTTACCCGGATGAGCCGCTGGCGGATGAGACCGAGGGGTGTCTGATGTTCTATTCCTCGGGAACCACGGGGAAGCCCAAGGGGGTCGTGCGCCCGCTCAGCGGGCTGCCGTTCGGCGGCGATGACGGGGCGCTGACGAATCTGCTGCAACTGTTCTATGGGATGCGGGATTCGTCGGTTTATCTGTCGCCCGCACCGCTGTATCATGCGGCCCCGTTGCGGTGGATCATGTCGGCACACCGGATCGGCGCGACCATCGTCGTGATGGAGCGGTTCGACGCCGAAGATACCTTGCGGGCGATCGAGAAGTACCGGGTGACACACGCTCAGTTCGTGCCGACGCATTTCGTACGGATGCTGAAACTGCCCGATGAGGTGCGCGGCAAATATGACCTTTCCAGCTTGCAGCGGGTGATACATACGGCGGCGCCGTGCCCGGCCGAGGTCAAGCGGGCCATGCTGGACTGGTGGGGGCCGATCATCTATGAGTACTACGCCGGCAGCGAGAGCAACGGGTGGTGCACGATCGGGCCGGAGGAATGGCTCACCCATCCCGGGTCGGTCGGGCGGCCGCTGGTTTCGCGGGTCCACATCGTCGACGACGAAGGCCAGGAACTCGGGCCGGGTCAGACCGGCCAGATCTGGTTCGAGGGTGGGCTGAGGTTTTCCTACCACAATGACCCGCAGCGGACGGCCAAGGCATTCAACGACCGGGGCTGGAGCACGCTCGGCGACATCGGTCATGTCGACAAGGACGGCTATGTGTACCTGACCGACCGGGCCGCCAACATGATCATCAGGGGCGGCGTCAACATCTACCCACGCGAGGTCGAGGACGTCCTCATCATGCATCCGGAGGTCGAGGACGTCGCCGTGATCGGGGTTCCCGACTTCGAGCTGGGCGAGCAGGTCGCCGCGTTCGTCCAGCCGAGGAATCCCGCCGACGCCGGGCCCGGGCTGGCGGGCAGGCTGATGGACTTCTGCGCGGAGCACGTCGCCCGGTTCAAGTGCCCGGCCACGGTCGAGTTCGTCGGGCAACTCCCCCGGCTGCCGACCGGGAAACTGCTCAAGCGAGCCCTGCGCACGAGCGAGGAAGGAGCCAGCAGTGACCCGCGTGCTCACCTGTGACCAGGATTACCGGGCCGAACTGGCCGACGCCCTGGCGGCCTTCGATGCACGCGTCCGTGACGCGCAGGCCCGCGGCGCCTGGACCGCGCCCTCCCCCTGCGACGGCTGGACGGCGGCGGACGTGCTGACCCACGTGGTCGGGAGCGTGTCCATGTTCGCCGCCGCCATGGGCAGCGACGCGCAGCCGTCCGCCGACGCCGGCCCGGTCCAGCGCTGGGATCAGGCCCGGTCCATCGCCGAGCGGATCCTCGGCGGCATCGAGGACCCGGCAGCCCCGGCGGCGATGAAGCTGG
Source organism: Streptosporangiaceae bacterium (assembly GCA_035308365.1). Taxonomy (GTDB): domain Bacteria; phylum Actinomycetota; class Actinomycetes; order Streptosporangiales; family Streptosporangiaceae; genus PALSA-505. The sequence goes on from DATGGU010000209.1 coordinate 52,554, forward strand.
GCTCCCGGGAGATGACGGTCGCGTTCGTCGTCGAAGCCCTGCTCCGCGACGTCGTCATCCACGCCTGGGACCTGGCCCGGGCCGCCGGCGGCGACGAGATCCTGCCGCCGCACCTGGTCACGGCCGCGACCGCCGCACTGGCCAGCGTCCCCGAGCACATCCGGCGCAAGGGCCTGTACGCCGACGCCCTGGACGTGCCCGACGGCTCCGGCGACCAGGCCCGCCTGCTCGCGCTGGCGGGCCGCCGTCCCTGACCGGGCGTTTCTCGCTAGCCGCAGAAGGACGCGATCTCGGCGACCGCGTTGACCAGTTGCTCCGCCTCTTCGGCGGTGTTGTACAGATAGAACGAGGCGCGGACGTTGCCGGGGACGTCGACGACCGCGTCGGCGCCCATGAAGTAGGACAGCGCGCAGTGGGCGCCGGACCGCACGGCGATGTGATAGCGGCTGTTGAGCATCTTCCCGACCTCGTGCGGCGGCACGCCGGCCAGGTTGAACGAGACGATGCTGGACAGCAGCCCGGGTTCGGAGGGCCCGTAGACCTGTACTCCGGGGATGGCGCGGAGCGCGGCGGCGGTGCCGGCGGCCAGCCGCTGGGTGTGCCGGTGGATGTTCTCGATGCCCACGGTCTCCAGGTAGTCCACGGCCGCGCCGAGGCCGATGGCCTCCGCGATGGGCGGGGTTCCGGCCTGCCACTTGTCCGGGAGCGCGCTGAACTGCATGTAGGTGGGGCCGCAGGCATCCAGCGACGGGCAGCCGCATTCGATCTCGGTGTTGATCGTGCCGCCGCCGACGATGCCCGGCACCTTGCGTTCGGCGTGCTCGCGCTTCATGTAAAGTACGCCGATGCCGGTCGGGCCGAGCATCTTGTGGCCGGAGAAGGCGAGGAAGTCGCAGCCGAGCTCGTGCACGTTCACCCGCCGGTGCGGCACCGCCTGGGCCGCGTCGACCACGTAGAGGATGCCGCGCTCGGCGCAGATCCGCGCGATGTCGGCCACCGGGTAGACGGTGCCGAGCACGTTGGACACGTAGGTCAGAGCGACGATCTTGGTGCGCTCGTTGAGCAGCTTGACGAACTCGCCGAGGTCGAAGCGGCCCTCCTCACCCGGGTTGTACCAGCGCAGGGTCGCGCCGGTGCGCCGGGCCCGCAGGCTCCAGGGAGCCATGTTCGAGGTGTGCTCTAGCGTCGACAGGACGATCTCGTCGCCCGGGTTGACCCGCAGCGACAGCGCGGTGAGGTTGAGCGAATGGGTCGTGTTCGAGGTGAACACTATTTCCTCGGGGTCGGCGCCGATGAAGCGTGCGACCTTGGCCTGGGCGGCCTCGTACTGTTCCGACGCCATGATCGAGGCGTCGTAGCTGCCGCGGTGGATGTTCGCCCGGTAGCTGAAGTAGTACTCGTTCATCGCCTCGACCACCGGCACCGGGGTGAGCGACGAGGCCACGCTGTCCAGGTAGACGTTGCCCGCCGCCAGGCACGGGAAGTCTTCGCGCAGGAGCTCGGTGTCCAGCACCTCGTCGTGCGCCGGCGTTTCAAGCTCTGCCGCGGGGTGGACGTCCGGCCGGTGAAGTGCGGTCGTCATGGCGTTGCCGCCGTGGCGTCCATGGCCGCCACGATCGCCTCGTAGCCGTCCATCCAGTTGGGCAGCGGGCCGGAGGCGACGACCTTGCCGTCCAGCACGACGACCGGCACGCCGTCGATCCGCTGCCCGATCAGCTTCTCCCGCAGCTCGGCCGGGATCGCGGACAGGTCGCTGCACGAGCCCATCGCCACCAGCTCGACCTGGGCCCGGCCGTCGAGCTTGCGCCGCAGGAAGTCGGCGTAGTCGCCGAGGTTCGGGTCACCACCGCAACAAGCGTTGATCAAGGTCAGTTCGTGCACGTCAATGCCTCCTGGGTCGGCCGCGTCCCGCCGTAGGGTGGAATTCCGGCTGGAAAGGCTTGCCGTAAGGTGGAATTCCGGCCCGGAAGGGCAGAGCGTGGGATCGTCGGGTTGGGTGAGCCGGAGAGGTCGCGGGCGAATGCCGTGCTGGCTCGCCAGAGACGACATCGTCCGGGCGAAGTCAGCGCTCGGCTGACCGACCGAGTGCTCTCGCAGTCCTGTGGTTGCCATCAGGTAGGTCTCGGCAAGGCAGGCGAAGGTTTCCTCCGGGCCGTCAAGAAAGAAATCCTGGGTGCAGCGGTACCCGGGCGCCTGCACGATGCCGCCCGCCACGACCGGGATGCCGGCCCGCCAGAACGCGGGGTACTCGGCGCCCGGTATGCCGGCGGGTTGGGCGATGTCGATGACGACCGTCCCCGGCTCGAGCATCTGTGGCCGCAGCCGGGCCGAGGCGTCGTTGGTCAGCACCAGGACGATGTCCGCGCTGGCCACCCGGGTCACGTCGTCGCTGAGCGCCGCGGCCTGAGCCAGGTCACCCAGCCGCTCGCTCAGACGGGCCTGGGAGCGGCCGAGCAGGATCAGGCGCAGGCCGTCGTCGGCGAGCAGGTGCGAAACGGCGACCCCGACCGAGCCGGTCGCGCCGAGCACCGCGACCGTGGGGTCGGCCAGCCCGCGGGCCGACCGGGCCTGCATGACGTTGTCCCTGGCCACCGCGGCGGTGAGGGCGTTGCCGTTGGTGACCGTGATCCCGGCCGGCAGGTGCGGGAGCAGAAACGAGCCGCCGCCGGTGACCGGAGCGGTGAGCCCGCCCAGGCCGACGACCGCCGCCCCGCGCAGCGCCGCGAGCTGCGCGGCCTCCACCACCAGCCGGAAGCCGTCCCGGGTGAGCAGGGCCCCGGGCATGCGCACAGCCCCGATCACCTCGCCGCGGATCGACGACCCGCGCATGGTGACCTCGCCGAGCACCAGGGCCGGAGACGTGCAGGCCCGCCGCACGAACTCCGCTTCGTCCCTGCTGTACCGGCGCAGCAGCGAGGCTCCGCACATCGAGTCGAGCTCGGCGACGTGCCTTGGATGCACGATGAAACAGAACCAGGGCGGTGTGCTGGTCAGATACATTTTGAGGCTTATTCTGAACCCTCGGACTGGTTTACATACCCGCAGGTCAAGCTGGTATACGTCGATTAAACCTATTGGCGTTTGGAATAAGTCTCAGTACGGTTTATTCAAATCCCATGACCGGGAGCAGCCGCATTGAGCCGACGAAATTGACCGTGTCCGACGTGCCACCCAGGTGCATGGGCCAGGTGATCAGGAATGTCGTGTCGTACGCGACCGTAGTCGGCTTGCCATCACGCAGTTCGGCCAGCGAGTTCTCCAAACTGGAGACAATGCGGCCGTCTCAACCACCTTTTGCGCCCGACCACATGGAGCCCGGCAGGAACTCCAGGCAGCCGCGGGCGTGCCAGCCGGACAGGTCCGGTTCGACGGTGCAGTCGTCGGTCGCCGTGGCCCGGATCGGGGCGAGCAGCGAAAGGTCGTGCCGCCCGGACATCACGAGTTCGTGCAGGCCAGGGAAGACGGCCTGCACGCCGTAGCGCACCCGCAGCGTCAGCTGGCCGAAGTCCGCGACCCCGACGTTCATCGCGGGCGAGATCTCCGAATCGGTGGTCAGGACGATCTGGCCCGAGTCGATATGCTCATCGGAATTGAGCGGGAATTTCATGCCGTCCAGGGAGATACCGTAAAGTGCGGCGACCCGGAAAACCACCCGGCTGGTCGGCTCCGGCTTGGCCCGGCGCCGCTCTAGTTCCTCAATGGTTAGAAAATTGCTTATCGTCATACGGCGCCTGCCAATCGGCGTATAAGCAAGGGTCAGCGACATGTCCCCAGATTCACGGACACATGGATACAATCTGCGCCTATAGTCCGTGCTGTCAACGAAGTGGCGACTTCTGGCCACGGCTATTCACCAGCGCTCCAGCGTGCCCGCCGTGTACCGGCGGCTGCACTCGGATCGCCGGACCTTCCCGCTCGTCGTCCGGGGCAGATGCCAACGGGTGACGGTCACCACGTCGCTCACCGCGACGCCGTGCACCCCGGCGACCCGTTCGCGCACGCTGGCGGTGATGTCACGGCGCGACACCTCGTCCACCCGCCGGGGCAGTTCCACGGCGACCACGACGGCCGTGGTGCCTTCGCCCGGGCCCGCGGCGGCGAACACCGCACATCCGGTCGCCTCCCAGTGCGCGCAGGCGGCGATCGCCGTCGTCTCGACGTCCTCGGGGTAGAGGTTGCGGCCGCGAATCACGATCCGGTCGCCCAGCCGGCCCACCACGAACAGCTCGCCGTCGCAGGCGAACCCGAGGTCACCCGTGCGCAGGAACCGGGTTCCCGGCTCGCCGGCCAGTTCGGCGCCGAACGTCGCGGCGGATTCCTCCGGCCGGTTCCGGTAGCCCGCGGCCACGGTCGGCCCGGCGATCCAGATCTCGCCGACCCGGCCGTCGGGCAGCTCGCGGCGGGTCTGCGGGGCGACGACGGCGACCCGCGTGCCGAGGTGCGGGTGACCGCAACCGACCAGCCGCCGCGCCGACGGCGAGGTGGCCGCGGAGCCGGCTTCCGGACGGCGAAGCTCCACCGCAGAGCCGGCTTCCGGACGACGAAGCTCTACGGCGGAGTGGGCATCCGGACGACGAAGCTCTACCGCGGAGTCGGCATCCGGACGACGAGACCCCACCGCGGAGTGGGCATCCGGACGACGAGGCTCTGCCGTGGCGGGGACGGCGACACCGCGGGCGAGTTGCTCGCCGTCCACGGTCATCGTGCGCGCGCCGTCGCCGGGGCGGCCGCCGGTGACCAGCAGGGTCGCCTCGGCCAGCCCGTAGCACGGATAGAGCGCGGCCGGTGAGAATCCGGCGCCGGCATATGCGGCGCAGAACCGGTCGAGGGTGGCGGCCAGGACCGGCTCGGCGCTGATGTAGGCCAGCCGCCAGCAGGACAGGTCGAGCCTGGGCCCGCCGGGTGGCGGTGGCCGCCGGACGCACTGCTCGTAGCCGAAGTTCGGGCCGCCGGTGGCCGTCACCCGCCAGCGGCTGATGGCGCTGAGCCACCGGCCCGGCTGCTGCAGCACCGCCGACGGATCGAGGAAGTAGCCGGGGAACCCGGTGTACAGCGGCTCAAGGACGTGGCCGATGAGGCCCATGTCGTGGTGCATCGGCGCCCAGGACAGGGTGACCGTGGTCTCGTCCATGCCCAGCGCCACCCGGAGCACGTCCAGGTCGGCCACCAGGTTGGCGTGCGTGACCTGGACACCCTTCGGGCGGCTGGTCGAGCCGGAGGTGTACTGGAGCAGGGCTACGTCGCCGGGCCGCACCTCCGCCTCCACCACCTGTGCCGCGGTGGACCGTTCGCCACCGGGCGGCTCGGTCAGCAGCGGCAGCTTCACCAGCGACGGCTCGGGCGCGAACCGCTGCCCGACGATGGACCGCTGCCGCTGTGCGACCAGGACCGCGGCGGCCTCCGCGTCCGACGCCAGCCGCCGCAGCGCCTCGGTTCCCTCGGTCCGGCGCGGCAGCCGCACCGGCACCGGGACGACCCCGGCGATGCTGGCGGCGAAGAAGGCCACCACGAACTCCGGCCCCTGCGGGTAGACGAGCAGGGCGCTCCGGCCGGTCAGGCCCTTCTCGGTGAGCAGCCGGGCGAAGCCCGCCGCCCGGCGCAGCAGGGACCGGTAGGTCAGCGACTCAGTCAGCCGCGCATCGGGGTCGAGGAACCCGAACAGCAGCTCGCCGCCGTGCACGCTCTCCCGGTACCTGAGCACCTCGGCGAGCGTTTGCCCAGGCTGCTGCCACCGACCGGAACCCTGTCGGGCCCCACCCGCCGACACGTTCACCACGCATCCCACCCGCACCCAGCCGGCATCTGACCCGGGCAGTGTCACATCGACCGCCACCGGCCCCGGACCCGGGCGACATCAGATCGACCGGGTTGAGCGAACATGCGCTCGGCGATGTGCTGCCTCTCCGCGCCAGAATCCCCGACGGGGGCGGCCGGACATGGCGAAACGGCGTCTTCTCGCCATGTCCGATCCGCCCTGGTGTATGGCCGGGCGGGCTCTGGTATGAGTTCGGCATGACGGGCGTGCCGGGCGAGCCGGAGATCGGCGGCTGGCTCGCCGATTACGTGGGCGAACTGCTCGCCGTGCCGGGCGCCGAAATCGACCGGGACGCCACGTTCGACAGCTTCGGCGTCGACTCCGCGACCGCGATCATCATCACCGGCGAGCTGCAGGACTGGCTTCGGATCCCGGTCAGCCCGGACGTCGCGGAGGACTACCCGACGATCCGGTCGCTGGGCCGCCACCTCGCCACCCTGGTTGCCGCGAAGAACGGGAGGAACCGTCGTGGTCGCTGAGGCTGCCATCGAGCTGTCCGGGCTGACCAAGGTCTACCGGGAGCGCAAGAAGACGGTCACCGCCGTGGACGGGGTGTCGCTGAGCGTGCCGCCCGGCCAGGTGCTCGGGCTGCTCGGCCCCAACGGGGCCGGGAAGACGACCACGATCAAGATGATCTGCGGGCTCATCCTGCCCACCGCCGGCACGGTCAAGCTGAATGGCTACGACGTGGCGCGGCGGCGCCCGGACGCGGTCCGGCAGATCGGTGCCGTGCTCGAAGGCTCCAGGAACGTGTACTGGCCGCTGTCGGCCTGGCAGAACCTGCTCTACTTCGGCCGTCTCAAGGGCCTGCGCGCCAGGGAGATCAAGCCCAGGGCGGAGCGGCTGCTAACCGGGCTGGACCTGTGGGAGCGCCGGGGCGAGCCGGTCGGCTCGTTCTCCCGTGGCATGCAGCAGAAGGTGGCCATCGCCGCCGCGCTGATCACCGACCCGCCGATCCTGCTCCTTGACGAGCCCACCATCGGCCTGGACGTGGAGGCGGCCCGCACGGTCAAGGACTGGATCACCCGGCTGGCCGCCGACGAGGGCAAGACCGTCATGCTCACCACCCACCAGCTCGACGCCGCCCAGGAGCTGTCCGGCCGGATCGTGGTCATCCAGAACGGGACGATCATCGCCGACCTGCCCACCGGGGACCTGCTGTCCCGGTACGCGGAGGACCGGTTCACCGTCCGCATCGCCGGGCCGCTGAACGGTTTCACCGGCCTGGTCCCGCCCGGAGCCAGGGTCGAGGCCGGCGAGGGCTCCACCCGGATCATCCTGCCGGACGCCGGCCAGGACGCCCTGGCGGACTTCCTCGCGAGGCTGCGCACCCTGGGCATCGCGCTCATCTCGGTCACCCAGGACCAGCCGGATCTGGAGGACGTGTTCATCGAACTGGTCCGTTCCGGCGCGCCTTCCAGGCCGGAGATCCCGGAGCGGGTGGGATGACAGCGACCGCACTGCCGCGCCGCGCAGGTGCGGCCTTCGCGCTGCACACGGTGGCCTGCGAGAGCGCCAAGGGCCTGCAGCTCATGTGGCGGCGCCGGGCGACGCTGGTCATGTCCACGGTCACGCTCGCGCTGATCTACCTGATGATCGAGTTCTTCGTGGGCGGCGGCCGGATCGACCACCCGGTGCTCACGGCGACCCTGCCCGCGCTGTTCGCCTACGCGGTGGCCAGCACCGCCGCCACCCAGGGCGCCGGGGGCATCGCCGAGGAACTCAACAGCGGCACCATGGAGCAGTCCCAGCTCACCCCGGCCAAGCCGGGACTGCTGGTGCTGGGGCGGCTCGGCGCGCTGACCGTGGAGGGCCTGGTCCCCGCCGTCGTGCTGGCCGCGCTGCTGTGGGGCGGCTTCGGCCTGCACTACACGGCCCGGCCGGACACGCTGGTCCCGCTGCTGCTCACCATTGCCGACGCGATGGCCTACGGGCTGCTGATGGTCGCGCTCACGCTGGCGGTGAGCAGCATCGGCGCGCTGATGGAAGTCTTCAACATGGTGGTCATGTTCTTCGGCGGGATGTTCGTGCCCGGCACCGCGCTGCCCCACGGCGCCGAGACGTTCGCCCGGTTCGTGCCCACCGCCCTTGGCGTGGTTGTGATGAACACAACCCTGACCGGCCACGGCCTGAGTGCGGCCTGGGCCGATGGCACCCTGCCCTGGCTGGTTGTGCACGTGGCCGTGCTGTCCGGTCTGGCCTGGGCCGCCTACGGCTTCACGGTCCGCCGGGCGCGGGCGGGCGGGGGGATGAGCCCGCGATGACCCGCTTCCTGATCTGCCTGGGCAACGAGGTCCGCAAGGGCCTGATGATCGCGTGGTCGGAGAAGCTGCAGATCGTCTTCGAGCTGCCGTTCTACGCCCTGCTGATCCTGCTGCTCGGCCCGCTGCTGAACGCCGGCCACGAGATCGGCGCCGGGCGCGTCGTCTGGTCGCTGCACAGCAGAAGCACCTCGCTGCTCGTGCTCGCCCTGATCCCGGCGATGGTCCTTTACTTCCAGGCGGTCAAGCTGTTCTGGCGCCTGCTCGCCGAGATCCAGTCCGGCACCTTCGAGCAGATCTACCTGTCCCCGTTGCCGTCCTGGCTGGTCGCCGCGGCCGGCCGGGTGGTCGCCGCGCTCATAGAAACCCTGCTCGTGATGGCCGCCACCTACGGCATCCTCAGCGCGTTCGTCCCGCTGCACTACACCTGGACGGCGGCGGCCCTGGTGCCGGCCATCCTGCTGATCGTGACCGGCGTCGGTTACTCGCTGATCATCGGCGGGCTGACCCTCGTCTGGAAGCGCATCCAGATGCTCCAGGAGAGCCTGCTCTTGCTTGTGGTGATCTTCGCCGTCTCCGCGCTGCCCATCTTCACCGTGCCCGGCTGGTTCTCCGGCCTCGGCCGCCTGTTCCCGGTCACCAGCGCCGTGGCCAGCCTGTACGGCGTGATGATCGCCCACCGCCCGGTGACCGGCCTGTGGGGCACAGGCGGCCTGGCCTGGCTGCTGGCCACCACCGCGGCCTACCTGGCGGCCGGCATCCTCGCCTTCCGCCTCGGCGAGCGCATCGCCAAGACCCGGGGGTCGCTGGGGCGCTACTGATTTTCGGCCGGGTTTCCTGCCTGCTTCATTACGGTTCGCGAGAGGGTCATGGAGCGTTATGCAAAACCGCATCGCGAGTGCAGGCCCGGAGGGCCTGCGCGAGTGATCGGGCCGGTCAGCGGCACAGCAACCAGGCAGGAAATTTTGCATAACGCGACTTTCGCATAACGCACATGGCATCGTAATGAAGAATTCAGGAATTAAATTTGATACGGAGATCAAGTGGTAACAGCGATGCCTTCGGCGTTCTTGAAGCCGGACGAGCTGTCGGTGAAGGAGCGGAGCGGGGCGGCGTTGCCGGTGGCGGTGCGGCCGTAGGCGTCGATCCGGCCGGGACCGAACTCGGAGTTCTTCGCCATCGCGTAGATGGTGCCGTTGGATGGACTGACGGCGATGCCGGTGAGAAACTTGCCGGCCAGCTTGGTCGCCGGACCCTCGATCTGGTGCAGGGGCTTGGCGTCGCCGGAGGCGAGCCCGGCGAAGACGTCGATGTGGCTGCCGGTGCCATCGCTGACCGCCGCGTAGATCCGGCCGGTCAGCGGGGAGAAGGTGACGGACAGCTCGGCACAGGTGGAACTGGAGCCGCAGGAGCCGAGGCCGGTGTCCGGGCCGGAGATGGTCCGGATGGGCTTGCTGCCACCGCTGGCGCCGCCCCTGAACACCTCGATGGCGTTGCCCTTCGCGAGCGTGACGGCGGCTATCAGATCATTGCCGGAGTTCGTGGCCAGCACGTCCGGCCAGGGGCTGAAATTCTCGTTGAGCGGGAACTGGCGCACCGGGGTCACGCCGTAGAGATTGCCGGGGCTGCCGCTGGCGCCGGGAGGCTCCACCGCGACCGAGGCTCCGGCCTCCCCGCCGGCGACGTACTCGTATCCGTCGCCGTCCACGGCGATGCTCTCGTTGTCCGGGCCCTGGGCGCGGAAGATGCGCGAGGGCGGCGTGCTGCCGCTGGCGCCGGGCGGGAAGACGAAGGTGGTCGCGTCGGACAGGAACGACTGCACGAACAGGTCACCGGCGGAGTCGAAGGTGACACCCCACGGATCCCAGACGGTGTTGCTGGCGTGCGGGTTGTCCACCGTGCTCACCGGGGCGACGCTGCCGTGGCTGCCGGCGCCGTAGACCGTGACCGGGCCGGAACTGGCGGTCGCGACGTAGATCAGATCGCCGGATGCCGTGGGCGGTGTAACCGCGCCCGGTGCCGCGGTGGCGCCGGTGATGGCCAGCAGTAATCCGCTTGCCGCGACGGCCGCCCTGGTCAGCCACGTCCGAGCCCGCATCACAGCCTCCCAGCCAGCCGTGGGGTGGAATTCCGGCCGGAAAGCTCTGCCGTCCGGCAGCCCACCTGCCAGCCTGACAGCGTCATAGCGACAGGCGCAAGGGCCTCCCGCGGGTCAGCCGCAGGGAGTATAAAAGTTGCGGCTGCTGCTCGGTTACGACGAGGGTGCGGGTGATGACTGGTGGTCTTCCGGGTGCGTTTGCGCTGGTGGGCCGGGCTGACTGCGGCTGTGCTCGGTGCCGGGCTGATGGCCGGCGCGGGAGCCGGGCTGGCCACCCCGGACGCCGCCGCCACGCCGGATGCCGCCGCCACGCCGGACGCCGCCGCTCCGCAGCTCCACGTGTCGGGGAACGAACTGGTCGGCCAGGGCGGCACCCGGGTCGTGCTGCACGGCGTGGACCGGTCCGGCGGGGAGTACATGTGCGTGCAGGGATTCGGCGTCTGGGACGGGCCGATGGACCAGACGGCGGTCAGCGCCATGAAGACGTGGAAGGTGAACGCGGTCCGGGTGCCGCTGAACGAGGCCTGCTGGAACGGGCTGTCCTATGTCAAGGCGGCCTACCGGGGCGGTAACTACCAGCGGGCGATCGAGGCGTACGTGCATCTGCTGAACAGCAACGGCATCGTGGCCATCCTGGACCTGCACTGGACCAACGGCCTGTACACCGGGCCGTCCTCGGGCTGCTCGTCGGCGCAGGCGGTCTGCCAGAAGCCGATGCCCGACGCGGCGCAGTCGGTCAGGTTCTGGAAGTCGGTGGCCGGTGCGTTCAAGGGTGACGACGCGGTCATCTTCGACCTGTTCAACGAGCCCTACCCGGAGCGCGCCACCGGGGCCACCACCAGCGAGGGCTGGCACTGCTGGCTGCACGGCGGCAACTGCACCGGGATCGGCTACCAGGTCGCCGGGATGCAGACCCTGGTCAACGCGGTCCGCTCGGCGGGCGCCAGCAACGTGATAATGCTGGGCGGGCTGGAGTACTCCAACGACCTGGTGGGATGGCGGGCGCACGAGCCCACCGATCCGGACCACAACCTGGCCGCGTCCTGGCACTCCTACAACTTCAACGCCTGCATCACCAGCTCCTGCTGGAAGAGCCAGATCGCGCCGGTCATCGCCAAGGTGCCGCTGATCGCCGGGGAGATCGGCGAGAACGACTGCGCCGACACCTACATCGACCCGCTCATGCACTGGCTGGACGTCCGGTCCACCAGCTACCTGGCCTGGGCCTGGAACGCCGACTTCGCCTGCACCAGCGGGCCGGGCCTGATCAGCGACTACACCGGCACCCCGACCGGCTACGGCCAGGGGTACCGGGCGCACCTGCGGGCGCTGGCCGGTTAGCCGCCGGCCAGGGCGGCGATGAAGGCGAGCTGGTCGCCGTCGCGCAGATCGTAGCTGGCGGTGCCGTTCGCGGGCAGCGCCACATCGTTGATCACCAGGACGAAACCGGAGGCCAGCGTGCCGGAGGTGGTGAGCACGCGGTCGGCCAGCAGCGGGAAGCGCTCGCGGATCTCGCCAAGGAACTCGGCCCAGGACCGCGCGTCGAAGAGCAGCGACCTGGGCCGCGGGCTGCCGCGGCCGTCGGAGCCGGAGATGAAGCTGGCCAGCGGTGTGGGAAGCGTGAGTGTAATCATGTTGACCCCCCTCATGTTTACGTTCTAACAGGCGCTTGGTGCGGCCAGCCGGAATCCCAGATCCGTGGCCCAGAATCCGGCCGCCTCGTGGAAGCGGAAACGGGTGCGGCACATCTCCGGCAGCGCGTTCATGGCGCCGCCCCTGACGGACTTCTGGCTCTCGTTCGTGAGGTTGACCGGATTGAGCCACGGCGACCGTCCGTAGAAATGCTGATCGTAGTCGTCCTGGCACCACTCCCAGACGTTGCCGTGCATGTCGAAAAGGCCGAGAGCATTGGGCTCCCGGGTGGCGACGGCCTGGACCTGGTCGCGTGAATTCACGCAGTACCAGGCGTACCTGGCGAGCTCATCCTCGGTGCCGCAGCACCAGGGGGTGGGTGCCCCCGCGCCGCAGCAGTACTCCCACTGCGCCTCGGTCGGCAGGCGGCAACCCATCCACAGCGCGAACAGCGCCGCCTCGGCCCAGGTCACGTTCACGGCGGGGCGGGCCAGGTCTTCCCTGGGCGGGGTGCGGTTATCCGGGTCGATGAGGGCGAACAGCCCGGACGTGACCGGGATCCGCAGCATCCGGAAGGCGGACAGTCCGCAACGGTGGCGCGGGCTTTCACCGTAGAAATGCCGCAGGCCGGCCTGGTCCGTGCCCATCTCGAAGCTGGCCGCCGCAATGGGCTGCAGGAGCGGGGCGATGTGCGTTGCAAAACGCTCGGCGCTGCCGGCGAAGACGCTGTCCGCCAGGACATCCCGCACCGTTTCCGGCTCCGTCACGGTGCGGAGGCGCCAGAGTGCGGACATGATTGCGCCGGCGTTGGCGAGGCTGGGCCGTCCGGCCCGATCCGGCCGGGTCAGGAGGCGGGCCTGCCGGATGGCCGCGTCACGGGTGGCCGTGGTTGTACCGTCACCGGGCTGCCCGGTGACCCGGACCGGCAGCAGCCGGACGCCGTCGTCGCTGACCGCGAACGCGCGGACCTGCGGAAGGTCCGGGTTGCGCATGGAAATGATGAGATGCCACAGGTCGCAGAACCGCTTCCTGTGCATGTCCCAATCTATTTCCGAGAAGTTCGCCGGATGCCGCTGATGGCTGTGCAGCACGCCGACCTCGCAAAGCCCGCGTGCCCAGATCTCCTTCTGCACCCGCCAGGCTTCCTCGGGGGTGGCCACGAACCCGGCGTCGTGATGTGCCGCAAAGTAATAGCCGTAGGAATGGAACTCGGGTTGCCAGGTATCGCTGTTCCTGATGTTCTCGTCGAAGAGAATAAAATCGGTCACTTCGCTGGGGTTACCGGCGGACAGCAGATAGCCGAAGGTCTTGACCGGGTGCCGCTTGATAACTTCGTTAAGGAGCCGTTCATACACTTCACCCGCGAATGTAATGTGATCTGGCATGACAAACCAGTCCACTATTGAGTGCTGCGACGGGGTTCGGTGACGCTTCCGGGCTTTGTTGAGTCATCCTCCGCGATGCGCTCCGGCACCCAGGCAAATCGTTCTCCGAAGATCACATCACCGGGAATGATACGGACACTTCCGGCGGGGCGCAATGCCTGGCGCCGCATTGCTCTGTAAACGATCTCAACCTGGTCAGCGTGCCCGACCGCGGCCGCGATCTGGGCGGCGGTAACCGGTTGCGCGGTGTCGCGCAGGAACCCCAGCGCCTTGGCCTGCAGGGCGACGACCGGGGCGGCGATGTCCTTGTCCACGCCCGGCTGGTGATAGGCGTTGACGTCGATCAGTTCGGCGTACAGGCCGACGGCCCGCTCGTAGAGCGCGACCAGCGCACCCAGCGCGAACGGCGAGGCCTCGGTGAGGCTGATCGTGATGGTGTCGCGCTGCTGCGCGGTGAGGGCCTGCCTGATGCCCTCGGCGTTGCCGAACAGGTGGTCGCCGAGGACGGTGTCTTCCTCGTCCTTGTCGATCACGATGAGTGTCACGAACGTGTCGTCCCTGCCCTCGCGGAGCTGCTGGACGTAGGCGTGCTGGTCGGTCGCGCCCTTGTGGCCGTAGACGTTGAGACCCTGATGGACGACCCGGCCCGAGCGGTCCAGCCGCTTACCGAGCGACTCCATGACGAGCTGCTGGACGTAGCGGGCGAAGATGGCCAGCCGGTCCCGGTAGGGCAGCACGACCATGTGCCGGTCGCCCCGGCCGTTGCCGAGCCAGTGCCACATCAGCGCGAGCATCATCGCCGGGTTGCCGCGTGCGTCGCGCACCCGGGTGAGCTCGTCCATCTTGGCCGCGCCGCGCAGGAAGGCGGTCACGTCGATGCCGGCCAGGGCGGCCGGGAGCAGGCCCACGGCCGACGTGATCGACGTGCGCCCGCCGACCCAGTCCCAGAGCGGGAAGCGGGCCAGCCAGCCGCTGTCTTCGGCGCGCCGGTCGAGCCTGGTTCCCGGCATGGAGGTGGCGACCGCGTGCCGGGCGAAGCTGAGCCGGGCGGCCGCGTAGGCCTGTTCCAGCTCGGTCATCACGTGCCAGGGCGTGGGCGTCCAGCCCGATTTCGACACGACGGACACCAGCGTCTGGCCGAGTTCGGGTTTGAGCTTCGTTATGAGGGAGCCGACTCCGTCCGGGTCGACGTTGTCGAGGAAATCCACGCTGACCGGTCCGTCATCCGGGCCGAGCGACTCATGCAGCAACTGTGGGCCGAGGGCAGATCCGCCGATGCCGACATGAATGACGTGCTTGAAAGGCGCGGTGGGTGAGGTGATGATGCCGTTGCGGATCTGGGTGGCAAACCTGCGGACGGAGTCGGCGGCGGCGGCGATCTCGGCGCCGAGCCGCGCCGTGGGGGCCAGTGCGGGGGCGCGGAGCCAGTAGTGCCCGACCATCCGGTTCTCGTCGGGGTTGGCGATGCCCCCGGCCTCCAGCGCTGCCATGGCGTCCATTGCCGCCGCCGACGCCTGCCGCATTTCGCCGATGTAGGCCTCCGGGAACCGGACACGGCTCACATCGAGGGAAAATCCCAAGTCAGGGGCCATGAGGCAGTACCGCAGGTAGCGGTCCCATTGATCGGCCATGGCCGCACTCTACGCTCCCTGGTAAACCTTTCCGCCGGTGCTGGCGTCAGTATGAGAGGATTGGCGGAGGGGGAAGTGTGCGATGACTACTCGGCAGCCACTGCGGACGATCGGCGCCCCGGCGGGTAAGCGGGCCCGCCTGCACCGCATCTTGTTCGGGGCGGGACTGCGCAACGGCACCGGGATGTTCCTGCCCTATGACCAGGGACTCGAGCACGGGCCCAGGGACTTCTTCGCCAATCCGGCGGCCGGTGATCCACGCTATGTCTTCGAGCTGGCGGTGGAGTGCGGGTTCAACGGCATCGCCATGCAGATCGGTCTCGCCGGAAAGTATTACGCGGAGTTCGCCGGCCAGATTCCGTTGATCGTAAAATTGAATGGCAAGACCGATATACCGCCGTCTGACGACCCGCTGTCGCCGGTCAATGCGACGGTCGAGGACGCCGTCCGGCTCGGCGCCGAGGCGGTGGGTTACACGCTCTACGTCGGCTCTCCCCGGCAGGCCGACGATTTCGTCCAGCTCCGCCAGGTCCGCCGGGATGCGGACCGGCTGGGGATACCGCTGATCATCTGGGCCTACCCGCGCGGCGCGGCCATGGTCGCCAAGGGCGGAATCGACTCCCTGTACGCGGTGGACTATGCCGCGCGCACCGCGCTGGAACTCGGCGCCGACGTGGTGAAGGTGAACTTCCCGAAACCGGAGATAACACCGAACCTCAGGAAGGAATACGCACGGCCGTGGTCCGCGCCGGAGGCCATGCGGCAGGTTGTGACGTCGGCGGGCCGGTCGCTGGTGCTGGTCAGCGGCGGCAGCATGGCCGATGACGAAGCGGTCTTCGAGAAGGCGCGCCTGTCGATGGACGCGGGCGCGACCGGCGTCATCTTCGGGCGCAACGTGTGGCAGCGTGACCGCGAAGAATCGCTCCGGTTCGCCGCCCGGCTGCGCGATCTGCTGAAGCGGTACCCCAGCGACCCCTGATCCTCGCGCACCTGGACCGGGCGGTTCGGTGCCAGCGACCTCAACGGCACCGGGCGGGGCTGAACTGAACTCCCGGTGCGCGGGCGGCGCCCGTCCGAACGGATGCCCGTAGCCTCAGGCTGCCGTCCAGGGCTGGCCGGCCAGCACGGCGAGGTGCAGCGAGACCAGGGTGTCCTCCAGGCCGGTGATGGCCTTCTTGCCCTTGCCGTGCCTGGCCGCGCCACGGACCAGCTCGGTGGTCGCACAGGCCACGGCGAGGCAGGCCTCGTAGGGCACCGCCGGCCAGTCCGGATGAGAGCGGCGCGCGTGGGCGTGCCAGGCCTGGTCCAGCCGGGCAAAGTTGTGCTGAGCGGCCTCGATCCGGTCCACGGCGCGGGGACCGGCCGCGGGCATGTCGATGTAGAAGGCGCGGGTGAAGGCCGGCTCGGCGGCGAGGAAGCCGAGGAACGCCGCGATGCCGGTCCGCAACACCTGCTCCGCGCTGGCCCCGGCCGGCAGCCGCTTGGTCGCGGCCACCACCCGGTCGGCCATCATCTGGCCGCCGGCCCGGGTCGCCGCCAGGAAGCAGTCCTCCTTGCCGGTGAAATGCTCGTAGAACGCGCCCTTGGACACCCGGGCGCCGCGCACGATGTCGGCCACGGTGACGTCGTGGATCCCGTGCCTGGCCACCGCGGCGATGACCGCCCGGAGCAGGCGCTCGCGCTGCGCCGCCTTCACCGTCTCGGCCGGCAGGCCGGTACGCCCGCGGGGCAGGCCGGGCTCACCCTCATGGGTGCGAGCGAGATCCCCCTCTTGTCTCAGAACGGACACGCTCCTAACATACAAGCACCGCAAAAGTACGTGAAAGTACTTATGTGTAGCCATGGGCGTTTGTGCGCTCAAGGCGAATACGGGCCGACCCCGCGCCCGGCCCTGGGCGCTGGTCCGACGACCATTGCGAGGACGCATGGAAGCGACTTCAGCCGGTACCGTCCAAGGCCGTCGCGGCGGAGTGCCCTTGTTGTGGCACCGCCAGCTGGATGCCTATCCCAATACCGGGGCGCGGGTGCTCTACCTGGCCGTCACGGTGCTGGCCACGATCATGCTGTACTACGAGCTGTACGTGGGCGGCTCGGTGTCCACATACCTGCTGGCCAACCTGCACATGAGCTTCACGTTCTTCGTAGTGATCCTGGCGTTCGGGAACCTGATCGGGGCCTTCGGCTCGCTGTTCGCCGGGATCACCGACCGGTGGGGCCGGGCGAACCTGGTGGTCATCGGGCTGTTCATCACCGGGATCCTCACCCTGTTCATCATCCCGGCGGCGACCAACCGGTGGGCGTTCGGCATCGAGTACTTCGTGCTCGGCCTGGTCGAGGGGATCTGCCTGGTGGCCACGCCCGCGCTGATCCGCGACTTCTCCCCCCAGGTCGGCCGGGCCACGGCCATGGGCTTCTGGACCAGCGGCCCGGTGGTGGGCAGCCTGGTCGTCGCGGTGGTCGGCAGCGCCACCATCCCCAACGTGGTGCACAGCACCCGGTTCTGGACGCACGAATTTGTGATCTGCGGCATCGCCGGGATGATCGTGTTCGTGATCGCCCTGGTCGCGCTGCGTGAGCTGTCTCCGCAGCTTCGTGACCAGCTCATGGTGACCATGCGCGACCGGGCCCTGATCGAGGCCAGGGCCAAGGGCCTGGACATCGAGGCGGCGCTGCGCCACCCGTTCCGTCAGCTGCTGAAGCCGGACGTGATCATCTCCTCGGTCGCCGTCTCTATCATGCTGCTCATCTACTACACGGCGGTCGGCTTCAGCGTCATCTACCTGACCACGGTGTTCGGCTTCACCGTCAAAAATGCCAACGGCCTGGGCAACTGGAACTGGGGCTTCAACGTCATCGCGGTCATCCTGATCGGGGTGATCTCCGACCGGCTGCGGGTGCGCAAGCCGTTCATGGTGATCGGCGCGGTGGTCGCGGCGATCATGACGGTGGTGTACCTGTCCCAGGCGGGCCACCATCCGGGCTACTACACGCTGGCCATCATCCTGGCGACCGGCTCGTTCTTCCTGGGCGTGGCCTACACCCCGTGGATGGCCAGCTTCACCGAGACCGTCGAGGCCCGCAACCCCGCGCTCACCGCAACCGGCCTGGCCATCTGGGGCTGGATCATCCGCATCGTGGTCTTCATCTCGTTCCTGGTCATCCCGGCGGTGATCAACTCGGTCACCCCGCTGGTCAACTACGGCGGCACGGTGTCGTCCTACGCCACCACGTACAAGAGCCAGCTAGCCTTCGCCCAGACCCATCCGGCCATCGTGGCCACCGCACAGAAGATCCCGCCGCCGGTCCTGGCCACCGCGCAGAAGATCCCGCCGCCGGTGCTGGCCACCGCGCAGAAGTACGCGCCACAGCTCGCAAACGCGCAGAAGTTCGCGCCCGAACTCGCGGTGATCCAGGCCAATCCCGCGCTGTTCGCCAGGCTGGCCGCCTACCCCAACCCGGCCAAGATCCCGCCTGCCCTGGCGGCCCAGGCGGTCAAGGCGGCCGGGGGCGGCGCCAAGGGTGTCCAGATCCTCACCACGATCTCGGCCAACAAGGCCGCCATCGCCGGCGTGATCGCGGCCGCGCCCGCGCTGAAGAGCGTCGCCCCCTACGCGGCCGGCCTGAAGACCATCGCTCCCTACGCGGCCGGCCTGAAGACCATCGCTCCGTACTCGGCGCAGCTCACCGCGCTGTCCAAGGTCCCGCGGCCGGTGTTCGCCTACCTCAAGGCGCACGGGGCGGCCGTTCAGAAGGCCGCCGCCCAGGCTCCGGGCCAATGGCGAACCTGGTACTGGGTCTGCTTCGGCGGCATCATCTTCTTCCTGCTCAGCATCCCGCTGCTGCGCGGCCGCTGGAAGCCATCGGACGCCCGCCGCGACGAGCAGGAACACGAAGCCATGGTCGAAGCCGAACTGGCCAAGCTCAGGGCTTGAGCCCAGCTCAACGGCCCCGCCTGCCCGGCAAAGCCTGGCCTGCCGGGCGGGCGGCCCGCCTTCATTACACCGCGTGATGGGTTAACTCTTACGGATCAGGCGCCGGCAGCTTCGGACATGGACCTGGGGAACCTTGCGCCGGCGAACCTGACCGCGCCGGCCGGGACCATCCAGGGCATGCACTCGACCCGGTACAGGCCCGCGCGGACCGCCGGATCCTGCTCCTTGAGCTCCCGCGCCCGTTCCGGGTCCACCGCCAGGATGCTCAGCCCGCGGTAGCGGCGTCCGGGCTCGCCCAGCAACGGGCCTGCGGCCAGCAGATGACCGGCTTGATGCAGGTCAGCCAGGTACGCCATGTGCGCGTCTTGCAGCTCGTTCTCCGCATCCTCGTCGAGGGCGGGCGCGTCGTCCCTGCGGATGAGCAGTGTGATGGTGAACCGGTCGAAGTCCATGAACTGCATTGTCCCGGTTCCAGAAATTGCTGCCGCGGGGCACGCCGATGTCGCCCCGGCACCGAATAGAAGGTGGCGGGCCGAGCATAGTGGGACGGAACGGCCTGGACGCGCAGCCCGACGCCCAACCCCGCTGGCCTGACGCAGCCCAACCAGCTCAGCGCCGTTGCGGGCCGGGCGGCGAACAACGTGTGGGCGGCCGGTGGTGACGGCTATAACCCCACGGTCTCGCTGGTGCTGCACTGGAACGGCAGCGCCTGGCATCATGTTCCCGTCCCCAGCATCGGCTCGCTGGATGCGGTCACCCTCTCGCCGGGGAGCGTCTGGATCGCCGGCGGTGGGCAGGTGGAACAGTTCAACGGGACGGCCTGGACCAGGCTGCCTGCCCCACCGTCGCTGCCCTCGGTCATCACCGGCCTGGTGCACACCGCCGCGGGGCTGTGGGCGGTGGGATACGTGGATTATTCATGCGGAGAAGGAACCTGCACCGCCTCGTGGGCGGCACTGTGGAACGGCACGGCCTGGAGCCAGATACCAGCCGGCGGCGGCACCGGGCTGTCGTCGGTGACCGCCGCGGGGGCGACGGTACTGGCCACCACCTTCGCGGGCCAGGTGCTGCGGCTCAGCAGCAGCGGCGTCACCACGCAGGTCACCCCGCAGCTGGATGGCCAGCTCAACGCCATCGCCGCCGACCCCACCGGGAACCTGTGGGCGGCCGGCTGGGCCTACGGCGCTCAGGACAAGATCGAGCCAGCGATCATCAATGCGCCCGGCATCGGGCAAGGCGGCATCATGGTGAGTACCGGCGCCGCAGGCGCCACGGTCACCTGGACCGGGCCGGCGACTGGGACCGGCGGCACGGACGAAACCGGCCGGTTCGCCGTTGGCGGGCTGCCTGACGGCAGCTACACCGTCATCGCCAGCCTGGCCGGCTGCCATCCCGGCATCGCGACCGCCCAGGTCACCGCCGGACTCGCCACCCCGGTCAGCGCCCACATCACCTGTCCGCCATGATCTGAAAGCGGTGCGGGTGGCCGCCCAGCCGGGGTCAGCATGCGGTCCAGGGCCGGAGCTTGTCCGGGTTGCGCACGGCCCAGATGTGCTTGATCTGGTCGTCTGCGATGTCGAAGGCGAACACCGTCACGGTGACGCCGTCTTGCTGGGCTACCAGGCCGGGCTGGCCGTTGACGGTTCGCTCCAGGATCGTCGTGTTGCTGGGTGCCCGCCTGGCCAGCTCGATGATGTAGCGTGCGATCTCCTGGCCACCTTCGATCGGGTGCAGCGCGGCGCTGACGAGGCCGCCGCCGTCGGCGATCACCGTGGCGCCGGGGTCCAGCAGGCCGATGAGGGCTTCGATGTTCTTGGCTTCCCATGCGGCCTTGAAGTCCCGGACGATGGCGGCCTGCCGGCTGGTGGGGGCGGCCGGAGCCTGGGCGGCGCGGATGCGGTGGCGGGCCGAGGAGGCCAGCTGGCGGCAGGCCGCCGGGGTGCGGCCGGTGATCTGGGCAACCTCGTCGAAGGGGTAGCCGAAGACATCGTGCAGGATGAGCGCGACGCGTTCGGCCGGGGTCATCGATTCGAGCATGACCAGGAAGGCCATGCTGACCGACTCATCCAGGGTGATGCGGTCGGCCGGGTCGGCCGGGGCGCCGCCGGGCCGCCCGCTGATCCACTGAGCGGGGTCCGGCAGTGGCTCGGGGAGCCATTCGCCGACGTAGCGTTCCCGCCGGGCCCGGGCCGAGCCGAGCAGGTCCAGGCAGATGCGGCTGGCGACCGTGGTCAGCCAGGCCGCGGGGTTTTCGATGGCGTCCCGCTGCTCCCCCGGCAGGGCGTACCAGCGGGTGTAGGTCTCCTGCACGGCGTCCTCGGCCTCGGCCAGGGAGCCCAGCAGCCGGTAGGCCAGATTGATCAGCTGACGCCGCTCGTTCATGATCGCATCCAGGCCCGGGTCGGGCCGGCCACCTGCTGGCCCGGATGGGGTGCTCATGGTGCCACCCTTCCTCGGCATGTCTTCCCTCATCAAGTCGACGAGAGACCGTACCCGGCTGCGGCCTGACATTCCGGCGGGTTGCGTCGTCGGACTGGTGAAAAGAAAACATCATCCAGCGGGTCACCGGCTCAGGCTGGCCCGCAAGAACGTCAGGAGATGACGATGAGCGCCCGTTTGGACTACCTCGCCAGCCCTCTGGTGATGAAGCTCGTCAAGCACATCAACGCCGCTGGGGCCGTTCTGCACGATTCGGCCCTGCCCGCCGCCACGCAGGAGCTGGTGAAGCTCCGGGCCAGCCAGATCAACGGCTGCGGCTTCTGCACCGACATGCATATCAAGGATGCCCTGCACGCCGGGGAAAGCCAGGAGCGGCTGAACCTGGTCGCGGTCTGGCGGGAGGCGAAGGTCTTCACCGAGGCCGAGCGGGCCGCGCTGGAACTCGCCGAGCAGGGTACCCGGATCGCCGACGCCGCCGGTGGCGTCTCCGACGAGGCCTGGGCGAACGCGGCCAAGCACTATGACGATGACCAGCTCGCCGCGCTGGTGGGAGTCATAGCCCTCATCAACGCCTACAACCGGATGAACGTCATCGTCCGCCAGCCCGCCGGCGACTACCAGCCCGGCCAGTTCGGCTGACACACCGCCCGCCCGTCACGACCCAGGAAGGAGGGAACCCCGATGAGTGACCTTGAGGCCGTCGCTGACCGCGTCGAGATCGAGGCGCTGCGCGGTGAGTTCACCGACGCGGTGATGATGAACGACCACGAGCGCCTGGCGTCACTGTTCACCCCCGACGGCGCAGTGCGGATCCCACTCGGCAACATCGAGGCCACCGGCCACGATGAGATCCGCGCCCTCGGCGAGCGGCGGCAGGCCTTCGCGGACTACTTCCTGCAAACCGCCCACCCAGGCACCATCCACCTGGACGGCGACACCGCGACCGGCCGCGCCTACCTGAGCGAGCTGGCCCACCTCCGCGACGGCGGCTCGCACCTGAACTACTTCGTGTACCACGACCGCTACCAGCGCACCCCAGCCGGCTGGAAGTTCACCGAGCGCGTAGCCGAGTTCAGATACATCGACACCACTCCCCTGACCGGCTCAGCACCCGGAGCACCGGAAAGCTCTCGCTGACCCGTCAACCCCGTCAGAGGCCTGATCATCTTGACGACGATCAGGCCTCGGCGATCCGCTCCCAGGCCTGCGCCAGCTCCGAGCGCGCCTGCCCCAGCGCGGCCACCGCCTCGGCCAGCTCCCGGCGCAGCGATGCCACCAGCCCAGCAAGCACCTCATACGGCGGCTCTTCATCACCGGGCACACCCGGGCCCTTACCCGCCGCGAACGCTCACCACCCGCATTACCTCCATCCCTGCGCCCTGGTCCGGCCACCGCAATGCCACCAGAATCCTTGCCGCCGGCGGCCATCCCGAACTGTCCCAGCGCCAACCCGATCACCGGATGCGCCAGCCCGGCCGCCGGACCCGGTACGGCGGGACCTGACATACGATCGCGAGCAGATAGTGCCGATCAGCCCGCTGACCGCTGCGGAGGCCCGATCATGTCCACACCACAGGTCGCTGCGCAGCAGCTTGCCGGAACTGCGCTGGCCCCGGCCGGTTCCCAGCTCGTGCTGGCCGAGTGGACGGCGCAAGGCAGCACCGCAGATGAGCCCCTCTACCAGGCGCCGCTGCATGAGCACCCAGAAGACGAGGCCTGGTATGTGCTCGAGGGAACGCTAGCGATCCGCGCCGGCGAGGACGTCCACCAGATATCAGCCGGCGGCGCGGTAATCGTGCCAGGCGGCACCGCGCACACATTCTGGAACCCGCACCCCGATCCGGCCCGCTACGTGCTGGTCATGGGAGCGCGCACATTCGCGCTAATCCAGGCCATCCACGCCACCGATGACCGAAGCCCCACCCGCATGCGACAGCTATACGCCGCCCACGGCGCCACGCTCCTCGGCTGAATCCCTGATCGTTCCACCCGCGCGGAAGCCCCCGCGAAGATAAGGCTCTACTGCCGAACTACTAAAGAACCTGACCAGTTACCAGCCTCTAACCTGCTGTTACCGGCGGGCGCGGCGCCAGAGTCCAAGCCAGGATGCCGGGGGAAAGCCGTTTACCTGCTTGTGGGTAGTCCCCCCTCGTTGAATTCATGCCTCAGCAGCTGCGCCACGTGCCGCCCAGGAGCGGTTCCCGCTGGTTGTGAGCCTGCTGATCGTATAGTGACGGCTATGTCAGCCGTTGCGCCAGCGCCGGATGCGCCGGTCACCTCGGTGGCCGGGGCGATCACCCGCATGGAGGCGATCGCGGCGGCACTTCCGGCAGCGGACGGGCTGGCCTGTTTCAACCGCATGTACCTGGACGTGACCAGGCAGGTGAACAGCCAGCTCGGCCAGGGCTTCTTCGCCGACCCTGAGTTCATGGCCCAGCTGGACGTGGCCTTTGCCAACCTGTACTTCGCCGCGGCCGGCACCGCCAGCACCCCGGCGGCGGTGCCGCCGGCCTGGCGCCCGCTGGTGCAACAGCGCGCCGCGGCGGGGATCGAACCGATTCAGTTCGCGCTGGCGGGCATGAACGCCCACATCGGCCACGACCTGCCGGTGGCGATGGTCAGCACCTGCACCGCCCGGGGCACCTCGCCAGAGGCTGCGCCGCATTGCGCGGACTACCAGAAGGTGGACCAGTTGCTGGATGCGGCCGAGCAGTCCATCCGGCAGTCCTTCGAATCCGCCCCCGAGCTGGCCGCCGACCGCCATCTGAGCGCGGTGGCCAGCCTGATCGCCAACTGGACGATCAACAATGCCCGGGACATGGCCTGGAACAACTGCCTGCTGCTGTGGGCGGTGCGCGATGATCCGCTCGCGCGTGGGCTGTTCCTCGACTCCCTGTCCGCCTCGACAGCCCTCGCCTGCCAGATGCTCCTGGTGGCAGTCTTAGACTGCCCACTCGATCAAGGCCCGCCCGGATACATCACGCACATCTCGGTCCGCGTTGACCGTGGGCGGACAGCCTGCCACCGGAGTACTCCCAGCACGGTCGGGCCGGAATACTGACGGAGCCGTGCCACAGGCACATGGTGGCGAGCCGCGCCGACGGTGGCGGTCTTGCCGTACCGAGTGCCGGGCCTGGGCCAGCAAACCAGCCCCGCCGCCGTGTTGGCTGCTCACATGCCGATGACAGGGTGATGTGGGCGTCACCGGTTCTGGATTCGGAGCAGGGAGTTGGGCCGCCGACGCGGCCGGTTGGATAGTGGTGCCGGTAAGGCGCCTGCTGGTAGCCGGTGGAACCACTAGCTGCTGTAATCGTCGGCAAGGCAGCCTGCCGCGGCGCTTGCTGCTAAGGCTTGCCTGCTTCATCCCAAGGCCCAGGCGACTTTGTAAGGACGGGACACTGTGTGGCACTCAATGTTTGTGGTCCAGGTACCTATTCTTGAGAAAATCTTGCGTACGGTCTTCGTGTACGCCACGATCGTGATCTTGTTCCGGCTGACAGGCAAACGAGACCTGGCGGTTTTCAACACGTTCGACTTCGTGGTCATATTTCTTCTGTCCAACGTGGTCCAGAACGCCATCATCGGCAACGACACCAGCGTTCTGGGAGGCGTCATCGGCGCGGCCACTCTCGTGGGCGTCAACGCGGCGGTCAACCGCTGGCTGGCCAGCAGCGCTCGCGCCACACGCGTGCTGGAGGGCACGCCCACGACCATCATTGAAGACGGCCGGTTCATCCCGCGGGCCCTGCGGCGCCTTTCGCTGCGGCCCGAGGAGGTAGACCACGCCGTGCGGATGCAAAACGGCGACGATATCAGCGAGATCGGCACCGGGCGTATGGAGCCGGCCGGGCAACTGGTCCTCACGCTCAAGCCCGGAGAGCAAAGCGCCACCAAAACTGACATGACGCTGCTCAACGCCCGCCTCGACGCCATCGACGCTGCCCTAGCCGGTCTGACATCCGCCAAGTAAGCCCAGTGACAAGGCACGCGGTCCAGCAAGGTGTGCCATGTCCGCTCACCACACGTCCTCTTCTTCCGCGATCTGCGCGGCCATCCGCGGATACCGCTGGGCGCGCTCACGCACGACCGTGCCGCCTGAGCGGGCTCGCCCGCTCAGCCGCTGGAATGAAAGTGGTGTCGGCTCTGCGTATGGGTGCCGGGTCCTGGCCCGCTGAGACGAATCGCCTCAGCCACTTCGCTCAGGTCGTTGTTCAGCTGATGATCCCGCCCGGGCAGCCGGTGCACCTGCGCCTGCGGAATCGCCCGGGCATACAGGCCGGCATGTGAAGGCGGCACGGTCTCGTCCTGAAGCCCGTGGAACACATACACAGGAACACCTGATGGCAGCCTCGCGCCGAGCTCGCCCGTCAGCTCGAACTCGTCGCTGGGCCAGCCGCCCTCGCCGACGAACGGAGCGGCGATCAGCACGATCGCCCCGAGCCCTCGCTGCGGCGGCTGCTCAGCGAGCGCATTGATGAGGATTGCCGCGCCGGCCGAATGGCCGGCCACGACCGCGCCGTCGTCCAAGTCCGCCAGCTCGCGCCGGATCGCCGCGCTCCACCGGGCATAACCCGGGTCGCCCTCATCGGGCATGCGCGGGTAGCGCACCTCGTGCCCGCCCCCGAGCTCTCGCCGCAGGCTCTCGGCCAGCTTGGCGTCCCACTCGTCGTGCGCGCCCGCGCCGCCGCCCTGGATGAACAGGATCTGCCGGGCAGGTGTCATGGCGATCCCCTTTCCCGCCTTCGTAACGACCCGAATCGGCACAGCTGCTGGTAGGCCCCGGCAACCACGCCGCAGGAGACGCCGAGGCCGGCGGTCAGCACCCGCGAGGGTGGCAGCGATGAGCCGCGCGGCAGGCGCCCGCCGCGGACCGAGGTCTGGATCCGCCGGTGCAGCGGGATCTGCGCACCGGGGCCGGGCACGACGAGGACACCGGAATTGGTCCTGCTTTTGCCCGTCGAACTGGATCTTACCGTCAGGATCGATTCCTGGCAGGCTCGAAAAGCTCACCGGCATCATCTGGCGGCTGCCCGCGGGTCCACGCCTGGCACGGCACCGGGGCCGGGATGCGCGCGGCCACCGGTACCGCCGCCGGCTAGCGGATGCCCGCGCCGAACCAGACCTCCGGGCCCGGCCCGTTCCATCAACGACCCCGGCCCGCTGACAACAAGGAGAAGATGTTGAACTATCACGGCCTGGTCAAACAATTGGACCTGCCCGCCGGGTGGAAGGCCCCCGCCGAGCTGGCATACGACGACATCCGCGCCCGGGCGATCAGCCGCGCCGACAACGACGCCGACGTGCAAGGCATCAACGCCAGCATCGAGCTCATCCGGCGGACCCGGGGCGGCAACTGGCCGGCCGAGCCGGTCAGCGTGGAATTCAACTACATCGATGAGGTCTGGCACGAATGCAAGTTTCGCGACGGCGGCTCGTTCACCTACGCCGTGTACGACTCCAGCGGCCACTACCTCGGCTGCTGTTACCTGTACCCGATGGGGCGGCGCGTCCCCATACAGATCCGGGTATTCGGTATTCATGATCTCGATTCTCTGGAGGGTCGTGAGGCTTGTGCTGTAGTTCGGCAGATGGTGGCGAAGGGGATTGCGTCAACGTTGCGGTGCAGGAGCGGGCCGGCTATCAGGATGGGTCGGCGGGATGGCCACGCGGTGGGTGTCCTTATGTAATTCCATGCTGTCCGTCTGTGTCCCAGAGCGGGA